>JAYTFR010000049.1:0-3949 GCA_043734125.1 Acidobacteriota bacterium | reverse complement strand
GCCCACAGTCGGCTTGCTCAAAATTCATCCCAACTTGTGGCCAGTCGGGCATTCGATTGTAAAGCGAGACCCCGCCATGGAAGCCCGCATCACTCGACTACTTGGTCGCATGAGCGTGGAGGAAAAGGTGGGGCAGGTGGTTCAGCCGGAGTTTAAGTCCATGACCCCGGAGGATGTGCGGACCTATCACATCGGCTCCATCGAGAACGGGGGCGGGTCTGTGCCCGGCGGCAACAAGCATGCCTCCGCGAAGGATTGGGTGAATTTGATCGAGCCTTATTACGAGGCTTCGGTCGACCCGAAGGCGCATAAGAATGTGATTCCGCTGATCTGGGCTTCCGATGCCGTTCACGGACACAACAATGTGTTTGGAGCGACACTTTTTCCGCACAATATTGGGTTGGGTGCGGCCCATGATCCGGAGTTGATGAAGCGAATTGGCGCTGTGACCGCGGCAGAAGTCCGCGCTGTGGGCATGGATTGGACTTTTTCTCCAACCATCGCCGTGGCGCGCGACGACCGTTGGGGCCGCTCCTACGAAAGCTATAGCGAAGACCCGAAGATCGTATCCGCCTATGCCCGCGCCGCGGTGGAAGGGATCGAGGGTACGGGCACGAGTTTTCTCGACAAGGATCACGTGATTTCAACCGCCAAGCATTTTCTGGGCGATGGTTCGACCGAAGGTGGCCGTGACCAAGGCGATAGTTTGGCCTCCGAGGCCGACCTCGCGCGGCTGCATGCGGCGGGCTATAAGAGTGCGATTGATGCTGGCGTGCAATCTGTGATGGCTTCTTACAACAGCTGGCACGGCGTCAAGATGCATGGCAATAAGGCGCTGCTGACCGGAATATTGAAAGATCATATGGGCTTCGATGGCATGATCATGGGCGATTGGCTGGCTCATGGTCAGATACCGGGCTGCACGAATTCAGACTGTGCCGCTGCCTTCAATGCTGGGCTGGATGTGTTTAACCAGCCGCAAGATTTCAAGCTGTTACACGCGAATCTTGTGCGCGACGTGAAGGGGGGAGTCATTTCCATCAGCCGCCTTGATGACGCCGTGCGGCGTATCTTGCGCGTCAAGTTTCGCGCTGGAGTGTTTGACGAACCTGCACCGAAGGATCGGCCCAATACATTTAAGCCTTTGGGTTCGCCCGAACATCGTGCCATCGCGCGTGAGGCGGTTCGCAAGTCGTTGGTGCTGCTGAAGAACAACACAGCGGAAAACCAGAAGCCACTTCTGCCAATTCGGGCTGGAGCGAGAATTCTGGTGGCGGGCGACGGCGCCGATAGTGTAGCGATGCAATCCGGGGGCTGGACGCTGTCGTGGCAGGGCAAAGACAATGGGCCGGAAGATTTTCCCGGCGCAACTTCAATTTACAAGGGCATCTCCGACGCTGCGAAAGCGTCCGGCGGTGACGCGATCTTAAGTGTCGACGGTAGTTTTGCGCAAAAGCCGGATGTCGCTATCGTCGTTTTCGGCGAGACTCCCTACGCTGAATTTCAAGGCGACCAGACCGATGTGGCCTTGCATCACGACAACGTGGAGAGCCTGGAGTTGATCAAGAAGCTTAAGTCGCAGGGAGTTCCGGTCGTTGTTGTGTTGCTGTCCGGGCGGCCACTTTATATCAACCCGCAAATCAACGCGGCGGATGCCTTTGTTGCCGCATGGTTGCCGGGATCGGAAGGCGAGGGTGTTGCCGACGTTCTGCTAGCCGACGCGACGGGGCACGCACGATACGATTTCCAGGGGCGCCTCAGTTTTTCATGGCCCAAGCGTCCGGATCAAACGCCACTCAATGTTGGCGATGCCCACTATGATCCGCAATTTCCCTACGGTTTCGGCCTGAGCTACGCGCACCCGGCCAACACTCCGACCTTGAACGAGGTTGCGATCGCAACGCGCTACGGCGAACGAAATGTCTATGTCACCGCGGGCGAGGCGTGGAATGGGTACGGCATGAGCATCGGCGACAGCAATGCTCCGCACATGGATTACGTGGGAACACGCACTACACTCTATGGGAATGCTTCGCTGACGCTCAGTCCCACCGACAGCAAAAGCCTGCGTCTGGTGTGGAATGGCAAATCCAAAGCCTGGTTTGAGGTGGCGGGGAAGACGTCAACCGACATCAGCCGCGAAGCGAACGGGGCCATGATGCTGGCTGTGACTCTGAAACTCAATGGGGGCGTTACATTTTCAGAACGTAAAGACGCGGTGAAAATGGGAGTTGGCGCCGCGATGATCGACCTGACGCAGAGGCTTTCCGCGCTTCCAGTTGGATCGGCGCAGAGAATTGCTGTGCCCTTGTCCTGTTTTGCCAAACCGCAACATCCAGAAGGTCAGGACTTGAGCCACACTGCGACGGTGTTGCGAATTGAGGGCAAGGTTCCGCTGGATATTGATTTGATCGACGTTCGCTTGATTGAAACGCTGGGGAATGCCCAGTGTCCGGCGGATTGAGGAATACATCGGATCCCCAGGTTGAAAGCGTTCAGAGACAAATGGCAGGCCTTCCGAGAGGCGTTGCGAAGCTGGGGCACCCGGCGGTGTTGTATAAAAGGGCATCCCTTTCGTTAAGTTCTGATGTTGAATCAGAACTCTGCCGAAAGGAACGCCCTTTCTACAGCAATGCCTTTTCCGCTGAACTTAGGCTAGGTCGTAGCGATCAAGGTTCATCACCTTGTCCCACGCGGCTACGAAGTCCTTCACGAGCGCCTCTTTCGAGTCGTTGCAGGCATAAACTTCCGCGATGGCACGGAGCTGAGAGTTGGAACCAAAGACCAGATCGACGCGCGTGCCGGTCCACTTAATTGCTCCCGTTGCGCGATCATGCCCTTCAAATATGCCTTCCGAAGTAGAAGAGGGCTTCCACTCCGTATTCATGCTGAGCAGGTTGACGAAGAAATCATTCGTCAACGTCTCTGGCTGGTTGGTGAAGACGCCGTGTTTGGACTGCATGGAGTTCGCATTTAGCACACGCATGCCTCCGACGAGAACGGTCATCTCGGGAGCAGTCAGGTTCATTAACTGCGCCTTGTCGATGAGCAGCTCTTCCGCCGGTCTTCGGTGTCCGATCTGCTGTCCGAGACGCAGGTAGTTGCGGAACCCATCTGCGGTCGGCTCGAGTGGGGCGAAGGAATGCACATCGGTCTGTTCTTGCGAAGCGTCCGCGCGACCGGGAGAGAAGGGAACCTTGACTGCGTGCCCAGCCTTTTTCGCAGCTTCTTCGACAGCCGCGCAGCCGCCAAGAACGATGAGGTCAGCTAGCGAAACCTTCTTTCCTCCGGACTTCGCGTCGTTGTTGAACTCCTTCTGGATGGCCTCCAGCTTCGCGAGGCTCTTTGCCAGTGCGGCCGGCTGGTTCACGTCCCAATCCTTTTGCGGTGCAAGGCGGATGCGAGCGCCATTGGCTCCGCCGCGCTTGTCAGAGCCGCGAAAGGTCGCCGCCGAAGCCCAGGCCGTGGTGACCAGTTGGGAGATCGACAGTCCGGATGCGAGGATCTTCGACTTGAGAGCGACAATGTTCTGCTCTCCGATCAACGCATGATCCACGACGGGAACAGGGTCTTGCCACAGTTGGTGCTCCTTTGGAACGAGCGGGCCAAGGTAACGGGAGACGGGACCCATGTCGCGGTGCGTCAGCTTGTACCAAGCCTTGGCGAACGCAACTGCTAACTCCTGAGGATTCTCCAAGAAGCGTCGCGAGATCTTTTCGTAAGCCGGGTCGAATCGCAGGGAGAGGTCGGTTGTCAGCATGGAAGGCGCGTGACGCTTGGACGGATCGTGGGCATCGGGAACCGTACCGGCGCCGCCGCCATTCTTCGGTGTCCACTGCTGCGCGCCCGCCGGACTCTTCGTCAGTTCCCATTCGAACCCAAATAGGTTTTCGAAGTAGTTGTTACTCCACTTCGTAGGTGTGGTGCTCCAAGTGACTTCCAGGCCGCT
>JAYTFR010000048.1:0-1609 GCA_043734125.1 Acidobacteriota bacterium | reverse complement strand
AGTGGGTTTGAGCCGCGTGTGGATCCTGATCGGAAGCCGTTGCCGCCGGATCGGAAACGAAATCGAAATGCGGCCAAGAAGCGCCTGAAGCGGGGGCTTCCCGAAACTGGATTCGATCTGAGGACGGAAACTTATAAGTTGTTCGGCGTCGATGTCACCCAGATACCCTCGCGCTAAAGCGAAGAGGGTTGGAGATGTCGGTGCTGCCGCTGTTCAGTGAGATCGGACGGGACCTGTCGAGCCGATGGCCTACGGCCGCGCACTTTGTCTCCTGGTTGAATCTGTGCCCGGATAACGACATCAGCGGCGGACGCGTACTGTGGAAAGGCGCCCGCAAATTACAAAACCGGGCCAGCCAAATATTCCGCATGGCGGCCTATTCTCTCCATCGCAGCCCCACGCCCCTGGGAGACTATTTGCGCCGCATGAAAGCCAAACTCGGACCCCAGGCCGCCACCACCGCGACCGCGCACAAAATCGCAGTCATTTTTTACACCATAGTTACCAAACAAATCGAATATGACGAAAGCATTTGGGCGGCACGGGATGCTCAACGCGAGAAGAGACTGGAGGAAAAAATCAAACGTCAAGCCAAACAACTTGGCTACAAACTCGTTCCAATGGAGGAAAAACCAGCCGCGTAACTCAATGATCCATAACGCTCTGAGGTGGAGTTCCTCCAAAGAGCTTGTCCCCCTTCAAATCGACCTGCTGCGATTTTGATTTTCCAGCTGCGGGCGCGCTTCACCCAGCGGGTGAGAGCCCTTTTGCCGTCGAGTGATTTGTCGATTGGGCAAAAGTCGGATTTTGATATCCTAACTGCCGGATTTAGGGTTAAGCCGGCATGCTCGGGCGAAAGCGAACCGCATCTCCAATCGCGAGCAGCGCCATACTTTCCCGGTCGGCCTGGAACATCTTCAATGGAGTCCTGCCAATGATCTGCCAGCCGCCCGGCGTAGCGAACGGATAGACGCCCGTCTGGTTGCCGCCTATACCCACGCTGCCAGCCGGAACATTGGTGCGCGGGCTCGCCCTTCGCGAAGTCGTTAAGACGTCCGGAAGGCCGCCCAGGTATGCGAATCCTGGCACGAAGCCGAGGAAATACACCGTGTATTCCGCTTGCGAATGCAACCTCACGACTTCAGCCGCGCTCATGCCGTGAATTTCCGCTACGGAGTCCAGGTCCGGGCCAGCTTCGCCGCCGTAGTCTACCGGGATTTCGACCGTGCGGGCCGGCGGCAATTCCAGACTGTCCAGTTGAGCAGCCCGCTCGCGCACCGACTGCTCGAGCTCGGCATGGTCCGCCTGACACGGATCGAAGCGGAGGAGCAATGAGCAGTACGCCGGATGCAGGTTCCAAACGCCCGGCAGGGGATCGTGTTGCAGCGCCCGCAGCAGCTTCCAGACCTGGCGATGAATTGCAAGGCTGATTTCGTCGCCGAAGTTTATCAGCAGACCCTGATCGCTGGCATACTGAAACCGCATAGGGCGTTTACTCGGGAGTCGAAAGCACGGCCGGAACAGGTTCTCCGGCTTTGCTCGCGCGCGCTTCGCGGATTGCGCCCAGCCAATCGCGTTTTACTTCTTCCGGAGTCTTTTCCATCACGCG
>JAYTFR010000047.1:0-9193 GCA_043734125.1 Acidobacteriota bacterium | reverse complement strand
AGCGCAAACCACCCACGAGAGCGAAATGGCGCTCTTCTTCGAGTGCGTGCTGCAGTGTGCCCAAAAAGTGCTTGACGCCGCCGACATTGTTAGAGATGGGGATTTATCGCCAACTGCGACGATTGCCTGCCGAGTTGGAGGCTCCGAATAACTTCCGGTTAGCCCACAACCAATCCTTTGCTTGGTGTTAATCCCCGGACTTCACTTCTTCTTCGATCGCCCTAAGATCACGAATCGTTAGGCTTCTGCCGTCTATCTCGATCAACCCCTCAGCCTGTAGGCGGCTCAGATTCCGCGAAACCAGCTCGCGTACCGTGCCAATCTGTGAAGCAATCTCCTGGTTACTCTCCGGCAGTGTGAATGTGATCACGTTGGACATTTGCGCGTCTTCTCGCTTAGCCAAGCGAACTAGAAACGCCGCCAGACGGTGCCGCACGGTGGTGAATGAAAGTTCCTCGATGATTACAACCAGCCGCCGCAGTCTCGCGCCCACAACTCGCAGGACTTTCAGAGCCACCTGCGGGTGGGCCAAGCACAGCTCCTGAAAATCCTTCTTGCTTACGAAAAGCAGCGTCGCGTCATCGACGGCCGCAACGGACGCTGGATAGTTTCCTCCGTCGAATACCGGTAACTCCGCCACTGAACTACCCGGCCCGTCGATACCCAACACCTGCTCCCTGCCGCCTGCAGAAGCCTTGAAGATGCGAACGTGTCCGGAGGCAACAACATATAGTCCGGTGCACGGATCGCCCTCATTGAATACCATCTGGCCGGGAGTGAAATTGCGCGGCACCAAGCGAGGAGCGAGAAAATCCATTTCGTCAGCGGCGAGGCCGGAAAAGAGCGGGACTCTCGAGAGTATCTGTTTTCGTGTTTCAGCGAGCACCATCGCCGACATTGTAACGCCTGTGACAAAAGTCATCGGCAACGCCAAGGTATTTCTCTAGCTTTGAGGAAGAGCGGCGGGTCGACGCGAGCCGCGTGGAGAACTCCGATGAATCTTGATACTGCGAAGACGGTGCGCGAAGTGGCGTTGAATAATCCAGCAGCAACCCGGGTATTTGAAAAGCTCGGCATTGACTATTGTTGCGGGGGCAACAAATCGCTGGAACAGGCTTGCGGAGAAGCGAATCTGCAAATCCAGCAGGTGCTGGAGTCGCTAGAATCTGCGGCAACTACGGCCGACGGATGCCGCGAAGAAAAAGAGTGGGTGACCGAGCCGCTCGCGGACCTGATCGCGCACATCAACAACACGCACCATAAATACACGCGCGAGGAGATCGTGAGGCTTCGCCCACTATTCGACAAGGTGTGCAGTGTTCACGGGGACAAGCATCCCGAACTGCTGCAGGTGCGACACGATTTCCATGCTCTCGCTCAGGAGCTTTCCACCCACATGATGAAAGAAGAGATGGTGCTGTTTCCCTACATTGAACGGATGGAGGAGGCCGTTGTCTCGCGCGAGCCGGTGTTGCCTGCTCCCTTCGGAACTGTGAACAATCCAGTCGCAATGATGATGCACGAACATGATTCCGCCGGCAATTTGTTGCGTAGCATGCGTCAATTGAGCAGCGAATATGAACCTCCCGCAAAGGCGTGTGTTAGTTATAAGACGCTCTATTCCGCTCTGGCGGAGTTCGAGCGTGATCTCCATCAACACATTCACCTGGAAAACAATGTTTTGTTTCCGCGGGCAATCGAAATGGAACAGGGAGTCGAATGTCTTCGTTAATCACAGTTGCGGAATTGAAGACCCAGACTTGTGGGCCTGAACCGAGCATCGAGATCACCGCGGCGCGAGAAGTCCGGCTGTCGCGAATGCTGATGACATATATCACGACCGGTTTGCTCTTCATGCTGCTCCCAGGAACCTTTCTGGGGGTCTGGAACTTGGTGACGATCAGCAGCCACCGTGCGGCCGGGACCGCGTCGCCGGGGTGGATACAAGCCCACGGTCATGCTCAGATCTTCGGCTGGATCGGCACCTTCATTCTGGGCATCGGCTACTACTCTATTCCCAAGCTGCGGAGTCTGAAGCCCTATGCCCTGTGGGCGCCGTGGACGTCATGGGCAATGTGGACTTCGGGGGTCAGCCTGCGCTGGCTGACCGGCGTTTACGAGTGGCATTGGCGCTCTTTGCTCCCGCTATCTTCTGCACTGGAAATCGTGGCATTCCTGATCTTCCTTTTTGCAGTTTCGGGACACCGTTCGGAGGCAAGCACGAAGTCGAGACTGGAAGAATGGATTCTGGTTGTGATCGCGGGGTGTGTTGGCTGGTTTGCGGCGCTGGTGATTAATTTGCTCGCAGCCGTGTTCCTGGCCTGGAAGGGATTCCCGCCCGTCCTGCCTCACGGTTTTGATCAACGGTTTCTGGTCCTCGAAACCTGGGGATTTCTCGTTCCCTTTGTCTGGGGTTCAGCGCGAAGTGGCTGCCGGTTTTCCTTGGGCTGAAGAGTACGCGTGCGTCCCTGCTCCTGAGAGCAGTGGTTCTAAATACTTCAGGAGTGTTGGCTGCGCTCGTCGGCTGGATGAAACTTTCAATGCTCTTGCTCGCGGCAGGCGTGGCTCTCGCCATCTATGCCCTTCGGCTCTTCGAGTCTTCCGAGCGGCCTGCGAAAACCGCCGGCGTGCACACAAGCTTCCCTCTGTTTGTTCGAATCGCTTACGCTTGGGCAATAGTAGCTGCGCTGCTTGGAATTTGGGCTTCCATGACGGCCACCGCGCCCGGAATTTGGGGCGCATCTCGCCATGCGTTGACCGTTGGATTTCTAGCGCTCATGGTCTTCTCGATCGGTCCGCGCGTGTTGCCAGCGTTTTCCGGCATGCGCCTTCTTTTCAGCCCGCAATTGATGTTTTGGGGCTTGGCGCTGCTTTCGGCGAGGTGCGCTCTGCGGGTCGTGGCTCAAATCCTCTCGTACCAAGGAATGGCGGCATCGGCTTGGGCATGGCTGCCGGTATCGGCAATCACCGAAATGACAGCAGTGACACTCTTCGCCGCCAATCTCCTGATTACTTTTGCCAGGCGGAGGAGGAACGAGCCGACTGTGACATAAGGTCATCGCACGCGGACGCGCTGATGAGTGTAATTGATTCCATAACAATGTCGGCTCCGATGCCCGAGTAGACTTTGGTGGTGCCAACCAACCAAGGCCCGGGAGAAAGGAGCCGAACATGATGATTATAGGATGTGACTACCACCCGGGGTTTCAGCAAATTGCGTATGTGGACACGGACACGGGAGAGTTCGCAGAGCGGCGACTGGCGCATCGGGAAGAAGCGGAGCAGTTTTATCGCGAGTTTGCCGCCCAAGGAATCAGCGTGCGTGTGGGAATGGAAGCCAGTGGGCACGCTCGCTGGTTTGAGCGACTGCTGGGCGAGTTGCAGTTCGAGTTGTGGATCGGGGACGCGGCCGAGATCCGCGCGAAGCGGGTGCGCAAGCAGAAGACGGATCGCCAGGATGCGCAACTGATCCTGCGATTGTTGATGGAAGATCGCTTTCCACGGATCTGGGTGCCGAGCTGGGAGAATCGAGACTTGCGGCAACTGCTGTGGCATCGACATCGCATGGTGCAGGCGCGGACGCGGTTGATGAACCAGTTGCAGTCGGTGGCGCTGAATGACGGACTGCGCTGCAAGAAGCGCCTGTGGCGGGATGCCGGACGAACGCAACTGGAGTCGTTCCGGTTAGCGCCGTGGGCGAGCCGGCGACGACGCGATCTGCTGGAGTTGCTGGATCGACTGAGTCCCACCATTGCCGAGTTGACGCAAGCGGTCGAGCAGGAAGCGGAGAAGTGTCCGAAACTCGACGCTTGCAGACGCATCCGGGGGTGGGTGCACTGACGGCGCTGGCGTTCGTGTTGATCATCGGCAGAGCGGAGCGGTTCCAGTGCGGCAAGCAACTGGCGAGCTATCTGGGACTGGTGCCGCTGGAAGAGTCGAGCGGGCAGCGGCGGCGGTTGGGACACATCACGAAACAGGGCAACTCACTGTTGCGTTTTTTATTGGTGGAGGCCGCCCAGGTCACGGTGCGCAGCGATCCGGAATGGCGAAGTAAGTACTTTCACCTGGCCATGCGGCGAGGCCGAACGATCGCGAAAGTAGCCATGGCCCGCCGACTCGCGGTTCGGATGTACTGGATGTGGCGCAAGGAATGGGACTACGACCAGATAAAGAACTTCAGTTCGCACGCGGGAGAGCCCGGAAATCGCGATGGTGTGCAGCAGAACACCGAGTAATTGATTGGGTATCCCGCTCCTCTTCACGGGGGAGTTCGAAGTAGTAATCATGATCGCGGTTGACCGAAGAGATGCATGGGTCGGACTGAGTTCCTGACCTGAAAACAGGATTACGAGCGGGCTTGTGGTTGGCACAAAGCAACACCTTCAACGAGAGCGAAATGGCGCTCTTCTGGGAGTGCACGGGCTAGTGCGCCCAAAAAGTGCTTGACGGCGCCGACATTGTTAGAGAGGCGATTTATCGCCAATTGAAACGATTCCTATCGGGTTTCCGGTTCGGGCAACTTCCGGTTAGCTGACTAGTTGGGAGTTAAAAAGTGGAGCAACTGGCGTCGCGCCCGTCCAGCCGGGCGTGGACGCACGGCTCTCAATTGCGCAGGCCGCTCGACCGAACATATCGGTCTTTGAAATTACTCCCCGCGGTGTTTGCTGAGCCACGCGGCGACATTCAACTCAACCCCGAAGGAAACCGTATTAAGGACGCTGTACGCACTGTAGCTGTAGCCGGCGCTCAGACCCACAAAGCGCGTGAGATTGTAATCGAGGCCGAGGTTGATCCCCTCGTCCCGCGTCAGGCTCGCGCTGCCTTTGGTTGAACCGGAAGAGCTTTTCTTGCCGCGAACGAAGATCTGCTGCGCACCCCAGGGGAGTATGTAGTACCCCGAGGCACTGACACTGAACTTGTCACCCAGGTCCATCTTGGAGCCGCCCTCAAAGTGCGCAAGCGTGCCGAGAGAAGTATAGGGACGCTTCAGGAATCGGGTGTCAGGAACGGAGTTGGCAACGCCGATATCGAGAAACGGAGTAAAGAGGTCGAAGCCGTGAGCGAAATGATTGTCCCAGTCAAAAGTCACGCGGCCAGTGCTCAGCCCCTTCGCGGAACTCGCTACGGGAAACGCTCCATTCACACCTGTGCTGAAGTCAAGCATCGGCCCCTTCCTGGAGTATCTGAAACCTAACGATGGGTTCCCCATGCCGGACGTGGAAGTCGTGCCCGTCTTTGAAGAGGTTGAAGATGATGGGTTGACGAACAGATATTGCACGCCCATATTTACCGAGAAATGTGGATTGAAAACGTAACCCACCGACGAGTTGATATCGCTGATGAACCCATCGGTATCGGCGCTGCCTTCATAGGTCTCCGTCAGGGTGAAGCCCTTCTGCTCGACCGCAGTTTTGGTTCCCGCGGCAGCCGCGGCCTCACCCATAGCGGAACCCGCAAGCAAGCATGAACCAGCGAGAATCGCGATCAGACGATAGTGAACTTTCATTATTAGTGCCCCTTGGTCGCTGGTCCGCCCGGTAACAGCCAGACGCCCAAATCGTTGCCCTTCTTCTACCGGTCTATTGGGGAATGAGCCACTATTCTCATGCGGCTTGGAGAAGTTGAACAGTTACCATGGTGCAAGGCTGCCGACCAGGGAAATGCAGACGAAGAGCGCATGTTTGGCAAGTTTTATCACTTTGGTTTTTGGGCAGTGCCCAGGGGTGGGTGACAGCCCCCAGGCTTTTGGTTGTGCTGTCGCAGCCTGTGGGCGAGACTGGTGCCAACTGGATTCTCAACTGTTGTAAACAGGGCGTTAGCAATCATTGGCGCGAAATTGGTGGCTAAGCGGCCTCAATGAATGAGTGTAGGGGCGATGTACGACAACTATCTGCGTAGTTTCCGGGTAGTCGTCCGGCGTAGTTACGGATTGAAGTGAAATTCCACTAATTCCGTGGTCTCGCTCTCGGCCTTTTCCCATTTCCATCCGTGGACCGCGCTCTGTGCCGATTCCGCCAGCAAAGAACTCCCACCCTTTACTTGCATCAACTTGACGCTTCCATTGGGCTGTACCAGCACTTCCAGTTTGACCGTGCCGCTCAGGTGCATGGAGCGCGCCATCTGCGGATACATGGGCACAACTTTATTGACCACTCTGCGCGCACTGGCGCTGGCGCTCGGCTGGTCTTGCGCGAAACACACCTTCGGTTGTCCACTCGCCAGTACAGCGAGCACCACCAGGATTAGGAACGCGGAGCGCTTCATCGTGCCTAAACACTAGCCGAAGGGAGCAAAATGGGAAAGAGTACCAAAGGGGTACCGGGACGCATAACGAAAGTAATAAGCACCGGACGGCTGACGTAATCAGATGGGATGAGAAGGCCGGTCTCCGGACGGGATGCGGTGTACGCTCCCAAGTTATCGACGTGCCTTGAGCACAAGAGATAAAGGAGACCGACAATGAAGAAGGTTAGCACTGCGGCGGTAAAGACGACGAAGAATTTTTCTCAACCGAAGCTGGCCATCGGACTCGATCTGGGAGATCGCAACAGCTGGTACTGCGTGCTGGACGAATCCGGCCAGATCCAACTGGAGCAGCGCGTCCGCACGAACGCGACAGCGTTGCGCGAAGTTTTCAGCGTGATGCCGCACAGCCGGATCGCGCTGGAAATCGGGACGCATTCGCCCTAGATCAGTCGCTTGCTGACCGAGTTGGGGCACGAAGTCATCGTGGCCAATGCGCGTAAGGTGCGGCTGATCGCAGAGAGCCGGGAAAAAGACGACCGCATGGATGCGCAGACGCTGGCGCGGTTGGCCCGGATCGATCCGCAGTTACTGAGTCCGGTGAAGCATCGCAGCGCACAGGCGCAAGCGGATCTCATGATGATTCGGGCACGAGCCGGGCTGGTGCGCGCCCGGACCGGGCTGGTCAACACGGCCCGTGGACTGGCCAAGAGCTACGGCGAGCGGCTGAGCGGCTGCAACGTGCGGAATATGAATCCGGAAAAAGCCGAAAGCTTAAGTCCGGAACTGCAAGCCGCACTGGAACCTCTGTTGAACGCAATCGAGTCGCTGAGCGAGCGCATTGTGGAATACAACGAGCGCATCGAGAAGTTGGCGCAGGACAGTTATCCTCAGGTGGCGCTGCTGAAGCAGATCAAAGGCGTGGGCACGCTGATCGCGCTGACCTTCTTGCTGACGCTGGAAGATCCGCACCGCTTTCGCAAGAGCCGTGACGTGGGCTGTTATCTGGGATTGCAACCAGGACGAAGAAACTCGGGGCAGAGCGAACCGCAGATGCACCTCAGCAAGGAAGGCGATCCCTACTTGCGAACACTGCTGGTACAGGGAGCGCAACATATCCTGGGACCGTTCGGTGGGATTGCGATCTGCGGCGCTGGGGACTGAAACTGGCCGAACGCGGCGGGAGAAGCGGCAAGAAGCGAGCCATCGTCGCCACCGCTAGAAAGCTCGCGGTGCTGCTGCATCACCTGTGGGTGAGCGGAGAAATGTACGAACCATTGCACAACAGCAGCCGAACGACAGTGGCGGCAGCTGCGTAAAAACAAAACGGAAAAACAAAATCAAAATCGTTCCAGGAAGAAAAAAAACCAAAGCCGAGTTCCGGTGACTGCGTTAATCGCCTGGCCCGGGTTCCACTCTCTTAAGAGCCGGACCACAGAGCGCCAAACAGATAGCAGCGCCGGCTGAACCGAGAACGCCCAACATGCACCGAGCGAAATGAATCGCTCCTCGAGAGTGCGAATGGAAGCATGGCGACAGTGGTCAACTCGGGCGGGAAGAAAAACCTTGTTCAGTAAACGAATAAACAACGACTTGACTCCGACCGGCCTTCTCATGGAAGGCGATTACACTCATTGACCCGGCCAGCCCGGAATAGGGGTTTTGAGTGTAATGGCGATGTTTCAACAGTAATTCGGGAAAGCCAGCCGCGGGGGGCGAATCTTCTCAGTCGGAATTGACATCGCATGCCGGGCTGATCTAACCTTTTGCGCGCCGTTGAAATTCGGCTCGCTGATTAGTCAGGAGAAAAAATATGAAACGGAAGCTGTTTGTAATGGGGCTGGCGGTGTCATGTGCGCTCGTGCTCGTGGTCTGGGCAGTCCGTAGTGTCCGCGTCGTCAAGGCCGAGAACGAGTCGGCAACCGCGAAAACTTCGCCCGCTGAAGGCTACACCGTACATGTGTTGGCGCCACACGTGGTGGATGGCCATGCGATGGGACCGTATCACCACTATTGTAAGGTGCTGGCGCCCGATCCAGTAATTCAGTGCCTGATTTACGATTCCACCGAAGCCAACGCTCGCCTTTCGGAGGTGGAGTTCATCGTAGCCAAGAAATTGACCCGTAACCAGGTTTCGTTGAAAGACTGGAACGCTAACTGGCACGATCACACAATTGAGATCGCCGGTGGGCGGGTAAAGGTACTAGACCTTCCACCCGACAAAGCAAAAGAAGTAGCCGACCTGGTTTCCACGACCGATGGCCTGATCGTTCATATCTATTACGATGGCGATTTGCCTAATGGACGCACATCGGTAGCGCAGGCAGTCGGCCACAAACCTATGAGTGAAGGTGAGTTCAAGAACTACGTGAGAAAATAGAGATTCGGACTGCCGCGTCGGCGCGGAATCCGATGTCCGCGCTTAACGGCCTCCTTCGTCTAGGCTGTGTCGCAACTCGACCCGTGCCGACGTGTTTGTGTCTCAGCGATCACATAATTTGTACAATCGCAGGATGTATCTCCCGAAGAGTCGCCACCTCTGGGCTTCCCCGCCCATGCTCGAAGTCTTCGAATAGTCTCACGCGCGCCTTTGATGCACGCGAGGCGGGTCTGGGTACTCACGGTGCCTCGAACCCTCACAAAATCCGGCCCAGTGGCCTGGATGTTCGCCTTGTTTAACATTATCGACGCTTGCCTGAATGCGCTTATTTGTTGCGGCCAATCTACAAAACCACATTGCAATCGCTTCACTCTGGTGAAAAATGGTGGCGCTGATATTCGGCAGCGAGTTTCACACGCAGCCAAACATTTGGACTTGTCAGTTGACGTAATCAGGCGTGGGTGTTGAAATTTCACGCGCTTCGACTGATGGGCAGCGGCCTGTTCGATGAATATCCCAAGCTGAAGGTGGTCCTCGGCCACCTCGGCGAAGGACTGCCGTTCGGCATTT
>JAYTFR010000046.1:0-143815 GCA_043734125.1 Acidobacteriota bacterium | reverse complement strand
TGGGAGCTGAGCGCGGATTATGACGGGAAGTCGCAGGATTTGATGGATGCGATGTATAAGGCGTGGGCGGCGGCGCAGTAGGGAGACAACAGGTCCTTCGCTTCGCTCAGGATGACAACTTTCTTGGTGTTAGCGCTCGCTCGACAGAGCTGCGCTCTGCCTGGGCTCGGCTCGGCGTCCGCAGCAGGGGCCGGGCGGAATCGGCGAGCCGTGGGGGCAGGTTAGAGGGTGGCCGAGGAAGGCGCAGATTTTGTCGGTCGCTTCGGCGGACAGGATGTGCTCGAACTTGCAGGCCTGCTGCTCGATTTCGGTCTCGCTATCGAGCGCCAGGCTGTCGGTAAACAGGCGCTCCGCTAGTCGATGCCGCCGGATGATGTCGGCGGCGCGCAGACGGCCCCGCGGCGTCAACTCCACCACCATGCTGCCATCGCCGATGGAGACGCCTGAGGGCTTCAGAGCGTTGTGGCAGGGATTCGCAAACGGCTTGTGGTCGTGCGCCTGAGGCGGATGCGGCGCAGTTGTAACCAAGCCCATTCCGCGCATTCTTTCCACCGCGAGACTGACCGGCAACGCGCCGTGAACTTCCATGTGTTCGATTTCCGCAATCTCGCCGTGTTCTTCCATCGCCCAGAGTTCTTCGAGGACCTCGTCGAACTGCTCATCGTCCGCCATGGCGAACACTTCCTGGGCAGCGATCTTGCCGTGATGCAGTTCGATACGGCGGTCTCCCAATCGCGCAACCATCGGATCGTGGGTGACCATCACGATTGTCCGCCCCTGACTATGCAGATCGCGCAGCAGGCCGATGACGATTTCTTCATTCATGGCGTCGAGATTGCCCGTGGGTTCGTCGGCGAGAATAATTTTCGGATCGTTGATGAGCGCGCGGGCAATGCATACCCGCTGCTGTTCGCCGCCTGAAAGGTGTGCCGGAAGATGCGCCGCGCGGTCCTTCAGGCCCACGCGTTCAAGCGCCTCAAGCGCCTCTTTCTCATCTGTCATGCTGTGGAAATATTGCGCCAGCATGACGTTTTCGAGCGCAGAAAGATAGGGAATCAAATGGAACTGCTGGAAGATAAATCCGATCTTCTCGGCTCGCACGCGGGTAAGTTCGTTGGCGTTCATACGGGCGACGTTTCTGTCGTCCAGCCAAATCTCTCCTGCGCTGGGCTGATCGAGGCAGCCAATCAAATTCACCAGGGTGGACTTCCCCGAGCCCGATGGGCCCATAACCGCGATCCACTCGCCGGGCGCAACCTGCAGAGAGAAGTCATCCAGGGCGCGAATCACCCCACCGGCGGCTTCGGCGCGAGCTGGATAAAGCCTGCTGACGTGATTGAGCCGGATCATTATTCTCCCCTCAGAATCATAGCGGGCTGGATTCCGCGCAGCAATCGCAGCGGTAACAGCGTCGCCGTCAGCGTTACTGCCAGGCATCCCGCGAGGACGGAAGGAAAAATGGCGAACTGCGGGGAAACCGGAGCATTGAAATTGACGCGCCCAATGACCGCTGCGATTGCGATGCCAGCGGCAAAGCCGCCGACCGCGCCCACACACGCGAGGGCTGCGGCCTCACCCATAACGAACAATGCAATCAGCAGATCGGAGGCCCCAAGAGCCTTCATGATGGCAAAATCACGGCGCCGGTCGAAGACCCATCCCATAAGCGTTGCCAGCACGCACAACGCGGCTGTGGACACGATAAAGGCCGCCGACGAAAGCAATGTGGAGCGAGTCTTCCCCAGAATGTTGGCCTCGCCCTCAGTGACCTGCCGCACCGCATGCACATCGGCGGTCGAGAGCGTCTGCTGCAGTTCTTGCAGAAGGGCATTCACCTCGGCTGGAGTTCCCGACGCTGCGATCTCCACCACGCTCGGGTCCAGACCCGTCCAGGCCTCGAACTCCTCCAGAGAGATATAGATTCGGCTGTCCTCGCCAGCGCCGGTGCGCACCGCTCCCGCGGGCATGAGACTTATAGGACGCCCCTGGAACACGAGGGTGAAAGGCGTGCCACTACTGCCCAAGGCGCGGGAAGCGCGGGCTCCGACGAGGGCCTGGCCTTTGGAGCGAGGCCATGCTGAAACTGACCACCACGGGTTGAGTTTGCGAGCGAGATCGAAATCCGTTCCCGCCACAATCAGCGCCTGGTCGTTCTGGGTTCGGGCGACGGCATATGCGAAGGGAACTGCGGAGCCACGATTGCTTACGGCCGCGTTGATCGCCTGCAGATCTTGAGGCGAGAACCCATGTTCCGCCCGTGCCTGCACCACCACGTTGGCGCCGAAGTTACGGAACTCGCGGCGCAATTTTGCCTGCACATCGACATACAGATTCAGCATGGAGGTGGCAGCGGCGGCGGCCACAAGAATCGCGACAAGGGCAGAGATGGCCTGTCCCTTGCGGAGCATGGCTGCGCGATAGAGCATGCGGAAATACATCCCGCTTTTTGATCCGTGCCTCACGCTTCACCTCGCAGGGCCAGCACCGGATCGTATTTCACGGCGCGGTGGATGGCGACGGCGCTTCCGCCGAAAGTGACTGCAATTGCCAGCGCGATGACTACTGGAAACAAGACGGGCTGCACAGCAATCTGCGAGCCAAAAATAGTTTGTCCGAGCTGTTGCACCAGCAAGGCGCCGATGCCAAATCCAATCAGGCCGCCAAGGCATGCGATTAAAACGGATTCGGTGATGAAGATCATGGAGAGCGGGAGTTGCCCGGCGCCGAGGGCTTTCATCAGTCCGACCTCAGCGCGGCGCTCGAACATCGCAGTCGCCATGGCCGCCGAAACTGCAAGGCCGGAGGTAAACAGAGCAGCCAGCGTGATCAGCAGCATCAAGCCTTCGATGCGCGTCAGAATGTTGCCTTCATTTTGTGCGACCCGGCGTATCTGTTCGGCGTGGGAGTGCGGCACAACTTCAGTCAGCTGCAATGCGATCGATTGCGGATATGGCGAGCAGTACCAGCGATCGCGATCGGCTGGGCTGAGCGTGTCAGGATTGCGGCGGGCGAAGTTGTCTTCAGGTCTGAGGAGCGCGCTCACGTAGATTGTCCGCAGCTTTCCCGGCTGGTGGGCCAGAGTTTGCGCCACCGCTAGCGGAGCGATCAATTGCCCATCTTCGTCACCGCCGGTGGAAAGAATTCCGCTCACCCGATGTGCCGTTCCGCTGAGATCAATTTGCGATCCGGGCTGTAGATGGAGCGATGCAGCCAGCTTCTCGCCGACTAGCACATCGGCGCCGTCATCCTTCGGCCAGCTGCCGCTTACCTTCCACCAGGGGAACGTTGCTGGTGCGCCGGTGGTGAAATCTTCTTTGCCGAGGGTGATGGATCTGGAGAAATAGGTTCCCACCAGCGTCACCTTCTTTCCCGCGACAACTACGGTCACGGGAAGTTCAGGAGCGAAGGCCTCAATATTGTTGCGCCAGAAAATCCCTTTAATCTTTGGCAGGGCTGTCTCATCCAGATAAGCGCCGCTCGACGCGGGCTTGAGATTGACGCTGCCAACCTGGACATCGAGACTATCTTCGTCGGGAGTTACAATCAGGTTCGCGCCGTAGTTGCGGAACTCGTGGCTGATTTTGTCCCCGATGCCGGTGGCTATGCCGATCATGGCTGTTGAGACGGCAGCGCCCAGGGTCACCGCAATGCCGACCAGCAGCTTGCGGCGCGTCTGCCGGCGAAAAGATTCGTAAACCAGTCGCACGAACATAAGGGTCGTCTTAAGGGTCAGTGCTCGAAGAGCGAGCGGCCGCCGAGCAAATCAGCTTCCTGGATCACGACCGCGTCTGCAGTTGTGCTGGACTGCAAAGGAATAGGATTGCAGCCGCCCGGCGTTCCAACCGATTGCGGATTGATGGGCGCGCGGCAATTCTTGCACACCAGGCCGCTGGGGCCCTTGAAGAAACCGACCGGCCCACAGATTTTGCAGGAATCAAAAATCGCAACCACCTTGCCGTCCGGCCGCTGGTAGAGCAGGAAGCGGACGTCGGTTCCGCCTTGGTGCGCGACGTAGCGGTGCAGATCGCCGTCCGACACCTGCGACAACGGAATAGCCACGGCGCCGTTGACCAGGTTCACCGGGGCCGCCGGCGAAAGCTGGCTGGTGCTCTTCGCGTAAATGAATTCGGCCGTGACCAGCAGAATGAAAACGAAAGAGGTCGCGTAAACCGAAACCATCCACAGGCGTTCGCGGCGCGCGCTCCACAGGGCTTTGCGCCTTTCCGCAGGAACTTCGGGCAGAGGGACTGGCTGACGGCGTCGCGCCTCGAACAGCACCATCAGGCCCGCTAACGCGAGAATCGTGGCGAAGAAAAACCACTCATTGCTGACGATGGGGCCGATCAGCGCCATCTCTCCTTTGGAAGACGGCAGCACTCCGTTCTCCGAGAGCTCATGCAATCCGGAGATGACCAACTGGGCGGCAACAAAAAACAGAATCACGGTGGTGACGCGGAAGAACTTCTGCAGATTGATGCGCACGCTGCCTTTGACGAACATCACGCCAAACAGCACCGCGGCGGAAACGCCCAGCAGCGTGCCGATAAAACTGAGTAGGGCGGACGATTCCAGCTTGACGGCGGCGAGTATCAGCACCGTTTCCGCGCCCTCGCGCAGGACCATGAGAAAGACGAAGAGAAAAACGCCCAGTTGCGACCCGCGTCCGGCCAGCGAGCCAATCTTGCCCTCGATTTCGCCCTTCAGCTTCTTGCCCGTCTTCATCATGAAAATAATCATGGTGATGACGAAGAAGGCGGCCCCGAGCATGATCCAGCCTTCGAAAATGTCTTCGTTGATCTGCAGGCGCGAAAGCGCGACGGCGACGCCGATACTGGCGACGAATGCCGAAATAAGCGCGGCATACACCGACTTCCGCAGATCGGGCCGCTGAATCTTGTTCAGATACGCCAGCGTGATGCCGATGATGAGAGCGGCTTCGACACCTTCGCGGAGGGCGATAATAAAGGCTTCTAGCAAGGGCTTCCTTGGGTGATTTAGTTGCAACTGAGTTGCAACTAGCAATCTATTCTTAAGGATAGCGGTAGAGGGGGTGGCCGTCAATGTAGCTGCCGCTATTCGAGGAAGGGAAAGCCTCTGAGAGCAAAGATCGCCGAGATCGCATGGTCTTCAATAAGCCGTTTTTCGTGCGTGCTTTGCGACGCTTTGCGGTTAAATACTCTTAACCTTTTGCAGTTCGGACGAAGCGGATTGCTCCAATGGTTTGTCCCAGCCCGGAAGATTCGTATCTCCGGTGATGAGCCTGGCGCCGCGTTCGTAGGTCAAATATGACCACGCCCACTGGAGCAAGACAATGATGCGGTTACGAAATCCAATCAGGAAGAAAACGTGAACGAATAACCACGCCAGCCAGGCGAAATATCCCGAGATGTGGAGCTTGCCAAACTGTGCGACCGCTGCCGCCCGTCCAATGGTCGCCAGGCTGCCTTTATCGAGATAGTGGAACTCCTTCCTGGGTTGCTGCTGCAGCTCGCGAGAAATGTTGTCGGCTATGAACCTGCCTTCCTGCATGGCAACCGGCGCGACGCCGGGGAGCATATTTCCTTGCGAATCTTTGAGCGACGCGAGGTCGCCGGCCACGAAAACTTCCGGGTGGCCGGGAATACTGAGGTCGCGATTTACCATGACGCGGCCGGCGCGGTCGAGGGGAGCGTCAAGTTTCTTGCCGAGCGTGGAGGCCTGCACGCCTGCCGCCCACAAGACCACTGCCGCCGGAATGCGCTCGCGGTCAACCCACACCGCGCCCGGTTCGATCCTGGTCACCAGCGACGACCGCCGCACCTCGACCCCGAGTTTAACGAGCTGGCGTACGGCGCTTTCGGAAAGATCAGGCGCGTAGGCCGGCAGCACCCGGGGGCCGCCTTCGAGCAATATGATCTTCGTTCGCCGCGGGTCAATGGAAACGAAGTCGTGCTGCAGCACGTTCTTCGCGATCTCGGCGAGAATTCCGGCGACTTCCACTCCAGTCGGCCCGCCGCCAACGATTACGAAATTCAGCGGCGGTTCGGGTTTTCCGGAGATCGCCGCCTTTTCTGCCAGCTCAAATGCAAGCAGCACGCGGCGGCGAATCTCCAGCGCATCTTCAATCGTCTTCAGTCCCGGCGCAAGCGGCTCCCATTCGTCATGACCAAAATATGAATGCCGCGCTCCGGCGGCAACGATCAGGTAGTCGTAACTGACTTCGATGTCCGGACACAGAACCTTGCGGCGTCCCAGATCGAATCCCTGAACTTCGGCCATTAGAACTTCGACGTTCTTGCGCCCGCGCAGAATCCAGCGAATGGGCGCGGCAATTTCTCCGGGCGAAATCCCGGCAGTCGCAACCTGGTAAAGCAGAGGCTGAAATGTGTGATGGTTCTTGCGGTCGATGACTGTGACTTTGACCGGGAGCTTCGCCAGCTTTCGGGCCGCTTCCAGCCCACCGAACCCCGCACCGACGATCACAATGCGCGGCGTTGTTGTGGTCATGGCCTCCTCCGGTTGGCGCAGGCTGCCCGCCAGCAGCCCCGCACCGTAACGTTAATTAGATTCGCGCATGCGCCAGAAGGCGAAGTATTTTCGGGGAGTCTTCGGGGAGTTTAAGGAGTGTCGGAGAGCCGGGGCGGCTGTCCTTACAGTCACCACTAGCCACTGACCACTGCTTTCAGCTATGCTGCGCTGAACCCTGCTTCGTAGGACAACCGGTGCTGCTCGAACTTCGCCTCGAGAACTACGCCGTCATCGACCATCTCGCCGTGGAGTTTGCTCCCGGCCTGAACCTGCTCACCGGAGAAACCGGCGCCGGAAAATCCATTTTGATTGACGCGCTCGCACTGCTGATGGGCGACAAGGCATCGCCCGACATCGTGCGCTTCGGCGCCGACCGGGCCGTAATCTCCGCGGTATTCGAGGTGGAGGGCGGATCGGAAAAGCTGGTCGCCAAAATCCTCGAAAATAATGGTATTGATACCGAGGCGGATGATGGGAACCTAATTCTCCGCCGTGAGATAGCTCCTGCTAAGGCGCGCGTCTTCGTCAACAATCAGCCGGCGACGGTTTCGGTGCTGAAACAGCTTGCGCCGTATCTCGCCAGTATTCACGCGCAGAGTGAATCGCTGGTTTCGTTTGATGGCGAGGTCCGCCGCGACCTGCTCGATTCGTTCGCCGGTAGTCAGTTGGAGCCTGTCGGCGAAGCCTTTGCGAAGTGGAAGCAGGTCGTCAATAAGATTCAGGAGCTTGAGCAAGGCGAGCAGGACCGCCTGCGGCTAGTCGATCTGTGGACGTTCCAGAAGCAGGAAATCGAAGACGCCCACTTGCAGCCGGGAGAAGATGAGTGGCTGGAAAGCGAAAAGCGCTTGCTGGCCAACGCCGACAAAATCTACACCTCGGCCATGCAAGCGTTTGACCTTCTCTACGAAGGCAGCGCGTCTACGTCGGCTTCGCTCCGGGGGGCGCAGAAGCATTTGGAAGAACTGATCCGCTATGAGCCGAAGTTTCAGGAGGCCTTAGCGTCGCTGGAAACCGCCCGCATCAGCGTAGAAGATGTCGGCGCCAGCCTTCGTGATTACGCTGGAGGGATAGAATCCTCCCCCGAGCGGCTTGCGGCGATCGAAGACCGCCTTGCCTTGCTCGACCGGCTGAAACGCAAATACGGGCCGGTGCTGGAAGACGTGATTCGGCTCGGCGGGGAAGTCACCCAAAAGCTCTCAGAAATCGAAAACAAAGATGACATTCTCCGCCAGCTGCGCATCCAACTCGCTGCCGCCGCGGAAGTCTACCTGCAAGATGCCCGGACGGTCTCAAAAAAGCGCTTCGACGCGGCTAAGAAGCTCGAGAAACTGGTCGAAGCCGAGATTAATGAGCTTTCGATGAAAACTCAATTCCGCATTGAGATCGGCGGCACCGACGACGACGCCAATTGGAACGCCAAGGGTTTCGATCACGTTGAATACATGATTTCGACCAATCCGGGCGAGCCCATGCACCCGCTGGAGCAGATCGCCTCAGGCGGAGAAATGTCTCGGGTAATGCTGGCCCTCAAGGCGACAGTGGAAGCGGGATCGCGCAAGAAGGCCTCCGGTCCGCAGCGGACACTGATCTTTGACGAAATTGATACCGGCATCGGCGGCCGCGCCGCTGAGGCGGTCGGAAAGAAGCTTAAGTCGCTGTCAAAGACCAGCCAGGTGCTTTGCGTCACGCACCTGCCGCAGATCGCGACCTTTGCCGATCATCATTATTTGATCGAGAAGAAGCGCTCGGGCGACCGCACACGGACAAGCGTTCGTAAAATTACGGGCGCCGAGCGGACCGAAGAAGTTGCTCGCATGATCAGCGGCGCCAAAGTGACGGACACTTCTCTAAAGCACGCGGAGCAAATGCTGAAGGCGAACGCCTAACGATGCCTGCCGAACAAATTGTCGAAGTCGCTGGCCGCCGGCTGAAGATGACCAACCTGGAGAAGGTCCTTTATCCGGCGACAGGGTTCACCAAAGGTCAGGTCATCGACTACTACGCTCGAATTGCTCCGGTGCTGGTGCCGCACCTGACGGGGAAGCCGCTCACCCTGAAACGTTACCCCGGCGGAGTGGACGCGCAATTTTTCTTTGAAAAGAATGCCACTAAACATCGGCCCGACTGGGTGCAGACCGCGCCCATCTGGAGCGAGGGCAATCAGCGCGAGATCAACTACATTCTCGCCAACGATCTCGCAACCATGGTGTGGCTGGCGAACTTGGCGGCAATCGAACTGCACCCGTCGCTCTCGCTGGCGCGAGACATGGCCTGCCCGCGCACGCTAGTGTTTGACCTCGACCCCGGTCCTCCGGCAAACATTGTGCAATGCTGCCAGGTGGGGACGTGGCTCCGCGCGATCTTTGAGCATTTCAAGCTTGAGAGTTTTCCTAAGACGTCTGGATCGAAAGGCCTGCAGATTTACGTTCCGCTCAATACGAAAACTACTTACGAGGAAACGAAGGCGTTCGCCCATGCCACGGCGCGCCTGCTCGAAAACGAGCATCGCAACCTGATCGTCTCCGATATGAAGAAAGCGATCCGCGAGAACAAGGTTTTCGTTGACTGGAGCCAGAACGACGAACACAAGACCACGATCAGCGTGTACTCACTGCGGGCGCGCGAGCGGCCCACGGTTTCGACGCCGGTGACGTGGGAAGAAGTCGGGCGTGCGCTGAAAAAGAAGGACGCCAGCCTGCTGGTGTTCGACGCGAATCAGGTCTTGAAGCGCGTTGAGAAGATCGGCGACTTGTTCGCCCCCATGCTTGCGCTGAAGCAGAAGCTCCCGAATCTGCAGAGCCTTGTCGGCAAGACGAAGGTAGCGGGGACGGAAGTGGAGATTGCGGCACAGGCGGAAGCGCCCTCCCGAACAGCGGGTGCGGGTAAAACGAAGCGTGCGGCTCGTCCTCGCAAGCGACGGCAGAAGGTATAATCCGGATCTCGCGCTTGGCTGATGCTTGAAATACTGAATGCTGAAGGCCGAGTGCTGTATTTGCATGCCTCAACTCTTCATTGGCACATCCGGATGGGCGTATCCGAGCTGGAAGCCGGGCTTCTATCCGGAGAAACTCGCGCAGACAAAGTTTCTCGCCTACTACGCCACCCAACTCAATACGGTGGAGGTTAACCTGACCTTCCGCCAGTTGCTGAAAGACACGACCGCCCAAAAATGGATCGCGCAGACGCCCGATCATTTCCGCTTCACAATCAAGGCGCATCAGGTCATCACGCACATCAAGCGGTTGAAAAACTCGGAAGAATTTCTGGCGAGATTTGTCAGCACGATTGAGCCGCTGCTGCGGGCAGGGAAGATCGGGCCAGTGCTGTTCCAGTTGCCACCGAACATGAAGGCGGACGCGAAGCTGCTGGAAGACTTCCTCGCGATCGTGCCGAAAGGCCTGCGGGCGGCGTTTGAATTCCGCCATGTGTCGTGGTTCGCTGACGACATCTTCAGTTGCCTGAAGCAGCACAACCGCGCGCTCTGCGTTGCGGAAACGGAAGATCGGGTTACGCCTGACGTTGTCACTGCTGATTTTTGTTATTACCGCTACCGCAAGCCGGAATACACGCCCGACGAACGTCAGGCGATGCTGCGCCGCATGCAGGAGCATCTGGAGGTTGGGCGCGATACCTACGCCTATTTCAAGCACGAAGAAACGCCGCAGGGAGCAGTCTATGCGATGGATGTGCTGAAGCAATCGAGGGCATCCGCGTAAGCACTTCTCGGCAGCGTCCGATAACGGGCATACTTATTTGGTGCCTTCCGCAGTCAATTCCCGCGTGGTTTCCTCTTTCATCGACTATTTGAAGATCGAGAAGGGACTGGCTGCGCTCACGGTTTCCGCTTACACGCGAGATCTAGGACAGTTTGCGGAATCGCTTGAAAAACAGAAGCGCACGCTGTTGAATGCCCGCCGCGACGATGTTAAAGAATTCCTCCAGCAGTTGTTCTCGCATTCAGTTGACGGACGCTCGGTGGCGCGCAAGCTTTCGGCGCTGCGGCATCTGTATCGTTACCTTTTGCTCGACCAGCGAATCGAACGCGATCCCACGCTGAACATCCCGTTGCCGAAGCAGTGGAAAGTTCTGCCGAAGTCGCTTGCGCGGGAAGAGGTCGAGCAGATACTCGAAGGTGGTGCGACGGGAGCCCCCATCCGTCCAGGCGCCGCCGGAAAACAAGCTCAGGCTCTTGCGCTTCGCAATCGCGCCATGTTCGAGGTTTTCTATGCGGGCGCGCTGCGGGTTTCGGAAATCGTCTCGCTGCGAATGGAAGATGTGAAGCTCGAAATGGGATATGTGCTGGTCCGGGGCAAGGGCGATAAAGAACGCATTGTCCCCGTAGGACGTTCGGCGCAGAAAGCGCTTTCAGTCTATCTGCGAGCGTCGCGCCCAGCCCTCGCCAAAGATAAGAATTCGCCGTTTTTATTCATCGCGCAAGGGGCGAAGAAGATTACGCGCCAGCGAGTCTGGCAGATGGTGAAGGCGGCATCGTCGCAATCGGGACGCCATGCCAGCCCGCACATGCTGCGCCACAGTTGCGCGACGCACATGGTTGAAAACGGCGCCGACCTGCGCACCGTGCAAACGCTGCTCGGCCATGCGGATATTTCGACCACGCAGATTTATACGCACGTTGCGCTGGACCGGCTAAAGATCGTGTATCAGAAGCACCATCCGCGGGCGAAGGCGAGGTAGTTTTCACCACAGAGACACAGAGGCACGCGGGCCATGAATTCGTGGGAGCGTCAGTTCTATCGCGCGGCCAGGCAGCCCCAGTTGGCCCGATCATTGGCGTAGGGTTCCCTATGCCTCTGTGCCCCGTGGTGAATTGATCTTTCCATGAGCACAGGAAAGGAAATCTCGGGCACCGTTCAGAAGTTCCTCGCCTCTCTCCGCGAGCGCAATACCTCTCCGCATACCATTCGCGCCTACACCCGCGATCTGGGAAACTTCGCCGCATACTCCGGTTCCCGCAAATGGAGCGACATTGACCACATCACCATCCGCGGATTCCTTTCGCATCTCTACGACACAGGTTTGAGCAAGACATCAGTGGCGCGGTCGCTGGCGGCAGTTCGTTCGCTTTACCGATGGCTGGCGCAGGAGGGCATGGTCGAGCAGAATCCGGCCGCGCTGGTGTCCACGCCAAAGCTGCCGAAGAAATTGCCGCGCGTTCCCACCATGGAAGAAATGAATGCCGTGCTCGACAGCGCGATGCCCGAGGTCGCTGCTTTTCCCGAGCGCGATCGCTTGATGCTGGAACTGCTTTACGGATGCGGCATCCGGAACTCAGAACTCGTTGGCGTCAACCTCGACCACATTCATCTGAAGAACGAAATCATTCTGATTCGCGGGAAGGGAAGCAAGGAGCGCTACGTTCCGTTCGGAGATGCGGTGAAATCGGCGCTGGCAACATACTTGCGCGCGCGGCAGCAAGTGTTGTCAGAGCAACGCAAGACCACGGCGGCGCTCCTGATCAATGTCCGCGGCGGGCGCCTCACTACGCGCAGCGTCGGACGGATCATCAAGAAGATTGCGGTCGCCAAAGGCCTTTCGCCAGATGTTCATCCCCACACGCTGCGCCACGCCTTCGGCACGCACATGCTGGAAGAAGGCGCCGACCTGCGCGCCATTCAGGAACTGCTCGGCCACGAACGGCTTTCGACCACGCAGCGCTACACGCAGCTGTCGACCAAGCATTTGCTTAGCGTGTATGACCAGACGCATCCGAGGGCGAAGTAGCTTTGCGCTGTCAGCGCTCAGCTATCGGCTTTCATCTACTGCTCGGGCTTATTCGCTCCCCGCAACTTCTCCCACATTCCCACCACCGTTGCTTTTAACTCAGCAGTGAACTTGGTGTAGGCTTCTTCCGACGCCTGTGCTTCCGGCGGCGGTTGCAGCGGCGGGCCGATCCTGATTTTCAACGGGGCGAATCTGTGGAACGGCTTCTGGCGCGGCCAGGCATCGTAGAATCCTTCGATCGCGATCGGAATAATCGGCACCTGGAGATGCGTAGAGAGAATCGCCGCGCCTTTTTTGAAGGTCCGTGGCGTGCCGTCTAAACTGCGCTCGCCTTCGGGATAGAGCATCAGCGCCATTCCGTGCCGCAAGCCATAGGCTCCGGCGCGCATCGCGGGGATCAGATTTGCGTCGGGATCAACGACGACGGTCTTCATCAGTTTCGCGACCTGGCGCATCAGGCCCGAGCCAAAAATCTGGCTGGTGCCCACGGCAAACGCCCGGCCGAGGGCGCGATAGGGTAGCACTGAGGCCAGAATCAGGGGATCGAGATAACTCTGGTGATTGGAGCAGAGCAGATACGCGCCGTCACGCGGCAGGTTCTCGATTCCTTGGACGTCAAGCCGTGACAAGACCAGCCAAGGCAACTTCACCAGCCGCATTGCCACGAAGACGACCAGGTCAAGCAGGGGCCGGGGCTTTGCGATGCGCAACACTTCTGCGTCGGTGGGATCTTCGCGCAGGACTGCGCTCCATCCAGCGAATATGCTGCGGCCTAAGCCGCCCGCTTGCGCGCCTGTCGCTGCGCTTTGCTGTACCGCGTCCACCAATTCGCCGACGGAGTAGATGCCCGAGAGTTGTGACTCCGGCACGTCTCCGCCCAGTTTCTGTTCAATCGCAACCAGCAATTCCACGCGGCGCATGGAGTCGAGGCCAAGGTCAAGCTCGAGGTTGTCGCCGGGGAGAATCTGCTCCGGGTTTGTGGTGGAATATTCGCGAATAATGTTCAGCGCGCGTTGAACGTCGGGCATCTGCAGCCACTCAGTTTCTTCCGCAGTCAGTGGCCTGGCAGTGGGCAATTCCCCTGCTTCGGTCGCGGCTTTGCCCGACTGCACCTGTTTCTGGATCTCAAATCTTTTGAGCTTGCGCGTGGTGGTGCGCGGCAGGTCGTCCTGCCAGATTTCATATCCGCTGATGCGCTTAGTCGAGGCAACTTTCGCCGAGAGTCCTTCCACATCGAAGCGGATGACCTCCTTCGCGTTCACAACTTTGCGCTCGCGCAATACTTCGAAGTTCGGCACGATCACGGCGTAGAGTTTGTCCGCGCCGGCAGCGCCTTCCATTCCCATGACGCACATTTCTTTGATGAACGGAGACTGCAGGTAATGCGCTTCGATCTCCTCGGGATAAACATTCTTTCCGTTCGAGAGGATGATGACCTCTTTCTTGCGCCCGGTGATGAACAGATTGCCATCGGCGTCGAAGTGGCCGAGGTCGCCGGTGTATAGCCAGCCGTCTTTCAGGACGTCGGCTGTCGCGTCGGGCCGATTCCAGTAGCCCTTCATGACGATGGGACCGCGCAGAATGATCTCGCCGCTGGGTTGAGCATCGTCAGCGGCCGCCTGCGGGTCAACAATCTTTGCTTCGACTCCCTTGAGTGGTCTGCCAACCGAGCCAATCACCAGATGTTCGTGCGATGTAACGAAGGCGCCGCCCGTAGTTTCGGTAAGACCGTAGGCCTGCAGCACGTCAATGCCAAGCGCGTAGAAGTCGCGGCCAATCTGCGGATCGAAACGCGAGCCTCCCGTGACGAGAAAGCGCATCTCCGTGCCAAAGAGATCGTGCACGCGGCGGAATAAAGTCCGCCCAGGATTCACGCCCAGCTTGCGGCAGAAGAGTGTGAAGCCCATCATCTGCTTGAATGCGGACCGTGCTAGTGCTCCGCGATTCCCCACTTCTTTGAAGATGCGGTCGTGAATCAGATAAAAGAACTGCGGCACAACCGCAAAGGCAGTGATCTTTCTTTCGCGCAGCGCGCGCAGAAGCTCGGTCGTATTGAGCGTCGAGAGATAAACTGCTTTGGCCCCGGCGACGAGCGGCAACAGCAGGTTAGCCATCTGGGAGAGCACGTGAAAGAGCGGCAGCAAGCCGAGAATCGCATCGTTGGGACCGATGTGCGCCCAGTCGAAGACGGCGTCCGCCTCGCCCAACAAGTTGGCGTGCGTCAGCATGACGCCTTTGGGATCGGCGGTCGTGCCGGAAGTGTAGAGCAGGGAAGCGACGTCGTTCAGTTCGCGCGGTATGGGTGTGAACTGCGGGGCAGGCTGCGAAAAGATGGCGTCGAAGTCGGCGGTGGGATGAGGTTCACTCTCTGGGCTTCGCCCAGGCGGACGTGTGGGAGCGCCCGTCGCCACAGGATCCGTGCTGGGGCGAGGTGCCGGCTCAGTCAGGACAATTTCAACCGCGGTTCCTGCCACGGCTTCCTGCGCGGTCGGCAAGTGTTTTTGGTCGCAGACCAGCAGTTCGGCCCCGCTATCCTTCAACAGCTTCGCCACTTGGTCGGCGTGATAGGCGGTGTCCAGCGGAACGGTGACGCCGCCCGCGGCAATCACGCCGAGATATCCGGCGACCCAGCGGGGATGATTGTCGGCGAGAATCGCGACCCGCGATCCGGGCGGCATTCCTTGCGCAAGCAGCCAAGCTCCGAAAGACTCCGCCATCTGACGAAGTTCAGTGTAGGTGTAGCTTTCCGTACCCTCCGCAAGCTGAATTTCAAGCGCGAGGTTCTGCGGCCAGCGCTCGGAGCACTCGATAAATCGGTCGTAGAAGGTTGGCATCGGCTGCGGGAAATATACAGCAAGCCAGGTCGCGAGACCATACGACCCTTAATCTAAGAGTCTCCCTGTTAGCGACTTACAGCCGCGTCCAGCATCTAATATGCTAGGCTTTTAAGAGGAAGATTCCTGCAAGACGAGATTTTCTGGCAACTAGCCACGGGCAACTGATTTTCAAGGATTTCGATTGATTAATAAAGTTTTAGGCAAGGTTTTTGGCACGAAGAACGAGCGTGAAATCAAGCGCTTGTTGCCGCGCGCGGCGGCAATCAATGCGCTCGAACCGCAGATCCAGCAGCTTTCAGACGAGCAGCTGCGGGCCAAAACCGACGAGTTCCGCAAGAAGATTGAAGACCGCATCGCCCAGATTCCCGACGAGGCCCAGGCTGAGCTCGATCGCCAGAAGGAAATCGACAAGGAGCGGTTGCGCGTCACCAACGAAGTTCTCAACGAAATTCTGGAAGAGGCTTTTGCGGTTACCCGCGAGGCCGGCCGCCGGGTGCTGAACATGCGGCACTTCGATGTGCAGCTGATCGGTGGCATGGTCCTGCACCAGGGCACGATTTCTGAAATGAAGACCGGCGAAGGCAAAACGCTGGTTGCGACCCTTCCGGTTTACCTCAACGCGCTCAGCGGGCGCGGCGTGCACGTGGTCACCGTCAATGACTACCTGGCCAAGCGCGACTCGGAATGGATGGGCCAGCTCTATCGCTTCCTTGGCCTAACCGTCGGCGTGATCGTGCATGACCTCGACGACCAGGAACGCCGCGAAGCTTACGCGGCTGACGTCACTTACGGGACCAATAACGAGTTCGGCTTCGACTACCTGCGCGACAACATGAAGTTCGATTTGAAAGAGTGCGTGCAGCGCGGGCACAACTTCGCCATTGTGGACGAAGTCGATTCCATTCTGATTGACGAAGCCCGCACGCCGCTGATTATTTCGGGCGCCAGCGAGGAATCCACGGATAAGTATGCGATCGTCAATCGCATTATTCCCAAGCTGACCAAAGGTGAGGAACTGTCGCCTTCGGAACTGCGCAAGCTGTTGGAAGAGGGAAAGATTCCGGCGGACCAGGAAGCGTCGATGCAGAAGGCGCTTGCTGAAATAGGCGACGACCCGCAGAGGAAAATCCTGAGTGGCGACTACGCGGTTGACGAAAAGCACCGCAACATCACCGTCAGCGAAGACGGTTGGGAACGCGTCGAGAAGATGATGGGCATCGGCAACATTGCCGACCCGGAGAATTGGTCGATCAAGCATCACGTTGAGACTGCAATTAAGGCCCACGCGCTCTACCGGCGTGACGTTGATTACGTGATCAAAGACGGCGAAGTCATCATCGTTGATGAGTTCACCGGACGAATGATGCCCGGCCGCCGCTGGTCCGACGGGCTGCATCAGGCGGTCGAAGCCAAAGAAGGCGTGAAGGTGGAGCGCGAGAACCAGACGCTCGCAACCATCACTTTTCAGAATTATTTCCGCATGTACAAGAAGCTGGCGGGCATGACTGGCACGGCGGAAACCGAAGCCACTGAGTTTGGGAAAATCTACAATCTCGATGTGCTGGTAATTCCCACCAACCGGCAAATGTCGCGCATCGAAAACCCCGACTTGGTCTATCGCACCGAAAAGGAAAAATACTTCGCGGCGGCGGATGAAATTCAAAAGCTGAATCAGACGGGTCAGCCGGTGCTGGTGGGCACAACGTCGATTGAAAAATCTGAGCGCCTGTCCGACCTGCTCAAGAAGAAGGGCATCAAGCACGTCGTGCTGAACGCCAAGTATCACGAGAAGGAAGCCGAAATCGTTGCTCAGGCGGGACGGCGGGGGATGGTCACGATCGCGACGAATATGGCGGGCCGCGGCACCGACATCCTGCTTGGAGGCAACCCTGAATTCACCGCGAAGCAAGAGTGCGTGAAGAAGGGTACCGCTCAACCGCTGGGGGCAGCACAAGGCCAGATCCAAACCGACGTGGACGATTCAGAGCAAACGGTCTGGTACTACGCCGGCAATGAGTACGTGGTTCCCAACGACGTCTGGCACGAGGTGTTGGAGCGCCACAAGTCGCAGACCGACAAAGAACACGAAGACGTGATCAAATCCGGAGGCCTGTTTATTCTGGGCACCGAGCGCCACGAAGCCCGCCGCATTGACAACCAGCTTCGCGGACGCGCCGGACGCCAGGGCGATCCTGGAGCTTCGCGTTTCTATCTTTCGCTCGAAGATGATCTGATGCGCATCTTCGCAAAAGAGTGGGTGTCAGGCCTGCTGCAGCGCCTGGGCATGGAGGAAGGCATGCCTATCGAATCGAAACTAATCAGCCGCCGCATCGAGAAGGCCCAGGAAGCCGTCGAGGGACAGCATTTTGAGTCCCGAAAACACCTGCTCGAGTATGACGACGTAATGAATAAGCAGCGCGAGGCGGTCTATGGACTTCGCCGACGCCTGCTCGAAGGCCTCGATCAAAAAGACCTGATCGTGGAAGACTACGTTGCCGGAATTCTAAGCGACATGCTGGAACAGTACGCGCCGGTGAAGGCGCATCCTGCGGACTGGGATGCCCAAGGATTGAAGGACGCAGTCTTCACGCGCTTTGGTGTGGACATTCTCGCGGAGGGCATCAATCCCGAAGCCCTGAACCGGCAGGAACTCGGGGAAGCGATTTTCGGGAAACTGAAAGAGCGCTACGACGCCAAGGAAAAGCTCATCGGCGCTGACGGCATGCGCTACCACGAACGAATGATCATGCTGAGCGTGATCGACCAGCTGTGGAAAGACCACCTGCTCAACATGGACCACTTGAAAGAGGGGATCGGCCTGCGCGGATACGGACAAAAGGATCCGCTGGTGGAGTACAAGCGCGAGTCCTTCGACATGTTCGAAGGAATGATGCAGAAGTTCCAGGAAGACACTGCGCGCTATCTGTACCTGATGCAGATCATTTCGCGGGGCGAGGGCTCGGCCGAAGGCGGGTCATCGGGGCCGGAGCAGGGCGGACCGGCCGGCGCTCCGGCGCTTGGCCCAGGCAGTGGCAACGGGGGGAACGGGCACCGTCCACCGAAGGGTGTGACCACTTCCGTTGATGACCTCGAGGAATCCTTCCAGCGCCGCAAGCGGCGAGAACTCGAACAGGCGCAGCTGGGCGGAGCAGGAGACAGGCAGGTGCAGCAAGTAGTGCGCGGCGGCAGCAAGGTCGGCCGCAACGATCCCTGCCCTTGCGGTTCAGGCAAGAAGTACAAGAAGTGCCACGGCGCAAACGGGTAGTTTCTTTCTGCCGAACACTTCTTTTCATGCCCTTTCAACTTTTCTTGACGGGGCGGTTTTGAAACGCGTGGACGGGAGTAACTGGGGGAATTGCGCCGCCGGGTTGTTCCCGCCCCGGGCGCGGCGTACGTTGGAGGTGAATCGTGAAGCGATTCGCACTGGCCTTTGTTCTTTCGCTCTTAGTTCCTTACGCCTTTGCTCAAAAAGGCGGCTCAAGCCCAAGCTCATCCGACAGTTCGTCCCGTAGTAGCGGTACCTCGAGTTCCAGTTAGAGCCACTCCTCGGGTTCTTCAAGCTCCGGCAGTTCGGGAGGAAGCTCGGCCGGCTCTCACTCCTCTCCGTCGTCTTACTCGAGTGTCAGCCACTCCGGGGGGTCTTTTTCCTCTGGTCCGGGTGGCGCATCGCACTCCGGATCGGCGGACCGTTCTTCGCGATCCAATATTAAAGTTGGAACAACCGGGCCCGAGTACCGCACCCCTAACTCGAGTGGCATGCAAAGCGGGAGCAAACGCGGGACGACGCTCATCGATTCCAGCCATGATTCTCGTGAATCCTCGATCCCCGCGGCGCCACCGTCGGCCCAAAATGATCTGAATCTCAACACCTTGGCGAATGAGCCGGGCAAACAACTGACCAAGCGCGAGTTCGAAGCCGAGCTGCGAGCCGCTGGCCTTGAAACCAGCAAGGCGGCTTACGATAAGAAGATTGCTGCGAGTCGCGCTGATGAGCCTCATGCAAGCTGGGTGGCGAAGCTGTTCGGCAGGAAGCCAGACCCAACCACGCACGTTGCCACCTCCCAATTGCGGCCTTGTCTGCTGAAAGAATGCGGGAATCCGCGACCAAAGCCCTGCGTGGGCAAGAACTGCCCAAAGCCTGCCCCGCAGCCGGTGCGGTCTCGAAACCTTTGTCCCAATGGCGTTCTGACGGCTGGAGGGGTTTGTCAGCCATGGGGCTATCCGATGAGTGCGGTCGGTCAACGTTCGATCCGTACGGCCAGCACACGCCGAATCCGCGTAGCCAATGCGCAGTTCACATCACGGCGTCGGTAGATTCCAGTTATTGCCTGCGGATTTTAGGACGCCTGGACCAGGAGAAGAATAAGCTCGGCGAGATGCAATTGCAGCAAGGCGCTGCTTGCGCTGACCCCAAGAGTCGGCAATGTTCCGACGCAACCGTGCTCACGAACAAGAGCGAACGGGAAGTCCAACACCTTTGGGAGCAATACCAGTTTTGCCGGGCGGCTGCGAGCAATCTCGGCAGTTTGCCTACCAGGAATCCGAATGCTGTTCCGGTCCCGAAAAAACAGACGGCGGACGTGCAAGGGAGCACTGGGACGGTGGACTAGATGTCGGAACCTACCGGAGATTTTGCAGCCCGTACTCCGCGGCTCTGGAAAGCCGCGCTACATTAGCCGCGCTGTGTGCGAGACTTAGATGAACATCTCGTCTTGCTGGACGTTCGAGCCATTGCGACTGCGGCGGCGTCCGAAGAAAGCTTCCACGCCAGCGGTTACTCCATGCGCTAACCCAGAGATATAACGCACGGGCGAAACTACCGTGCGTTCCACGGCGTCGCGAGTTTCTTCTAGTTTGTCCATGGTCCCGGTTACAAACTCATCCGCGCGGATGACCTGAAGGCGGGTGCGGTCCACGATGTCAGTGAGCGTGGCATCGATCCGTTCCACCTGCGTGCGAATCACAGTGGTGGAACTGTTCACGTTGTCCATCACATTTTCAATCTTCGGGCGCAGGTCGGTAATGACGGAATGCGCCAGTTCGGCGGTGGGCAGAACTTTGTTCTTGATGTCGTCCGCGAGCGCTTCCAACTTGGCGCTGGTCTTCTTCATGGCGAAGAACATGCCAGCGAGAATGCACGCCTGCAGCACAACTGCGGCCGCGGTTACCGCAATGAAAACGACCAGCAAATTATTGTCCATAGACGGCGGCACCCCGTGCCGATCACTGCCAGCTGGATCACAGCCAGCTAAATGTTTTCGCTGTCGCCCGCAGGCGCAGACGTCTTGTCGCGATACGCCTGCCGGCCTGCCTCTACCGCAGTGCGCAACTGTTCCTTCTGCGTATTGATGACTTCTTTCCCCTTTGCCGCCCACTGCTCAGCTTGCCCGCGCGCCTCGCGCGCCCGCTTAGACACATAGTCGCGGCCTTCTTCCGCCTTCGACATCAGTAGTTCGCGCGTCTCTTCGCCGGAGTGCGGCGCATACAGCAGGCCCACGGCCACACCGATTCCCACTCCAGCCAGAAACCACAGTACGCCACCACTTCCATCACGTTCAGACATAGAGAACCTCCAGCAATGATTTCAACATTTGGATGGTAGCATCCACTTTTGCGAAATTCAATTCGCCCGACGCTGTAGTCGCGCCTGGATTTCCAGTTAGTAACGGCCTCAGGCTTGTGCTACCGGGCGCCAAGCGAGACAATGGTCGGTTCTCAGGGGACGCCTTTTGTCGGATGCTAAATATCGCCAGCGGGGATACCAGGACAGCGGTCGGGACAAGCCGCGCACGGAGCACGAGAAGCCTGCCCCGCGCAAAGAAACGTTCGGTCCGCGCCCGATGCAGATGCCGGGGACTCATGCCCTTTCGCGCTGCGCACAATGTGGCACTGTGCTGGCGATGGTGAGCGATTCGGTCGGCCAGTGCCCGAAGTGCGGCTTTGAACTGCACTCCTGCAAGCAATGTGCGAACTTTGATCCTTCGCAGCGTTTCGAGTGTTCACAGCCTGTCCCTGAGCGGGTGGCGAAGAAAGACGTCCGCAACGAATGCACGTTTTATTCGATCAGCGTGCGGGTGGAGAAGCAGACTTTGACTGGCGCCGCGGCCAAGCCCAACAGCGCCCGCCAAGCCTTCGACAACCTGTTTAAGGACTGAATCCTCTACGGTTTTTGGGTGGGCCGGATCAGGACTTCGCTCACAAACGACTGCGGCGCCTGCGTGACCAGCATTCCGACCACGTGCGCGATGTCGTCGGGCCTCAGCATCTTGCTGGCGGTTTTCCCGGCATGCGGGCTGAGGTCGGTATCTACCGATCCGGGGCACACCACGGAAACTCGTATGTTGTGGGCGCGCAGTTCCTCAGCGACCGAGTAGCTCAACCCGTTCAATCCCCACTTTGACGCGGCATAGGCGGAGCCATTAGGAAGCGCATTTTTTCCGGCCAGCGAAGAAATGTTTACGATATGGCCGCCGCCGTGCTGAATCATCATGGGCGCAAAGGCGCGGATGCAATAAAAAACGCCCCGCAAGTTTGTATTCAGGATCTTTTCCCAAGTTTCCGGTGCCATTTCATGAAGCGGGCTGGCAAACGAGCCGATGCCTGCGTTGTTTACCAGGATGTCGAGCCGGCGATGGACGCGCGCGACTTCGCTGGCGAAATTCTGAACTGACGCGAGGTCGCTGACGTCGCACACGACCGGAGAGGCGGCGCCTCCGCGGTCGGAAATCTCGCGGGCGAGAACCGCCAACTGGCCCTCAGTGCGGGCGCAGGGCACAACTGTCGCCCCGAGGGATGCGAGGTGTAGGGAAATCGCTTTGCCAATGCCGCGTCCGGCGCCGGTTACCAGCGCTACCTGGTTTGAGAGGGTATTTTCTGCCGTCATAAGATTAGCTCCGTCAACGAAAAGCCGCCAATCTCGACTTTAGCATCTAAGTAATTGTGGTGCGCGGCAGGTTACAAGCTTGCATATCTTTAGATGCAACAATATAATCCGCTCACCGGAACAGGACTTCTGCTTCGTACGAGCAGAAGGGTGTCCTGTCTCTATCCGTAACCGGGGACGCACCGCGCTGGAACCATCCACGTTTCAAACAGTTTAGATTACAAGTTCGGCGTTCAAACCGGCATCCTGATATCTGATTTCCCTGGAGCCCGAGGAGCGATGGAATGAAAAAGAGTGTTTTGGTGATTCTGCTTGTGTGCGCCATGGTGGCCGGCGCTCAAGTTTCTATACAGGCGCAAGCTGCGCCGCAAAATCCGCCTGCTGCCCAAGGGACCCCGGCCGCAGCTCCGACAGAATCGGCGCCGACGATCAAAGACCCCGCCGAATATAACGCTTACGTGAATGCCGTTCAGCAGCAGGACCCGAATGCCAAAATTAGCGCGCTCGAGGCCTTCCTGGTGCAGTACCCCAGTAGCGTGATGAAGACCACCGGCCTGGAAGTTCTGATGGGAACGTACCAGACAGTGAATAACCCGGCCAAAATGGCCGACACGGCGAAACGTCTGCTGGTAGTCAATCCCTGCAGTCTGCCGGCGCTAGCATTGCTGACTTACACCTCGCGTCAAGCCCTTTCTACCGGCCAGAATCCGCAGCAGAGCTTGACGGACTTGGCCCAGTACTCTAGCAAGGGTGTGGACTGCGTTAAGACTGGCACGAAGCCCGCCGCGTCGTCGGAAGCGGATTTTGATGCTCTCAAGAAAAAGGTCAACCCGATTTTCGAAGGCGGCGCGGGGTTTGCAGCCTTCCAGAACAAGGATTATCCGGCTGCCCAAACGCACCTCCGTGCAGCTGTGGAGGCACAACCGGATGACCCTCAGGCGGTTCTTAACGTTTATCCGCTGGCGCTTGCGTATTTGTCGCCTCCGCAACGCACCGATGACGACACCATCAATGGCATGTTCTTTCTTGCTCGCGCTGTGAACCTCACTAACGGCAATGCGGATATTTCGAAGTATCTTGAAAAGTCATACAAGAATTATCACGGGTCAGATGACGGCTTGACCGATCTGATGACCTGCGCGAAGGCCGCCCCGCTGCCCACCCCGGACTGCCCGAAAATCAGCAAGTACATTCCGCCAACACCCGCTCAGCAAGCGCATACCATTGTTGACGGCAAGACTCCGGAGCAGATCGCCCAATTGAGCTTCGGGGAATGGGAGCTTGTACTTTCTGCCGGCGCACCCGAAGACCAGGATAAGGTCTGGGGTGTGATAAAGGGCAAACCGCTGCAGATGGAAGGCAACGTGATTGAGGCAACGAGCAACACGGAGTTGCATATCGCCGCCAGCGCCGACGATATTGAGAAGAAAGCTGCCGACATCACGCTGGCCATGACGGGACCGATCCCGGCGGCCAAAATGCCAAAATCCGACGACGTTTTTGATTTCCAGGGAGTCCCCACGTCGTACACTCCGTCGCCTTTCATGATGATGATGGAAGACGGCAAGCTGTTGAAAAAAGCCGGCGCGCCCGCCCCGAAAAAGCCGCCTGTTCATCGACGGACCGTAGCACACAGGAAGACAGCCCAATAGCGACGCAAGAGGCGTTGAAAAACGAAGGCAGCCCGCAAGGGCTGCCTTTTCTTGTTGGATTAGCAATAAATCGAGAAAACGACAGACTACCGCGCGAACTTCTTGTCGTAGACCACTGGGCGCGCACCCCGGGGCGGACGCCTGCCACCTTCGCGAAATTCGCGCACATCGATCTTCAATTCCTCAAGCGTACGGCTTAAGGTGTTGCGGTGCATGCCCAACTGTCGCGCAGCGCGGCACTGATTGCCTTTGTTCTCCTCGAGCACGGTGGCGATAAAACATTTCTTAAACTCGCGGACCGCTTCCGAATAAAGAATGTTGCTGCGGTACATATGCTGTACCAGCGTTTCCAATTGGTCTTTCACAAGGTCTCTCTTTTCTTTTCTTGTCTTTGGCTCTTATCTGTGGTGCGTTGCTAGCCGCACTGCTACGTGGTTCCCCGCGCCCATTCACTTCGTTCCCGAATGGTTGGCCTGCTGCGCCTTGCGCACGTAATCCAAACCGCTGTAAAATGCGCCCTGCAACTCGGAGGGCGCAACCCAGATCGCCGCCCGCCCTGCCACCAGGAAATAAGGCGCGAGTGAGGAATTCTGCAGCCACCGCGACGTCGGCGTGAACGCCGTCATCCCCACCAAGACGATGGCAATCATTAAACAACCACGGACCAGGCCGAGCAGGCCTCCAAAAAGCCGATCCAGGAAACTCAGCCCGGCTTCCTTCATGATCCAACGAACGATCTTGCCCAGGACCCCGGCGAGGATCATCACGCCGAGGAAGATCGCGAGAAAGGCGGCGATCTCCGCCAGCCACCGCGAACTCATGTGCGAAGCAAAATTGTCAGCCAGCCGCCCATATTCCCAGGCCGCGATCAGGTAGCCGAAAACCAAGCCCGCGATTCCGAATGCCTCCTGAAAAAATCCCGAACTGGCCGCCTGTACGACCGAAATAACCAGGACAACTATGATGATCCAATCGGCAACGTTCACGCGACGCACCAGCCCGCGCCGGGTTTACACATCCAAATCGCGTCCGGTCAGCTTGCGGTACGCCTCCACATACTTCTCGCTGGTTTTGCGAGCCACCTCTATAGGAAGTGCGGGAGCAGGCGGCTGCTTGTTCCAGTGGATTTCCTCGAGGTAGTCGCGCACGTACTGCTTGTCGAACGACTGCTGCGACATGCCCGGCGAATAAAGTTCGGCCGGCCAGAACCGCGACGAATCCGGTGTGAGGACTTCGTCGGCAAGGGTGATGCCGGCGGCTGTTTTGCCGAACTCAAACTTGGTGTCGGCAATGATGATGCCTTTGGTGCGGGCAAAATCCGAGGCCTTCTGGTAAATGGCGAGGCTTAACTCGCGCAATTTGCGCGCGTCCTCGGGATCGACCAGCTTGCACATCTCCTCGAACGAGATGTTCTCGTCATGGCCAGTCGTGGCCTTGGTTGCCGGGGTAAAAATCGGCTCGGGCAACTGCTCAGATTCGCGGAGACCCGCAGGCAGCTTGATTCCACAGACACTGCCATTCGCTTTGTACTCTTTCCAGCCGGAGCCGGAGAGGTAGCCGCGAACCACGCATTCCACCGGGAACATCTCCGCCCGCTGAACCAGCATTGAGCGGCCGCGCAGCTGGTCGGCGTGGGCTTGAATCTCTACGGGATACTTGCTCACGTCGGCAGTCACCAAGTGGTTTGCGACGGTGTCTTTGAGGTAGTCGAACCAGAACATGGAAATCTGCGTGAGCACCCGGCCCTTGTGCGGGATACCGGTGGCGAGCACGTAGTCGAAAGCGGAAATGCGATCGGTGGCCACAAAAAGCAGGCGGTCGCTGCCCACGCGATACACGTCGCGCACTTTGCCGCTGGCGAAAAGCTCCAAGTCGGGGAAGTCAGTTTGCAGGAGAACGGAGTCGGCAGTGTGGGTAGTCATATGTAGATTTTAACAATCAAAATCGTCGCGTATTTTAGACGCTCAGAAATTTTTGTCAACGGCGGAAATCATAATGGATTGTCGGCCAACGCGTTTTCCACGGAAGTGGTTGACAAGGCATGCGTCCGCGTGAAATATGGCGCGAGTGGAGGGTTTGCAGTGAAGGGGCACTGTGGAAACGTGGGAGGCGACACCCTATTTCGTCGCAATGCTTCAGTTCCATCCAACTCACCTGCTTCGCCTAACTGACCAGAGCAGTCCAGATCTTCAGAATCAAAAAACCATTGAAAACAACCGACGTTGTGATGAGGGCATAGATGGCTATTGCTAAAAGGAGGTTTTGTTGGACTGTGCGTTCAATCTCCTCGTCGAGCGCAGGATGAGTCGTTAACGGCTTTGCCTCTTGTCGAAGGAGAGCACGGTTTACGACACTACCCATTGTTATTTGGTAGCGCAGCGGAAGATAGGCCCTTGCTAGGTAGAGCTCGACCACAACCAGTGCAACTAAAGTCAATCCAAGAGCAGCTCTCTTCATGGCAAATGAGACCTCATCAGGTCGGACTTCGCCCCGCCCGAATTTCCATTTAACGTCGGCACGACATGACTTCCTCATAACGACGTCGGCCAGCGTCGAGACCCGTGGAGGACCCGTAATACCTCAACATAGCCGGCTCGAATCCGATAAGGGATGATGTACGGTGTTCCAGCTACGACCAACTCTCTCGTGCCGGCAACGCGTCCAGGGCGGCCAATAGCAGGGAATTCTCCCAATTGTTGCACGGCCCGGACGATCGATTCAACTGTGTGTGCAGCGGCAGAAGGTTTGTCGCGGGCTATGTACTCTGCTTCCGCGTTCAGATTCGCCAGAGCGGTCTGAACCCACCTAACGCGCACGACGGCCGGTCCATTTACGGATCGTGGCCTTTACGTCGGCATCGCTGGCAAACTCGCCTCGATCGGCTTCTGCGATACCCTTCTTGATCTCCGCAATTTGCCAGTCATTCAGAGCGACATACTCGCGAACCGCTTCCGCAGCGAGGAAGGAACGGCTGCGGTTCATGGCGGAGGACAGGCGATCCAACTTCTTTTTCAGTTGGGGATCGAGCCGCAAGGTCAAAACTGAAGATCCAGGCATAAAACGACTCCTGAATACATTGTATTACAAACGATTGCCTTGTATGCGGATGCCCTACGCCGTGGCCGCGAACCTCACCGACACCAGCTTCGAGACTCCCGGCTCCTGCATGGTCACGCCGTAAAGCACCGGGGCGATGCTCATCGTCTTCTTGCTGTGGGTGATGAGCACGAACTGGGTCTGCACGCTCATTTCTTTCACCAGTTCGGTGAAGCGTCCGATGTTGGCTTCGTCGAGCGGCGCGTCCACTTCGTCGAGGATGCAGAACGGGGCCGGCTGATATTGGAAAATGCCGACCAGCAACGCTAGCGCGGTCATGGCCTTTTCGCCACCGGAGAGCAGGAGCACGTTCTGCAATCGCTTGCCTGGGGGCGATGCGATGACGTCAATGCCGCTTTCGTCGCTGTTCTCGATGTCGGTGAGGCGCATCATTCCATGGCCGCCACCAAAAAGCTTTTTGAACGTGACCTGGAAGTTCTCGTTGATCTTGTTGAACGCCTCCTCGAACTTCTGCCGCGAGAAGGTGTCAATCTCCTTGATCGTGGCGGTCGTGTTTTCGATTGAATCGATCAGATCTTTGCGCTGGGTATCGAGGAAAGCCTGACGCTCAGCCGTCTCTTTGTACTCTTCGAGCGCCATCATGTTTACTGGGCCCATGGCATCGAGGCGGACGCGCATCTCCTGCGTGGCTTGCTCTTCGGCGGCAAGTTCGTCGCCGGAGATGCGAGCCAGCGTGACGTCGGCCATCAATTCCCCGCGCTGCGCGCCGAGATCGTTGATGCAAGTCTGCGCGAGATGCTCAGCGTCGGATTGCAACTTGACCGCCGCGGTCGCAAGTTCTCCTTTCCGGTCGCGCGAAGCATCGAGCAACTGGCGCGCCTGCCTTATCATTCCGTCGATTTCTGCCAGGCGGGCACGAACTTCATCCGACTCGACCTGCAAGAGCCCGGCGCGGGCTTCGCAGGCGTTGCGCTCAGAGTCGAGATCGATCAACTTTCCCGCGATCGCGAGATTGTCCAGCTCGCGCTGCGATTGCTCGCTGGCTGCAGATTCAATCTGGGCCAACAGAGAAGCAACGCGCTCCTGCATTTCAGTCGCAAGAAGTTCGATGCGCTGCAGTACCGAAGCCGCCGAGCGGTGGCGTTCTTCCAGCGTCGCAGCCCGCGCCTTGCGTTCGGTCGCGGCCTGCGCCGTTTGACTGCGGTTCTCGCGGAGCACAGCCAGCTGTTCCTGGGCCGCAATCGCGAGTTGTTCCAATTCCATGCGCTGGGTTTCCGCCGCCGCGATTCCTTCTTGGCGCTCGCGAACCACGTCCTGCTGTGCGGCGCGTTCGGCAGCCAGGCGCGACAATTCGCGCTCGCAAATGCCGGAGCGTTCGCGAACGCGCGCCATTTCGCTGTCCAGTTGGCGCAGCGCGTGGCCGGAAGTCATGGCCAGTTTTTCTGACTCACGCTTCTCGGCTTCAAGCCGTTCGAGCAGGGAGGTGAGGTCATGAATCTCGCGGCCCAGGTTCAGCACCCGCGTTTCCTCGTGCCGAAGCGCCTGTTCAAGTTCTCCTACCAGACGCATCACATCGCGCAACTCGCGTTTCATCGAAAGCGGGCCCTCAGCGCGCTGCTTGCCTCCGGTGACGGTCACATTGTGGAAGCACTCTCCGGTTTGCGAAAGGAAAAACGCGTCCGGATTTTCGAGCGCCAAATCGCGCGCAAACACTGGATCGGGAACAATGTAGCCATCGCGCAGCTTGGGCAGAATCACTTCCAGAGACTTGCCAAAGCCATCGAGAACACGAATGGTGCTCTTCAGCGGAACGATGGAGGCATTGGGCGGGCTCGGCGGGCCGTCAGGAACATCGAAGGAGAATCGCGCCTGCGAATCGTCCGGATGCACCAGGAAGGTGGCGCGGCCCTCAACATCGGAACGCAAAACGCGCAGGCCCTCGTTAACCGTATCCCACGACTTGACGACAATGTAGTTCAGTTCGTCGCGAAGGAAATCTTCTACAACGCCTTCGTATCTCGGTTCGACTTCGAGGAAGTCAGCCAAGACACCCACGGGGGCGTGTCCGCCCTGAAATGCGCCCGACTGAAACAGGCGGCGAACAGATTCGGTGGAATAACCATGCTCGGCGATGACCGCTTCGAGCGATCCGCGCTTGCCAAGAGCGGTTGCAAATTCCGCGCGCAGGCTGTCCAGATGGTACTTGGCTTCGGTTTCCTGGCGGCGCTTGAGTTCGAGCAGTCCGCGGATGCGGGCGATTTCTTCGGTGAGCGAATCGATCCGTTGCGAGACGGATTCGAATTCGATCGCCAGTTGTCCGCGCTCGCCGCCGAATGTTTCCGCCTGAGCGACGGCCGCCGCCATTTCTGATTGCAGCCGCTGCGCTTCGCGGTCTGCTGAAGCCATGCGTTCTTCGGCCTGCGTAAGCTGATTGCGCAGATTCGAAATCGCGGTTACCGACTCGAACATGGCTGTGCGCGAGTGCTCCTGCTGGGTTTCCAGTTCTGACAACGACATGGCCGCGGCCGTCGCCTGTTGCGCACTGGCTTCGAGTTCCTGCTGTGCCGCCTCCAAGTCGGCTGCCGCAGACTCCAGTATCTGGCGATTGGAATTCAACTCTTCTTCGAGGGCTGTGAGCCGCATGCGCGCCTGGCCAAGCTCAGCATCTGAAGACGCCGTGCGAAGCGTGAGTTCGCCGCAGCGCTCTTCGTTGTGGCGGCGCTGCGCCTGGTTGCGGTCAGCTTCGAGCTTGATCTCGCTCAATCGCCCGGCGTTTTCGCGGATTTCGGTTTCAACGGCGTATCCGCGCTGGGTGCGCCCGGCAAGTTCGGCTTCCATCTTTTGTACGGCAACAGACTGTCCGCGCATTTCGTCAGCGATGGCATCGATCTGTGCATCGAGTTCGGCGCCGTGTTCGTCGAATTGCGCGAACTTGCTCGCGACCACCACCCGGAGCTTGGAGCGCATCTCATCGCGCAGGCGTGCATAACGCTCCGCTTTCGACGCCTGGCGCTTGAGCGAATTCATCTGTCGCGTGACTTCGTCGAAAATGTCGTTCACGCGGGCGAGATTCAGCTTCGCATCTTCCAGGCGCGCCTCGGCCAGCCGCTTTTTTGTTTTGAACTTCGTAATGCCCGCGGCTTCTTCGATAATTGCGCGGCGGTCGGTGGGGCGGCTGCTCAATATTTGGCCGATGCGTCCCTGCTCGATCAGCGCATACGATTCCGGCCCAAGTCCGGTTCCCGTGAACAGGTCTTGAATGTCGCGCAGGCGGCACAGCTTTCCGTTCAACAGATACTCGCTGTCGCCCGAGCGGAACAGCCGGCGGGTAACGACGATTTCTCCGGCGCGAAACTGCGGCTGGAATTTTCTGCGGCGAATCTTAAGCACTACGGCGGGTTCTGCGCCCAGGTTCGTGGAGCTACGGGCGCCCTCCGCCGTATTCGCGGTGGTTGATTCGGCAAAAATGGGTTCGTCGTCCGGAAATGCCGATGCGATTGAGACCACATTGTTCTTGTGCCGCGCGGCGACGGCTTCTTCGGTTTTCCCCGGCTGCGCGTCCTCAGTCAACTGCTCCACTTCTTGAGCCGCTTTCGCCCGAACCTCAGCCTCGTCCCAATCTTCGGAAGGCATTTCTTCCCGGAGGTTTAACTCTGTGGGCAGGTTCTTGTCCGGGCCGTCGTACATCTCAGGATCAATCAGCGTGAGCGAAACTTCGGCCATGCCCGTGGGCTTGCGGTCGCGCGTCCCGGCAAAGATCACATCTTCCATGCGCGAGCCGCGCAGGGTTTTGGCCGACTGCTCGCCGAGCACCCACGAAATGGCGTCAGCAATATTCGATTTGCCGCAGCCGTTGGGGCCAATGATGGCAGCCACGCCGTCACCGTGGAATTTGAGTTCAGTGCGGTCGCAAAACGACTTGAATCCGAGGATCTGAAGTCTTTTTAGTTTGAGCAACGGGTACTCCTTCCCAGCACTATTCGCCGAGGGGACACGGCTTGCAGCCGCGCCCTAACCATCCCATAACTTGACAGCGGCATCGCTAAAAGCCAAGCCCGTCCGCTTGTGGCCACGTAGGTTCCGAGGTGCGAAGCAACTGGTACGGTTGGACGGCAGCCCACGTTGGATGGGTTAACCACGATGATTCCTCCTGCGGTTCGCTCCAAACGGAACCGTCCCAAGGCTGGGTGGGCGGGCACAGATTAGAGCTACTGTACTGGCGAAATTGCGCCGGGGTCAAGTAATAAAACACCATATCTTGTGGGTAATTCGTCCTAAACCCATCATCCGGCGGCTATTACGCAACTCTGGCGCAGGCCAAGGACGTGGATCGGAAAGGAGGGGGTGAATCGCGAGAGCAAGATAAGCCTAGCGCAAGGCCACCTGCAAAGCAACGGGTGAATGGCTACCTTTTAGCCCGGTCATGGTCTTCTCTTGTAGTGGATCGGCCACTTGACTTGCCAGGTCTTTCCGCCGTCGGAGGAGCTTTCCCAGCTCCAGTCGAATTCGTCGGCCGCGATGTTTTTGTAAACCATGCGCTGAAGGATTTTTGTCCCATCAGTTTTGGCGGCCTCACGCTCCAGAATCATTCGACCGTCTTTGAACTCGCCAACAAAGTCGAGGTAACCGCCCTGGCTGTCCACCCAGGTCTGTTTCCACTTGCCCGCGGAAGCCACAAAGATGGAAACGCTCATTCCCTTCAGCGGCGTGGAGTCGCCGCCAGAAAAATTCTCCTGGACCACACAATCCTCGAGAATTCACTTGACGGTATTGGTGCCGTGCGCGGTTTCGCCGGCGGTGTTGCCCGGCCAGGTGAGATTCCACTCCCCGACCCAGAAATCAAGTTGCTTTTGTTGGGGTTCGGCGCAGGGCGGAGGAGTTGCGGGCGCAGTCGCCGCAGCGTTTGCGCTCTGGGCGGAACCTGGCGTTAGCAGAAGGGTAGACGACAGGAGCGCGGCGAAAATGTAGGAAATGCATCTGGGAAACATAGACCTCGTATGTTAACTGAATGCGCGGGAGACGCCTTAAGGAAAGGGATAGATTGCGGCTTTGGTGCTGCGAATCCAACTTCGCCGGGGACGGGCGACTTCTTCTTGTGAGGTGCTACGGCCGGATCTCGATCGGCGTGCCGTTGGGCACCAGATCCCAGATTCCGTCAATTTCCTGGTCTGTGACGGCGATGCAGCCGTCGGTCCAATCGTGCAGGCGATGCGCAGCGCCAATCAACCCATAGCCATTCGGCAGGCCGTGGATGAAGACGTCCCCGCCGGGTGAAACGCCAAGTTTGCGTGCGCGCGCGCGGTCGGCTGCACTGGGATACGAGACGTGCAGCGAACGATGGGACTTACTTTGCCGCCCCAAGGCGCGCTGCTGCGTCGGTCAAGATCGTCCGAGGTTGATCCCACCCTCTGAAAAGAAAAAGGGTGTGGCAAGGGCTGAATACCGCAAGCATTCGCCACAAGACGCTTGCTGCGATTCCCGGGTCGGAAATGCCGAGCTTTAATTCTCCCTGGGTATTGGTCTGGTTCTCTTATACTGAGCCAATGTCCGGCCCCGACCTCCTCGGCCCGTTGCAGCAGTATTGGGGTTACTCGCTGTTCCGGCCACTGCAAGAGCGCATTATTCGCAGCGTTCTCGATGGCACCGATACTTGTGTGGTGATGCCGACAGGCGGTGGAAAGTCGCTGTGCTATCAGCTGCCGGCCGTGGTGCTGGGAAAAACGGCGATCGTTGTCTCCCCGCTGATTGCGCTGATGCAGGACCAGGCTGTGCAGTTAGCGCAGATGGGAATTCCTGCCGCGGTGCTGAACAGCACACAGTCGGCGGCCGAGCAGTCGCGGGTGATGAGGCAGGCACGCGGCGGCGAGTACCGGTTGCTCTACCTGTCGCCCGAACGTCTGGCACGGGAAGACACGATTGCCTGGTTGAAAGGCGTCCCCGTTTCTTTTTTCGCTATCGATGAGGCGCACTGCATATCGGAGTGGGGCCATGAGTTTCGTCCGGACTATCGCCAACTGAGCAAGCTGCGAGCATACTTTCCGGACCTTCCGATCGCTGCTTTTACCGCCAGCGCTACGCGCCGCGTGCGCCACGACATACTGCAGCAGCTCCAGCTTTCCAGTCCGCACAAGTACATTGCCAGCTTTCACCGCGAGAACCTTCGCTACCTGGTACGCGAGTGCGCGGGATATGAGCAAAACGCGCTGCTGGCGCGCATTTTGTCGAATTATCCCGAGGGCAGCATCATTGTTTACGCGCCCACCATTCAGCGCGTGGAGCAAGTCACGGATTTCCTGATCGAATCCGGAATTCCCGCTATTGCGTACCACGGCCGGATGGACGCGGCTACACGAAAGTTGAACCAGGAGCGATGGACATCGGACGAGATTCGCGTGGTCGTGGCGACCATTGCCTTCGGCCTGGGCATCAACAAAGCCAGCGTTCGCGCCGTCATACATCTTTCGCTGCCGAAGTCGATTGAGCAGTATTACCAGGAGGCGGGGCGGGCTGGGCGCAGCGGCGAACCGGCCGATTGCGTGCTGCTCTGGCAACGCCGGGACACCGCACTGCTTGCATATTTCATCGGCCAGCTTCAGGATGCGGCAGAAAAGGACCGCTCCTGGCAGCGCTATCGCGACATCGTGGGATTTGCCGAGTCGGCACGCTGCCGCCACCGGCAGATCTGTCTGCATTTTGGCGAAACGCCGAAATGGACCAAGTGCGACGGCTGCGACGTTTGCAGCGGAACTCCGGAGTGGATCAGCGCGCCAGTTGATTTCTCCTCCTCGAAACCCCGGGCCGCCAGCATGCCAGGGGATCAAAGTGGGAAGGGACGCCCGCCACGAGAGCGGCGAACGTCCGCGATCTCGAACGAGGGAGCCCCGGTCGATGCCGAGTTGCGGGAGTACATGCGCGAATGGCGACGGCGCATCGCTCGGCAGCAAGGGTTTTCAGCTTTTGTTGTGATGCACGATACGTCGCTCGACGAGCTTTGCCGCAAGCAGCCCAAGTCCATTGCAGAGTTGCTGACCGTTCCCGGGTTCGGCGTCCGGAAAGCAAAAACTTACGGTGCGCAGATTTTTGAGGCTCTGGATAAGTTTCGCGCCGGCGCGCGAGCCGATGGGCCCATCGAGAAGATGTCGCTTCTTAACTGATAGCCTCTCAAAACGCATCAATCCCGGTGACGCTTTGCCCAATGATCAGCGTGTGAATGTCGTGCGTGCCTTCGTAGGTCTTGACTGACTCCAGATTCATCATGTGGCGCATGATTGGGTATTCGTCGGCGACGCCGTTGGCGCCGAGAATGTCGCGTGACAGGCGGGCGCACTCGAGCGCCATCCAGACGTTGTTACGCTTCGCCATCGAAATGTGTTGATGTTTGACCTTGTCCTGATCTTTCAGGCGGCCGACTTGCAGCACCAGCAATTGCGCCTTGGTGATTTCGTTGATCATCCATGCGAGTTTTTCCTGGACGAGTTGGTGTGAGGCAATGGGCTGGTCGCGGAACTGCTTGCGGAAAAGGGAATATTGCAGCGCGCAGTCGTAGCAAGCCATGGCCGCGCCAATCGCGCCCCAAGCGATGCCGTAGCGGGCCTGGTTCAGGCACATCAGCGGCGACTTCAGGCCGCCGGTCTTGGGCAGAAGGTTCGCCGCAGGGATGCGGACATCCTGAAGCGAAAGCGAAGACGTGACCGAGGCCCGCAGCGACCACTTGCCGTGAATGTCTTCGGCGCGAAAGCCGGGACGGTCGGTTTCGACCAGAAATCCGCGGACTGTGTCGTTTTTCTGAACCTCGGAACCGCGGCCGTCGGAATCCTCAACCTTCGCCCAGATCACGGCCACGTCGGCGATCGAACCCGAGGTGATCCACATTTTTTCGCCGTTCAGCACGTACTCGTCGCCGGACTTGCGGGCGCGGGTGCGCATGCCTCCAGGATTCGATCCGAAGTCAGGCTCGGTGAGTCCGAAGCAGCCGAGCTTATCGCCGGATTGCATTGCGGGCAGCCAGGTTTGTTTTTGCTCGTCGCTGCCGAAAGCGTAAATGGGATACATCACCAGCGCCGACTGCACGCTGACGAACGAGCGCACGCCGGAGTCGCCGCGCTCCAGTTCCTGCGTGACCAGGCCGTATTCGACATTCGACATTCCCGCGCAGCCGTAACCCGTCAGGCTGGCTCCGAAGAAGCCCAGTTCGCCCATGGGCTTGACCAGTTCGCGGGGAAAGCGTCCGGCGCGATTGCATTCTTCAATGATTGGGATGAGATTGTCTTCAATGAATTTGCGAGCGGTGTCGCGGACCAGTCGCTCTTCGTCGGTAAGCAGCGTGTCGAATTCGATGAAATCCACTCCGCGGAACCTGAGGGCCATGGGGAAAGCTCAATTCTGTTTCCGGGGGCCTTCGTGCTACTTCGGGTCCTTGGTGGTTATCGCGTTTTTAAAACCATCAACCACGAAGGGCACTTCACGAAGGAAAGCCGGGAAGGCGATCTTCACTTCGCCCGAGGAAACGTTTGACGTTATCAGAGGCGAGGAAAGGGGGTCAAACAGGTGCGGCGCGGCAGGCATGTCAGCCGGAACAAGCGCCATCCGAGGCAGGGCGCCCACGGCGCTGCGATTGTTCCCGGCGCTAGTCGTGCAATCTTTTTCTCGCCGTCAGTCTGCCGAGTACGAACTCCTGCACCAGGCCGCTGAGCATGCGCTCGCCTGTGGTGACGGCGAAGTTCTGAAACACCAGCGCACTGCCGCGATCGGATTGCGGATAGTACAGGTTAGAGAGCGCGGACGAGCCCAGGTCTCCGCCTACGCTCGAGAAATTGAACTGCCGCTTTCCGTTGTCTCCGCGGCAGATGAAGGGGCTGGAGATCGCGTGTGCAATGCGCGACTTGTTGGTGCCGGTGCCCTGATAAAAATATCGGGGGTCCTGGTGCAGCAGCGAGGGCAGGATTGCGCCGCCGATCAGGATGTCGGACAGACCGTCGGCCCCTCCGGCGCCGATGCGTTCGCCGTATCCCTTCCAGCCCTGCGGGTAGTTAGGCCGGTCGCCTGCCTGATTGATTGCTGCAAAGGTGATCACCCCTGCGACGGTGAAAACGTCAGTCGAAGTCTTCATCGCGAGGTGGTATTTAAGCTTCATGGTTAGCGGCGCGGGATGAGGATCATAGACAACATAGAAATTGGGAAGGATGCCAAACACTCGCTGGCTCTCCTCGATCTTGACCTGCTCGGTGGCAATCTCCACTGGGTCATCGCTGACGTTTACGGTGGTTGCGACCGACGAAATGCGGAGCGTGCAGGCGGCGAGGATCATGTACTGACCCGGCATGAGCGCGAGTTCCGGCGACGTCCAGTCAGAAAAATCGGGAGCAGTGACGGTGACGCGATAGGCTCCGGGAGCGAGCGGGCTGAAATCAAAAAATCCGGTTTCGTTCGAAAGCATTTTCCGCGCGTCGCTGGCTCCGGGGCCATGCAGAATGACGGTTGCGCCCGAAAGCGTGTCGCCGGTTGCGTCGGTGACCGTGCCGGTGATGTGGCCGGCGGGAGAGCTAGGGACGGCGACCTCTTGGGCGGATAAAGGTGTGGCGACAGTACTGGCTAGGATCAGCAAACAAACGTAAAGAGTTCTCACGACGAAGGGGCTCCAGAGGTCGAAATATGCAGCGATTTTATCGTGCGGACGCTGGGCCTTCGCAAGTTCCGGAAGGTCAATGCTTGGTTGGAACGGGGGTTGAAAACAGGATGCTTAAATTGCAAGTAACTATTACTTTTGGCTTTTCTTCAGTTTTTCATCCAGCCTTGCGATCCATTGCTGCCGGGCATCGGCGTCCATGTCGTTGACGCGGTGCCGGGCTCGATCGTAAGCCGCCAGCGCCTCGGCATTGCGGTGGACTGCAACCAGAGCGTCTCCGAGCGCCATTTCCGGCAGGACTTCGCCGGGCGCCGTATTCGCGGCTGTTTGAGCTTCAGTCAGAGCCTCAGGAATTTTGCCAGTGCGCAGAAGCAAGGTGGACCGTCCTACATGCCCCAACGCGCTCGCCAACGGCATGGGAAAAGTTCCCTGGAAAACCAGCACGCCATCCTGAATGGATGCGACCGGCGTCTTTGTCCGGAAGATTTCGTTAGGATTCAACACCGACGATCCCCACTCGAAGCCATTTTGCGCGCCTGCGCTGGTCAGCACCGTGCCGTCAATAACCGGGGGAACGTCGTATAGTTCGTCGCCGAAATAAGTATCCGCGGTTGGGAGCGGCTTGCAGGGGATGCCGTAATCCGCGGGCTGGATGAATGGAGCGGCAAAGTATGCAAACCAGCAATTCGTAATGTTGTGCTCCCGAAGGTAGTCAGACGTCGCGACCAACTGCTGCGCCCAGTCGGTGTTCGAGTCAGAGAGGTAGCGATAAGTTTGCGAGGGGCCGCCCCAGGCTTCGTTCGAGTAGGCCATGTTGTTGGGATAGGCGCGCAGGGAGGTGGCCACGTGCGCGGCCAGTAATAGAACGGCGATGACGGCCCATGCTGTTTTACGGCGCGAGATCTCGGCGGCGGTCGCGCCCGCGATCACGCATGCGAAGACGAATACCGGCATAATGTGGCGCGCGCCGATATTCAGGTGTGAGTTCATAGCCACGGCAAAGTAGAGAAGCGGCGGTAGCAGAAGAAACCAAAGCGCCCGGCGATTTTCAAACCAGCCTGCGATCATCGCGATGGTTGCCAGCAGCAACAGCGCGAGCATCGCAAGAGTGTTCTTTATTACGAATAGAACAGGGAAGTAGAACCACACGCCGTGGGCGTAAACATGGCCGAAGAAATAGCCGGGCATCCCATTGGCCATCTGGCGTACGTCGGCGAGACCGTAGAGATAGGCTTCCGGCAACAGGTGATAGCGCGCGAGGAAGAGTATCCCGTGAGCCTCGTGCGCTGCCAAGGGAGCCACGTACTGCTCGAGTGTGGGTGAAAACGCCAGGCCCGCGGGACGTCCGCTATAACGAAATCCGTAAAAGCTCCACAGGACCGCGACGGCGATCAGCGTAATCGCCGCAGCCGCCAATCCGGCGCGGCCAAGCGACTGGCGGACCGCCTTGTGGCGAGCATCCGGGGTTTGCTCGCGGGCCATCCAGTAGGCGCGGACAACTTCTCCCGCCAGTAGAACCAGCATCATGGGTGCCAGTAGTACCGTGGAATGCTTGGCCGCAAGCGCCAGCCCGGCTGCAAGTCCGATGGCAGCGAGCCGCGGCAGCGTCGGCTTCAGCGTCCATCGCCACAAGGCGTAGGTGGTCGCCAGAAAGCCACAGGACGCGGCCATGTCGGTCGTGACGTACGAGCTGTGAGCCACCAGCGTCGGCTCGAAACAGAAAAGCAGCAGCGCGCACAGCCCCGCCTGCAGGGAGAACATTTCCGTTGCCGCTGCGAACACCAGCAGAGCCGCGGCGAGCGCGAAAACTATTTCAACGATGCGCGCCCGAAAAGTCAGCGCTTGGGAGGAATACTTCGGCCCATTCCCGAATATTAATTCGCGGCCGTCGAAATAAGCCTCTGACTTAAAGAAGCGGCCCTGCGGCTCCGGAACCCTTAAGTTCAGGGCCATCAGGGGAAGCGTACCCAGCATCTTCACCATCGGGGGATGTTCGGGGTTGAAGCTATAGTCGTGCGCGCGCCAGATTTCGACGCCGGAGAAGATATGATTGCCTTCATCCCATGTAAGCGACTGGCCGCGAATGGCAACTACAACCTGCCCGACGAGTGCCGCCAGCAAACAGAGTACGGCCACGGGCGCGAGGAATTTGTTACGAGGAGCCTCAAGCATTAGCGGCTCATTCTAATCACGGGATTCACTGCTAGCAATGCCATGGGCGTGTTTCGCGCGGGCTGGCAAATCGAGATTCTTCAATCAGCAGGTCGTTTACGCGCCCCAAAAAGCGCGCATATGGGCCATGGACGGGGGATCAATGAACCCGAGGTCGCACACCCAATGACATACTAGAAATTTGCCTGGGCCCCATCTGGATGGCATCTATACTTGCAGTGGTCAAAATGGGCGCGAGAATCAGAGCTGCGGTCTGCGTTTTTATGCTGGCGGGCGCGCTCTGCGCCGGCGCCGGGGAACTCAGCTTGACCCTGCCTCCGCTCGACCGCGGCTTTCAACTTCTTTACAACCTGGATTTTGACCGCGCCCACGGAATTTTTGCGGCGTACGAACAAACCAATCCCGGGGACCCGCTGGGGCCGACCTCAGACGCGGCCGGGCTGCTTTTCTCAGAATTCCACCGCTTGGGAGTGCTGGAGGCGCAATTTTTTGAGGACGACAAGAACTTCAACAACCGGCCAAAGCTTGACCCCGATGCCGGAGTGAGGGCGCGGTTTAATGCCGCAGTGCAGAAGGCGGAAGGCCTGGCGCAAACGCGGCTGGCGCAAGATCCTAAAGATAAGAACTCTCTGTTTGCGATGACTTTGTGCAACGGCCTGCAGGCGGACTATGCGGCGCTGATCGAGAAGCGGAACCTGGTGTCGCTGCATTACACAAAAGAAGCGACGAAGTGGGCGGAGAAGACGCTGGCGGTTGATCCGCAATACTACGACGCGCACATTGCGGGCGGAATCAGCAAATACCTGATCGGCAGCATGGCCGCGCCGGTGCGGTGGTTGGTGCGGCTGGGCGGAATCTCCGGCGACAAGCAAGAGGGCGTCAAAGAATTGAAACTGGTGGCAGAGCGCGGGCACTACCTCGCCCCGTTTGCCGACGTTCTACTGGCGATCGCCTACGTCCGCGACCATGACAAACAACACGCTCGCGAATTGCTGGCGCAGCTCCACGAAGAATTTCCCGCGAATCCTCTTTTTCCGCAGGAGATTGCGCGGCTGGATGGGCGCTAGGGTAGCTTTTCCTGAAGCACCAAACCCACCTTGTCCCTTGCCCTAATCCCCAGTATCGTTGAACCATGCTTTGCGCTTTGAAGAGTCGCCCGGTCCAGCTTTCGCTTTTCCTGGTTCTTTTTGCCTCGGCGTCTCTGGCGCAGCAGACGACCTCAGCACCGGATACCGAGCCCGCCGCCCCCCAGTCGGGTGCGGGGGGTGAGACTTCGACCACGAAGCCGGCGGCAAAATCTCCGGAAACGAAAATCACGCCGCAACAAGCTGAGGAACTTTTCCGCGACGTGGACACGATCCTTCAATTCGCCAGCAAAGACACTTCCTTCCCCATAGATCGCGACGTAAAACGGCGGTTGGTAAGTCGCGAAGAAGTCGTGGCCTTCCTGAAAAAAAGCATGGCCGAGGACAAGGACGTGCAGCGCCTGCGCCGCACCGAGTTCGTACTCAAGAAATTTGGCCTCCTGCCCAAGGACTTCGACCTGCAGACCTTTCTCGTGACGCTGCTCGAAGAGCAAGTGGCCGGCTACTACGACGCAAAGACCAAGACAGTGAATCTTCTCGACTGGGTAGTTCCAGAGTTGCAGCGTCCGGTGCTTGCGCACGAGTTGACTCACGCGCTGCAAGACCAGTCGTTTGGCCTGGACAAGTGGTTGAAGCGCGGGCAGGAAGACCTCGACACGAAAAAGAAACTTACGCCACAGGACTTCACCCGGGACGAAGACAGCGAGGCGCGGCAGGCGATTGTCGAAGGCCAGGCGATGGTGGTGCTGCTTGATTACATGCTCAAGTCGATGCATCGCACCGTGGCGGATTCGCCGGAGGTCGTCGATACGCTGAGTGCGGACATGGCAAATGGCGGAGCGGATTCTGTTCAATACCGCAACGCGCCGATTTTTCTGAAGGAGTCGCTAACCTTCCCGTATCGCTTCGGCCTGGAGTTCGAGGCGGAGGTGCTGCGCGCCAAAGGCAAAGATGGAGCGTTTAAGGCGGTGTTCCAGAATCCTCCGCACACCAGCCGTGAAGTCATGGAGCCGCAGACTTACATCGCCGGCGAGCGCCTGGCCCCGATCCCGCTGCCGGACTTCAAAAAAATCTTCAGGGATTCGGACCGCTTCGACGTGGGCGCGATCGGCGAGTTCGACGTTTTCGTCCTGGCCGAACAGTACGCTTCAGAGAAAGAAGCGCGCAAAATCTATCCCAACTGGCGCGGCGGCTTTTACTACTCGGTGCGGCCCAAGGGACAGCCGTCGGGAACGCTGGGAATGGTCTTCGTGTCTCGCTGGGCGAGTCCTAAAGCCGCCGGGCAATTTGCTGCGATTTATGCTCGCGGCATTCATCAGAGATACAAGAAGGCGTCGTTGCCGGACGGAAGCGGCCTGCCCGAGGACCTAGAGATGCTGCAGAGCCTGAGCGGCAGCCACACCTGGACAACCGAGGACGGGCCGGTGGTGGTGGATGTGAAAGGCAGCACGGTTCTGGTCAGCGAGAGCCTCGAGCCCGCCATCACCGACCAGTTCCGCCGCGAGGTGCTGGGCGGGGACACTTCGATGGGCCAGAACTGAGATACATCGTCGCGAACCCTTTAACTACGAAGGTCACGAAGTCACACCAAGAAAGGCAACGCAGCTCCATTCCAAATTCTCCGATGCTCTGCCTGTTGGTTTTCCTTCGTGAACCTTGGTGAGCTTCGTGGTAACGGGGTTGCGAACGACATGCGACGATTTTGTATAATCACGGTTCGCATTTATTTTTCTGATCAGAGGAAATTTTGGCGCAAGCAGAAATTGGTATTATTGGCGGCAGCGGCCTGTATTCGATGCCGGGACTTACCGACGTTCGAGAAGTTCCGCAGGAGACCCCGTTCGGCGCGCCTTCTGATGCATACGTACTTGGCACGCTCGAAGGAAAGAAAGTCGCGTTTCTGGCCCGCCACGGCCGAGGGCATCGGCTTCTTCCCAGTGAACTGAATTTCCGCGCCAACATTTATGGATTCAAGCAGCTTGGCGTGGAGCGCATTCTTTCGGTGTCAGCCGTGGGATCGCTGAAGGAAGAACACAAGCCGCTGGAATTCGTGATTCCCGATCAGTTCGTGGACCGCACGCGTCATCGTGTGGACACTTTCTTCGGTAACGGCGTAGTCGCGCACGTGGCTTTCGCGGACCCAATTTGCCCGCAACTTTCTGAAACGGTGACCGCAGCGTGCAAGAAAGCCAGCGTGGTGGGCAAGCGCGGCGGCACCTACTTGTGCATGGAAGGGCCGCAGTTTTCGACCAAGGCCGAGTCAAATCTCTACCGCAGCTGGGGCATGGACGTGATCGGTATGACCAACCTGCAGGAGGCGAAACTGGCCCGCGAAGCGGAGATCTGCTACGTGACTGTTGCGATGGTCACCGATTACGACTGCTGGCATCCGCACCATGATTCCGTTACGGTGGACCAGATCGTCGCCGTCTTGGTCAAGAATGCCGAGAACGCAGGCAATGTTGTGCGCGAGGCGGTGGCGGCGATGCCGAAAGATTTCACCTGCAAGTGCGGATCGGCGCTGGCGCATGCAATCATCACCGACCGAACGAAGATCCCGCAAGCGGCCAAGGATCGATTGAAGTTGATTCTTGGCAAATACCTGACGTAACTTTTCGCAGTCCGAAGACAAAATGAGCATACTCGCCGTTGGTTCCATCGCATTCGACAACATCGCTACTCCGTCCGGGCGCCACGAAAATGTGCTTGGCGGATCGGCGACTTATTTTTCCCTGGCCGCCAGCTACTTCACTGACGTACGCGTCGTCGCAGTCGTAGGCGAAGACTTCACCGCTGAGCACGAGGACGTCCTGAAGAAACGCGGCGTTGATACGCGCGGTATTGAACATGCAAAAGGGAAGACGTTTCGCTGGGGCGGGCAGTATCTCGATAACCTCAACGAGGCGAAGACGGACTTCACCGAGCTGAACGTATTCGAGAAGTTTCAGCCCCATATTCCAGCGGAATATGCTGATTCCGATGTTTTGTTCCTGGGCAATATTCATCCCTCCCTGCAATCGGCCGTGCGCGGCGGGCTTCCCAACGTGAAGCTGACCGGCGGCGACACCATGAACTTCTGGATTCAGGGTGCGAACGCCGAGTTGCGCGAGACGTTGAAGCTAGTCAACGTCATGCTGATCAATGATGGCGAAGCGAAAATGCTGGCCAACGAGCGCAGCCTTCCGCGGGCCGCACTCAAGGTGCTTGCCATGGGGCCGCAGGCGCTGGTCATTAAGCACGGCGAGTATGGCGCTACCATTTTCTTTCGGGAGGGGGCGTTTGGCATCGGCAGACACCCGTTCCGCGCCCCTACGCTGCCGATCGAAGAAGTGCAGGATCCGACCGGCGCGGGCGATTCCTTTGCCGGCGGATTTATGGGGTACATCGCATCACAAGAGGAAATCAACCGCGAAGTGATCAAGCGGGCGCTATTCTACGGCGGCGTCATGGGATCATTTGCCGTGGAGCGCTTCGGCACCGAGCGCCTGCAGTCCCTTACGCGCGAAGAAATCAACGCCCGCTTTGAAGTCTTTCGTGAGCTGACCCACCTGGAATGAAGCGTCCAGCGGCTACCGATACTGATGTTTATCTGGTCGCGCAAATTGCCGCGGCCGTCTCCATAGCCGCGTTTCTGTATTTCCTGCGCCACGATGAACTGGCGCTGTTCGGCGACGCCGTCGCCCACATGAATATCGCTCGCCGCGTGATCGACTCGCGCACGCCCGGGCCTTTGCAGCTGGGAACGGTCTGGCTCCCTTTGCCGCATCTGTTGATGCTGCCATTTATGGCCTCGCGCTCACTGTGGCGAACCGGCATGGGCGGATCTTTTCCCTCGATGCTGGCCTACGTGCTGAGCGTGACGGGAATCTTCCGCCTGGTACGTGTGGTTTTGCCGGAGCCGGCGGATGCGCGCGCACGACGGGTTGTGCGATTTACCTCGTGGCTGGCCGCAGCTTGTTTCGCCCTGAACCCGAATGTGATTTACCTGCAGACGACGGCGATGACCGAGCCGATTTACCTGGCATTTTTCATATGGACGGTGACGTTTTTCTCTCAAGCGCTGCGCGCTTGCCAATCCGGCGACAGCTCACTGGCGAACAAAACGCTGCTCCGCGCTGGGTTCTGCCTGGCTGCTGCCAGCCTCACCCGCTACGATGGGTGGTTTCTCGCGGTGCTGATCGCGGTAATCGCAATTGCGCTGGCGCTCACGCCGAAGTTCGCCAGCATTCGCCCGGGAGTGGTGAAATTCACGATCCTTGCCGCCGCGGCGCCAGCTCTGTGGCTTTCTTACAACGCCGCCGTATATGGAAATCCGCTGGAGTTCGCCAACGGGCCTTACTCCGCAAGGGCCATCGACCAGAGAGCCGCTGTTCCGGGATCTCCGCCGCACCCCGGCAGCGACAATCTCAAGACGTCGTTTCACTATTTCTTCAAGGCCGCGCAATTGAACCTTGCCGCCGGGAAAACGTTTGAGCACGATCCCGGAACCGGAACGCGGGCTCTGCAGGCGCTGTGGGTGGCGGCGCTGCTTTTCGGCACGGTAATTGTCGTTTTGTTCCAGCGTAAACTCTGGCCGGTACTCCTATTGTGGGCACCAGTTCCGTTCTACACGCTCTCGATTGCGCATAGTAGCGTTCCAATTTTCATCCCAGTGTGGTGGCCGTACTCGTATTACAACGCGCGCTATGGCGTTGAAATGCTGCCGGCCTTTTCGGTGCTTGTCGCAATCGCCGCCTATGGCCTGATTCGGTTCGTCGCCACGACGCGCGCGGCCCTGGTGATTGGCGGGTGTTTCGTGGTGCTGCCCGCTATTACTTACCTTCACGCGCTGAACTCTGGGGTTGTCATCTACCAGGAAGCTGTGGTGAATGCCCGCAGCCGGGTGGCCCTTGAGAAGCAGTTAGCGTCGATACTCGCAAACTTCCCCGCGGATGCAACCTATCTGATGTACTTGGGCGAGCATCCCGGTGCATTACAGCGCGCTGACATTCCGCTCTCCCATGTAATCAACGAGGGCAACCATCGGCCCTGGATGAGGCCGAGCGATCCGGACGGGTTGTGGGAGAAAGCGCTGGCGCACCCAGCAGCTTACGCTGACTACGTTATTGCTACGGGTTCGGATGCAGTCGCAAAAAATGTGAATCAGGATGAACTTCAGTCGCTGATGGTGCTGCACGTCACTGGTCAGCCCGCCGCTACGATTTACAAGACACAAAAAGGTAATCAACCACGTTAACCAGTTGCCGTGGCGGCCCTCATCGGCGACTGGATGCAGTGTTAGAATCCGAGCAAATCAGGCGGTTTAGGGAGCAGAGTGCACATCGCTGCGGGGGATATTGCGAGATTGGCGCTGGCCGCGTTTCTGGGCGGACTCATCGGCCTGGAGCGTGAGGCGAAGCACCGTCCCGCAGGGCTGCGCACCAATATTTTTATCTGCATGGGCGCGGCAATGTTCACGCTGCTTTCCGACCAACTGGCGGGCGCGCATGGAGGCGACCACACCCGCATCGCGGCGCAGATTATTCCCGGGATCGGTTTCATCGGCGCCGGCTCGATCATTCACGCACGCGGCGATCTGGTTACCGGCATCACCTCGGCGGCGACGCTGTTTGTGGTCGCGTCGGTGGGAATGGCCGTGGGTGGCGGGCTCTACATGACTGCGGTTTTTGCCACCGGCCTGGTGCTGGGTGTGCTGATGTTATTGGGACTGATTGAGAACTTCCTGAACCTGAAGATGATGGTCCACTGTTATGAGGTGAGTGGCAAGAGCGCCGACGAAGTCCAACATCAGATTAACGAGCTGCTCGAGCCGCTCCATTCCCTGATGCAGAATGTGCAGGTGGCGCCTACTCCGGTGCATGTGCGGGTGCGATTTGAATGCGAAGGCACGCGAAAAAGGCAGGCGCGGATATTTAAGCTGTTGCGCGATTCGGGAGCGTTCGACAGTGTGGCCAAACTCGGCCCGGTGCAGCCTGAATGACGGTGGTGCCGTTTGTAAAAGCCAGCGCCTGCGGCAACGACTTCCTTATCATTGACGAAGTTCACGCCCCTGCCGATATCGCCGCCTTCACGCGGAATATTTGTGACCGGCACAATGGCGTTGGCGCCGACGGCGTGGAATGGATTTTCCCCGCAGCCGATGCTGACATCCAAGCGCGGTTGTTGAATGCCGACGGCTCCGAAGCCGAGATTTCCGGCAATGGAACAAGATGCGTGGCGGCCTATCTTTGCGCCGAAAATCCGCGTGAGAAGGTTACGGTGCGCACCGGGGCCGGAATTAAGACTTGTACGCTCACTTCGCGCGATGAAGAAAGCTTCGAGTTTGAGACCGCAATGGGTGCGCCCCAGGTGGGCGAGGGGCTTTCGATCAAGACGGCGTTCGGGGAGGTGCACGGCACTCCGGTCTCGATGGGAAACCCGCACTTCAGCGTTTTCGTCGATGAATTCGCGGCGGATTGGCAGTCCGAGGGAGCAGCGATCGGGAAGCATCGCGATTTTTCACAGGGGGTGAACGTTGAGTTTGTGAAGGTGCTGGATTCTGCGAACATTGAGGTCAGATTTTACGAGCGGGGCGCGGGCGAAACGCAATCGTCGGGTACCGGTTCATGTGCGGCGGCGGTGGCTTCCATATTCAGCAAGCGTGCTAAATCGCCGGTACTCGTGCATGCTGCGGGCGGAGCGCAAACTGTAAGGTGGGATGGCGAAGTTTTCTTGCGTGGGCCGGCGCAAATTATTTTTCGCGGTGAGTACACCCCCTAGCATGGCCCCGCAACCGCAATCCGCGAAGCTTAAGCCTCGGGCGCTGCGTCTGGGGTATACCTTAGGGATTGTCGCGCCCGCGAGTTGCTTTGTGCGCGAAGACTTCGAGGCTGGCTGCGAAGCCCTTCGCAGAATGGGATACAACCCGGTATTCGACGAATCTATTTTCGATCGCGACCTGTATTTTGCAGGTTCAGCCGAACGGCGGGCGCGAGAACTTGAGCAGATGTTTGTTCGCGACGATGTGAACGCGATCGTGTGTGCGCGCGGCGGCTATGGCTCGAATTATCTGTTGCCGCTGCTCGACATTGCAACGATAGCGGCGCACCCGAAGATTTTCATAGGCTACAGCGACCTCACCAGTCTGATGACTTACCTGCAGGACGCGGCTGGGTTGGTGACGTTCCACGGGCCGATGGTTGCGAAGGATTTGGCGCAGCCGGACGGCGTGGAGCCACGCGCCTGGGCTGCAGCGCTAAGCGGAGCCGATCCCGATTTCAATTTTGCCGCAGATTCAGACATGAAGGCGCTTGTGCCGGGATCGGCGGAAGGCGTGCTCTACGGCGGCTGCCTCTCCATGCTGGCAGCTTCGCTGGGAACACCTTATGAAATCCACACCGGGGCCACGATACTCTTCATTGAAGACGTGGCGGTGAAGCCGTATCAAATCGACCGCCTGCTCATGCAACTGAAACTGGCGGGCAAATTCGCCGGCGTTCGCGGGATTGTTTTTGGTGAGATGCTGGATTGCGGGCAACCCGGGAACCAGTCTTTATCACTGCAGGAAGTTGTGACGCGGGTAGTGGGGGACTTGGGAGTGCCGGTCGGGTATGGATTGCGGTCCGGACACGTTTCGCGAGCGAATGTCACGATGCCATTCGGGGTGGCAGCGCGACTTGATGTGAATGGTGCAGGCGTGAGTTTGCGAATCAGCGAATCGGCAACGCTGTGAATCCTTCGTGAAGGAGCACGAATTCTAAGCAAGAATGAAAACCAAACACATTCACCTGATCGGCATCTGCGGAACTGCCATGGCATCGCTCGCCGGAATGCTGGCGGAGCGCGGGTTCCGGGTTACGGGCTCCGATTCCGCGGCCTATCCGCCGATGTCGGATTTTCTGCAGTCCCTCGGCATTCCGGTGGCGCAGCCCTTTGCCGCGCAAAACCTGCAGCCGGTTCCGGACTTGGTAGTGGTTGGCAATGCGATCTCACGGGGAAACGCTGAACTGGAGCACGTACTCGACCAGCGCATTCCGTTCTGTTCGCTACCACAGTTGTTGCATGACGAGTTTTTGCGGGGCAAGGAAGTGCTGGTGGTGGCCGGAACCCACGGCAAGACTACGACCACATCCATGCTCTCGTGGATATTCGAGGTCGCGGAGGCAAAGCCGTCGTTCCTAATCGGTGGCATCGCCGAGAACTTTGGGCGCAGCTTTCAGCTCGGCGAGGGGAAATATTTCATTCTGGAAGGCGATGAGTACGACACCGCCTTCTTCGACAAGGGACCGAAATTTCTTCACTATTTTCCCGACTCGATCATTCTGACCTCCGTTGAATTTGATCACGCCGATATCTACAAAGATCTGGACGCGGTAGAAACTGCTTTTAAGCGACTGGTCAATCTGGTTCCGCAGAGGGGCCGCATTGTCGCCTTCGACACCGGCGCCAGTATCGACCTCTGCGTGGCGAAGGCGTTCTGTCCCGTCGAGCGCTACGGAGGGAGTGGCGCGGCAAACTGGAAGATTGAAAATCTGCGATTTACCCCCAACGCGGCCTCATGGAGCGTTACCAGAAACGGCTCACAATGGGCCGATCTCGAGTTTCCGCTCGCCGGAGAATACAACGTCTGGAACGCCACGGCCGCCGCAGCCCTGGCAGCCAACTGCGGTATCCCAGCCGACGTGATCGCCGATGCACTTAAGACTTTCAAGAGCGTCAAGCGGCGGCTCGAAGTCAAAGCCGAAGTAAATGGAATCACCATCATTGACGATTTCGCGCACCATCCCACGGCAATCGCGGCGACGTTGAGCGCGCTTCGTGCCCGCTATGCCGGACGCCGCCTCTGGGCGATTCTGGAACCACGCTCCAACACGCTGCGACGCAATGTGTTTCAGACTGAGCTGGCAAAGAGCCTGGCTCTGGCCGACGAAGTCGTGATCGCCAACGTGTTCAAGTCAGAATCCATTCCCGAACCGGAACGGCTCGACGTCAATTCCGTCGCCGCGCATCTGGCCCAAGCAGGCTGCCACGCCAGGGTGCTAGAGGACGTTGACTCCATTGTGAGCCATTGTGCGCCAGAGATGCGATCCGGGGATGTGATTGCGATCCTCTCCAACGGCGGGTTCGGCGGGATCTACGAAAAACTTCCGCAGCGACTGCGCAGCGGTGGTTCTCGCGGCGAGGCGGGAAGTTGAAATGTTTCTTCGCCGGCGACTCGCGTGGTCGTTCATTCTGCTGGAAGTCGCATGCGGCGTGCTGCACGCGACGGTTCGGTACGCGGTCACCCTGGCCGATCCGGTAAGGCACGTGCTGCAGCTCTCTATGGAGATTCCCGCTGGCCGCGATTCGCGCGAACTGCAATTGCCGGTGTGGAACGCGCTCTATCAGGTGCGCGACTTTTCGCAGTTCGTTACCAATATCCATGCGGCAGACTTTGCAGGACATCCTCTTGCGCTCGTGCAATTGAACAAGAGCCGATGGAAGCTGACTGGCGCCAAGAACGGCGCCCGGGTTGAGTATGAGATGTTCGCCGGCGATCCGGGCCCGTTCGGCGCCGAACTGAATCGGACGCATGCGTTTTTCAATCTTGCCGAAATACTGCTCTACTCCGACGATACCCGCGGCGATGCCTGGCAGGTGGAGTTCCGCAACGTGCCCGCGGGATGGAAGGTTGCCACGTCCCTGGATCAGGATGGCTCGGTCTTCCAGGCAAAGAACTATGACGAGTTGGTGGATGCGCCGGTCGAAATCGGAGCATTTCAAGAACAGGGCTTTAAGGGCGATTGCGGAAACTATCGCGTGGTTGTGGATTCCGCCGCCGCCGCCACCATTCTGACCAAGATCGTACCGGCAATCGAAAAAATCGTGAACGCGGCAACGGCATGGATGGATGACTGCCCGTTCCGGAGCTATACGTTTCTCTATCACTTCTCCGACGCACCGAACAACGGAGGCATGGAGCACGCGTACAGCACCGCGATCACGATGCCGGCGACTTCAATCGAAAGCGATCTCGATAGTTTCACGGCCGTCACTGCCCACGAATTCTTTCACCTGTGGGATGTTAAGCGCATTCGTCCCCAGTCGCTGGAACCGGTGGATTACACGCGCGAAAATTACACGAGCGCGTTGTGGTTCAGCGAAGGGGTGGATTCCGCTGCCGCTGATTTGATTCGGCTGAAAGCCGGCCTGCTGGATGAAAGTGGCTATCTGTCCCGTGTTGCCCAGAGGGTCGGCGAGTTGCAGGCCCGCCCCGCGCACCTCACGCAATCGGTCGAGCAGTCGAGCCTGGATGCGTGGTTGGAAAAGTATTCATACTATGGCGTGCCCGACCGCAGTATTTCCTACTACGACAAAGGCGAGTTGCTGGGCGTGCTGCTGGATCTGAAGCTGCGGGAGGCGACTCAGGGAAAGCAGTCGCTGCAAACGCTTTTCCGCTGGATGAACGGGCACTATTCCAAGCAAGGCCGGTTTTTCCCTGATTCAGATGGCGTGTGCGATGCCGCTGAGAAACTGAGCGGCGCCGACTTCCGTGAGTTCTTTGCTGATTATGTAAGCGGCGTGCACGAAATTCCCTGGAATACCTTTTTCGCGCCGGTCGGACTTCACGTCGTCACAGAAGTGATGACCTATGCCGACCCCGGCTTTTATGCTGTACAGAAGTTCAATAGGCCGCCGGCGATCGTGCGAGTACAACCTGGTGGGGCCGCCGAGCAGGCCGGAGTAAAGCCCGACGACGAGATCGTTTCCATCAACGGCGCTCCGGCCGGCCAGGACTTCGGCCAGCAGATCGACAAAGTGGGAGCCGGTGCGCTCCTTCACATGAGAATTCGCCGTAACGGTGAGCCACTGGAACTGCAATGGACACTGGGTGAGCGGCGAATCACGGTTTATCGCCTGGAAGACGTTCCCGCAATTACCCCGCAGCAGCGGGCAGCGCGTCGTGGCTGGTTGTCAGGCAGCGCAGGTAAGTCCACTCGATGATTCGAACCTTCATCATGCTTGGCTTCTGGGCGGTCGCATTGCCACTTGCCGCTGCGTTTTGCATTCCGTGGGCGCTGATCACGGGAAGCATTGGGCCCCTCTATCGTTTCGGGATGTGGAGCGCCCTGACCGGAGTGCGGCTGGCCGGGGTGCGAGTGAAAACTATAGGCTTGGAAAAGATAGAGCCAAGCAAGACTTACATTTTCATGTCGAACCATGCCTCGAACGTTGATCCCCCGTTGCTGTTGCCGCTGATTCCCGGACGCACGTCAGTGATGGCGCGGCACGATCTCTTCAACTATCCAATTCTTGGCCGGGTCATGCGCATGGGATCGCTGGTGCCGGTGAATCGCAGCAATCGCGATGCAGGCATTTCGGCTGTGCGCCTGGCTGCGGGCGTCGTTAAGAAGGGGATTCATATGACAATCTTCGTCGAGGGCGGGCGGTCGCTGGATGGCAAGCTACTGCCCTTCAAAAAAGGGCCGTTTTATCTCGCCGAGCAATGCCAGGTCCCGGTTATCCCCGTGAGCATTGCTGGCACGCATTACGTGATGCCCAAGGGCCGCAACTCGATCAAGGCAAGGGAAGTTGTGATTACGTTTCACGATCCGATTCCGCCGTCCGAGTTCGGCAGCCGCGAAGAACTCATGCCGAGGGTGCGGAAGACGATCAACGACGGTTTGCCGGAGGAGTATCGAAGCTAGCGGTGACCACGCCGGCGCTTCTAGGTTTCTTTTTTGCGGAGCAATTTCGCCAGCGCGGGCAGGCGGTTGTATGCTGCGATGCAACGCAGCCAGAGCTTGTTATCGATCGCAGGAGATCCGCTGACGATTGCACCCGGCGGCACATCGCGGATGCCGGCTTGTGCGGTCGCGATCGCGCCATCGCCGATCTTGCAATGTCCGGCGGCGCCGACTTGGCCTGCAAGAATCACTTTGTTGCCCACGTCGGTCGATCCCGCGAGTCCGACCTGCGCGCATAGCAGCGTGTCTTCACCGACCTTGGAGCCGTGGCCGACCTGGACGAGATTATCGATCTTCGCACCGCGGGCTATGTAAGTCTCGCCGACGCTGGCGCGGTCAATGCAGGAGTTCGCCTGAATCTCGACGTCATCGCCAATCACCGTTGGCCCGGACTGCACGATCTTGTGCCAGTGGCCGTTGTTGTCCTTGGCGAAGCCGAAACCGTCGGAGCCCACCACCACACCGTTTTGCAAGATCACGCCGTTGCCGATGCGGCAGAACTCTCGAACTATAGCGTGCGAATGCGCGAAAAAATTGCTTCCGATCTTGACCCCGCCATAAATGACAACGTGAGCCAGCAGTATGGCGCCGTTGCCGATTTCCACTTCTTCGCTGATAACAACGTAAGGGCCGATGTGGGCGCCGGCGCCAACCTTCGCCGAGGCATGTACGACCGCCGTCGGGTGAATTCCGGGAGCGTACCGCGGCGGCTTATAAAAAAGCTCAAGCGCGCGGGCGAAATCAAGATAAGGATTCTTGCTGCGCAACATGGCCGTCGCCAGGGCAGGGAAGTCTTCGGCGACGATGACGATCGACGCCTTCGTGGTGCGAGCCAGCGGAACGTATTTTGGGTTGGAGATGAATGTCAGGTGTCCCGGCCCGGCGGTTTCAATTCCCGCGACGCCGGTGATTTCCGTGTCAGGCGCGCCGTTCTCGATGCGACAGCCGAGCTGGTCCGCGATTTCAGAAAGCTTCATTCGGTAGACGGCATTGTAAATGGGACGGGCGAATTTAACCCTAAGGGCCCGTTCCCAAAAACTAATAGCCTTCGAAAATGCGAGTGAAGTATTCGACTGCAATACCGCAGACGTCTGTGAACGGGCGCGCGATACTCACGGATGGCTGATGCGAGCCTTCGAACACTTTAGTAGTCGCAACGCTAAAGCTCGGTTGGCTCATTGGCCCAACAGCGTAAGGGGGACGGGGCCGCGTCAAAAGCCTGGAATCTGCGTCAGTCTTGCAGCTAGTTTGCCTTTGGCGGCTCGTACGCCTTCTGCATGTAGCGCCGGGCTTCATCGAGCGCGCCCTGAGTGTTGTCGTTGGTTTGCAGGGCCTGGCGATATTCGTTCGTGGCCCGCTCGCGTTGTCCCGTGGTGTCGAAAATTTTCCCCAGCTGAATGTGGCTCCAGACTTCGGTCCAGCGCGGCTCACCATCCCCGTTGAGCGAGTCGCGGTACGCATTGGCGGAAGACTGGTAGTTATGTTGCAGGAAAAAGATTTCAGCGACGCGGTAATGGGCAAGCGAACTGTTCTTGTTGATGTCGAGCGCCTTGTTGAACTCCGAGAGCGCCCCCGCGAAATCGCCTTGCTGCACCAGCGACTGCCCGCGAAGAATTCCCGCACGCAGGCGGACGTCAGGGGCGTTCTTCAGCAGCCAGTTTTGCGGGTCGATACTGATGCGCCGCGGCCGACCAAAGGTGTCCACGCTGAACGGGGAGTCGGTGCCGGTTACGTCGATGCGCTTGGTTTCGGTTTTGCCGTCGGTGTCAATTTTGAGTTCAACCGGCATGCGGAAAAGGTCAAGGTCCTGCCCAATCTGACCCACAATGCGGAACCCCTTGTTGTTGCCGAGGCGATACACGGTGTACTTGGTTTTAAACTCGGGGGCGCCGGTTGAATCCAGCCATTGCGAGAAAAACCATGTCAGTTTGTCGCCGAAAGTTTTTTCGACGACGGTGCGGAACTCGTCGACACTGGCTTCGTTGCCTGCGTATTGGGCGTAAAAATCCCGCATGGCCTGTTCAAACTTCTGTTCGCCCATGACCCAGCGCAGCATATGCAAAATCATTGCGCCTTTGTCGGTGACGAGGGACTGGAACTCGGGCGAAAAAGCGTCTAGTTTGCCCGCACTCGCAAGCGGAACCGTGTCGTACGCGAGCGCGCCAACCGACATGTCTTTCACAGCCTCCTGCAGAGCGGTGTTGCCGGCCGCGCTTTCAATGTAACGAGCTTCGGAGTACCGCGAGAAACCGTCTTCAGTCCACCAATCGTTGCGAGAGGCAGGGCTGACCGACGTTCCCCACCACTGATGTGCAATCGTGTTCGCGAGCAGACGATAGTTGATTTTAGGGGTGATGCCGCGACTGGAGAGCGCGACCAGTTGAGGCGACCAGGTCGAGGGAACAGTGTCATCCGGAATTTCGACAACCCGGAGAACGTTCGAAGACGGCACCCCGTACAGCGTGATGAAGTATGTAAATTCCTTGATCGCGGTCTCAGCGTAGGACGAAGCCAGATCTTTGTGCAGCGGCTTGAAGTAAACATGAAGATCAACGCCGGCTTCTTTGCTGGCGTAGTCGCCGAAAGAACCCGCGATAATTGTCCCCGGGAAGCTGGCCTTGTCGTAAGTCAAAACAAAAGTCTTAGTCGCCCCGCTGACTGCCTGGGGGCCTTTGACCACAGGAGCCTTGCCCTCGGTTACGGTTCCGCTGCCGATAACCAGCATGTGTGCGGGAACCGTGACGCTAATAGTTGCGGTAAAGCGATCAACGCCATACTCAGTCACCGGAAACCAATCCCCTGCGTAGAGCAAGTAACTGGTGTCATCATTGATGGATGTGAGCTTGAGTCCCGGTACCGGTGAGTCGTCGGCGGAATCGAGTATGCCCGCATATTCGAACGTAAAAGTTGTGGACTGGTTCTTGGGGAGGGCGGTGTTGAGCGATACGCGAACGCTGGAGTCCTGAGAATTGCGTTCGGCGGTCAGCGGCTTGCCCGCGGCGTCGGTGACCTTGCTCAGGCGCAAATCGTTATGGAGATGAAAAGTGGCGATGTTCAGATTGTCAGTGGCAGTGATCTTAACCTTCACCCGGGCCGTAAGCTTGTGCTCGTGCGTACTGAGAGTTGCTTCGATCTGGTAGTCATCGGCGCGGAAGTGTGATTTTTCAGCAGCTCGCGCCGGAAGCCCGGCGATGGCAAGGGCAAACAACAGGGTGGCTGCAATCGTACGATGCAGCGGCCGAGTGGCAAGGAACATTCAGGGAGTCTCCTGGTGCAGTAACGCTCCATTGTACGATGAATTATCCGGTTGAAAAGATGTGCAGCTGCAAGGATTTAGCGCGAAATCGGCTGTTTTGTTCGCGCCTATGCCTTCAGCTTTGTCAGCGATCTGTCAACCAGTGCCAGGATCGAGGCCGCTGCTCGGGCTGGGGCGCTGATTTCACCGCTCGTGCCCCGCAGGCGACTATTCACCATTCGCAAACCATTGAGCATGTCCGCGCGAGGTGGGCCGTCGGGGATGATCTTGTTCATCTGGGCGGCAACTTTTTCCGGCGTAAAGTCGTGCTGAACCAGTTCCGGGACGACGCGATCTTCCGCAATCAGATTCACCATCGCGAAGTGCGGGACCTTCACCGTGGAGCGGCCCAGCAGGTACGTCAGCGGCGTCACCCGATACACCATGACGAAGGGCAATTCCATCAGGGCAGCTTCAACGGTTGCAGTTCCGCTGGCAATGATTCCTGCTCTGGAGTGTGCCAGCGCGGGGAGTGCTTCGGGGACCAGATGAATCTTCTTGCTGATCGCGGCTGATGGGGCGCAGAGCTTTTCCACGTACGCGCGATCAATCGTAGGCGCTACCGGAAGCAGAAACTCAAAGCCTGCGCCGAGAAGTTCGGCCGATTCGAGCATTCCCGGAAGGTTCATGCGGACTTCCTTTTGTCGGCTGCCCGGCATCAGGGTGATCCAGTGCTTGGCTGGATCCAATGCAAACTCCCGCGCGTAGCCCCCGCGTGAGAGTGCTGGGCGCGCCACGTCAGCGAGCGGGTGTCCGACAAATTCGGCATCGACGCCGCGATCACGATAGAACTTTTCTTCGAAAGGGAAAATTACAAGCGCTTTATCGACGTACTTGCGAAGCAGCCTGACGCGGCCCTGCCGCCATGCCCAAAACTGCGGACAAACGTAATAGACAACCGGAATGCCGCGCTCCTTCATCTGCCGGGCTACACGCCAGTTGAAGGCAGGGGAATCGATTACGATCGCCAAGTCGGGCTTGCGACGGTCCGCCTCGGCAATCAGCCGATGAAACAGACGCCAAATGTTGGGAAGGTGGCTGAGGATTTCGGTGATGCCGACTACGGAGAGGTCTTTCGCGTCAACGACTGTATCGCAGCCGGAGGCGCGCATTTTGTCGCCGCCCACACCGAAGAATTCGATCGACTTGGAAAACTCGCGGCGCAGGGCTTCGATCAGTTGCGCTCCATACATTTCGCCTGAAGCTTCGCCCGCCGAGATCAGAATTCGCACACAGCATTGTAGATGCATGCCATATTCCTCGTCTCATCCCGCGGCGGCGCAGTCCAGCCGACGGCGGGATCTCGCGCGGAGTCACGAAGAGGTCGTGCATGCCAGATCCCTCGTCCCGCTGACAAGAATGTGGGACCTCGGGATGGCGCGAAGTCCGGGCTACTTGATTTCCACCTCGTCCACCTCGAATTCAAATTTGCCCAGTGCGTGCGCATGAACGAATGCCACGCTGGTAATGTCAGATCCATCGACTTTGAATGCCGAAATCGGGAACGAGTATTGCTTCCATTCCGGGCCGGCCGCGAACGGCTGAAACAGCGGCATCTGCCCGCTGTTACTTTCGGCCTGAACGACCAGGGCATAGGTCTGACCGTCGCCCTTGGCCCAGAACGAGATGGCTTTCTTGTTTGAGAGATTCACCGGGTCTTCCGGCGGGGATCCGGGAGTAAAGAACGCTCCGGCAAACGTGAACTGAGAGCCAGCCAGAAGTTCGCCGGTGACCTTCAGCGCGCCCTTGGTCCCGTTTGCCCCGGCTGCCACTGCTTCCATCGCTGCAGTGGACTTGCCGCCCATCACCTGATCCGTGAGCGTCATCCAAGCCCCGTAATTCGCCGAAATCTTTACTTCATCAAAGTTGGACACCAGGCCCGACTCCGATCCGGTGGGCGGCGGTGGAGGCGGCGAGATTCCGGTCTCACCCTGCGGTCCGAGTACTTTGAGATTGACCGTGTTGGTGTGGGCGGAATCGGGGCCGACCATGACTTCAAATACACCCGGCTCGACGACTTTGTGCATATCTACGTTGAACATGGAAAGCGCGTCGGGCGTGAGCGTGAACTCGATGGTTTGCTTCTCTCCCGCTTTCAGCGTGATGCGGCGGAACCCGCGCAGCTCTTTCACCGGCCGCGTTACCGAAGCAATCTTCTGGTGAATGTACAACTGAGGCACTTCGTCGCCCTCGCGCGACCCAGTGTTGGTCACGTCCACGCTGACCTTCGCCGTCCCCCCGCTTTTAATTTCGGAAGGCTCCACGCGAAGGTTGTCGAATTTGAAAGTTGTGTAGCTGAGTCCAAAGCCGAAGGGATAAAGCGGCTCGCGGGTGCTAAAGGCGTAACTGCGATTGGCCGATGGTTTGTGATTGTAGAAGTCGGGAAGATTGCCGACCGAATGGGGAAAGGTAATTGCCAGCTTACCGCCAGGATTCACGTCGCCGAACAGAACATTAGCCGCCGCGGTGCCGCCTTCCTGCCCCAGGTACCATCCTTCAACGATGGCGGGAACGTGCTCGGCGATGTAGTTGATCGAAAGCGGACGTCCGTTAATGAGGAACACGATCACGGGTTTTCCGGTTTCGACGACGGCTTTTACCAGATCATTCTGCGCGCCGAGCAAGTCGAGCGAATCGCGGTCGCCGCGATGATTTTCCGACCAGGCCTCGCGGTTCGTGGTCTCATTTTCCCCCACCACTAGAATTGCGACGTCGGATTGTTGGGCGACTGCTACCGCTTCTTTGATTTTATCCTGCTGTGTACTCGGGTCAATCAACCCGACATCGTCGCCATACTTGCCGCCAAACCACCCGTGCCAGTCCTGGCTCTTGTTGGTGAAGCGGCAGCCTTCGGCGAAGACCACTTTGGCTTTCGATCCCACGCGGTCCTGAATTCCTTGCAGGAAAGTGACTCCGTGTCCAGGGTTGCGGCTATAGCCGCCGAGGTGGAGTCCATCTGCGTTCGGCCCGATGACCGCGATGGTCTTCAGTTTGTCGAGGTCGAGTGGCAGCAGGTTGCCCTGGTTTTTGAGGAGGACGACGACTTCCTGAGCGGCTTTCAGCGCGATGGCGCGATGTTCAGGGCTGTTCGTCGTCTTCTCCGCGAGGTCGGGATCGACAAAGGGATTCTCGAACAGACCCAGACGGAACTTGGCGGCGAGTATGCGACCGGCGGCGCGATCCAATTCGGCTTCGGGGACAATCCCAGCATTCACCTGATAGAGCAGCGTTCGGAATACGGATCCGTCAGAGAGGTCGTAATCGATTCCGGCTGCGATGGAGAGCCGGGCCGCGTCTGCCTTGGTGGCGGCGACGTGGTGAGTGTTGACCAGCATCTGGAGGCCGTCCCCATCGGAAGTCACGAAGCCGTTGAATCCCCACTCTTGGCGCAGCACCTTGCCAAGCAGCCAGTGATTGATGTGTGAAGGGATGCCGTCAATCTCGTTGTAAGAGGCCATCACGCTGCCAACGTGCGCTTCCTGCACGGCCGCCTGAAAAGGCACAAGAAAAGTCTCTCGAATGGTGCGCTCAGAAAAATTGGCTGGGGCAGTGTTGGTGCCGCCTTCGGGCTGTCCATGGGCGGCGAAATGTTTCATCGTCGCCATCACGTGATGGCGGTTAATAAAGAACGCATCGCCTTGCAGCCCGGTTATGGCGGCCACCGCCATGCGCGAGACCAGATACGGATCTTCGCCGTAAGTCTCTTCCGTGCGCCCCCAGCGTGGATCGCGGGCGAGATCGAGCACCGGCGTGAATACCTGGCCTGCTCCACGCGAACCACCTTCATCGCCTGCGGCGGTAAAGACTTGCTTTACAAGGGCAGGATCGAAAGTGCTCGAGAGGCCGATTGCCTGGGGAAAGCTGGTGCTGCCGTACTCCATGAAGCCATGCAGCGACTCGCCCATGAACATGGCCGGAATTCCAAGCCGCGTTTTCTCCTTCAGGTAACGCTGGACCGCGTTGCGCAGGATGGCTGAATTCCTGGGCGAAAATTCAAAGTCAGGGTCGCCCCACTTACCGAGCCATTCGCGCGCCTTGGCGTCGGTAAACGTCCCAGTCGGATCGATCACGTGCGTATCCCGTTCGCGGTTGCCGGCGATCTGCTCGACCTTCTCTTCCAGCGTCATGCGAAAAAGCAGATCTGCAACGCGGTCGGCGATGGCGAGATTGGGGTTGCGGTAGGCGGGGGTGTCTTCGGCGGAAGCAGTGTTGGCCGGCGCGTTCGTGGAAGTAGCTTTACCTTGCCTCTGCGCCGATGCCGACTTCGTTTTTTTCTGCGCGTCGGCCGTCGCAAAAAGAGCGACTATGCATATCAAGAGTTGGAAAAAGAGCTTCCGGGGAAGTATTGCCATAGGGGATTGTTCGCCTCTCGTCGTGGAGTCTGGGAGTGACTAGTTCAGAGTACGCAAGTATAGACGTGCGGGTTCCACCAGGGTTAGGATTTCTCTCTCCGCTGTAGCGCGCGGCGCAAAAAGCCCAGCGATTCAAGATTTAAGAGGCACGGCGCCAAGTGCAAGTCGGATTGGCGGGGAACGGTCTGCGGCATTTCGTGCATCTACTAAATTGTATGGTCAGAACCTGCAGCGGATTGCTTGTCGTGCTCTTCTTCCTCGGCCCAGTTTTCCTTGGGCCGGTCTTGCTCGGATCAGTTTTGTTCGCATCAGCCTTGCTCGGACAGCCCGCGCAGGAAGGCGACTTTTCTTCGCAAGTTAATCTCGTTCCGGTTCCAACTCTGGTTCGTGACGCCAAAGGCGACGCGGTTTCAGGCTTGGTCGCGAATGATTTTGTCCTTGAGGACGACGGGGTGCAGCAGACCATTCACCTCGACGACGCGGCAGCATCGGAGCCCATTTCTCTGATGGTGGTGGTGCAGTGTGGAAGCAGGGCGAATCGTGAATTCGAACGTATGGCCGGCCTGGCCTCAATGCTGGACCCGGTACTGAGTGATCCCGAAAACGAAGCCGCGTTGCTTTTTGTCGACAGTAAGTTGGACCTTGCTCAGGACTTCACCCACGATGCGGACAAGATTGAGAGCCGCCTGAAGAACATCCCGCAAGGCGACGGCGGCGCCGCCATTGTTGACGCGATTGCGTATTCGGCGAGACTGCTCGGTCGCAGGGACCAGGGCCGGCAAAGAGTTCTGCTGCTGATTAGCGAAACTCGCGACCATGGAAGCAAATTTACGAAGCTTGATGACGCCGTATCCGTTGTTGACGCAAACAACGTGACCGTCTATGCGCTTCCGTTCTCGCCGTATGTTTCGCAGCAACTCGATGTTCTTCGAGGAACCAATCGAGACGAATGGACTCCGGGCATGGATCTGTTGCAAAAGATCGAGGATGTGCGCCAAGCCATGCGGAAGAACATCCCCAGGACTCTGGCGGACCTCACCGGAGGGGAATACGAATCTTTCGCCACGAAATCCAATTTCGAGGATCATCTGATCGTCTTCGCCAACCATTTGCATGCCCGGTACGCACTCAGTTTCGAGCCAAAGGATCCTCATGCCGGCCTGCACCAGATTCGCGTGCGCTTGCGGACCGCGAGCGACTACAGTTCTATTTTGTACCGGCGGACCTATTGGGTGGGGGAAGGTGCGCGGAAATAGTGCAGCTAGTCGTCGGCGCCAGCAGTGACTCCGGTCGGGGAAGGACGTGCGGCGGGGCGGAGCGACGGCTGGATTGGCCGCAGAAGCCAGGCAACTGACTTGCCGAGGGTCGCGTCGGTGACACCGAACTAGATGATGCGCCCTTCTTTCAGCAGCCATTCCGATACACAGCAGCGATTACCATTCCGCTCACGCCAGACTCGCAGCTGACCTGAAGTGCTGTAGCTTCGAACTCGGTCGGCACGACTGGAGAAGATGGGAGCGGCTTTCCCCAATTCGGATTTCCTCTTCTCTTGTGAATCACGGCCAGATGAATGATCATCCGCCCCTTGTAGAGCCTGTGAAGAATCAAAGAATTGGTCAATAAGTGTTATCTGGGATGTTTCACCAATCAGGAAGAATACTTGCGCCAAAAGAGTCTTGAACCCGATGCGACGAAAGCGAACTGATCAACTCCACCGAATTTTGATTCATTCATGTTGACCCAGCCTACAACCCCAGAACTCATCTTCACTTTCGCCCACCAGACCTTTTCTCCGAGTTCAACGTATGTACCCGCGCAGTCAATTCCAAGGCAGCCGCTTCCGTCGGGCCACTTGGCAAAGGTTATGTCATAATCGCGATAGAAGCGTCCCTTGAACCAAGCAGCGGAGAAGCCCTCACCGCGGTACGTGTACGTCAGGATTGTGTCTGCGCGATGCAGATCATCCTCCGGCAAATCCGCATTCATCCGGATGACGCCGGGTTTGTACGTAATGACTACTCCCGAAACGCCTTTTACCACAGCGCCCGTGGGGAGTGTTGCTATACGCTCTCGGTTTGGTTTCCAAGTATCGAAAACTTCCACGGCTGCCGCGGCTGTCCATTCGCCATACGTACACCCCTCAAACGGACAGGCATTCCAATCGAAAAATGGCAAAGTTGGTGCTGCCTGTGCTACGTATGGCGGCGACTCCGGTGCTGCGCTAGATGATTCCGTAGGCATGGTCGGATAGGCCAGCACTGGATTGGTGTCCGTAGTGCATTTTGTGAGGGTCTCCCAGCCCTTCCCATGCTGAATCGCGAGAGTCGTCGTATTGATGTAGTTATACTGGGGGTCTCCAACTATCGGAGTGTTTTTCATCCATGTGCCCGGCTCAGCGCACCCGCCGGGCCCGCAAAAAGAAACCGAGAACAAATTTCCAGTCTGCCTCTTAATTTGAACGCCCCATGCGTCAGAGCAATGCCACTTCCAGAACCCCGTGAAGTCAGGCGGGGTGCTCTTCACGGATTCACGGCGATCATTACAGGCCAGGGTGAGGAAGCACAGCCATGAGAACAACGCGAAAAATTGGATGAAGCGGCGGTTCAATCCTGTCCTTCTGCGTAAACGTGTCCCCACGCCTGATTCTAGGCCAGAAATTACTTATTTTCCGAATTACTGATGTAATTTGAAGGCGACAACGCTCAAAATTCCTCGATGAGCGCTATTAGACGGAATTATCACCTTCACAAACCAAAGTGCCACTCTCTGGGGCTTACCGTGTTGGGATGTAGAGAGCGGCCCCGCTCCTCGAAATGTGGGGCCATAAATAGGCAGTGGTGCTGCCAAGAAAAAAGCAAGCGCTCTCAGCAGACGCGGTCGCCGCAGAAGCCAGGCAACCGATTTGCTGATGGTCGCGTCGCTGAAGCCGAACTAGACTATGCCCAACTGCCGCAACAACTCCCGAACCGTACTAACGCGCATGTGGTCACCCCAGTGGTCATTACACGCTCGGCAGCTAGTCGTCGGCGCCAGCAGTCACTTGCGGACTGACGTGCGGCAAGGTAGGAAACTCCTGGTCTTTGTACTGCAACTGATAAAGCTTGTAGTAAATCCCGCGCTGCGCCAACAGTTGCTGGTGGGTACCCATTTCGCGCAGCGTGGCTTTGTGCATGACGATGATCTTGTCGGCCCGCTGAATCGTCGAGAGGCGGTGCGCAATTATGATCGACGTCCGGCCCTGCACCATTTTCGCCAGCGCGTCTCTGACCTTGAACTCCGTCTCTGTATCTACGCTGGAAGTGGCTTCGTCCAGGATAAGGATTTTTGGCTCGTGGGCCAACGCGCGTGCGAACGAGATAAGCTGCTTCTGTCCGGTGGAGAGCGTTGATCCGCGTTCGCGCACTTCTTCCTTGTAGTTATTAGGAAGGTTGTGAATGAAGTCGGCCAGGTTCACATCTTCGGCGGCCTGGCGCACCTGTTCGTCCCCAATCCGCTCCGTGCCGAGGCGGATATTGCCTTCAATCGTACCGGTGAACAGGAATGGGTCCTGAAGGACGACCCCGTAGCGGCGGCGCAGGTCGGCGAGTGGCATTTCTTTGATATCTACGCCGTCAATCCGGATGGCCCCGCGCTGCACGTCGTAAAAGCGAAGCAGCAGGGAAATAATTGTGGTCTTGCCCGCGCCGGTGTGACCCACGATGGCGACGGTTTCGCCGGGTTCGATCGAGAAACTTACATCGCGCAGCACCCAGTCCGGCTCGGAGGCGGAGGCTTTCTGCTCGACCGGACGGACGTGGGCGCCCGTCCCTACACGGTTTTTGCCGCCGCTCTCACCATCACTATCCTTGTCTGTCCGGTAGGCGAACCACACGTGGTCGAATTCAATCCTGCCGGGACCATCGGGAATTGTTGTCACCGGCGCTTCGTTAATTTCCACTTTGGTATCGAGCAGCTTGAAAACGCGCTCGGCAGCGGCCATTGCGGATTGCAGAATGTTGTATTTTTCGCTCAGGTCCTGGATCGGCCGGAAGAAACGTTGCGCGTATTGAATGAACGCAACCAGCACGCCGATGGTCAGCGCCTCCTCGACGATGTGAAAGGGAAGCGGCCGGCCGGCAGTAAATCCCAGAACAACTTTGGTCACCTGCATTCCGCCCAGCACGCCGTGGCCGCCAAACCAGATCACGCAGGCGATCGCAAAAGAAGACAGGAATTCGACCACCGGGTAGTACACCGCATGAGCCATGATGGCGTCTTTGAACGCGTCCATGTGCTGTTCATTGACTTCGGAAAAAGCGTCGTATGCTTTCTCCTCGCGGTTGAACAACTGCAAGACCACCATGCCGCTGACGTGTTCCTGCAAGTGGGCGTTGATCCTCGCGATGGCCACCCGGATACGCCGGTAGGAATCGCGTACCCGCTCGCGAAACAGCGTCGTCGCGTAGCTGATCAAAGGGAGAACCGCGAACGTGATCAAGGCGAGCTTCCAGTCCATGCACAGCATGATCGCCAGAATTCCGACGAGAACGAAAATGTCCTCAAAGATCGAAACCACGCCCGAAGTAAACATCTCGTTCAGCGCATCCACGTCGGTGGTAACGCGCGTCACCAGGCGACCGACGGGATTCTTATCGTAGAAGCCGATGTGCATGCGCTGCAGGTGGCGGAAGATCTCGCCGCGCAGGTCAAACATCACCATTTGCCCGGCCCACTGCATGAAGTACACCTGCAGGTACTCGAGAAGGAAGCTGAAAAGCGTCAGCCCGACGTAAAATACTGCGATTTGCGCGATGCCGGTCATCGGCTCCGGACTCAACCACCGGTTCAGCCAGGAAGGCGCCTGATGGGTGGGCGCAAGGTAGCGATCGATCGCCAGCATGGTGAGAACCGGGCCCAGCACGTCAGCGATTGCCTTCAGAACGATTGACGCGAGCGCTATTGCCACCTTGAACCAGTAAGGTCGCAGGTATCGCAGCAATCGCTTCATCAAGCGGCTGTCGTACGCTTTGCCTAAAACATCTTCTTCCTGGTGGGCTGCCATGGTGGGGTCGAACAACTATTGTATAGATGGGGCAAGGACGTCTGGGGATGGAAAACTTGGGACGCTCAAAGCGGAGTCGTGCTAGATCGTCCAGCGCAGCAGCGTCGCACCCACGGTGAAACCGGCGCCAACCGACGCCAGAAGAACGAGGTCGCCCTTCTTCAGCCGGCCCTCTTCACACGCGGTCTGCATTGCCAGCGGTATAGTTCCGGCGGTGGTGTTCCCGTAGCGATCAATATTGATGATGACTTTTTCCGGGGGCAGCCCTACGCGATCGGCGGTGGCCTTGATAATTCGCTGGTTGGCCTGGTGAGGGATGAAGCAGTCGATGTCGGCGGCAGTCACGCCATTGCGGGCCAGCAGCCGCTCGCAGACATCGCCCATCTTTCGCACCGCGTACTTGAAGACGGCCTGCCCGTCCTGATGAACAAAGTGCATTTTCTTGTCAACAGTTTCGTGGCTGGCCGGATGCAGGCTGCCTCCGCCAGGCATGTACAACGAGCATCCGCCTGAACCATCCACCTCGTGTTCGAAGTCAATCAGGCCAATGCCATCGTCGGCTGGTTCCAGAAGGACGGCTCCAGCTCCATCGCCAAACAGAATGCAGGTGGCGCGATCGGTGTAGTCAAGAATGGAAGACATGGTGTCGGCGCCGATCACCAGGACTTTCTTGTGCGCTCCTGTAGCAACAAATTGGGCTCCCGCCTGCAAAGCGTAAAGAAACGCCGAACACGCGGCGGAGAGATCAAATCCCCAGACCCGTTCAGCACCGAGTTTGTGCTGGACTAGACATGCGGTGGAAGGGAAGAGCATGTCTGGCGTCACGGTTGCGACGACAATAGCGTCCAAGTCACTCGCGGTGAGGCCACGTTGAGCCAAAGCGTTCCGAGCGGCCTGGGTGGCCAGGTCGCTGGTGGCGACGCCTTTATCAACCACGTGCCGCTCGCGGATGCCGGTGCGGCTCAAAATCCAGTCGTCCGTGGTCTCCACCATCTTTTCGAAGTCTTTATTGGTCAACACCCGTGGCGGGACGTAGGCACCCAGGGCCGATATTTTTACCCGCGCGCGTTCGCTCACTTGCAGTTGCTCTCCCCGGACAAAACTTGAAACGTTATTGTACGCAGGAGGCGAGGAATGTCCACATTGTCGGGTTTGGCGGTCCTTGACGCGCAGCAGGCGGTACTTTGGTAATCGTTACTTTTCCTCATAAGGGAATATGATCGAGGCCATTCGGGGGGGCAGAATGAGATGAAGAGACTTCGTGTCGTAGTCTCCTTGATTACGCAAGATAACGATTACCAGGTCGAGCAGGCCATCGCCGCCGAAGAAGCCGCACGGAGGCTAGGCGTCGATGTAGAGATCTTGTACGCTGACGGCGACAGCATTCAACAAAGCCAGCAGATCCTCGCATTTGTGCAAGCCAAACCAGCCGATCGCCCGGACGGAATCATTTTAGAGCCTGTAGGTGGGCCGGCGCTCCCTCAAGTGGCTCGGGCCGCAGTCGCCTCTGGAATCGCGTGGGTGGTCTTGAATCGCGAAGTTCAGTATGTGAGTCAGCTTCGCCAGGCATTTAAGGTTCCGGTGTTCGCTGTGGTTAACGACAATCAGGAGGTTGGACGCATCCAAGGCCGGCAGTTGGGCGCTTTCCTGCCCGGCGGCGGCTCGGTGCTGTATATTCAGGGGCCTCCAGAAACCGACGCTGCAAAGCTTCGCACCGCCGGCATGTACGAAACCAAGCCCCCAAGCATCCAGGTTAAGACCATGAAAGGCAATTGGACCGAAGCCAGCGCTTTCAAGGCGGTCACCGCATGGTTGCGGCTTTCGACTTCGCAGGAGGCGCACATCGACGTCATCGCGGCGCAGAACGACGCCATGGCCGCAGGCGCAAAAAAGGCTTTCCGTCAATTCTCTTCCGAGGGCGACGGGCGGGACCGTTGGAACAGTCTGCCGTTTCTCGGCGTAGACGGCGTCCCCAAGACCGGACAGGCATGGGTAAGGGGTTCTGTGCTCTCTGCAACCGTCGTCACTCCGCCCTTAGCCGGCACCGCTATGGATTTGCTGGTACGGGGGCTGCAAACTCATGTCATGCCGCCTGAAACTACCTTGATCACGGCGCATTCGTTCCCGGAGTTGAGTGCCTTGAGAGGACTGAAAAGGGCTGGCCAAGCCTCCGGTGCGGACTAGCGCAACGCCTGAGTTCTATCAGGTTGCTGGGGGAACTTTAGAAAAAGCAGATTCGGGATCGGGAAATCATTAGCCAGGCACCGGGACCCCACTGCACACGCAAGAGCCCGTTACCGTTGCTTCCTTCCGGACCTGGCGGGGTTGGCGGGAAGGCGTCGCGCGGGACCGATGCCTGACTCTTCAATCTTAGCATTGGAATTCCAGACTCGTTCTGCGTTGACTCTCAGCAGGCGGCACCCCTTCGGTACTCTTTACCTTTTCGGCCCAAATCCCGACAATGACGTTGTCCATGCAGACGCCTTCACAAGCCGGGGAACTCTCGCTCGCGGCCGCTATCCGGCGCTACCTGGATGTGTCGCTGTTTCTGCTGGTCTTCACCGGATTCGGAACTCTGGCTTCCACCGGGCGATTGGACTTGCCCACGGTTTTTCTGGCGTCGGGCGCACTCCTGGTTCGGGGATTCGCTCTCGCTCGCCGCCGCCAAGTCCTGCTGACCGAACGCTGGACAAATCTGCTTACCATCGGCTGCGTCGTTTTCTTCATTGCTGATGAGTTCGTTATCAGCCGGGCCTTTCTGGGATCGCTGGTTCACCTGGTTTTGTTTGTCATGCTGGTGCGGTTGTTTTCAGCCCAGACCGACCGCGATCACTTCTTTTTGGCGGGACTTTCCTTCGCCATGGTGCTGGCGGCCGCTGTACTCACAGTGGACAGCACATTCCTGGTGGCGCTGGCGGGTTTCGTGCTCGTCGCCACGAGCACTTTCATTTTGATGGAAATGATGCACGCCTGTACCAAGTCGTCGGTACAGGGACGCGATCCGAATGTTCCCCGCGCCTATCGCAAGCTTTCTTTTGCCATAGCCACGATTGCCCCAGTACTGCTGGTGCTTATTTTTGCGGCAGGCGGAGTTATTTTCTTTATTCTTCCGCGCGTCTCCACGGGATACTTCAGCGCCTATGCCGCAGGGAATGACTTGAGCACAGGGTTCTCTGACCGCGTGGAACTGGGGCGGATCGGGCAGATCCAGCAATCGCGCGCGGTGGTGATGCACGTCCGGGTTGAGGGAGACACTGCGGGTGCGGCTGAACTGAAGCTGCGCGGCGTCACCTTGAACAACTTCGATGGCCACAGCTGGTCGAACACGCATGAGAAGTCGGTGCTGAGGCGTGGTCCGGATGGGCGCTTCGATTTCCGCAACCAGAGCACGGACTCTCTTCGCGCTACGGGCCGCCCGGTCCACTACGAAGTCACGATGGAGCCATTCGTCAACGACATCTTTTTCCTGCTGCAGAACCCCCAGTCTTTGCAGGGCAACTATCGCCAGCTGTCGGTCGATCCCGCCGTTGACGTTTACGACTTTGATCCCGAACATCCGGTGACCCGTTACGAAGCGGATTCCGTCCTGCCAATGAGGACATCGCGAGGCGCGAAGAACCGCACGACCGCATCTCCGGCGCCAGTGCTGCGGGAGTATTTGCAGTTGCCCGCGGTTGACCCGCGCGTTAAGGAACTAGCGCAGAAGATTACTGCGAATTCATCCGGGCCTTTCGAACGAGCATCCGCCCTCGAGGGCTACCTGCGGTCCCACTTCGGATATACCTTGCAGCTGCCGACTACCAGACCGCAGGATCCCATTGCAAACTTCTTATTCGAGCGCCGCCAGGGGCATTGCGAATATTTCGCGTCCGCGATGGCGGTGATGCTTCGCAGCCTGGGCATTCCGTCACGCGTGGTGAACGGCTTTTCCGGCGGAGAATTCAATGACGTTTCTTCGCAGTACGTGATCCGTGCCAGCGAAGCCCATTCGTGGGTGGAAGCGTTCATCCCTGGGGAAGGGTGGGTCGAGTTTGATCCGACTCCGGCGGGCGGAGACCTGGTCTCGGGTGGTTCCAATCGTTTCATGCTTTACATGGATGCGATGGCGTCGTTCTGGCGGGAATGGATTGTGAACTACGATCTCGGGCACCAGTTCAGCCTGGCACAGGAGACTGGCCGCGGCAGCCGCCAACTGGTGAGCCATGCGCAATCATGGGCGAAGTCCCGTTACGAGCGCATGCTGGCTTGGGCGCGCAGGACGCAGGAGAAGATCGGCCAATCCACCGTGGTGTGGGGAGAACGGGCTCTCGTGGTTTTTCTAATGGTGCTGGCGATCGTCAGCGTTCCCAAGGTAGTTGCACTGGTTCGCAAGATGCGCCTGGTGCGGAGGCCCGAACGCGCACCGCAAGTGGCAGCCACTCTCTGGTATGAGCGAATGCTCCACCACCTGGCACGCCACGGCTGGGAAAAGTCACCTGCGCAGACTCCCGACGAATTTGCATCGGCGATCAAAGACGAGTTGCTCAGAGACCGGGTCGAACGTTTTACCGAGCGATACGAGGGCGCACGCTTCGGCAATTCCGCTGAAGAGGCCGCACGGCTGCCTGAGCTATATGAGGAAGTGAAGAGCTCGCGGTCCGCTTAGAAAGCGAAGACCACGCCACCGCCGACGTAAATGTTGTGCTGGCGTGTCTTCCCGGTATTGATGTTGATCGGCGCCTGGCCGCTCCAATTGTCCCTGGCTTCGAAGCGGAAAATAGCATTGTTGAACTTCCGTCCCAGAGGAACGTCGAGACCAAAGGCACCATCGAGCGTCCCCGTGGTCTTGATGCGGTGACCGGTGTTGGGACCAAAAAAAACCATGTTTTCGCTAGCTACGAAGCGGCCCAGCCCGGCTCCGAAGCTGACCCAGGGTTGAAAGGCGAAGCCCTCCAGGAACCTGGCGCGGACTGCGGGAGTCAGAAACATTGATCGGTACGCCTCCGGCACCTGGTTCAAACCATAGTTCAGGTCCTCATCAGGATTCCACAGGAGAGGCAGCTCGCCCGACAGCGATCCCCATTTGTATCTGCGAAATACGCGGGCATAGCTGATGTCGAACGAGAGCCCTTTGCCGGAGTGGACGGTGTTGTCGAACACGCCGGGGTTCGGACCACCCCGATCGGCTATGAAGGTGCGACCGATAGTGAACGCCACTTCGTTGTTTTTGGCTTTGTCCGGAGCGGCCGCAACGTCCTGAGCAGAGACAACTGCAGCGGCCATTAGGAGCAGCAAAGCTGCCGCAAAAAATCTTCGCATTTCTCCTCCAGCGCGAAGCAGCGCTAGTTGGAGCGTAGCATGGGCTTGCAAGCTAGCAGATTGGCTTGGTTGGTGCTCCTGCGTACCTCGCCGTCAGAAAGAACGGAGCAAAGTTGTTCCATGAAAGAAAATCAAATAGCTGAACGCGCAAGTCCGGTTGAAGCCGCAATTCCCCGCATGATAGGCTTTGGAGTTTCCTAAGGCGGCCCAGCCCCCGCCGTGAGAGGCCTTTTTGTCCCCTGTCGAAGCCACGCCTGCCGTTCGCAAGACCGCGCTCAACGCCATCCACCGCAAACTCGGAGCCAAAATGGTCGAGTTTAACGGCTGGGACATGCCCGTCGAGTATTCCGGAATCATCGCTGAGCACATGGCGGTGCGCACCGGCGCCGGGGTGTTCGACGTCAGCCACATGGGCGACATCCGGGTAGCTGGCGCCGAAGCCCTGGCGGCTATTCAACATATTTCCATGAACGACGCCTCGCGGCTGGCCATCGGGCAAGCCCAGTATTCCGCGATGCTCCATCCGCAGGGCACGTTCGTCGATGACATCATTGTCCATCGCCTCAGCGAATACGAATATCTGATCGTCATCAATGCCGGAACCCGAGAGAAAGATTTCAGCTGGGTGCGTGACAACACCCGCCAGTTTGATCGCGCGGTCGAAAACCTCTCCGACGACTTCACGCAGATAGCCATTCAGGGGCCGCGGGGCGTGGACGTACTCCAGAAGCTCACCGACGCGGATCTCGCGGCGGTAAAGTTCTACTGGGTGACACGCGGCACGGTCTGCGGGTTGAAGAACATTTTGATTGCACGAACGGGGTACACCGGCGAAGACGGCTTCGAAATCTACATACCCAGCGACGAACAGACCAGCGCGCGGGTATGGAACGAAGTGCTCGAAGCAGGGAAAGAGTTCGGCGTTCTGCCTTGCGGACTAGGCGCGCGCAACACGCTGCGGCTGGAGTCGAAGCTGCCGCTCTACGGCCACGAAATTTCCGATACCATCAATGTGTGGGAAGCCGGACTCGACCGCTTCTGCAAAATGGAGAAGCCGGAGTTCGTGGGACGCGATGCGCTTGCGGCCGCAAAGACTTTGGGACCGCAGCGGACGCTGGTCGGGTTGGAGATGACCGAGCGCGGAATCGCTAGGGACGGTTACCGCATCTTGAATAGTTCGGGTCAGGCAATTGGATACGTAACCAGCGGATCGTACTCGCCATTCTTGAAAAAGAATATTGCTTTGGCCTATGTGCCGCCGCAATCGTCGGCCTCGGGATCGGAAGTCATGGTCGAGATTCGCGGGCAGGGAGTGAAGGCGCAGGTCGTGCCCACGCCGTTTTACAAGCGGCCGAAGAAAGGTTGAAGTTCTCGGCTTTGTGTGGTTTATCTGGAAAACCACAGCGGGTTCCTCCACTTGAGCATCGTCCGCTAGCGGACGATGCTCGGCGCTCGGAATGACAAGATGTTTTATTGGTCTAAGGTACGGGTTTACTGCTCCGCAAATGTGTATCAGCCCCGCAGGGGCGGACTAGCTTAGCCCAGGACGGAAGTCCTGGTAACCAAGGAAGTGAGAGCGAGTCCTTCAGGGACGCCACAAGGGGAACGAATGGCTTATCCGAGCGATTTCAAATACACCAAGGAACACGAGTGGATCAAAAGCGATGGCACGAGCGCGACCATCGGCATCACCAGCTATGCTCAGTCATCGCTGGGCGATATCGTCTTCGTTGAGCTGCCGAAGGTCGGGAGCGAAATCATTTTGGGCAAGACGTTCGGCTCGGTCGAGTCGGTGAAGGCTGTTTCCGATCTCTACGCGCCAGCTTCGGGAACCGTGACCGAAGTGAACGGCGATCTGGCGACGCATCCCGAGAAAATCAATTCGGACGCTCACGCTTCGTGGATGCTGAAAATAACGCTAAAGAATCCCGGCGACTTGAATTCGCTTCTATCGGCGGCCGACTACGAAAAATTCGTCTCCGAAGAAGGGGGACACTAAACCAGCTTTTGGCTGTTAGCTCTTAGCTTCTAAACCTGCGGCGCTTGCAACTGCGGACGAGCTAAAGCTAAAGGCTAAGAGCTAATAGCTAATCTATGCGCTATCTTCCCAAATCTCCTGCTGACCGCGAAGCCATGCTGAAAGTTATCGGCGCGCGGTCGATAGACGACTTGTTTGCGCCGATCCCGCCTGAATACCGGCTGAATCGCGATCTCAACGTTCCGCGGCAGATGGCGGAATCGGAAATCGTGGATTGGTTTCGCGAGCGTTCGCGCGAAAACGGCGACGGATATGCCACGTTCCTTGGCGCCGGAGCCTATTACCATTATCGCCCTGTGATCATTGACGCGCTCATTTCTCGCGGCGAGTTCCTTACCGCCTACACGCCTTATCAGGCGGAAGTGTCGCAGGGGACGCTGCAGTCGATCTTCGAATTTCAAACCATGATCTGCGAACTTACTGGCATGGAAGTGGCGAATGCTTCCATGTACGACGGTTCAACCGCCGCAGCTGAAGCTGTAATGATGGCCGTTCGCCTTACCGGCCGCCGCTCCGTGGCAGTGGCGCGCAGCGTGCATCCTGAGTATCGCGAAGTGCTTGCGACGTACGCTTTTCATCAGGGGTTGCCGCTGACGACGGTGGCGTTCAAAGACAACGGACGCATTGACATCAAAGAACTCGAAGCTGCGATTACTTCTGACACGGCTTGCGTGCTGGTGCAATCGCCGAATTTCTTCGGCACCATTGAAGATGTGGAGGCCCTCGGCGAACTCGCGCATTCCAAAGGGGCGATGCTGGTGGTAGCGATCTCAGAAGCGATTTCGCTGGGCATTGTTGAACCGCCACGTTCCGCAGATGTCATCGCCATGGAAGCGCAGTCGTTTGGTGTGCCGCTTGGATTCGGCGGCCCCTACTGCGGCGTTATTGCTACGCGAGAAGCCAACGTCCGGCAAATGCCCGGCCGCTTGGTCGGACAGACCAACGACCGCGGCGGCAAGCGCGGCTTCGTGCTGACGCTGGCCACGCGCGAGCAGCACATCCGCCGTGAGAAGGCGACTTCAAATATCTGTACCAACCAGGCGCTGATTGCGCTGATGGCGAACATTTTTATGACGGTGTACGGTAAGGTCGGAATGAAGGAATTGGCGCGCCAGAATCTGGCAAAGTCGGCTTATGCCGCGCAGCAGTTCGGAAAGCATGCGAAAGTCTTGTTCGACGGCGCACCTCGGTTCAACGAGTTCGTTGTCGAGACCAGCGAAGATCCCTACGCGATTAATTCGCGCCTGCTGGGACACAAGATCGTTGGCGGGCTGCCGCTAAAGAAGTTTTATCCCGAGTTGGGGAATGCGTCGCTGTGGTGCTGTACCGAGTTGAGCACGCGCAGCATCATCGACACTGCCGTCGGTCATGTCTCCGACAGCGAGCATTCAGTGCGTGGTGCAAAGGAAGAAGCTGCGGAAGAAGTGACGCGATGAAAACTCTGACCCGCAAAGCTACGCGTCACATCAGCCAGAACGAAGGCCTGATCTTCGAGAAATCCTCACCTGGCAAAGCCGCGTGGAGGCTTGCGCCTTTGGATGTGCCTGAAGTAGATGCCAATGCGCTTTTGGGATCATCTGCAAGAAACGACCTCGGCGAGATGCCGGAGGTCAGCGAGATCGAAATCATCCGCCACTTCACCCGGCTTTCCACCTGGAACTACGCGATTGATCTTGGCATGTATCCGCTAGGCTCCTGCACCATGAAGTACAACCCGCGCGTGAACGAAGTGGTGTCGCGGCTGGACGGACTTGCCAACGGGCATCCATATCAACCGGAGAAAATTTCGCAGGGCGCGCTGCGCATCATCAAAACGCTGAGTGACTGCTTGACCGAGATCACCGGCATGGATGCGATCACGCTCCAGCCGGCGGCAGGTGCGCATGGCGAACTCACCGGACTGCTGCTGGTCCGCGCCTATCACGAATCGAAAGGCGTTCCACGAAAGAAAGTGTTGATCCCCGATTCGGCGCACGGCACCAATCCCGCAACCGCAGCCATGGTCGGCTATGCGGTGGAGAACCTGAAATCGAACGCGCTGGGCATGGTGGACATCGCCGCGCTTGAAGCACAGATGAATGGTGACGTCGCCGCGCTGATGCTGACCAACCCGAATACGCTCGGCGTCTTCGAGCAGGACATTCACAAGATCGCCGATCTGCTTCATGCCAAAGGCGGCTTGCTCTACATGGACGGCGCGAACATGAACGCGCTCGTCGGCAAGGTGCGTCCCGGAGACTTCGGCGTGGACGTGATGCACCTGAACCTGCATAAGACTTTTTCGACTCCGCACGGCGGCGGCGGCCCGGGATCGGGGCCGGTGGCGATCAAGAAAGCCCTGGAGCCGTTCCTGCCGAGGCCGGTGCTCATCTCCAAGGGGGACGGCACGCTTGGCTTCGAGTACGACCGCCCGCAATCGATCGGTCGAGTGCGCTCGTTCTATGGAAATTTCGGGATGTTCGTGCGCGCGCTGGCTTACATTCTGGCCAACGGTCCCGATGGCTTGAGGCAGACCACCGAAGACGCCGTGCTGAATGCGAATTACATTCGCACTGGCCTCGAAGGTATTTACGATCTGCCGTACTCTAGCCCCAGCATGCACGAAGTAGTTTTCAGCGACAAGTTGCAGGCGAAAAAAGGCGCACGCACCATGGACCTGGCCAAGCGCCTGATCGACTACGGATTTCATCCTTACACGACGGCATTCCCGTTGATCGTGCCCGGCGCCATGATGATTGAGCCGACCGAGAGCGAGTCGAAAGAAGAACTCGATCTCTTTCTGGAAGCGATGAAATCCATTGCGCAGGAAGTCGAAGAAGACGCGGAGATGGTGAAGACGGCGCCCCATACGACCCGGGTTTCCCGCATGGACGAAACCGCCGCGGCCCGTAAGCCGGTGCTGCGCTGGAAGCCGGAGCCTCAATAACGGCAAGCCACGCAGACCTGCACAATAAACGTTACGCCCTAAGTGCGGACGCCCAGCGAAAAGTCCGACGCCCGGACGTTTAGAATCGCAGCGTGCGCTCCTTCCTGACGACCCTCATTTTGTTGCTATGTGTCCCCGCGTTCGGCTGGGGGCCCAAGGGTCACCGCGTGGTTGCCGATATCGCGCGAGATCATTTGGCCGCGCAAACTCGGCGAGCGATTGTGGATCTGCTCGGTCGTGACGATCTGGCAGAAATCTCCATCTGGGCGGACGGTATCAAGCGTGAGCGACCGGAAACAAACGCTTGGCACTTTGTGGACATTCCGTGGAATGCGGAAGGATTCAGCCAGCAGCGCGATTGCTACCATCCGACCGGCCGAAGCTTTTCGAGCCTGGCCGATCATCACAACTGCGTTGTAGAGCGCATCTCGATGTTTTCGAACGTTTTGGCGGATAAGCGTGCCTCGCGGCCAGACCGGATTGAGGCGCTGAAGTTTCTCGTCCACTTTGTCGCGGACGTGCACCAACCTTTGCATGCGGTCGCAGAAGCCCGGGGAGGAAACGACGTAGCGATTGTTCAATTCGGTCGCACGGAATGCGGATCGCGGCCCTGCGACTTGCATGGAGACTGGGACATCGGCCTTATCGAACACGCGCACCAGTCGGAGCGCGAGTATGTCACGCAGTTGGAACAATTGATTTCGCGCGAAGGGCTCGATAAGCAGCCCCAAGGAACGCCGGAGCAATGGGCAAACGAATCCTTCCACATCGCTCATAACGTCTGGCTGGAGGACGGTGCGGCCGTGGACGAAGCCTACTACCGACGGAACATTCCAGTCGTGGATGAGCAGTTGGCCCGCGCGGGAATCAGGCTGGCGGATCTGCTGAACGACGCGCTGGGCAAGTGACGGCGTGAAACGCGGTAGAGCCTCAGTTTGAATTTGGCTTCGATAAACCCTTCAAGATAAAAGAAGCGATAGTTCCGACGACCGCCGCGAGGCCGCAATTGAATAATATTGCAGACATGGCGGTGAAAAACAGGCTTCCCGGAAAAAGGAAAAGCATGAAGCGGTGCACTACCTCGTATGTTAGCCCCGGCTCGTGACTGAACATCCACTGCATGTCCGCGAAATCAAAAAGGAACACAAGGACTGGCAACGCCCATGGCAGATGCTTGAAGTATTTGCGGGTAGTCATTGAGCACTCTTTCGCTTGTAAGGTCCACGTTTGCTGGGTTTCGGCATCGAGCCTGAGGCACTACCCGGCGCGCGGCCGAGTTCTAAGGCGCACGATAAATATGGTAGAGCATCAGGTAGATCACCACCCCCGTTACAGAAACATAAAGCCACAGCGGAAAAGTCCAGCGGGCGATGGCACGGTGCTTGTCGAAACGTTCTCGCAAAGCGCGGCTTAAGGTGATGATCACAAGCGGCACAATTGTTACAGCGAGAATCGTGTGCGAAATCAAAATCGTGAAGTACAAAGGGCGCGACCAGCCGTGCCCCTGGAAACGGACCGAGCCTACGTGCCAGTGGTAGTAGAGGTAGGAAATTAAAAACAGAGTTGACGTCCCAACTGCGGTGAGCATGAGCGCGCGGTGCGCGGCAATGCGCCTGCGCCTGATCATGACATACGCCGCAACCAGCACCCCGGCGCTGGTCCCGTTCAGCGTGGCATTGATTGCCGGGAAGATGGAGTAGTCGTTAAGCATTGAGGCAAAAACAAACCATTCACCACGGAACCTCAGGGGCACAAAAACACAAAAACACAAAAACCCAAGACACAAATTCGCGAGCTCTTCTCTGCGTTTCTGTGCCTCTGTGGTGAATTAGGCCGCCGGCTTCGTTGTGCGCCGGTTCACCATGAGGAACGCGACCCCGAACATAAAAAGCGAAAACAGGACTAACGTCGCCAGTGAAGCCGTCAGCGAAAACTCACCCATGCTAGCGGGATACAAAACCCCACGCAGCGCCTCGACTCCATACGTCAGTGGGTTGATTTCCATAAGCACGCGCAGCCAAGGCGACGCGCTCGAAACCGGAAACAGAGCGCCCGAGAGCAGCCACAGCGGAATCAGAAACAAATTAATGATTGCGTGAAAGGCCTGGGTGGAATCCATGGGCCAGGCAATCGCGAACCCCAGCGCGGTCAGCGCGAACGAGACCAGGAAGATAACCAGCGCCGACATCAGGGAAAGGGTGAGCCCCAGATGGATTCCGGCAAAGGGCGCGAACACAAGAAAAATTAGTCCCTGGATGGTCGCCAGCGTGGTGCCGCCCAGAACTTTCCCCAGCACAATTGCCGACCGCGAAACCGGCGCCACCAGCACCGAAAGCAGGAATCCCTCTTTGCGGTCTTCGATCACCGACATCATGGTAAAAATCGAGGTGAACAGCACAATCATGATCAGCGCGCCTGGATAAAAATAATCCAGGTAATGCTGGCTCGGTCCCGTCCCGGATTGGAATGACCTGCCGAAGCCCGAGCCGATAACAATCCAGAACAGCACTGGGGACGCAATCACACCAACCACGCGCGACTTCTGACGATAGAAGCGCACGACTTCACGCCACCAGAGAGTGAAGGCGGGGAGAAACAGTTCGTCGTCGATTGCTCTAATGTTCTCCGGTAGCGCATCAGCACGTGTTGCCATAAAGTTTGGGGGCGTTCTCAGTGTTTTCGTTTGGGCTTCTTGTTCGTATCTTCTACCGGCTCGGTCCAGAAGCGGTGCCCAGTGCGCCGGATGAAAACGTCTTCCAGGCTTGGCTTTGCGATGGACACTGCATCAATTTCGCCGGGAAAGGTTTCGACCAGGTCAGTCACAAAACGGTGACCCTGGTTCTTTTCAATGCGGACCTGGTGTTCGAGCACTTGCGCATCAACCCGAAACTGGGTTCGAATCTTGCCCGCCAGTTTCTCCGGCTCTTTCGTCTCCAGGACGATCACGTCTCCGCCGATCTCCTGCTTGAGTTCTGCCGGTGTACCCAGGGCAACCACCCGGCCTTCGTTCAGGAAGACAAGTCGATCGCAGCGCTCGGCTTCTTCCATCAGGTGCGTGGTCACAAGTACGGTCACCCGTTCTTCGTCGCGAAGAATCTTCAAGTATTGCCACAAGTCGCGGCGCGCGCCGGGATCGAGGCCAGTCGTCGGTTCGTCCAGCAGAAGAACCTTGGGTCCATGCAAAAGGCCTTTCGCGAGCTCCAGCCGGCGTTGCATGCCACCGGAAAAGGTTTCGGCTTTCTCGCGGGCGCGGTCCGAGAGTCCCACGCGGCCGAGAACCTCGCTGATGCGTTTGCGCAACGCGGAACCGCGCAACCCGTAGAGATGTCCCTGGTGCATTAAATTCTCGGAGGCGGTCAGCTTGAGATCGATGCTCTGCGCCTGAAACACCACGCCTATTTCCCGGCGCAATCGGCTGGGGTCTTCCGCCGCGTTGTGGCCGAGAATGACGGCGCGCCCAGCCACAGGGACCATGAGCGTTGAAAGGATGCGGAAGAGAGTTGTTTTGCCACTGCCGTTCGGGCCGAGCAACCCGAACAGTTCCGCCGGTTGCACGTCAAACGACACGCCGTTCAACGCCGAGCGTTCGCCGTAGCGATGCACGATGTCCTGCACGGAAATAGCCGCTGAAATCAAATGTTCCGGAGAAGGTGAGTCGCGGAGGTCCAAGGCTGGGGTTTGCGAGGTCAAAGACTTATTCTACGCTGAAAGCTTACTGTGATGACTCGGTGCCGCTAATCATTCGCGGCTAATGGATTGAAGATAGATTATCGCGGAAGTTAGATTAGCTCGCCGCAAGTGGGGCCGTGGCCGTTCTTCCTTCCGGCACCTCCTTCGCTTGTGCGGAAGCAACGTTTCTCCACACCTGAATCAGCAGCACTGCCGACGTTGCCAGCAGCACGGCGCCCAGGCTGGCGTGCGCGACCGTGGAGACCACCATCGGGGTGTTGGCCTCTACTCCCGGCCAGGCTACGCGTGTGAGGAACGCGGCAAATCCGAGAAGCAACTGGACCATCAATTCGAATAATAAAAGAATTGCCGGACGGCGAATGGCCTCGATACGCGGAAATGCAACCAGCGCGCGCACCGATGTCCAAGTAAGTATTACTGCGACGGCGGCGGCGTTGACCACATGCGGCCACCAGTGCATGCCATGGTGGCGGAACATTCCGCCGAGAATGAGTTGCAGGTAAAGAATGCCGACTGAGTGAACGCACAGAACAAACAGCTTGGGATGGCCATGGTCGGCGATGCGAGCTGGCTCACTCTCGACCCACTTGCGCCCGGTGAATACCGCGATGGCCACAGCGATGCAGAAGAAGGTTTGGCCAACCGCGGAGTGGGCAGTCGAAACTGCTGGTGGAAGAAAGTTCAGCACCGTCACTCCGCCCAGTATGCCTTGAATGATGATGGTTGCGAGCGCGGCAAAGCCCAGGTATTTCATCCAGCGGCGGCGGTCGGCAAATAGCGTCCAGAACGCGATCACGATGGTTAAGATCCCCGTCGACGCGGCGATCATGCGATGGCTGTGCTCAAAAATGATTCCGCCCACCCAGGGCGGCAAGCGGAGTATGTGGTCATAGGACGTCGGCCAGTCAGGGACTGAGAGCCCCGCATCTTCGCTGGTGACCAGCGCTCCCGCAATAATTACGACGAATGTGAGAAACGCTATGAAAACCGCGAAGCGATGATGCCAGGGATTGTAGGAAGTGGATCCAGATTTCAAGGCGCCTCCTGCAGACCGAATATTTTATCAGAGCCAATGCGACAGCAGTGTTCCCGGCGCTCCGTCTTGTCGCTTTCCATCCTTCTGTCGCTTTCCATCTGGCCCGAGCGGGCGGGCCGAAAAAAGGAAACTGTGGAAAATTAGTATTGAAACGGCGTACAATTCGCGCAATTTCGTGCGCGATCATTCGCGAAGCAGTACCGCGAGCGCCGACAATTAAGAGGGTTGAATGCGCCATTCGGTTCTAAAGAGTCTGTCCGTCTTCGCGTGTCTAACTGTCATGGTTGCGTCCACCGCGCGAACTGCCTGCGCGCAGAGCGTTTGGGACAAGATGAAAGACGCCGCCAAGAAGGCATCCCAGCAGGGGCAGCAGCCCCAACAGCAACCGCAGCAACCGAAGCCTGGTCAAAAACCACCAAAGCAAGGCCAGCAAACTTCGGGACCGGCAATCAATGATGCCGGGCCGTTTACTCCTCCAGCCGGGACAAAGATCGAGCCCAAGGTCATGGCCCCGCTGCAGGAGGGTGGACTTTTCGAGATCAGCCCGTCTGGCGTGCATGTGGCAACCGCCGAAGCTGACGGGAGCCGTGCCGTGGTCTATTACGACGGCGTCGAAGGGCCAAAGTTCGATGAAATCCTTGCGCAACCCGCGAATGGCCGGATCGTCTTCAGCCCCGATGGAAACCGATACGCATACTGCGCCCGCGCGGGCAATCAGTATGTCGTCATGGTGGATGGCAAGGAACTGGTGCGCAGTTCCGAATCGCAAAGTGGCGGAGCGTTCAACGGATCCAGTTGCGATCTCAGGTTCACGTCAAACAACAAGCACGTGTTTTATTTCAGCGTTGCGAGTGCAGACACCTTAACCTACCGGCGCTTTGTGTACGACGGCAAGCCCATTGGCCCGCCTTTCAGCACTGATTGGGATGTTCGCGAACTGGCATTCAGTCCCGATGGCGAGCACTATGCATACGTGTGGAATGATCCGCGTCGGCAAAAGCCCTGGATGCTGATCATCGACGGCAAGCCCGCGCCATACCTGGGGAGCGCACCGGTATGGACGTCGGACAGCAAGCACCTGTACACCGAAAGAGGGCTTGGCGGAGGCCAGGGTACCGAGTTGATGTTCGACGGCAAGCCGCTGACGCGAGCGTTTAATTTTAGGGTTTACATTCCGCCCGTCGGAGATATGGTCGTAGTCGCGGTGAGCGGCGGTGTAAATTTCCATCCATTTTCATTTCTGGTGGTTGGCGGCAAGAAAGTCCCGGGCAGCGAAACCGTGGAGCGGGGATCGATTGACAACGTAGTGTTTAGCCCGGACGGCAAGCAATACGCCGCCCTTTGCGGGGACATCAACAGCCATCACTACGTGATTCGCGACGGCAAACGCGGTCAGGAATACGTTTCGATCGACAACCTTGCGTTTACCCCGGACTCTTCCTCGCTGGTGTATTCGTCGTCCGTGGGGGGCAGGCCTTTCGTCGTAATTGACGATCAGGAGTTCGGGAGCGCCATCGGCTCCGGGAACCTGCCTGTCCTGCCGCCGGCCGGACATAGGGTGGGGGCCTTTATGAGGATGAACGGCACCCCGAGCCTGATTCTGGACAAGAAAGTGATGCCGTTGGGCGTGCGCGGCGCCACCGACCTGAGTTTCAGCCCTGACGGCAATCACTACGCATACTTCGCCGTGGACGCGGGAATGGGCAGTAGTTTGGTCGTGGACGGCGTTCCCCAGGCGGCGTCGGCCTTGAGCGACGAGAACATGGATCTGCAGGATCCCCGGGCTTTGCGCTACATTTTCAGCCGCGACAGCAAGCATGTGGCCCACCTCGCCTCCCGGCCGTCCGCTTTCACGCGGGATTTTCGTAGACGGCAAGTTTATTCCTACGGGCTCGGAAGGCACCAATACCCAGCTCGCGTTCTCTCCGGACGGAAATCACATCTTTTGGGTACACCAGTACGGGACGCGACCGGCGAGACTTTTCATCGAGGGCAAGCCACTGGTCGATTTCTTTGGGTTGAGTTCGTCGCTTGGGGCGCCGCGCTGGTGGGAATTCGGGCGCGACGGCACCCTCTCTTTTCTTACGCAGGACGACAATACGCTCAAGCGCATCACCATCACGCCATCGTCGGCGACCAGCATTGCAAATCTTACCGGCGGAGCTAGCGTACTGGCGGGCGGGAACTCAGCGGTTGCCTCGAATCCGTGACGAACAAGAAAATCAGGCTTGGGGAGGAACGACTGTGAAAGACAAAGTTGTGCGATTCAATGGAATGCTGGTGCTTGCAATTGCGGTCCTGAGCTTCGCCCTCGGCTGCAGTCGAGGCGTGAAAGGGAATACCTACGTTGACAACGGCAACGTGGTGCAACTCGAATTCAAATCGGATGGCAAGGCCTACATGTCGATGGGGCCGATCACCAATGCCTGCACCTATACGGAGAGTGGCAAGAACGTCACGGTGAATTGTGGTCCTGGCGAAACACTCGTTTTCACTGTGGACGACGACGGCGCGCTCAACGGGCCCCCGGGCGGAATGGTTTCCAGGCTGACTAAGAAGAAATGAGCTGCGTGTCTCGGAGAAAGTTTATGATCTGGAAGCCCAATACCGGTCAGCTTGCCGTGCTTGCGGTGCTGTTTTGCGCGACTCTCCCATCTCTTTCTGCCCAGGATTCCATGCAGTTCAACGTGCCTTATCTCTGTCCTGACGGATCCACTTATGTGGTACACAAGTGCGAGAAGGGGCCGAAGTTTGAGTTCTGCTATTACCAGCGCGACCAGAACTCGGAGCGATACAACGTGCGCTCCCAGGTGGCCAATCAGATGAACACGTGCAAAGTGCAAGGCCCACCGTCCGCCGCTGCGGCAAACGCGCAAGCGCCGGGGGATTTGCAGAACACGCGCTGGGACTGCGGCAGCGGGGCCACGCTGACGGTGTTCCAGTGCCAGAAACAAGCCGGCCAGGACTACTGCTTCGTCAAGATCGAGATGAATGGACAGTTTCTGTTGCAAGCGGCCAAGCCGCGGGCGGAAATTGCCGAGAAAGTGAAAGTGTGCAAGGCTGCAACCGGTTTCAATCCACCCTACCTCAGCGAATTTCCCACCGTCGATCGCGTCATCCAGGGCATGAAGGTCAGCACGCCGAGTGAGACGATGGTTCGCTCCATGGGCGCGTTCTATCAGTTGAGCGAGGTGATTAAAGTTCTAGCCGGGCCGCGCGCGTCCAGCGGCTTGCTGCCCGATGAAAAGAAGTTTTTGGAGAAGTACAGCGCTGCTCAAGCTAACATTGAACAGTTGGCGCCCAAACTCGCGGGACGGCCGGTAACTCTGGCCACGAACCCTTACCGCTTCAACCGCAACGATCCCAAATTTGGTTTTGAGGGTATTCCGGTGTGGATGTATTTTCTTTCGCCCGGTATGCAGACCCAATTCGCCCAGATCGTCGGCGGCAACAATCCGGACTACAACGCGAAGATACAACAGGAGCGGCAGCGCGCGATGCAGGACGCCAACGCGTTGCAGGCCCAAGCCGCACAGGCGGCAGAAGCCCAAGCGCACCCCATGCGGCAGGATGCCGGCTCGATGGCGGCCCGGCGCTGTCTGGAAGCCGGACGAAGTGAAACCGAATGCATTGGAGAAGGCCTTAAGACGGGCCTCAACGAGATGTTCGCTCCGGCATTGCAAGGGGCTTTCGGCAAGGATGCGCCCACCCTGGGCGGCTTGTCGGGGCCGAAGGGTTTGCGCTTCAGTGGCAGGTTTGTTGGCGAAGATGGTTTCAGCGCGACCTTTAGCGAAGATGGCGCCATCGTACAGTGCGGGACGCTGCTTCCTCAATCCCTCGCATACACGGTGGAGAGGGCGGCGGGTCAGGTGCTGGTGAAAATCCAGAATCAGCCCAAGGAGGTTGCAGCTACGCTCCGGCCGGATGGGAAATTGGCGGGGCCAGGGCCGATTCTTGTGGCCGGACGGGTCGTGGTCGGCAGCAGCGGCGGTGGGTCCTCAGGTGGCGGCTATCAGGAGCAAACGCACACCACCATACAGGAACGGCAGATCGATGCTGCTGAGGCGCAGAACTACGCGGGTACGGACGCCGTGCACCAGAATGGAATGGATTACTCCGTGTCCGAGCAGGTTAGTACCACCAGTTATGAACCCACCGCCCCGACCCACCACGCTCCGGTAGTCGTCACTGCCCCGAAGACGGAGCGCTGCACGGCGGGCGTAATGCCGGGCACGCCTTCTCCAACCATAACCAACGTGGTAGGCAACATCCTGGATCCTTCCGGGAAAAGGCCGCCAGCTCCGGTCGGGCTGCGGATGCACGGAACCTATGCTGCGCAGGGCGGCCTAAGCATTGAATTCCGCAGTGATACGGCAACGTTGGAATGCGGAGAAGCCCATGTGGCCGTGGCTTACACGGTGCAGTTTGCCGGCGGACAGACGCTGGTTACTGTGCAGAATGCAGGCGCTCCGTTTACCGTCCAGTTACAGCCGAACGGAGCCCTTGTGGGATCGGGAACGGTGAATGTTGCTGGGCGCGTGGTTACCGGTTCGCGCGGCGATGAAATTACCTACGCGCCGCGGAATGCAAGCTGCGCCTTGGGAACATTGGCCCCGGCGCGGTAAAAGCAGCGGGGATTCGGGCTGGAACAAGGCTAACCGCCTCCGCAACCTCCTCCGCCTCCACAACCGGAACCACCTCCGCATCCTCCTCCGCCATCGCCGCCACCCCCGCCGTCCCCGCCACCCCCGCCGTCTCCGCCGCTACCATCACTCCCCGAGTGGCCGCCGTCCCCGGCGTGTCCACGTCGCCACCGTGCCCGGCGTGCCCACTCGCCCCGTGGTGCCCGTGCGCTTGATGCGAGTCGCCTCCGTCGCCACTCCAACCGCCTGAGTCTCCGGAACCGCCAGGGGTGAAATCAGCCGAGTCAATATTGTGGTCGGCGTAAACGCGACGGCGACGCTGATCCGCCTGGGCTTGTTGATCGGCGGTCAGGCTGGGGATATGGTCCAGGTAGTGACCGAAAAGCTTCTCGCAATCTTCGCGGTATTTTGCCGTGTCGAGAATGTGCTGATGCCAGAAGTCATCGACTTCTTTAGAAGGGGGCGAAATGATTTCGTTTTTGTGCTTTTGCGTAAGGGCGTAGAGGAATCGCCGGTATTGAAGCTCGACATCTTCTGCCTTGGCAGGTGGCCAGCCTAGCTTCTCAATGACGTTATCCCGCACGGAGTTCAGTTCGAGGTTGGCAATGTGACGCTTCGCGAACAGCTTCTCAAGCATTGCGCTCCTCCTTTCGAGGCTCGGCAAGTGCATCCTCGACGACCATCCAATCAATCTTTACAGGGGTTGGAGAAATATAGTCTAGAAACATGCCGCCTTCTACCGGCGCCATAAACTCGGGGTTCAAGACGCCCTGCGACGTGGGACCCCCGCCCGCCGGACGCACCCCGATAAGAATGGCCCGGTGCTGTTCACGGAAGTGGTGTGCCAGAGGCCCGAATGTGAAGCGCCGCTCGCGCGGAACTTGAATACTGCGCAGATCTTGACCTTCAGGAGAGAGAAGGCTTTCGAACACTTGCGTTATCCCGGGGTTGTGAATCTCACGAACAATCATCGGAACGTCCACCGACTTGACGCAAACCACGCGCGTACGGTCAACGCGCTCGATGTCCACTTCTTTTCCGGGATCGTTCGCTTTAACGATGATCGGGGCTTGCGGATTTGTTTCTCTCACGGCCAACGCGATGGAGATACTTTCATAATCGGTGCTGGCATGAATCACGATTCTGGCTGCGTCCTCGACGCACGCCCGCGACATTACGTCGGCACTGGTCAGTTCGCCGCGAACGAATTCAATCAACTCGGGGAAAGGGTTGCGCTCGGTGTTGTGGGAGCACAGAACGATTTGCAACCCACGAGATTCCTGGTCGGCCACGAGGCGTTGAATTAAACTGGTCGTCTCGCCCCCACGATTCCCAAAGATTACGATGTGACCCTTCATATCAAATTCCAGGAATCCTTTCTCGCGCCTCTTGATGAAATTACCGACCGAGGTAAATACGCTGCCGAGGGCGACAGCAGCAGCGCCAATGCCACCAAAGGCTATACAACCCGCCGCGATCCGGCCGGGCCAGCTGACCGGCGTGACGTCGCCGTACCCGATTGTGGTTACCGTGATGGCGAAGAAGTAGGTGTAAGTCGAAAGGGAACGGATGGGATTGTCATGGGGCTCCGTGCACCTCATCACAACGTAACCTGCGGCGTACAGAACTAACAGCAAAGCCAACAAGGTTAACCAAGGGGCCTTGCTCCAATACTTGATGATTTGTCTTTTGAAAATGAGGAAGAGCATAGTCGCCCGCAGCTCGGCGATGAGTTTAGCAGAGTTAGAAGGCAGGCAGGCTAAAAGTCAGATGCGAAGGCCGACGATGCGGAGGCGGCGACATTCGCTGCCTCAAAGCTCCATCGCCGCGATGACGCTGTCGGCGAACTCTGACGTTCCGGCTTTTCCGCCTACGTCTTTCGTCAGCTTGTCGCGATCGCGATAGACCTTCTCCAGCGCATTGCGAATTTTTAGCGCGGCTTCCGACTCGCCGATGTGACGCAACATCAGAAGCGCTGAACGCAGCAGAGCGGTCGGATTCGCCAGATTCTTGCCGGCGATGTCCGGCGCCGAACCATGCACGGCTTCGAAGATCGCGCAGTGCTCGCCGAGATTGGCGCTTGGTACGAGGCCAAGCCCACCTACCAGGCCGGCGCACAGGTCCGACAGTATGTCGCCGTAAAGATTCTCCATCACCATTACGTCGTACTGATAGGGATTCATCACTAGTTGCATGCAGGTGTTGTCCACGATGTGCTCGCCGTAAGTGATCTCGGGATACTCCTTCGACACATTGCGCGAGCAGCGCAGAAACAGGCCGTCGGACAACTTCATAATATTCGCCTTGTGGATGGCGTGGACCTTTTTGCGGTTATTCTTGCGCGCGTATTCAAATGCGAAGCGGGAGATGCGGGTTGAAGCCTTCTCGGTGATGATCTTGAGGCTTTCGACTACGCCGGGTACGACTTCGTGTTCCAGGCCGGAGTAGAGGCCCTCAGTATTCTCGCGCACGATGATCAGATCGATGTCGGGATAACGCGTGGGAATGTGCGGAAGGTTTCGCGCCGGGCGAAAATTCGCATAGAGCTCGAACTGCTTGCGCAACTGCACGTTGATGCTGGCGAAGCCGCCGCCGATTGGCGTGGTAATGGGGCCTTTGAGCGCGACATGCGTGCGTTCGATCGATGCGGTCAATTCCTTCGGGATGTATTCCTTGTATTTTTCGTAGGCGTCGGCGCCGGCCAGAACCGTTTCCCATTCAAACTTCAAGCCGGTCGCTTCGAGGATGCGCACGACCGCCGCCGTAACTTCTGTGCCGATGCCGTCGCCCGGGATCAGGGTGATTTTGTGAGTCATGAAGATTGAATCATTGGATCATCGGGGAATTGAATCATTGGGTGGGTTTGCCGGCGCCTAGCCCTGGCTCCGCTTCCCTGGTTTTGAGCAGGTCTTTGAGTTCTGTCATGAACTCCTGCACGTCTTTGAAGTCGAGGTACACCGATGCAAAGCGCACGTAAGCTACTTTGTCATAGCGGCGGAGTCGGTTCATTATCAATTCGCCGACCTCGCTGGTTTTGCGCTCGCGCTCTGCCGATTCGATGACGAAGGCCTCGGCTTCGTTCACGATCTGCTCCAGCTTACTGATCGGTACCGGGCGTTTCTCGCAGGCTCGCAGCAGTCCGTTCAGAACTTTTTGGCGGTCGAACTTCTCTCGCCGCCCGTCCTTCTTCACCACCATGTAGGGAATTTCATCAATCCGCTCGTACGTGGTGAAGCGCCTCTCGCACTTCAGGCACTCGCGGCGGCGGCGGATCGAATCCGCTTCCTTGCTCTCGCGCGAATCTACGACTTTGTCGTTAGCGTGCCCGCAAAAAGGACATTTCATGATGATGGAAACTGAATGCATTGTAGCAGTTGCAAAGAAGGCCAATCGGCATTCAGCTTGGAACAATCCAGCCGGCGATACTGCAAATCACGTGGTGCGCCGCAGCCATCATTTATAATCTCGTGTTTCACGACAAGCAGAGGCGGCGCCCGTCTATCGGTGTCGGATACTCCACGGATAGACGCTTGATTTGGATCGGGCTTCACGCCGTGTCGTCGTGGATTACTAAAACCCAATTCATTCTTCCCTGAGGAGAAACAGCAATCATGAGCAATATCGTAGAGATTCGTGCGCGGCAGGTTCTGGACTCGCGGGGCAATCCCACAGTCGAGGCGGAAGTCTGGTTGGAGGACGGAACCGTGGGCCGGGCGATTGTGCCCAGCGGAGCTTCCACGGGCGAACATGAAGCGGTCGAACTCCGCGATGGCGACAAGAGCAAGTACGTAGGCAAAGGCGTGCTGAAGGCGGTCGAGAACGTGAACGGCGAGATTGCCGAAGCGTTGGGCGGTTACGACGCCGCCGATCAGGGCACGCTCGACAAGAGAATGATCGAACTCGACGGCACGGAGAATAAGCGCCGTCTTGGTGCAAATGCGATTCTTTCGGTTTCCATGGCTGCAGCCCGTGCGGCGGCAACCTTCTATCAACTGCCGCTCTACCGCTATCTCGGCGGAGCCGGCGCGAACACTCTGCCCACGCCGATGATGAACATTCTCAACGGCGGCGCGCACGCCGACAGCAACGTTGACTTCCAGGAATTCATGGTTATGCCGGTAGGAGCACCGTCGTTTTCGGAAGCGCTGCGCTGGGGCGTCGAAGTGTTCCATACGCTGAAGGGCGTACTGAAAAAACGCGGCTATAACACGGCAGTCGGCGATGAAGGCGGGTTTGCACCGTCGGTGAAGTCGAATGTCGAAGGCATTGAAGTAGTGCTTGAAGCCATTCAGCAGGCCGGGTACAAGCCCGGAGAAGAAATCGCCATTGCGCTCGATCCCGCAGCCAGCGAGTTTTTCCAGGACGGCAAGTATGTCTTCAAAAAGTCTGACAAGTCGTCGAAGAGTTCTGAAGAGATGGTGGCTTTCTGGGCGAAGTGGGTGAATGACTATCCCATCGTTTCGATCGAAGACGGTCTCGCGGAGAACGACTGGGAAGGCTGGTCGCTGCTGACGAAAGAAGTCGGCGGCAAGATTCAGCTCGTGGGAGATGACTTGTTCGTGACCAACGTCGAGTTCCTGCAGAAGGGAATTGACAAGGGCGTTGCCAACTCGATTCTGATCAAGGTCAACCAGATCGGTACGGTCAGCGAAACGCTCGACGCGATTGATCTCGCCCGCCGCAACGGATACACGTCAATCATTTCGCACCGCTCGGGCGAAACCGAAGACACATTCATTGCCGATCTTGCCGTCGCCACCGGCGCCGGGCAGATTAAGACCGGCTCCGCCTCGCGCACCGACCGCATCGCGAAGTACAACCAACTGCTGAGGATTGAAGAGGCGCTGGGGGTGGGAGCAAGGTTTTTGGGGTTGGGAGCGCTGAACTGCAAGGGGTAGGCGTAAGTTGGTTTGAGGCATACACGGGAAGATGATTTTCGCAAAAGGTTATCGACGCGACTGGGCTTCGGAATCGAATTCCTCGAGCAACATTTCAGCGATCGACATAGGCTGGCTCCTGAGGCGAACAATAGGCGAAGTCTTTATTACCACAGATGTCGTCAAGACCAGTCCCCCAGCAATTGACTTAGCTAATGACTTAGTCTATCGTGGCCCCATGGAAGTCAACATTCATGAAGCCAAGACCCATCTTTCCCGCCTGCTGGCCCGCGTCGCCTTGGGCGAGGAAGTAATTATTGCCAAGGCTGGTACCCCGGTGGCGAAGCTGGTGCCGGTGAAGAAGCAGTCTAAAAAAAGGATCTTCGGAAGTGCCAAGGGCGAATTTACCGTCCCCGACGATTTCAATGAGCCCGATGCAGAGATCGAGGCCCTGTTTTACGACGGCGAACTGTTCCCTAAAGCCCCCTCCCGCAAATGAGAGCGGTTCTCGACACGCACGCGTTCCTGTGGGGAATCGCCGGGAATAAGCGCATGTCGCAGAATGCGCGCGACATCTTCGTGGGCCCGAGCGATCTGTCTTTGAGCATCGCCAGCATCTGGGAAATTCTGATTAAAGTGCAGATAGGGAAGTTGGATCTTCCTCGACCTGCGGGTCCTTACATCGTGAGCCAGTTGGCTGAAAACCGGATCGAAATGCTTGGCCTCAACGTTGATCATTTGCTCGCATTGGAGAAAATTCCCTTGCACCATCGCGATCCCTTCGATCGCCTTCTGATCGCGCAGTGCATAGAAGAAGGCTTGCCGATCATCACCGCCGACCCGGTGTTCAAGAACTACCCAATCCGGGTAATCTGGTAAGTTCATCTGGGTCGCGCTTTCCCGTTCATACTTATTTCTGCAAGGAGCCATAAATAAGAATGCCTCGTCCGAAACCACTCATCCTGATCATCCTCGACGGCTGGGGATACCGCGCCGAGACCAAAGCCAACGCCATCGCTCTGGCCCGGAAGCCGATTTACGACCGCCTGCTGCGCGAATATCCGAACACGCTGATTCAGACCAGCGGCCCTTCCGTCGGCCTGCCCGACGGTCAAATGGGCAACAGCGAAGTCGGGCACCTGAACATCGGCGCCGGGCGTATCGTGCACATGGATTCCACGCGCATCGAGTTGATGATTCAGAATGGAGAGTTCTTCCAGCATCCGGTGCTGCTCAGTGCGATGAATAGCGCTCGCACCGGCGGACGGCAGTTGCATCTCTTTGGCCTGGTTTCCGATGGCGGCGTGCATTCCTATCAAACGCATTTGCATGCGCTGCTGAAAATGGCGAAGCAGAATGAAGTCGAACGCGTTTTCGTCCACGCCTTCATGGACGGCCGTGACACCCTCTCCACCAACGGCGCCGCATATCTCGGGCAGTTGCAGCAAGCCGTGCGCGATTACAACGTTGGAAAGATTGCGACGGTGAGTGGGCGTTACTACGCCATGGATCGCGACCGCCGCTGGGAGCGCATCGGCAAAGCTTACAACGCCATGATTTTCGGCGATGCCGAAGGCGGCAAGTACGCCGACGCCGTCCAAGGAGTGAAGGAATTCTACAACAAAGGAGTAACAGATGAGTTCATCGTGCCGTTCGTTTGTACGGACGCGAAAGGTCAGGCCATCGCGACCATTCGCGATGAAGATTCGTGCATCTGCTTCAACTTTCGCGCCGACCGCGTGCGCCAGATTACCCGTGCTCTAACCCGTACCAGCGGGCTGAACGAACAGGGCGGACGCGATCTGCAAGGCGCGGAAGATCTGGACGGGACCATCCCCAGTGATCGCGGGCCGAAGAATCTGCATTACGTCTGTATGACGCAATATGACAAGAAGTTCAGTCTACCGGTGGTGATTCCTCCGGAATCGCTCGACAACATTCTTGCCAACGTCATGGGCCAAAGCAATATGCGAAATCTGCGCGTTGCCGAAACTGAAAAGTACGCGCACGTCACTTATTTCTTTAACGGAGGCATCGAGCAACCGTTTCCGGGAGAAGACCGGGTGGTAGTGCCTTCGCAGAAAGTTGCGACCTACGATCTGAAGCCGGAAATGAGTGCGGCCGGTATTGCCGACGCTGTCGTCAAGGCGGTGGAGGACGGTACTTTCGATGTGCTGGTGGTCAACTTCGCGAATGCTGACATGGTCGGACATTCCGGTAAACTCGAGCCGACGATCAAGGCCGTTGAAACCGTGGACGGCTGCCTGGGCCGTATTGAACTCGCGGTTCGCGCCAAGGGCGGCGCCATGCTGATCACGGCTGACCACGGCAACGCTGAGATGATGATTGATCCCGTAAGCGGCGGCCCGCACACCTATCACACGACCAATCCGGTGCCGTTTATAGTGGTCTCAGAAGATACGAAATTCACGCTGAGATCGGGCGGCTCGCTGCGCGACATTTCTCCAACGATGCTGGGCATGTTGGGGCTGCCGGAACCGAAAGAGATGACCGGCGGAGATCTGCGGATCAAAATCGAGTAGCGAAATGGAAGCGACCGTATGCGTCAAGAGGCAGTTGTTGCTGAGATCACCCGATGACCCGATCAGTCCAACACCCAAATCGCAAGCTCGTCATGGTCACCCAGCACTCGCTGCAGCTCTACGTTCCGCCGGAGTGGTTCGCGGAACGGTTGCGTGCAGAGTTTCCGCAATTCGAAGTTGTGCGGCTCACGAATTACGGCGGAATAGAAGATGCAATTGCGGACGCCGAGGTGCTCTTTTCGCAAGCCCTAAATGCGCAGCAATTCCTTGCCGCAAAAAAGCTCCGCTGGATTCATTCGCCGTCGGCCGCCGTGCATCAGTTCATGTTTCCCGAATTGATAAACAGCGACGTGATCCTGACCAACGGGCGAGAAGTCCACGCGCCGGTTGTCGCCGAGCAAGTGATGGCGATGATTTTTGCGCTGGCTCGGCGCATTCCTGAATCCGTCCGCTATCAACTGAAGCACGTATGGGCCCAAGGCATATTTTGGGAAGAGGGGCGATCGCCGTCGGAAGTCGCCGACGCGACGATTGGACTGGTCGGCCTGGGCAGCATTGGCCGCAGCGTGGCGCAACGGGCGTCGGCGATGGGGATGAAAGTCATCGCGGTCCGCGAGCATGCGGAGAAGCCAAAGCCCGCGTTCGTGGACGAGGTTCTGCCCACGTCCCGGCTGAACGAAATGCTTTCGCGGAGCGACTACGTTGTTTTGTCCCCGCCGGTGACTCCCGCCACCACTGGCATGATTGGACGCGACCAGTTGGCGGCGATGAAGCGCCACGGGTATCTCATCAACGTAGGCCGCGGCCCTCTTGTGGAGGAAACGGCGCTGATCGAGGCTTTGCGCTCGCATCAGATCGCAGGAGCCGCGCTGGACGTCTTCGACCAGGAGCCGTTGCCGGCGGAGTCTCCGTTATGGGATTTGGAGAACCTTTTAATCACGCCGCACACCGGCGGCATGACCGAGAAAATGTGGGAGCGGCATTACGCCGTTTTCGCGGAGAACCTGCGGCGGTTCCTCGCCGAGCAGCCATTGCTCGCCGTTGTGGATAAGCGCGCCGGATATTGACGCGGCAGACCCGCAGCCCCAGTCCGGACGGGGATCGCGCCGTATTCTGGTCGCCCTCGAACGGGGTGCCAATGTCTCGCCGGGGTTGTGAGACGTGGGAAGAAAAAACGCCGTCCGATACCGACTATTCCTTGGCCTTCACCCTCACCACGGTGATCTTCGAGAAGCCTTCCTCAAACGTGGGAGCTTTGAGCTTGGCGGCCATCTTGCGCATCACGTCTTCTTCCACGGCGCGTGGGCGGCGGGCGTTGCGTTCCAGGCAGACTTCGAGTGGCACGTCGAAATAGACAGCCTGCGCGTCGTAACCGAAGTCTTTTGCCAGCTTGATCCAGCTGCCACGGTCGTGCGGCGTGAGGTTGGTTGCGTCCACGTAATTCAAGGGCATCCGTGCGACCAGGCGGGCGCGCAGCATGGAGCGCAAGTTGGAAAAGACCAAGTCCTGAAAACGCTGCTCGGTAGCATCATCGAAAAGCAAGGCGCGAATCATGTCGCTGGAAAGTGGATTCAGACTGTGGCGCTTGAACCACGAACTTTTGCCGGAGCCGGGCAATCCGATGGCGAGCACAACGGTGCCCTTTGAAGCCCGCGGGCGGGCCGGCGCAGGAACTGCAGGAACCGAAGCTGCGGACGCCGCTCGTGCTGTCGAATGTCTGGGTGATGCTTCGGCAGCGGGAACCGGAGCACCCTCGGCAGGCTGTCCGGCAGGCTTCTGACCCGGGCGCCTTCTGCCCCGGCCGCCACGGCGACGGCGGCGTGGACGGCGCGCATCCCCTGCAGCAGGGTCCGCGCTTGCTTCTGGAGCTGCTTCGAGCGCGTCTTCGCCCCCGCCCTCTTCCACATTGCCGTTAACGTCACTGTCGGCGGCTTCGGGTTCGTCGTGAATCGCGCGGGGAAGGTGTGCTGCGGGGGCGACGTGCGTTTCTTCCTGAACTTCTTTCTTGGGGGCGCTGGCCTCGGGTTGCTGTCCGGGTTCGAAATAGGCCGGCTGCAAAGGCGCCGGCTGATCTGGAGCGGCATCCGCGGACTTCTTGCGCCGCTTTAACTTGTCTTGCATCCATTTCCGCATGTCAGGCTTGTAACATATTGACGGGCTGTGCGGCAATTGTGGCGGCGGATACCGTCTGCGGAGAGCCGCAAAGGAGCGGGGTAAAATGGCAATACCTGGCGAGGTTTCCGGACAAAAATACGTTTCGCTGACCACGTTTCGGAAGAGCGGTATTCCGGTGAGAACGCCCGTCTGGTTTGCCGAGGCCGATGGCAAGCTTTACGTAAAGACGAGAAGTGATTCGGGAAAGTATAAGCGCATCCGCAACAACGCTGACGTCCTGGTTGCGCCGTGCGCCCTGAGAGGCGAAGTGACCGGGCCGGACATTCCCGCCAAAGCCCTAATTCTTCCGCGCGAGCAATGGGCGGCAGCTGCCCAATTGATTCGTGCGAAATACTGGCTTGCGCGGCTTCCGTTTTGGAGCAGCAAGAACGAGTATTTGGAAATCGAATTCGGTGGTTGAAAAGGGATTGAGCTTACTTGCTGCAATTGCCGGTTCGCGATGCTTGCTGCAAACCGACAACTTGAAACTCATCTACAAAGGGGCGCCCGCTGTACTCAAAAATGAGGCCAATATGCATTCGCCGTGCTTACAACGCTTAGTCTTTGTCCTTCTGGTTGCGAGCTGCGCCACCGCCCAGCAATTAACAACCTGCTCCAGTCTGACGAACTTGAAAGCTCCCAGCGTCGAGATTATTAAAGTTGCGTCCGTCCCTGCGGGAACGACGGAGCCAAATCCATGGGGGCCCGGTCGCAGCACGGCTCTTCCCGCGTATTGCCGAGTTGAGGGTGTAATCAATCGGCGTACCGGAGTTGACGGCGAGGAGTTTGGCATCACCTTCGCCCTGGCCATGCCCGAGAAATGGAACGGCGATTTCTTAATGCAAGGCGGAGCCGGCAGCAACGGCATCGTAATGCCGCCGCTTGGCCTCAACGCGGCCGGAGACACGCCCGCCCTGATGCGTGGATTTGCGGTCGTGAGCACAGACACCGGGCACAAGAGCCACCGGCCAGGGTTTGATTTCAGTTTTATGAGAGATCAACAGGCCCAACTCGATTTCGCCTACCTCGCCAACGCCGAAGTCGCCGTGATGGCGAAACAACTCATTGCGCTGTATTACGGAAAGCCGGCAGCTTTTTCGTATTTTTACGGATGCTCGACGGGAGGCCGCGAAGGCATGATTCTATCGCAGCGGTATCCCGCAATCTTTGATGGCATCATTTCGGGCGATCCTGCCATGCGCACCGGCTTGTCTAACCTTGCAATCGGTAAGTGGATTCCGGTTGCCTTCAATCAAATTGCGCCGAAGGACGCGGGCGGCAAGCCAATCATCACCCAGGCGCTCACGGATAGCGATCGGAAGCTCATTACGGAGGCACTCATGAAGAAATGCGATGCCAAGGACGGACTGGCCGATAACGTCATCTCTGATCCTTTGGGCTGCGACTTCGATCCTGCCGAACTCGAGTGCAAAGCAGTCAAGAGCGATTCCTGTCTGGCGCCGGAAAAGGTTGCTGCCATCAAGAAAGCTATGGGCGGGCCAAAGACGTCGAGTGGAGTTCAAGTCTATCCCGGTTTTCTCTACGATACGGGTATTACCGCAAGTGGTCCCATCCGCGGAATTCTTGCACCTGGTCCTGGCATCTTCGGCCCCGCACCCACTGCAATGGAGGTCGATGTCGAGAAAGAGGCACTCGCGGCGGCGCAGCCGTTGGTTGACCCCTTATCCACCAATCTCACGACGTTTGTCGGGCGCAAAGGCAAGCTGCTCTTCTATCACGGCGACAGCGATCCCTGGTTCTCGCCCCTTGACACGTTCGGCTACTACAAGAACATGGTGGACGCGAATGGAGGTCTCGACGCAGTCTCGAAATGGAGCCAGTTTTACTTCGTCCCAGGAATGGAACACTGTGGCGGAGGACCCGGCCTCGATCAATTCGATTTTTTGGGGGCTATGGTCAATTGGGTCGAAAAGGGAACAGCACCAATGTCGGTCACTGTCACGGGTAATGCGTTTCCGGGGCGCAGCCGCCCCCTGTGCCCTTATCCGCGGCACGCCCAGTACAAAGGCCAGGGCAATCCAGAGGATGCGAGCAATTTTGAATGCCGGTGAACGCCATCGCCCAGGATTGATGCGTGCTCCCCGTCCAGCGTTCTAGCAGACCGGGTAGAGTTTCGGCCGGGCCATTTGCGGCGGTTCCCCTGCGCTGATAACATCGTATGTTTCCCTTCACATTGCAGCGATTTCGCAGTCATACACCCATTCGGAGGCCATAATGGCTATTAAAGTAGGCATCAACGGGTTCGGTCGCATCGGGCGCAACGTGCTTCGCGCATCGCTCAACGATCCCAACCTGGAATTCGTCGCGGTCAATGATTTGACAGACCCGAAAACCCTTGCCCACCTACTGAAGTACGACTCAGTCCTCGGCAATCTCCCAAACAACGTTTCCGCGGGAGCCGATTCGATCACCGTGGATGGTAAAACCATCAAAGTTTTCAAAGAGAAAGACCCGGCGGCGCTGCCCTGGGAGTCAGTCGGCGTGCAGGTTGTTGTTGAATCAACCGGGCGTTTCACCGACGCGGTCGACGCCAAGAAGCATCTTCGCGGAACGGTGAAGAAAGTCATCATTTCGGCGCCAGCAAAGAACGAGGACGTCACGCTGGTGCTGGGAGTGAATCATGACAAATACGACGCCGCCAAGCACCACATTGTTTCCAACGCATCCTGCACTACGAACTGCCTGGCGCCGGTAGCAAAGGTGATTAACGACGAATTCAAAATCATCAGCGGCACCATGACGACCATTCACTCCTATACCAACGATCAGGTGATTCTCGACTTTCCGCATAAAGACCTGCGTCGTGCCCGCGCTGCAGCGCTCTCGATGATTCCGACCACCACCGGCGCTGCCAAGGCTTTGAAGCTGGTGATTCCGGAACTCGGCGGCAAAGTGGACGGCTTCTCCATGCGGGTGCCCACGCCGAACGTTTCGGTGGTCGATCTGGTGGTCTGGGTCGAAAAGAAGACGACTAAAGAAGAAGTGAACGCCCTGTTGAAGAAGGCGTCCGAGTCCGGGCCGCTGAAGGGCTACCTCGGCTACGAAGAGCAGGAGTTGGTGTCGTCCGACTTCAAGGGCGATGGCCGCTCGTCGATTGTGGATGCCCCCATGACTCTGGTGGTTGGCGGCAATTGCGTGAAGGTGCTCTCCTGGTACGACAACGAGTGGGGTTATTCGAGCCGCGTGCGCGACCTGATTAATTTCATGGGCAGCAAAGGACTATAAATTAGTGGTCAGTGGTTAGTGGTCAGAGAGTTTCCGCAATGAGTCTGCCCACTACCAACTGGCCGCTGCCCACTCTTCAAAGAAGGCCCACTCAATGTCGAAATTATCTATTCGCGATCTCCCTCTGAACGACCAGCGTGTTTTCATGCGTGTGGATTTCAATGTGCCGCTCGACGAATACGGGCGCGTGACTGACGACACCCGCATTCGCGAAACTCTTCCCACGATTGAATACGCATTGCGCCACGGTGCGCGGCTGATCCTGGCGTCGCACCTGGGACGCCCGAAAGGGAAGCCCAATTCGACAATGAGCTTAAAGCCCGTGGCCGAGCGCCTGCGCATGATGCTCGACAAGGAACTCGAATCGAGCGAGAACGTAGGATTTTGTCCGGAATGCGTTGGCCCGAAAGCCGAGGAAATGGCGGAGAAGCTGGAAAGAGGCCAGACGCTGCTTCTGGAAAATCTTCGCTTCCATGGCGAAGAGGAAGCCAATGACGAGAAGTTCTCGAAGCACCTGGCGAAGCTTGCCAATTACTACGTGAATGATGCTTTTGGAGCGGCGCATCGCGCACATGCTTCCACGGTTGGCATTACGAAATTCGTGCAAAAGTCAGCGGCGGGCTTGCTCATGCAGAAGGAACTCGAGTACCTCGGCAAGGCGATGGAGCATCCGGAAAAGCCGTTTGTCGCAATTCTTGGTGGAGCGAAAGTCAGCGACAAGATTGCCGTAATCGAAAGCCTGCTGAAAAAGGTGGATACGTTGATCGTGGGCGGGGCCATGGCGTACACATTTCTGAAAGCCCAGGGTGTGGAAGTTGGGAAGTCGCGCGTCGAAGAAGACAAGCTCGATCTTGCGCGCCAGATACTTGCTGACGCCAAGGCCAGGGGCGTGAAATTTCTGTTGCCGGTGGATCATATCGTTGCCGGGAAACTCGAAGCAGGGGCCAAAGCGCAGACCGTGGCGGCCGGCCAGCCGATTCCAGAAAGCCTGATGGGGCTGGACATCGGGCCGGAGTCTGCGGAACTGTTTTCGGAAGAGATTTCGCGGGCGGCGACGATTGTCTGGAACGGACCCATGGGCGTGTTCGAGATTCCAGCGTTCGCCAAGGGAACGTTCAAGGTGGCTCACGCCGTGGCCGACAATGCGGGAGCGACTTCGATTGTCGGCGGTGGAGATTCGGTAGCGGCGGTCAAAGCCGCCGGGGTCGCGGACAAGATTTCGCACATCTCGACCGGCGGCGGAGCCTCACTGGAATTCCTGGAAGGGAAAGTGCTGCCCGGAGTAGAAGCGTTGAGCAAGAAGTAGCCGCGGGAATCGGGGCGCGCGCCTGGAATGATCTTCTTCGACATAGACGGTACGCTGATTGACCACCTGAGCGCCTCGGCTGCGGCAAGTCTCGCCTTGTACGACCAATTCCGCGGCCAGATTCCGTTCAAGCGGGAAGAGTTTCCTTCAGCCTGGGAATCCACTATGGACCGGCACTTCAACCGGTTCACTCGCGGCGAAATTTCGCTTTGGGACCAGCGGCGGGCACGGATTCGGGACTCGTTTGCGGCGCCGAACTTGAGCGATGCCGAAGCTGATGCCCGGTACTTCGTTTTCATCCGTGAGTATGAGCAGTTGACGCGGGCTTACAACGATGCTGCGCCTTGCCTAGAAAAATTGGCGGATAAGAGACTCGGCATCATTTCGAACGGTACGCGCGAGCAGCAGATGGGCAAGCTCCGCCGGGCGGGGCTGATGGACTATTTCTCGGTCACGGTCTTCTCAGAAGACACGGGCTTAGGTAAGCCGCACCCGAGCATCTTCCAGGAGGCTTGCCGCAAGGCAGGCGAAGCACCGGAAGACTGTGTTCACGTCGGCGACGATCTGACGAATGACATCCATGCCAGCCACGCCCTGGGAATTCGTCCAGTATGGATCGACCGGGTGGGCGCTGTGACGGACGCAGTCCCGGCGCGGCGAATTACATCGCTGGTGCAGCTGGCAAATGTTGTGAAAGAAGAATTCTGCCCGGCATAGAAAGGCTTTACCAGAGAGCACGTTACGGATTTCCGTCGTGAGTTTTGTCTCCTTCGCACGGTAAAAACCCTAAATAAAGGACTCATACATGGCCCGCAAGAAAGTGATCGCCGCCAATTGGAAGATGTACAAGAACCCCGAGGAGTCCAGGCAGTTCTTTCAGGACTTCCTGCCGCTGGTTGCGGGACACGATCGCGACGAGATCGTCGTCTGTCCTCCGTACATTGATTTGCATGCCGCGCTCGACGCCGCTAAAGGATCGCAGGTCGCGATCGGGGCGCAGGATGTCTATTGGAAGGAAGAAGGTGCCTTCACCAGCCAAATTTCATCCAGCATGCTGATGGCCGTGGGATGCACGCATGTGATTATTGGGCATTCCGAACGCCGGCAGTATTTCGGGGAGACCGACGACAGCGTCAACCTGAAGTTGAAAGCCGCGCTCGAACACGGATTGACGCCAATCGTCTGCGTCGGTGAAGTTCTCGAAGAGCGCGAAGCGGGGCTGACCGAAGACATCCTGCGGCGCCAGTGCGTGCGGGCGTTCAATGCTTTATCGGCGAAGAAGGCTGCGAAGCTGGTGATTGCCTATGAGCCCGTCTGGGCTATCGGAACCGGGAAGACAGCAACGCCGCAGATGGCAGCCGATGCGCATGTGATCATCCGCGCGGAGGCGGCAGAGGCCTTCGGAGAAGAGTTCGCCGTCGCGCTGCGCATTCTCTACGGCGGTTCGGTTAAGCCCGAAAATGCGACGGCGCTGATGTCAGAAGAAGAAATTGACGGCGCGCTGGTGGGTGGCGCCAGCCTTGATCCGAAGTCGTTTGCGGCGATTGTGAAGTACTAAGAAAACCGTCGTTGGTCGTTCGTCCTTGGTCGTTGGCGAAGGAACCCCCGAGGATGGGGGCGAGAGGAACTACTTCCTGAGCTTGAGCTGAAAGGTGATCTCCTTCAGCTCGTTCAGGCCCTCAGTCCTTGTTTGCGCGATGGTCTTATGTATGACTCCCAATCGCAGGAGTACGAAGACTAAGACGATGGCGATTACCGCAAGCAAACCTTCCACCATGCGTTTACTTCTCCTCTAGGGCCTTTTGCCAACGACCAAGGACCAACGACCGCTTTACCGCAACCACTCTTCCAGCTCCACGCCCTTATCGGTTTTGTCATCGCGGTATTTCACGATAACCGGCGTATAAAGTGAAATGCCCCACCCCGCGACTTGACCTTTTTGCACTGCACGCGATCCGGGAACGACTACGGCCCCTTCGGGAACTTCCAGTGTGCCGTTCTCATTCGCACGATAGACTTCGCCGCGCACCAGATCGTAGAGCGGCGTTGACTGGGTAAGAATTGTTCCGGCTCCCAGCACCGCGCGGGTGCGAACCAGAGTTCCTTCGTACACGCCGCAATTCCCACCGACTAGGACGTCATCCTCGATAATCACCGGCGCGGCGTTCACCGGCTCGAGCACGCCACCGATCTGGGCGGCCGCGCTAACGTGGACGCGCTTGCCAATCTGAGCGCAAGACCCTACCAGCGCGTGGGAGTCGATCATCGTTCCTTCATCCACGTACGCCCCGACGTTGATATACATCGGCGGCATGCAGATAACGGTCGGCGCAACGTAAGCGCCCAGCCGCACCGAAGATCCTCCAGGAACGACTCGCACCCGGTCGGCGACCGTAAACTTACGCGACGGAAAGGTATCTTTATCTACAAATGACAGGCACTCGCCGCTGCTCATCTGCGTGAGTTCGCCCAGGCGGAAGCCGAGTAGGATTCCCTGTTTCACCCAGACGTTCACGGCCCACACGCCATTACTTTTTTCCGCCGCGCGGATTTCGCCGCGGGTCAGGGCGTCTCGAAACTGTTCAAAAGTCGCGCGGGCGCCCTGGTCCTCAGAACCGGTTGGAAGCTGGGCGAGCCGCTCGATTTCTGAACGTAAAGCGTGCATGGAAGCAAAAGTATAGCGGATGATTGCGGAACGAGGTCCTACTCAGCTATTGCACTCAAATGCACTTGCATTCGCTACGGATTAGAACGCTTGGCAGCGTATGGGTGACATGACGGGCCTCTGCCAGGGTTGTGTAAGGCCCATACCAGCGGGCATGGTTGGCCGAATGGCCTGCGGGACGGGCTTTTCCGCCGCTACACTGACCGCAGTTGGCACGGTGGAGAACCGCCTTGTGCGGGCCAGCGGCCCAGTTTTCGTAAACAAAGAAACTTGGCGCGTTCGTGGCTGCGGCAACGGCTGCCTTGGCCACCAACCCGAGCTCGGTTGCGATCTTCTGCAATTTGGTTCGGGTATCGCGGCGCACGGGGACCATGGGGAGCCGATAGACCTCCTCAATCTTCCCCATCATGGCCAAGATCGCCTTCAGCGGCATCGGGCTGGTTTCAATAAAATTTGCCTGCATCAGCGGCAGATATTTCCGCAGAAGCTGACGCGCGGTTTTCCAGTCGTTGTCGAGTGCGGCGCGAACCATCGCGGTCATTTCGGCGGGAATTTCGTTCGCCACGACTGAGATGACGCCCACTCCGCCCACGGCCATCACCGGCAGCGCGGTTGCGTCGTCGCCTGAGAGCACGGAGAACTCCGGCGGGGTGTCACTGCAGATTTCCGCAACCTGGGTCAGATTTCCGCTGGCTTCCTTCACGCCGACGATGTTGGCGATTTCCGCCAGTCGCGCGACAGTGATTGGCTCCAGGTTCGTCGCGGTGCGCCCGGGAACGTTGTAAAGGAGTATTGGCTTGGCGACCGCCTCGGCGATGGCCTTGAAGTGCTGGTACTGTCCCTCTTGTGTGGGCTTGTTGTAGTAAGGGGACGCCGAGAGAATTCCATCAATGCCAGCGTGGGAATCGAGTTCTTTGGCTTTCGCAACCGCGTCGCTGGTGCTGTTCGAGGTCGCGCCTGCGACAATGGGAACGCGGCCGGCGGCTGTCTCGATCGTGATGTCGATCACTCGCAACCATTCGTCATGGGAAAGCGTCGGAGTTTCGCCGGTGGTGCCGCACGGAACCAGAAAATCAATTCCTGATTCGATCTGCCAGGAAACAAGATTTCGTAACGCCGGCTCGTCAATAGAGCCGTCCTGATGAAACGGAGTTACAAGTGCTGTGCCGCATCCGCGAAATGGCATGTAAATAAGATAACCCGTCACGGCTAGACGGGCAAAGGAGGTATATCAACCCGGCCGCCGGAACTGCGACTAAGGAAGCGTCACGCGTTGCTCGTGCGCATGTAATGGGGTGCGGGTGCCTTTCCAGAGCAAGACGCCGGAAACTCCGGTCGGCAAACTGATGTTCGCTTCCAGTCCATTGCCCGCCCGCGTGTACTCGACTTCGACCATGCCCTGCGGAACCGGCATCGTAGCGCGGACGTGCTGCAGGCTCCCAAGGCGCGGCGCAATACTGACTGAGCGGAAACCGGGGGCGGCGGGATGAATTCCGGCGACGATAGTGAGCAAATCGTAGTTCGGATGCGCGCTCCAGGCGTGGGAATCAGACCGCGTCGGTTCGGGAGACTCCGCCCACGTGCTCAAGCCCAGCGCCAGCATCGTCTTCCACGGCCCCAGCAGTTGCAGGTATTGATCAGACAGGCCGGCGTGCTCGACTGCCCGGGCAAGGTAGAAGCGGAAGTAGTAAGTCGCGGCGGTCATCGCGGGAACTGTTGCGGAAGGCGCGGCAGCTGCATCGGCGGATAGGATCTTGGTAACAACCCTGCGCTGTTGCGCGACCGGAATCACATTCAGCCACACGCCCAGGATGTTCGCGTGTTGGCTGAAATGTTTTTGCGCCGGAGTGTCGGCCAGCAAGCCGTATTGGTGGTTCCAGCAGCGGGCATAAACCGCTCGCGCGGCCCGGTCGGCTGCGGACCGGTATTTCACCGCGTAGCTGGCGTCGCCCAGTGTGGCTTCCACTTCTGCCGCATAACGCAATGCTTCAACGAACTGCAGGGTAATGATGGATGAGCCGCCGCCTTCATCCTGCGGCGGTATTCCGAAATCAAAGTCCTTGCCCCAATCTACGAATGGCCACCACGGAATCCGACCGAGCAAGCCGTCAGGCCGCTGCCGCAGCAGGTACCAGTCAAGCACCGCGCGCGTCCCTTGTAACTGGGAGCGCACGAATCCGGCATCGCCGCGATACATCCAGAAGTCGTGAACCATCCCAATCCAGAGCAGTGAGAAGGTGGGAATGATTTGCGTCAGCGATGACGGATACCGGCTCTGCGTCAGGCCTTCTGGGATGCGCGAGTAGTTGTAAGCATCGATCGCCTGCCGCGCGAGCCGGTCGTCGCCCGCCACGGTGTAAGAAATCAGCGCCTGAATGCGTGTGTCTCCCACGTACTGCAAGCGCTCCCAATAAGGCGTGTCCATGTAAGTATCGTGAGCGTCGAGGCGTGCAGTTCGCCAGCTGACGTCCCATATCTGACGGAGCGAAGCGTCTTCGGAATCAAAGCTTGCTTTCTCGACAAACGGAAAAGCCGTAAAGAAAGCACGCAATTGCTGAATAGTGATGGGTTGATCCGCGGTTTCAATGTCTAATTGCAAATAGCGCCAGGTGCGCCAGACCAGGGGAGTGAACTCGGCGGTGGCCTGGCCGCCGGACAGGAACTCATCGCTGACGCCGACGATATGTTTGCCCTCGATCTGGTTGCGGTTTCCTTTTTCACCCTTCTCGTCCACCAGTGCTTCTGCGTAAGTCACCTGCACCTTGGCTCCCAGGCCTCCAGCGGCGGTCAGGGAAGGGAAGGCAGTAGTCAGCTGACGGTAGTCGAGCAAGACGCTCACTTTACTGTGGGCCGGAACCACAAAAGGGCTCGCCGGGAATTCCGACGGTGCGTCTATGCCGGTGGCACGGACCACGCGTCCTCCGGTGATTTCGGAAAACTCCATCGGCGGCAGGGGATCAGCTTCCAATTGCCAGTTGTTGGGCGCGTCCGTCTGTTCACGCAGAGCGCCGCGTCCAAGCGAGATGGCATGCGCCCACGGGCTGCCGGATTGCGAAGGGTCCTGCCAATTCCAATCAAAGATCGCGCCGTTAAGTCGCTCTCCCGGTTCGGCTGCGAAGTAACCGCGAATGCCCGGGCGAAAACTTTCAATCCCTTTTTCTTCGTCGACCTCCCAGCTGGCGTTGGTGTCCGCCGGCCGCTCAGCATCAGTCGCGCCGTGCAGCAGGAAGCCGCTGCGGTCGCTGAATTGCGCCAGCGCTGATCGGGTACCGAAATTCCAGACAGTCGCCGCGAGCACGTTGCTGCCCGCGCGAAGCATCGGAGCGATGTCGTAGGTCTCATAACGCCAGTGATGGAGATCGCTTCGGCTAGGGCCGTTTCCTACGCGCTGTTGATTTACGTAGAAGACGAATTGATTATCGGCGCTGACGTGGACCACAAAGTGCTCCGGTGGCGCGGCAACGTCAATCACTTTGCGAAAGTGCAGCACGGCTTCATCGCGTTGGGAAGCGCCGGGCGCGGTGATCCATTGGGCGCTCCAGGGCTTGGGCGCGGGGGCCGCCGGTTGGGCAATCGCTGAGGAGAATAGCGTGACGCCGACCGCAAGAACGAGCAAAGACTGGGTTCGCATAGGCGTCGTTCATCTTAGACCAATGCGAACCCTGGGAGCCCAAAAAGACCGCGCTAAGGCGTGCGTGTTTTGAGCAGCGAAATGTTTGGGAGGGGCTTTGTCGCCTGGGACCCTTGCGAAGTCGACTTTGGAATCCGAAGCCGCATCGCGGGATCGCCAAACAGAATGAACGTCCGGCGGACATCCAGGTCAGCAATTCCTGATTTCGCCGTGAGCACAGCATCGCCCAGCGCCGGCGCGGAAAACAATACTCGTGCCAGTGCGTTGTTCATCTGGAACTGGGGCTCGGCGTTGGTAAGCCCGGAAGACGCCCACACGGCAACTGCGCCGCCGTTGGGCGCGAGCATCAGCGACTCGGCGAGGCTTTGAGTGTAAACGTCGTGGAAGAATCCGTTCAGGCAATTCATGATGACAAACACCGGAAGCTTATTTCCATTGGTGAGCGCTGTCGCCATGGTGTCGTCAAAAATATTGCTGCCGGACCAGACTTGCACCGATCCGTGTCCGTTGTAGTTCACCAGCAACTGCCCGCTGTTGATACCGTCGAGCAGATTCTGGCGGGCGGTCGCGGGGCCAAGCGTTCCGGCGAAAACATCTGTTGTTGTCAAAGTGGAGGGCAACAAACTTTGCACCGAGGTTGCGGCCTGGGCAAAACTGACGCCTGGATCGTCCGCGTCGGCGACGAGCATGGCCTGAGAGTTCCAACCCCCGGTTGCGCCTGTGGCATAGCCGGTGATTTTTGAAACCATTAACTGTGCGTCGGCGGCAGTTCGTGCGGGCAAGCGCCCGGTGGCGATGGTTGCAATTCCGGTGCCGTCGAAATCGGAAAACCAGTCGTCGGACGCAGTTTTCAGTTCGGCAGTGGGAATTATTCTTGTGGGGACAAAATCGAAGTATCCGAAGCCAAGGTAATTCCGCGGATCCACGGATGCATCTCCGGTCAACACCAGATAATGGGGTTTTGCCGTCCAGGAGGAGGTTATTGTTTTCAAGAACGTTTTGACTGCAAATGGACTCGGCTCGCCGAAGTTGAATTCATCGTAGATGTCCGCGATGCTGACCACCGCGGCAGACTTGCCTTCAGCCAGATGAAGCGCAGCCAGCGGCTCCATTTGCGCGCTGAATTGCGGAGCGGTGATAACGACGAACTCGGCCCCCGGCTGCGCCACGTGCAGGCGGGATGGCGCGTGGGCCATCACGTTTGCCGGCACCGCCAGTTGAGCATCGGAAAGCGCAAGCAGCGTGTGCTTGCCAGGCGAAGCCGAGGGAACCGCCGACTGAAGCGCGTAAGCTCCGCTTTGCGCGACGACCGAAAAGCCCAGCCGCGTGGGGTGCAGCGGGTTGGTGATGTCGATAAGCCGCGTAGGCGGATGGGTGAACCCAGCGACCATTATGGCTTGGCCGGGTTCTGCGGTGAACTTCAGCAGATCGGACTCGGCCGTATAAGTGTGTGCGAAGCTGAGCGTGATGGTGTCCACCAGGCTGAGGTCATTCGCGCCTTGCTGGGCTGTCAGCGTGATCGAATTCGCTCCGTTTGTGAGCGCGCCCGCGGGGACGGTGAATGTAGCTCGGCCTGCCTGCTGGTCTGCGAAGGTTACGTCCCCCAGCGTTGATCCGTTCAACATAACGGTGACGGCGTGTTGCTGAGCTTCCGTTACGCCCTGCAGCGAAATGGCAAGCGCCGCTTCTCCTCCGGCAAAGTTTGCAACGCTGATGGTCTCGACTTCAGAGGTCGGCGAAACCAGCGGCCCGAAGAAATTGTCGGTGTTCTCCCGCAAGAGTGCCGCGAAGTAAGTCGTGCGCGGCTTGACCTCCAGCGTTTGGGTGAAGAATTGCTCCTGCGGTCCGGCTGTTCCGAGTGCAGAACTTTCGGGGATCCGCAGACCGGGCTTGCCCTGCTGCGCCAGCCAGTACACTCGCTGCCCAGAATACGGCGTGTCAATCGCGGTGCCATAGAACTCGATTGCCGATTGTGCGCCGAACCATCCGCCGCTGCCGGTGACGCGAATGGGTTGTTCAACTCCTTCCGCGTAAAGGTGCAGCGAATTGCTGCTCGCATGTGACGCGAATCCGGCTGAGGCCAACTCCGGCTGGGTAACGCGGTACCAGCCTTCGTGGTCCACGAGAATTTTGACTGCGGGACCAGCCGCCAACTGGTAACCCACGTCTTTCATCGCTGAGGAGACGCGGGGGCGGGCTACGGATTCAAGAACGTGCGCAAACCCGCTTGAGGTGCCGCCGACGGATTCGCGGCTTATTTGCCGACTGTGCGCGCGGCTGAAGGTTGCAACCGTTGGGGACGACGCGGACGGGGCGGGGACGACAATAGAGTCGACTGATACCGGGCCGTGCATCGTGTGGGTGCCGTTCAAGTCCACATCTTCTAGCCAGTACAAGGCACCCGGGATAGGCGAGGCATCAATCCATCCATAGGACTTCGCGCCGTGCTGCTCGGCGGTCTCTCGCATGAACAACGCCGAACCGGCTACTAGGGAGGGATTCAGCCGAGTCTTGGTCCCGCCCACGTCTCGATAAACGTTGTAGCCCAGATTGTGAAATTCGGCGCCGGTCTTCCAGGAGAGAAGAGCGCCGCCATTGCTCGCGGAAGCGCCAAAGGACTGCATCTTTACGGCTGTGGGAAATTGAGCGGGAATATCGATGGCGGCCAGTGCCCACGCGGTGCTGCTGCTGATTGTTTCTCGCATGGTGACCGCTGCTCCGGTTCCCCCTGCGCTAGATCCCGTGGCTTCAACGTCTTGCCCTGTAACGCCCGATGTCAAGTTCCACTGCTGGGTTTGAAAAACCAAAGGCGAGGTTGTACTGGTGTTGGTGGTTACTGTCGGTCCTGCAGCAACCGCCAGCACATCCAGGAGGGCATCGTTTGTACCTGTCGTGGAAAAGACGGCGGACGCCGTCGTCCCAGTTCCGGTTGCGATGGGAGCCCACACTATCGTCCCGCTGGTATTCACGCGCGAAAGCGAGATAGCGCCCATGACCATTCCGATTTGGTTCCCGGCCCCACCCTTTTTACTTACGGTCGCCACAATCGTGCACGTTCCAACCGGTGGGTTAGCCAGGGAGAACATCTGCGCTCTTGCGGAAAAACCAAGGGGCGGGGATGGATAGCTGTTCGGCCCAGGAGTCATTCCAATCCCGTTGCAACTCATGCTTTGAACAGCGCTATCAATATTGGCCTTGAGATTCATGCTTATGCCCACTACCAGCAACGTATGACTGTTGGCTCCGCCCACGTTGTCAGTGTGAGTGAACGTGCAAACATAAGTAACGGTCTGCGCAGGAGGGGTTGCGGTGCATGTCGAAGCACCGCCACCAACTGCGAAGCCTTGAGTGTTGACGTTATCGAGGGCCACACCGCCAGGCTGGGCGTGAGCAGTAACCCGGAGAATAAGCGCGATTGCGACCAATAAGCCCAAACCCAGCGAGGTTCGGCGTCGGACCCATGTTTGGCGACTAATCCGCGCTCTGAGTGCGCAGTTCAGTTCGCGTGCGAAATAGCTCATTCGCGGCACGATTCCACTGAGCAAACTAACCTCGCCGCTTTCCGCGCATTCCTTGGCTACAACTTTTCCGATGATCTGCTCCGCTTGTACCGTGCCGTCGATTTCCATGCCTGCATCTCCGCGCGTTACGAAATGATTGCCTGCTTTCCCCACGATCCTGTGTGCCTTGAACTCGCCGGCCCTGCTGAAAAGAACAATGTCGCCGAGTCCAGGCGGCCTGATGATCGGCTCGACGTACAAAATATCTCCGTCTAGGATCGTAGGAGTCATGCTGCGCCCGTGTGCGCAAAAGCGGAAAGAGTTTCCGCTCGCAACCAGTTCCTGCGCTAACTCACCAAACATCGCTGACTGCAGCCGCTGCTCAATCATGAAACTCAAGCACAGCTTTCACCGCCGACTGGTCTGGAACAAACTGAAATTCGTAGCAAGGAACGACCTCCAGGGCGCGATGGATGAACTCGAGGGCGCCCTCAAGACCCGCGGCGCTGTGGAAGGGAGGGAAGCAGCGGGCGAACACTTCGCCAACGGCCTGCGCCTTGGGCAGGCCCCTCATTTTATTTCGCTCCCCCTGCTGCAGAATGAAAATTCGATCGATTTTCGCTTTGCCGGGAGACGCAAACGCAGCCTCGCCGTGCCAGGGGGTTCCGTACATCCACAGTTCGCCCCCCTGGAAGCGCAGAATGATGCGGTCATCACTCAGAACTTGGACTTCGCGGAAAGTCTCCCAAACCCTGGTGGTCGTGCTTTTGCCCGCGCCGGAGTGTCCCAGAAATAACTGACCTCCGGCGCGGCTATCAACCAGGCCGCAGCCATGGACTTCAACGCCGGCGCCGGCAGAGGCGAGAAAATTTGTAATCAGAAGTTCGTCAGTGGGATACTCCAGCGGACAAATTGGCCCGTAGTTCCGCAATGCTTGGCGGTTGAGGATGAGTTGCGCGGTGCGGAAGGTCGCGTCTGCTCGCAGGCGCTTGTAGGGGCAGCGACCCACGGCGGAGCTCGTAAAATCAAAAACAAAATCGGATGCGTCGCGCGAAACAGTCCAGACTGCGCCCGAGTCAAAGATTGTTTCGTCTGAGAGCCGGCTCAGGGTTTCAGACCACTCCAGCTTGACGGCAATGTCACAGGCGTCGCTCTCGATCTGAAAATCCTCCAAGTCGCGACCCAAATGGAGTTGTTCGTGCCAATCTCCATCCAAGGCGAGGGAAACCCCGCCGATGCGCACGTTTCTGGTGTGCGCCCCGATGGACGTCGCGCTCCCGATGCCGCGTGCTGCTTCAGCCAGCATGTTGCTCCGTTATCAAGATTCTGGAACGGTTCGACTAGGAGCCGATGCCCTGACAATTGCCCGTGTTATGGCAGGTTCCCCCCACCGGACCTGCCGAACTCATGCTCTTGCAATGCCCCAGCACAGCCTCTTCGGGGCGCAAGCTGATCACAGTCACTCGAGGTGGCTCGTAGGCTTTCTTCTCTTCACGCTGATTTTCATCCATCATGACCGCGCTGCCTCCATCGCTTGAAAAACCGACATTCAGTGACTCGATCCGCATCCGCCGCAGCCCGAGGCCGCCAGATTGTTCAGTACGGGAAGGAGCGGCTGCGATGCGCTCCAAGCCGTGGGATCAATTTCTTGAGAGGAGATCCGCCTGGCCGATTCCGCCAGGGCCTCGCGCCGTTCCGCGTTCCGGCAAAACTCACAATCGCCGTGCTCCGGAATTTCAAACCCCAAGGCCATCGCCCGTAGGTGTGCGACTTCGCACAAAAACTCAACCGGAGACTCCGCATCGCCGTTCTCTAACTCTCCGTTCGCCGGGCACATGCCGCACACTGACTTGATCTGGCAGTCAGTGCATTTTGAAATCTGCTTGCGTTTGCGCCGCCGCACGTCCAGTAGAAAGTGCTCCCATCCTTCGTGCACGCTGCCGGTACGAATGTCATAAGTGTCCTGATGCGAAATCACGCAAATGCTCATATGTCCGTAAGGATCGATAGCAAAGGCCTTAACTCCTCCGCCGCAAGAATAGACGGTACTCACGCTGCTGGGAGTGGAAAGGAGGCCTTGTTCCAAATTCTTACGGTGCTCTGCGGCGATGCCAGGCCAATGCAGATCCAGGGAGACAACCTCCTCCGGAGAAAGCCGAACGCCCAACGGTGCTCGAGAACAGTCAATCCGTGGATTAATCAGAGAGTCGAACTTGAACTCGACCCCAATTTCCTCTTCTGCAAACTGCTTCATCGAGATAACTTCGTGCTTATTGATGCTCGTCCCCACTGTCTTCAGCTTCAGTGGGAGGCCGCGCTCCATCAGCAAGCGAATTCCTCTTATGCAGCGATCGTAGCTGCCGGGCATATCGGTGAGCGCCTCGTAGGTTTCTCGGGTCCGGCCGTACAACGTAATCTCGATGGCGAAGGGCGGATACTCGTGCAGGTAGTCCGCAATTTTCTCGTTAATGAGGGTGCCGTTGGTGAACAGCGTGATCAGGAAGCCCTTCTGCTTTGCGTAGGTATAAATCTCAAGAAAGTCTTTGCGTGCAAAAATCTCGCCGCCGGTGAAGAGCAGCCAGAGGACGCCCAATTCCGCCAATTCATCTAGCACGTGAACGTATTCTTCTTTGCTCAATTCACGTTTGCGGGCGGCCAGATCGCCCATTGGCAGGTTGTTGTAGCAATGTTGGCATTCGAGCGGGCAGCGCCGCGTGACTTCGAGCGAGACTTCCATCGGGGTGCGCTGGTCAGCGAGGCGGTTGTGCACTTCGGCGCTGAATTCGCCGTACGAAGTACTTGCCAACGTCATGCTGCGACCTCTACTTCCGCTGCGTTAACCAGTCCGGCTGTGGTCATCTCGGCCAGGAAGATATCCACGTCTGCGGACACCGCTCCACAATTGACGTCGAACATTTCTTCAATGACCCGGACGATTTCTTCTTTGCTGCGCGGTTGAGCGAGTGCTTCCCAGATGGTGCTGGCGACCGGATTCAGGCTGTATATGGAAGCGAGGTCGCCGACGCCGCGCCGCACTGGGACGATCAGGGTTTCGTTGGCGATGACTCGCGATACGACGGAATCCGAGCGGACAAAACGCGACATACGAGTAGCCTCCACTTGTCTCAATCTGATCTTGAGACGCCTTTTGATCACCTTAGCAGGGAGGCTTGTGGGTTCGTGTTAGCTAGGTAGGTTCTGCAAACAGCTAAGAGGACAGAGGATTAGAGGGCTGAGTCTACTGGTCTGCGGCCGAAGGCTCGGCGATTCGCAAAAGAAAACAGCGCAGGGGCGGTGGATCCCTCCCTGCGCCGCATAGGAAAGTGAGTGGGCGTTTTGAGGTTTATCGGTTACTGGCGCTCGACGCCGTTTCGTTTTCAGACAACGTAGTCGGCGTCATCGACACAACGATGTACTCGCGGTCTTTGTCGTCCCCGTCTTCCACTCGCAAAAGCATCTTGTCCTTTTCGAGACGGAATTGCGCCCTCTCGCCAATGGAGAGAAGTGCGGGATGCTTTTCGTCCCTGGGACGAATGTGGTAAGTCACCTTCGGCGATTCGAGGACGTACTCCTGGCACAACAGTTCTCTCGTCTTAGTGTGCGCCGAGTCGGTGCCGATCAATTCGCCGGTGATGCTTTTCCCATTCTTCTGGTCCATGCCGCAGGTCACTGAATCCATCCGCAAAAGCTTGCCGCTCTGGTAGTGCTTAGGTTCTTTGGCCTGCGCGGCGCATGCGACCAGCGCCAATGCCGACACAAAGACAAAGTGAATTCGCATATTTTCAACCCCTGTTAGGCCGGAAGAAATCGGCCAGATGCTGCTATTTTCCCAAGCTCCCGCTACGGGTCAAAGATTCCGTTGGTGCATGCCAAACGTAACCAAGGTTTTCGGGGAGGAGCGGCAAAATCTTGCAGTCCAAATCGTCGGGTTATCCGTATTCCGTAAGCCGGAGCGACCGGCGCCGACCCAATATAGGTGCGAAACGGGCGCGTCTCTGGTATCTTCCACGGGGACGCAAAGGGGCTGATGAGATGCCAGATGCAACGGTAAACGGCGCACTGCAGAGTTACGATACCCGTTTTTTCGGGCATCCTCGGGGGCTCGCGACTCTCTTCTTTACCGAGATGTGGGAACGCTATAGCTATTACGGCACCCGTGCCCTGCTGATCCTTTACATGACCGCGGCCACCGAGCACGGCGGCCTCGGGTTTTCCGTGATGAAGTCGGGGGCCATCTACGGTTTCTACACCGCGATGGTCTATCTACTGGCATTGCCCGGCGGGTGGGTTGCCGACCGGATCATTGGCCAACGCCGTGCGGTTTTGTACGGAGGAATCCTCATCTCCGCCGGAAACCTGTTCCTGGCTTCGCCCAATCTCGCCACTTTTTATTCCGGACTCGCCTTGCTGATGCTGGGGACTGGATTGCTGAAACCCAACGTCAGCACCATTGTTGGCCAGCTATACTCGCCGGAAGACCGGCGTCGTGATGCCGGGTTCTCGATTTTTTACATGGGCATTAATGTCGGCGCGCTCGTCTCTCCTCTCATCTGCGGGTGGGTCGGAGAGAGAGTGAACTGGAGACTGGGGTTCATCGCCTCGGCCGTTGGGATGGTCGTTGGCTTGATTCAGTACATGTTAAGCAGCAGGTATCTCGGGCAGGCAGGATTGCATCCTGTCAGCACCGGCGACCTTGACCGTGACCGAAGGCAGAAGCGGGCGGGTTCCATGGCCGTGGCGGGGCTTCTTCTGGTAATCGCCACACTGGCCGTCCTTGCCTCCAGGGGAGTGATAGTTATTACGCCCGAAGAGATCTCCAATGGACTCGGTTGGGTACTGATTGCTCTCGCCGCAGCGGTGTTTACCTGGATGATCTTTGGCAAGGGATGGACTGCAGTCGAGCGCAAGCGCGCCGCAGCCATACTGGTGCTGTTTATCGCATCGGTAATCTTTTGGGGGGTTTATGAACAGGCCGGATCCACTCTGAATCTGTTTGCCGAGCGCAATACGAATCGCGTGGTGCTGGGTTATGAGTTTCCGGCAAGCTGGTATCAATCAGTGCAGGCGGTCTTCGTAATCCTGCTGGCTCCCCTCTACGCCTGGCTTTGGGTCAGGCTGGGCAATCGCGAGCCTTCCAGTCCAGCGAAATTTTCTTTGGCTCTGCTGTTCGTGGGCCTAAGCTTTTTGATCATGATCCCGCCGTCCTTGCGGACCCACGTTTCTCCGAATTGGCTGAACGCCTGCTATCTGCTTACCGTGGTGGGAGAAATGTGCCTGAGCCCCGTAGGACTCAGCGCCATGACTAAGCTGGCCCCTGCCCGCTTGGGAGGTTTCGTGATGGGAGTCTGGTTCCTTTCGGTTGGGACGGGAAACTGGCTTGCCGGCAAGGCCGGTTCTTTGTATGAAGTAGTGCCGCTTCCGGTTCTTTTTGGCATCGGCAGCGGTGCGGCAGTGGCTGGCGCGATCGTTTTAGCCATCCTAGTGAAGCCCACCAAGCGTCTGATGGCCGGGGTACAGTAGAAGAGGGGGCCGGTTGCAGGGGAGCGTCGCGGAAGGCCTTTCAGTTAACTTCGGGTCGCCGACCAAGGTAACTTCAGGTAACTTTAAAGCCACGCAAGCAGTACAACGAATGAGGTTTACGCCGCATCCCACTGAATGCGGCCGGAAAAGGGAACTTGACCGACGCGCGAAAACTACAGGTTAATAAGCTAACTGAAGCCGAGGCGATTGAGCAGGCCAAGCTGGGGGACGGAGCGGCTTTTAAAGTCCTTTATGACCTGCACAGGCGGCGGGTGTATTCGCTTTGTCTGCGAATGACCGGCAATACGGCCTCGGCGGAAGACCTGACCCAGGAAGCCTTCCTGCAGTTGTTCCGGAAGATCGGGACGTTCCGCGGCGAGTCGGCTTTTTCCACCTGGTTGCATCGGATGTCGGTCAATGTCGTCCTGATGCAACTCAGGAAGAAAAGCCTGCCCATCGTCCCCATCGACGACACGATGGAGGGCGACGAAGATGGAACTATACGGAAGGAGCCTGGGGCCCCGGATCAGCGGCTGGCGGGCTCAATCGACCGGTTGCGGTTGCAGAGAGCGGTTGACGAGCTACCGCCGGGTTATCGTACCATCTTTGTACTGCACGACGTCGAAGGGTACGAACACAACGAAATCGCCGAGATGATCGGTTGCTCGATCGGAAACAGTAAGTCGCAGCTGCACAAAGCTCGTTTGAAATTACGTGAGCTCCTCCGGGTGGATAGAGCCGAAAAGGCCAAGAAAAGATGAGGAGCCAGAGGCAATATTGGGGAGAGAGGTTGTATGAATTGCGTTGAGTTTGAGCGCGATCTGCCGGAATGCGTGGAAGGCAGCGCGACCCTGGATCAGCAGGCCCATCTTAGCTCGTGTCCCACGTGTGCCGGGCTTTTGTCGGATTTTAACGCCATTGCGTTGGAAGCAGCGCTGCTGGCGGGTTCTGAGGAACCGAGTCCTGCGGTCTGGGCCAGCCTGGAAGCGCGGCTGCGAAGCGAAGGGTTAATCCGCGGCCCTGAACTGGTCCCCTACCAAATCAAAGTCCGGGAAAATATCTTCCGCCGATGGCGTATGGCGTGGCTTATCCCAGTCGCCGCGGCGCTTGCTATCGTCGCGGTTGTAAAGCTCAATCACCCACTCGGCGTGGGTGAAAAGAATGCAATTGTAAAACAAGTGCAGCCCGCGCCTGTAACCGTCCAGAATGTCGCGGTCACCGCCAAGCGGTCCGTTTCCCGAGAAGACGAGCTGTGGCTGAACAGCGTGGCGGAGCGTCCTCCGGCGCAGTTAGCGAGCTATCGCGCCGACCTGGACCAAGCCAACGCTTTCATTGAGGATGCGGAGCAATCGCTCAAGCAGGATCCGAATGACGCTTACACCCAGCAGATGCTAATCAACGCTTACCAGCAGAAGCAAATGCTTTATGAATTGGCCGTGGACCGGAACGACCAGTAATCGGGGGAAACCATGAGCACCGCGAAATACGCCGCAAGGGTCTTGACTGTGCTGATGCTGGCGGGAGTTGCGTTTGGCGCCGGCGACGTTCACAAAGACCTGCATTTCAAGGTCGGCAAGCGGCCGATGATTTCCATCAATAATCCCTACGGACCGGTGACCCTTAAGACTGGGGCCGCGCATGAGGTTGTGGTGAAGGCGGTCTTGCACTCCGACAAGGTGGAGATCGACCAGAGCCAAAGCCGAAGCCGGATCGATATCGTATCCCATCTGCTACAGGGCGCGAATCCGTCTACGGGAATTGTCGAATACGAAGTATGGGTTCCAGCGGAAGCGAGCGTAAGTCTTCATTCCGAGAGCGGTCGTCTCCATGCGGAAAAACTGCGCGGCGATTTATCCATGGAAAGCAGCACAGGCGCCATGGAAGTGGTTGACTTCGGCACAGGTCATTTGCACGTGAAGACGCTAAATGGCCCGGTCGCTATCAGCGACGTGCGCAATGGCAGCGTGGAAGTGACGTCGATGGCGGGCGATGTCTCTTTGAGTTCCGTTTCGGGGCCGACAGTGTCGGTCAACTCCAACACCGGCAAGATTGAGTATGCAGGCGACTTCGCCGACGAGGGTGAGTACGACTTCACTAGCCATACCGGCGACATCGAAGCTACGGCACCGGCTTACGCTTCCATCGATGTAACGGCCCGCTCGACGCAAGGCCGCGTAGAGAGCGATTTTTCTCTGGAACCAAGGCATTCGCCGTTTACTTCGACCATTGGGAGTGCCTTCCACGGTACTCTAAACAAGGCCGCCTCCTCGGTAAAGCTGTTCTCCTTCAGTGGTAGAATCCACCTCAAGAAACGCCAGTAAGCAACTTGGCTTTCTCTCGGACTGCAATTGCCGCACATGACAGATGAGACCGTGCTGCCGCGTCTCGAGCGCAAGTCGGCCGGTATTTCCACGGTTGCCCTGGTCGGTTACATGGGTGCGGGCAAGACGACGGTCGGCACTGCGCTAGCCGAACGCCTGGGATGGCGGTTTGCCGATCTGGATGCCGTGATTGAAAAACGGGAAGGTCGAAGCGTTGCACAGATCTTCGAACAGGAAGGCGAGTCGCGGTTCCGGAAACTCGAATTGGAAGCGCTGCAGGAGGCCCTGGCCGCGGACTCGAGACTTCTCGTCCTTGCGCTCGGTGGGGGAGCCTTCATCAGCAAAAGTGTTCGCCAGATTCTTCGGGACAGGGATGTTCCGGCGGTCTGGCTCGACGCACCTTCCGAAGAACTGTTTCGCCGATGCGAACAGCCGGAGGTCATCCGTCCGATGCGGCGGGACGCGCAGCAGTTCGCGGAGCTCTACGAACAGCGGCTTTCGTCATATCGCCAGGCCGATCTCCATGTGATAACAAGTAATAAGGAGATTCGGACCGTGGCCGAAGAGATCATTACGAAGTTTGGACTGCAGCCGCGATCAAGGAGTACTGAGTGAGAAACTGTGCGGGTCATTCATTTGCGAAGCTCCTGTTGATGGTTGGGTGCTGCGCGGTGGTATGCCCCACTTCCAGCGCGAAAGACAAGGACAAGCCGAAGCCGTCCGGTAGTCACGTTGTGGATTCCGGAACTTTCGGAGTTTTTAATTCCGGCGCCCGGGTTGCTACGGAAACTTTCACGGTCGAGCAGAGCGCCACGGGCAGCGTGATTGCCTCACAATTCAAGTCGGCACAAGGCGAGCAGGTCGCCGAGCAAAGCTCCGAGTTGCAACTGGCCCCGTCGGCGGAACTGCGGAAATACGAATGGAAGGAAACGTCACCGGAGAAGATCACGGCGACGGTGGTCCCCGACGAGGCGTTTCTGATCGAGCACTTCACCAACGGCTCGGATAACAAGGTGCACGACCAGAATTTTCTGCTTTCGGCGTCCACCGCCATCCTGGACGATTATTTTTTTGTGCAGAGAGAGGTGCTGGCCTGGAGGTATCTGGCTTCGGCGTGCAAAGTCAACAACAGCGCACCGAGCTGCCCGATGCATCAAAAAGTTCAGTTCGGGTCATTGAACCCGCACGCGCGAAATTCCATGTCGGTCGGCATTGAATACGCCGGACGCGACAAAGTGAACTTGCACGGCAAGGAACGCGAACTAAGCCGGTTCCTGATGACCTCGGAGGCCGGCGACTGGTCGCTCTGGTTCGACGATCAATTAAAGCTGGTGCGACTGTTAAGCGACGGTGGCATGGAGGTTGTTCGGGATTAGCACCACTATGCGTGATCCCGCAACGCCATGACCTCCCTTATCGACTCACGAGCGACCCGCGTCATTTTCACCGTGATGGTGTTTGCGGTAGGGCTGGCCTTCCTCTACGCGGCGCGGCAAACCCTGATTGCCTTCCTGTTCGCGGTGTTTTTCGCGTATCTGGTTGACCCCGCAGTATCGAACCTGCAACGCTGGACCCGGCGGCGGGGAATTGCCATCGCAGTAATTTACTTGCTCATTGTGATTGGGCTGGGCACGCTGTTCTTTTTTGTCGGTCCGCGCATCGGCCACGAAGCGCAGAAGCTCACTGAGTCGCTCCCGTCGCTTTTGGAGCGGGTGAACAGCGGCCAGATCGTTCAGGACGTTGGCACCGAGCATGGTTTGAGCAAGAACACCCGGGACCAGCTGGAGACTTTTCTTAAAGCGCATTCAGGAGATTTGCTAAAGCTGGGGCAGCGGGCGGGCATAAGGATCGCGGGGTCCGTTCAGGATTCATGGCTGTTGCTTCTAATCCCTATTCTTGCCGCGTTTTTCCTCAAGGACGGACAAGCCTTCAGTCAGGTTGCACTCTCCTTCGTTCACAGCAAAGCGCAACGGGAGTTTCTGCAGGGCGTCATCACCGACATGAACGTCATGCTGGCCCAGTTCATCCGGGCGCAGTTAACGCTGGCCGCGCTTTCCTGGATTGCGTACGCGACCGTTCTCGGGCTGATCATGCACATGCCCTACGCGCTCATGCTGGGTACGGCCGGCGGAATTCTGGAATTCATTCCCGTCGTCGGCCCCTTGGTGGCATCGGTTCTTATCGTTGGCGTCGCGCTGCTGACTGGATATCCGCACTGGGTGGCACTTGTGCTGTTCCTGATTGCGCTGCGACTGATTCAGGACTACGTGGTTTCGCCTCGAGTGCTGGGAAAGACTTTGGAACTCCATCCGCTGGCGGCGATTTTCGGCGTGCTGGCCGGAGGCGAGATTGCCGGCGTGCTCGGGGTATATCTGTCCATCCCCGTGATGGCCAGCCTGCGGATCGTGTGGCGACGCTGGCGCATGTACGCGGAAAAGAAGCGCTTCGGCCCATTGAATGAGTATTCTTTCCTGACCGAAGGCACACCGCAGAAGTGACCCTCCACTGTTGTAAAATCTAGTTACTTTTACATAACATATGGCAAACAAAATTCCAGTCGGTATTCTCGGCGCCACTGGCATCGTCGGACAGCGGTTTATCCAGATGCTGGAGCATCATCCGTGGTTTGAAGTGACGTGGCTTGCGGCGTCGGACCGTTCCGAAGGCCGCCCCTACGCTGAAGCGGCCCGCTGGCGCCTGAAGACTGCAGTTCCTGCCAACATAGGCGGGATGACTGTCTCGCCCGCCAAGCCGGATGGCGCTCCCAAAGTCATTTTTGCCGCGCTCGACTCCGGCATCGCCGCGGAACTCGAGCCGCGTTTCGCCGAAGCTGGCCATGCGGTGATTACCAACTCGAGCGCCCTGCGCATGTCGAAGGACGTCCCACTGGTGATTCCCGAGGTTAATCCCGACCACATGAAGCTGATCGAGTGCCAGGCGTGGAGGCGCAAGAATGGCGGCTTCGTCGTAACCAATCCCAACTGCTCCGCGATCGGACTGGTGCTTGCTCTCAAGCCTCTGCACGAGCGCTTCGAACTGGAAACCGTAATGGCGGTGACCATGCAAGCGGTCAGCGGCGCAGGATATCCGGGCGTAGCATCCCTCGACATTTTGGGCAACGTGATCCCCTACATTTCTAATGAAGAACAGAAGATGGAAGAGGAGACGCAAAAGCTGCTGGGCACGCTGAACGGTTCCGGAATTATCCCGGCGCCGTTCAAGATGAGCGCGCAGTGCAACCGCGTTGCGGTGGAAGACGGTCATACGGAATCGATTTCAATCAAGCTGAAGAAAAAGGCCAGTGCCGAGGCGATTGTGGAAGCATGGTCTTCATTCCGCAGCATTCCCCAGGAGAAGAAGTTTCCTACCGCGCCGGAAGTTCCGGTGCGCTACGTGACCGCGAACGACCGTCCGCAGCCGCGTTTCGACGTGGAGTTCGGCCATGGCATGACGACGACGGTCGGCAGGCTGCGTCCTTGTGGCGTGCTCGACTGGAAGTTCACCGTGCTCTCGCACAACACGATTCGTGGAGCCGCAGGCGCCGCCCTGCTGAATGCAGAACTGCTGAAAGAAGAGGGATACATCAGTTAGCCGAGATACAACCCCCATATCCCCACTCTTCTCGCGGAGGGTGGGGATTTTTCTTGGACTATCCTTCGATTACGGCAGACATCTACAATCTTGAGTTCCGAGCGTGTAAGCGCGATGCCTATTAGCTGCGTGGTCATGAAATTCGGCGGTACGTCGGTAGGCGATTCGGACGCCATCGTCCGTGTCGCGGAAATTGTGCGCGGACGTTTGCCGCAGCGTCCCGTGGTGGTGGTCAGCGCGATGGCACGCGTGACCGACCAACTGCTGCAGATGGCTCGCGCGGCCGGCTCCGGGGATCGAACCACCGCTCTCACGCTGGCCCGCGAACTGCGCGAACGCCACTACAACACCGCCGGCGAGCTTCTTGGCACCGCTCTCTTCACGCAATTCCACAGCGACCTGGGCACACAGTTCGAGGATCTGGAAGAGTTGATTCGTGGCATCGCCGCCGTCGGCGAACTCACGCCGCGCACTACCGATCACGTAGCGTCGTTTGGCGAGATGCTATCGAGCAAACTGGTGGCGGCCGCGCTTTTGGCGCACGGCATCCCCTCGTCGCTGGTTGATTCCCGTGATTGCATCGTCACCGACGAAACCTTTATGCGGGCCGTTCCGTTGTTCGAGGAGACCGACGCCCGACTTAGGGCGATCGTCACGCCACTCATTGACGCGGGACGTATTCCGGTGCTGGGCGGCTTCGTCGGCGCGACGCGTAATGGCGTTACCACGACCATTGGCCGGGGCGGCTCGGATTTCTCGGCGGCGATTGTAGGCGCCGGGTTGGGCGCGGAGCGCATCGAAATCTGGACCGATGTCGATGGCATGATGACTACCGATCCCAATATCTGCGCCGATGCGCGACGGATCAAAGTGATCAGCTTCGACGAAGCTGCCGAGCTTGCTTATTTCGGCGCCAAAGTCCTGCACCCCGCAACCGTGCTCCCGGCCGTGCGGAAGAACATCCCGGTTTACATTCTGAACTCGATGAATCCCGCCTGCGAAGGCACGCGCATCACGGCGCGTGCGCCGCATTGCAAGAATTTCTTCAAGGCAATCGCGGCGAAGAAACGAATCACAATCGTGGATGTTGCCGCGCCCCGTATGCTGCTCGCCCACGGATTTCTGAAGGCCATCTTTGAGGCGTTCGATCGCCACCGCATTCCTGTGGACGTAGTGTCCACTTCTGAGGTGAGCGTGTCGCTTACGGTGGATTCGAATGAGTCGATTCCCGCGCTGGCAGCGGATCTTGCCAAACTTGCCGACGTGAAATATGAGGGCCGCAAGGCCATCGTGTGCCTGGTGGGCGAAGGCTTGCGCGAAATTCCCGGCATCGCGGCGCACGTGTTCGGCGAATTGTCCGACGTAAAAATCCGAATGATCTCCCAGGGTGCGTCGGAAATCAATTTGACGTTTGTGATCGATGAGGAGCTGGTGCCCAGCGTGATCCAGCGACTGCATAGGCGTTTCTTTGCGGAACTGGATCCCGAAGTTTTCGCGTAAGGTCCTTAACCGATCTCATTCCGAGCGAAGCAGGATTGCCCGCTTGCGAGCAATCCTCGAGTCGAGGAACCTGCTTTGCTCTCACCTTTAGGGGAACCAGATTCCTGAGCCCGGAAATGCTTCGGCATGACATCGGGGGCGGCCACGCGCGTCGAGTGAACACGGCATTTAAGAATCCCGATACACTAATCGCAGCATGAAACTACTTCTCCTCGGAGTTGGAAAGACGGGTTCGCTGGTCGCCGAAGTTGCCCGGGAACGCGGGCACGCCGTGGATGTCCTCTACGAAGCGGAAAATGCTTCTGCCTCGGGATTGACGAAAGAACGCCTCGCGAGCATCGACGTGGTCGTCGATTTCACCACTCCACACTGTGTGCTTGACAACATTCGGGCGTGCATTGCTGCGGGCAAGAGCATGGTCGTGGGAACTACCGGTTGGTACGGCGAGATTCCGCAGATACGGTCGGAGGTCGAAACGCGAGGCACGGGGTTCGTCTTTGGATCGAACTTCTCGATTGGCGTGAACCTATTTTTCGATCTGGTAAAGTCGGCCGCCCCCGCGCTAGCGCACGACTATGCCGTGCACATTTACGAGCGGCACCACGTCCACAAGGTGGACGCCCCCTCGGGCACCGCGGCAACCATGCAGAAGATTGTGCAGGAGTCATCGGGCAGGGAAGTGGAAGTCACGTCATTTCGTGAAGGCGAGGTCGTCGGTATGCACGAGCTGGTGCTCGAATCTCCTGCCGACACCATTTACCTGTGCCACGACGCCAAGTCGCGGCACGGTTTCGCCGAAGGTGCGGTTCGCGCCGCCGAGTGGCTGCAAGGGAAAAAGGGCTTTTACGACTTCAAAGACATCTGGCGGGAAATGAAATAACCTCCACCGCTTCTAACTCTGTCATTCCGAGGAGTGGAGCGAAGCGAAACGACGAGGAACCTGCTTTTCCGATGCGTTCCCGGTGCCGCTGACGAACAGCAGGTTCCTCGTCGCTTGCGCTCCTCGGAATGACATCAAATGGGGAGGCTTTTACGACTTCAACGACATCTGGCGAGAAATGAAATAACCTCCGCGCGACTTCAACGACATCTGGCGGAGAAATGAAATAACCTCCACGCCTTCTAGATCTGTCATTCCGAGGAGTGGAGCGAAGCGAAACGACGAGGAACCTGCTTTTCCGATGCGTTGCCGGTGCCGCTGACGAGCAGCAGGTTCCTCGTCGCTTGCGCTCCTCGGAATGACATGGAATTGGAGGATGAGGTGATTTCAATGTGCACTCGCTCGCAGCCCTCTAAGCAGGCTGGCATTTTTGTGCTCATGCCCGCGACGTCAAGGCGCGGCAGTTCCTTACACTTCCACTCCCAGCGCCTGTAAGTCCCGCAGCAGTTGCTGCGGATCCTTCATCAGCACTGTAGCAAAGCCTGCCTTGGTTGCTCCTTCAATGTTCCCGGGGCGATCGTCAATGAAGCAACACTCTTGCGGCGCGTGCTGCGTTAGGTCAAGTGCCAGCTTATAGATTCGCTCGTCTGGCTTGCGCAGCCCCACGTAGCATGAACTGACGAACACTTTGAAATGTTCCTGAAGTCCGAACTTTTGGATTCGATACTCGTTCAGTTCCCGCGACTCGTTGTTGATTGTGCCCATGAAGTACTTGGGCGCCAGCGAGTGAAGCAGTGCGAGGCTCTGGGGTTTTGGAGTAGAAAGCGAAAAGATAAACTGCTTGAAGTCTTCGCGTGAAAATGCGCGAGGCTGAAAGAAGACGACACGGTCCAAATATTCGTCCAGACTGACCCTGCCTTCCTCAAAGCTCGCTGCCAGATCCTTGTGACGCACCTCGAACTCGGCTTTATCCAGGGAAAAACGTTCGATCGCGAGATCGCGTTCGCTGTGGTCCCACGCATTGTTGAGCAGCACGCCGCCAACGTCCCAGAACAGAGCACGAATTGTTTGCACGAAAAGCCTCCGCAATCCGCTCAGGGCGAACGAGTTCCGGCGAACGACTAACGATGATAAACGTTTTCTGGATGCAACAGCTTAAGAGTCGATTAAGCCCAGGCAGCTTTTGCTTGACCGCGACGAGAGCTGGGGACGTAAATACAGGACCGCGCGTCGTAATGCTTGTGCAGGCAGTTTGGACAAAGGTGCAACTGGTGGGTTCGGCACATGACCGCCGGCGACTCTGTTCCGCAGAGGCCGCAACCGCCCCGCGTTTTGGGTGCTGGCTTCACTGCTGCAAGCGCTGCCTGTTCCGCCCGCGCTTTCATATACACGCCTGATGCGCAAGTCAGCGCGCCGAAAGCGAAGGCCATGATTCCGCTTCCACCGATGGATTCGTCATGCTTTTGGGTCATCCCGGATGCGAGCAGCCCGAGGCCCCCCACCATCAACAGGCAGCCGAGGACGATCAATACTCCACTGAGTTTCTTGCCCATCACGACACCTTCATGAGAGATCGAGAGCTCTTCCCTGCGTACTGAAAGAGACCTCACCTTGAACATATCGGCACGAAAGGGGAAACTCCAAGTGACTGAAGTAATGGCGTGGCAACGTCTCGGAGCGGGGTTTGTCTAACCCAGGGTAGGAGCTTCGCTGGCGACCGCTTGGCGAAAGTAATCCAATGACATTTGCAGCCCTTCATCGAGTTGCACTTTAGGTTCCCAGCCGAGCAGTGTGCGGGCCTTGGTGATGTCGGGACGGCGCTGTCTGGGGTCGTCTTGGGGAAGATCGTGGAAGTGCATCTTGCTTTGAGACCCTGTGATGGCCAGTACCCGGCGCGCGCATTCGAGGATCGTGAACTCGTTCGGGTTTCCAATGTTCACTGGGAAGTGCTCGTCCGACTTCGCCAGGCGCAGGAAGCCGTCGATTTCGTCGCTGACATAACAGAAGCTGCGCGTCTGTGAACCGTCGCCGTAAACTGTGAGTTCCTCGCCCCGCAACGCCTGTTTCATAAAGTTCGGGATGACGCGACCATCGTTCAACTGCATCCGCGGACCATATGTATTAAAAATGCGGACGATCCGCGTATCCACTTTGTGGTACCGATGGTAGGCCATGGTCAGGGCCTCGGTGAACCGTTTGGCCTCGTCGTACACCGAGCGGGGACCAATCGAGTTCACGTTGCCCCAGTAGGTTTCTTTTTGCGGATGCTCCAGAGGATCGCCGTAGCATTCCGATGTGGACGATACCAAATACTTCGCCTGATGCTTGTGCGCGACATCCAACGCGTGCATGGTTCCAAGCGAACCGACTTGCAGTGTCTCAATCCCGTGGATCATGTAATCGACCGGGCTTGCTGGGGAAGCGAAGTGAAACACATAGCCCACTTCGCCGACGTCGAATGGCCGATTGATGTCGAGCTGCAGAAACTCAAAGCTGCCCTCGCGGCGCAGGTGCTCGATGTTCGACATCCGCCCGGTGAGCAGGTTATCGACGGCCACGACCGAGTAGCCCTCCGACAGCAACGCATCGCAGAGATGCGAGCCCAGAAATCCGGCTCCTCCGGTGACCAAAGCGCGGGGTTTCATCGCGCGATCTTTCTGGGCGTAGGAGAAACTGGCTTTTCCGGAACTGCGGGCTCCGGAGTGAGCGTAGGACGGCCCACGCTATAGTAGGTGAAGCCTCCCGCCGCCATGGCTGCCGGATCGTACAGGTTCCGGCCATCAATTACGATCGGATACTTCAGAGCCGAACGCAACCGATCCAGATCGAGACAGGCAAATTCTTCCCACTCGGTCAGAATGAGCAGCGCGTCGGCATCCTGCGCGGCGTGGTAAGAGCTTTCCGCGAGTTCGATGCTTGATCCCAGCTCTTCTTTTGCGCGCTCGTGCGCCGCCGGATCGTACGCGCGAATGGAACAGCCTTCCTGCAGCAGCGACTTGATCAGCAGAATGGCCGGGGATTCGCGAATGTCATCAGTTCCGCCTTTGAATGCCAGGCCCAGCACGCCAAGCTTTTTTCCTCGCAGCGTCCACAGCGCGCTGCGGACCTTGCGAATGAAGCGCTGGCGCTGATCTTCGTTGATGCGAATCACTTCATCGAGCAGGCGAAAATCGTAACCGCACTCCCGCGCGACCGAACGAAACGCCATCAGGTCCTTGGGAAAGCAGGAGCCGCCGTAGCCGATGCCCGGATTCAGGAAGCGCGATCCAATGCGCGTGTCGGTGCCTAGCCCCTGGCAGACCTGCTGAACATTTGCCCCTACGCTCTCGCAAATGGAGGCTACAGCGTTGACGAAAGAAATCTTCATCGCGAGAAATGCGTTTGAAGCATGTTTGATGAGCTCCGCGCTCTTCGCGCTCGTGGTGATGAGCGGCGGGGGAACCTGGGCGCGATCGGGGCAGGGAATTGCGTCCGGCCGCTGGTAATAAGTCCCGTCCACCAGCGGAGCGTAAATCTCGGCAAGCACGGCTGCGCAGCGGTCCGTGTCTGCCCCGATCACGATGCGATCAGGATAAAGAAAGTCGGTGACGGCCGTGCCTTCGCGCAGGAATTCAGGGTTGGAGGCAACGTCGAACTCGCAGTGCTCCGCCCCATTTCGCTGAATGATCTTGCGCACCCAGTCGCTGGTATAAACCGGGACCGTGCTCTTCTCGACAACAATCTTATAAGAGTCGATCGCCGCGGCGATCGCGCGCGCCACAGATTCCACGTAGGAGAGGTCAGCTTCACCCTGCTCGGTGGGCGGCGTGCCTACCGCAATGAAAATCGCAGCGCTAGCCCGGACTGCGGTCTGCAGGTCGTCTGAAAATCGCAAACGCGTGCCGCGATGGCGGTGCAGCAGTTCCGGCAGAAAGTTCTCGTGAATGGGCACTTCGCCGCGATTGAGCGCCGCCAGCTTCTGCTGATCGTTGTCCACAACAATGACTTCGTGACCCAGGTCGGCAAAGCACGCCCCGGCGACCAGCCCCACGTATCCCGACCCAACCACGGTAATCTGCATTCGCTTGCATCCCCGCCGGAAGGCCATCGCTACCCCGGTGCTCTATTCGGGCGCCCTGCCTTCCAAAACGCTTACTGTAGCAGTTTCATTGCGATACGGAAATGAGAATGCAGTGGAAATCACCGAGGTCGCCTGTAATGGGAATCAGGTGCTCACGGGAGGTCGTGGGACCCATTCGATTTCCCAATCGCGGCCATCAGAATTTCCAATGCCCGGCGACCCAGAAAAGGATTAAGGTAAGAAAAGCAAGGGTGGGTTTTGCTTTCAGGACTGTGGCACTTTCAGAGAGCGGCGAGACCCAGGCAGATTCCAAAGCGGGGAATTTTCGATGAGCGAGATGGCAAGCAAACTGAACCACATCCTCGACGAACATCAGCATGAAAGTGGCCTTCACATGATCGGAGGCCAGCGCCGGCTGGTTGATCGCCTGGTTAGGTTTATTGAGGAAGACGTCAAGGTAGAAGCTAAGTCTGCGCCGCCGCCGGCTCCACGCGAGAATTAGATTTCGAGTTGTTCCTCATGATTCAGCCCTTTGCGGAAGCAGGGGGTTTTTTGTTTTCGGGCTTGGGCGATCTCAGCAGGTGCGTGGTCTATCGGGCAGGAACTCTAGCGGCAGTGGCCGTTCTGGATTTCGGAACGGAGCGCCTGAATGTCTTTCGCGGGTTCGCAGTGACCTTTCCAAACCGGCGTCAATGCCTCGGGAGTAAAGCGGAAGATTAGAAAGGCGGGCTGCAAGCACCAGCCACTTCCTGTTTAGCACACCGTGCACATCTCACATGTTAGTCACCCAGCTCCCTGAAAACAATCGTTCTTCCTGCAATATCCCCTTGACAGGCTGGCAAAATGCCGTAAACTAAATGGATAAGTATTCACTAGAGTGAATATTCATCCAATGAGCAAACTGTCACGGCATCAGGCGATTCTTGATCTGCTGGGCGCGGCGCCCGTCCGCAGCCAGCAGGAACTCCAGCGCCTGCTTCACAGAAAGGGCCTCCACGCCGGGCAGGCAACGCTCTCGCGTGACATCCGCGAATTAGGGTTGGTAAAAACTTCCGAGGGCTACGCGCTTTCCGCCAATGGTCACGGCAACGGAAACGGCCATGCCGACGCGGCTCTGCCGCCAGTGTCGCGGCTGGTGCGCGAGTTCGTTACCAGCGTCCGCACCGCGCATAACCTGCTGGTCACCAAGACCAGCGTGGGCAGCGCGCAGCCGGTTGCTGCCGCTCTCGACGGCGAGAATTGGCCGGAAGCGGTTGGAACTATCGCCGGCGACGATACCATTCTGATTGTCTGCACTGATTCCCGTTCTGCCGGCCGCCTTGCCGGGCGCATCCAGGGAATGCTCGCCTAAAATGCCGGCAAAACTCAAAATCGCGGTACTCGGCGTCACCGGCTATTCCGGAATGGAATTGACGCGCCTATTGCTCCGTCATCCGCGCGTTGAAACGCCCGTGCTGTTGCGCAGGGCGGAGAATTCAAATGGAGAAGGGGTTGCCCACACTTCGCTCGGTTCGAAGGTTTGGAATTCCCACAGTGTGCAGCAAAATCTTGCCGACATCTTTCCCGCGCTCTCGGGAAACGGCAGCTATCCCATCGATCCGCTTTCTTGGCCGTCGTTGAAGCAGAAGGGGATCGATTTGTTGTTTCTGGCGACGCCGCACGAGGTCTCGCGGGCGCTGGTCCCCGAAGCCGTTGCGCAAGGGATGCGCGTAGTCGATCTCAGCGGAGCCTGGCGGCTGAAGCAGGCGCAGCATCGCGCCATCTACAAGTTCGAAGATGAAGACGCAGCGACCGCGGCCGAACTGACCGAGCAAGCGGTTTACGGGCTCCCCGAGCTGAACGGCGACAAGATTCCAGGCGCGATGCTGGTTGCAAATCCCGGTTGCTATGCAACTACGGTTATCCTCGGATTAGCGCCGCTGCTTAAGGCGGGTGTCATCGACAAAGAGAAGGGAATCATCGCGGATTCGAAATCTGGCGTCTCGGGCGCGGGCAAAGAGCCGAACTCGCGCACGCATTTTGTTTCCATCGCCGACAATCTTTCTGCGTACGGCGTGTTCACGCATCGCCACCTGGGCGAAATCGCCGAGCAACTGCACATTACGACGGAAGAAATTACGTTCACGCCGCATCTGCTGCCCATTCCGCGAGGAATTCTTTCAACCATTTATGTCCACCTGAAGCAAAAAATGCAGCCGGCGGAAATTGAAGCGTTGTATCGGGAGTTTTACAAGGGCAAGCGTTTCGTTCGTGTGTTCCAGACGCCGAAGCTGCCGGAGATCCAGTTCTCGCTCAACACGAATTACTGCGACCTGGGTTTCTGCCTGGCGCCCGATGGCCACCGGCTTGTGATCATTTCCTGCGAGGACAACCTGATTAAAGGCGCTGCCGGACAAGCCGTACAGAACATGAACCTGATGTACGGCTGGCCGGAAGAAGAAGGGCTTTTATGAAAGACGCAAGGCTGCTATGAAGATTGTGGTCAAAATCGGCGGAGTGGCTCTAGAGGATGAGACGACGTTGCACAAGTGCGCGCGCGCGGTTGTAGAGATGGCGCGCGACGGCCACAAGGTCGCTTTGGTCCACGGCGGCGGCTCGGCCCTCACCCGAACGCTCAAGTTGCTGGGCAAGCAGAGCGACTTCATTGACGGCCTGCGCATCACTGACGCCGAAACCCGCGACGTCGCACTGATGGTGCTAGCCGGGATGGTGAACAAAAAAGTTGTTGCCGCCGTCGTCAAGGCGGGATTACCGGCGGTCGGCTTCTGCGGCGGAGATGGAATGACGTTCCGCGCGCGCAAGAAGGAGACGAAAGGTTACGATCTCGGTTTCGTCGGAGAAATTTGCTCGGTCGAACCGCGCTGGTTTGAGGCCATCTGGAACGAAGGCGGGATTCCGGTGCTGTCGTCGCTGGCGCTTGGCTCTGACGGCGAGTACTACAACGTGAATGCCGATCAGATGGCGTCAGCGTGCGCAATCGCTTGCCACGCCGATACGCTAATTTTCCTGACCGATGTGCCGGGCGTAAGGGACGCGGCCGGGTCGGTAATGCCATGGCTCACTACGAAGCAGGTGCCTGGTCTGATCGCGGACGCAATCGTTGGTGGCGGGATGCTGCCGAAACTTGAAGCCTGCACCAATGCGCTGAAGCGCGGCGTGGGGCGAGTGCGCATTCTTCCGGCCGCGCAGGCGGAAGTGCTGCCCCAGTTCTATTTTCAGAAACTCGAATACGGCACGGAGGTCATTGGAGCGTGAGCCTAAATTCCATCATGGACGCGGAAAAGAAATTGCTGCTGCCCACCTACGACCGGCAGAAGGTACTGTTCACCCACGGTCGCGGAGTTTACCTCTGGGACTCGAAAGGGAAGCGCTACCTCGATTTCGTCAGCGGGATCGGCGTGAATGCGCTAGGCCACGCGCATCCCGCGGTGCTGAAGGTGATCAAGCATCAGGCGGGAAAGTTGATTCACACCTCCAATCTTTTTTATCACCCGTTTCAGTCGGAACTGGCAAAGCGGCTGACCAAAATGTCCGGCATGGACCGGGCGTTTTTCTGTAACAGCGGGACTGAGGCCTGGGAAGGCGCGCTGAAACTGGCCCGCGCCTTCGCTCGCGCCAATAACAACAACGGCCATAAGGCAAAGTGGCGCATGCTGGCGCTGGAAAATTCCTTCCACGGCCGCACCTTTGGCGCGCTCTCAACTACCGGGCAGGCGAAGTATCGCAATCCGTTCATGCCCCTGGTGCCGGGCGTCGATTTTGTCGGCTTCAACGATGTGGCCGACTTGAAGCGCCAGTTCGATGGTAGCGTCTGCGCCGTGTGCGTCGAAACTATCCAGGGGGAAGGTGGTATCAATCCCGTCAGTCACGAATTTCTGGCGTTGGCACGTGAGTTGACAGAGAAATCCGGCGCGCTGCTTCTGCTCGATGAGATTCAATGCGGGCTTGGACGTACCGGAAAATATTTCGCCTACCAGCAGTACGGAATCAAGCCCGACATGGTCACGGTTGCGAAGCCGCTGGCAGCGGGGCTTCCCCTGGGAGCCCTGCTTACTACCGACCGCGTCGCAACCGGGATGCAGCCCGGATTGCACGGAACCACGTTTGGCGGCGGCCCGTTGGCGTGCGCGGTGGCCATCGAATTCCTTAAGCAACTCGACAAGTTAAAGGGTCACGTTTCGAAGCTCGGCGGATATTTCCTCGATGAACTCGAGGGACTTCGGCCGAAGCATGCCAGCGTAAAAGCCGTGCGCGGCATCGGGATGATGCTGGCAATCGATCTGGAGTCCGCTGACCTCGCCAAGGCTGTGGTCGCGAACCTGCTCGCGAGGGGAATTCTGATCAATCGCACGCACGACACGGTCTTGCGCTTCCTGCCGCCCTACATCGTCGAGAAGAAACACGTCAACGAAGTGATCACCGCGCTTGATCGTGCGCTGGCGGCTGCGAAGAACGCGAACGACAAAGGGCGGGCCACACGAAGGAAGGCAGCTGCTGCTTAAGGTGCAAACACGGGAGCCGGAGAGAGTAGTTGAAAGGAGCAAGCCAATTGCGCAGCCAAGCGTATCAAGCTGAAGCCTCACCCCAGCATGTAATCCCGAGCTTAGCGGGAGGGCGCGACCTGGTGTCGATGCGCGACCTTTCGCCGGCGGAAGTCGAGGCGCTGTTTCATTTGACCAGCCTGGTGAAGACGCGCCCGGAAGATTTCCGCACGGTGCTGGCCGGCAAGCACATCGCTATGTTTTTTGAGAAGCCGTCCCTGCGCACGCGCATCACGTTTGAAGCTGGCGTCTGCGGACTCGGCGGCTCGGTGTCGTTCATCGACCAGCGCCAAGAGCGCTTGGACGCCCGTGAGAGCCTGAGCGACATCGCGCATAATCTCGAGCGTTGGGTCAGCGCAATCGTGCTGCGTACGTTCGCACACGAAACCGTAGAGGGAATAGCCGAACACGCCTGCGTGCCGGTGATCAATGCGTTGAGTGAAGTTGAGCATCCGTGCCAGGCGTTAGCGGATTATTTTACTTTGCAGGAAAAGTTCGGCGATCTGAAAAAGATCACTCTTGCCTATGTCGGCGACGGCAACAATGTTCTCCACTCCTTGCTGCTGAGCGCTGCATTGCTCGGATCCAATATCCGCGTGGGTACGCCGAAGGGCTACGGACCCAACCGGCAGATTCTGGCCGATGCGCAAGAAATCGCGAAGAAGACTGGTGCGTCGATTGAGCTGATGACGGATCCGCAGAAGGCGGTGCGGGCCGTGGATGCGATCTACACCGACGCCTGGACCAGCATGGGCCATGAGCGCGAGAGCGAAGAACGCACTAGAATCTTCCCGCCATTCCAGGTCAACGACGAACTGATGGCGGGAGCGGCGCCCCATGCGGTGTTCATGCATTGCCTGCCCGCGCATCGCAACGAGGAAGTCACAGATGCGGTGATTGATTCGGTACAATCCGTCGTTTTTGATCAGGCCGAAAACCGCATGCACATACAAAAAGCGATATTAATGATGCTGGTAGGCAACAAGAACCACCTGCCTTTGAGGAGCGCTCATGCCTGAAAAAGTTGTACTCGCCTATTCCGGCGGCCTGGATACGTCAATCATCATTCCGTGGCTAAAGGAAAACTACTCCTACGATGTGATCGCGATGGTGGCTGATGTTGGCCAGGGTGACGACATTGAAGCCGTGGTCGAGAAGGCCTACAAGACGGGGGCCAGCAAAGTCGTGGTGGAAGACCTCCGCGAAGAGTTCCTGACTGGCTACGTGTTTCCCGCGCTGAAGGCTGGCGCGGTATACGAGCACAAGTATCTGCTCGGGACGTCAATGGCGCGGCCGGTGATTGCGAAGTACCAAGTCGAAGTCGCGTTGCGCGAAGGAGCGACCGCGGTTGCTCATGGTTGCACGGGAAAGGGAAATGACCAAGTGCGGTTTGAGCTGACGTACCAGGCGCTGGCGCCGCAGTTGAAAGTGATTGCGCCCTGGCGCGAGTGGGACCTGAAGTCCCGCGAGGACTGCCTCGACTACGCGGAGTCGCACGGAATCAAGGTGGAAGCCAGCCGCACTAAGATTCACAGCCGCGACCGCAACCTGTGGCACATCAGCCACGAAGGCGGGGAATTGGAAGACGCGGGCAACGCTCCATTCGACAGCACGTGGCAAATCTCCAAATCGCCGCAGGAGGCGCCGGACCGCGAAGAGAAAGTCGCCATCGAATTCGAGAAGGGGGTGCCGGTTGCCGTAAACGGCATGCGAATGGACCCGGTCGCGCTGGTCGAACTGCTGAATGAAATCGGCGGGCGCAATGGCGTGGGTCGAGTGGACATTGTGGAGAACCGCTTCGTTGGCATCAAGTCCCGCGGCTGCTATGAGACGCCCGGCGGCACGCTGCTGATTGCTGCGCATCGCGAGCTGGAAGCGCTGTGCTGCGAGCGCGACGTCATGCACTTCAAGCAGCATGTCGCGCTGAAGTATGCGGAACTGGTGTATTACGGGCTGTGGTTCACACCATTGCGCGAGGCGCTCGACGCGTTTGTCGAAAGCACGCAGCAAGAAGTCGCGGGCACGGTCACATTGTCTCTCTATAAAGGAAACGTCTCGATCGCCGGCCGTCAGTCGGAGCACTCGCTCTACCGCACCGACCTTTCCTCGTTCACCATGGGCGAAAGCTACGACCAAAAGGATGCTGCGGGATTCATTCGAATTCTCGGCCTGCCATCGCGGTCGCGTGCGCTGAAGCAGCAACAGGCAACGGCGTCGGCTGCAAACACCGCGCAAACCAAGGCAGAGAAGGAAGCTGAGGTGACGCGGTGAAGATGTGGTCGGGCCGGTTCCGGCAGCCGCTTGATCCTGCATTCGAAAGCTGGCAGCGCTCATGGGACTTCGATTGCCGCCTGCTTGAATGCGAATTGGAGGCAAGTTCCGCCCACGCTCGTGCGCTGGCGAAGGCGGGAGTTCTTTCGCTCGAGGAACTCAAGACCATGCTGGCCGGCCTGGAGCAGATTGGCGAACGCGTTTCCGAGGACGCCAGCTTGCTCGAGGACGACGAAGCGGAAGATGTCCACCACTTCGTCGAGAAGAGTCTGGTGACGATCGTAGGCGACCTCGGCTATAAACTGCACAGCGGCCGCAGCCGTAATGAGCAGATCGCGACCGACCTGCGTTTATATACCCGCGCGGCTTGTGACGAAATCAGCGATGAACTGACGAAGCTGGTGTCCGCGTTTATCGATCGCGCCGAAAAAGCCGGCGATGCGGCCATGCCGGCCTACACACACATGCAGCGCGCCGAGCCCGCGCTAGTCGCGCACTGGCTGCTAGCTTACGCCGAAATGCTGATGCGCGATCTCAGCAGACTTGAAGACTGCCGCAAGCGGCTTAATGTGTGTCCGCTAGGCTCAGGCGCGGTCACTGGGGCTACGCTGCCGCTCGATCGTGAACTGATGTCGACGGAACTCGGTTTCACCGCGCCCACCGCCAACAGCATCGATGCCACCAGCGACCGCGATTTCGTAATCGAATTCGCGAACGCGCTGTCACTGCTCTCGATTCACCTGAGCCGCTGGGCGGAAGAGATGCTGCTGTTCTCTACGCAGGAGTACGGCTTCATTCATCCGCCGGAAGCGTATTCCACCGGCAGCAGCGCCATGCCGCAAAAAATGAACGGCGACCTGCTGGAGTTGACGCGCGGCAAAGCTGGACGAATCATTGGCAGCGCGACCTCGTTGCTCATTTCCACCAAGGGCCTGCCGCTCGCCTACAACAAGGACATGCAGGAAACTCAGGAGCCACTCTTTCACGTGGCGGAAACTGTGATTTCATTAATTCCGTTGGTCAGGGGCTGGATGCAGACGGTGGAATTCAATTTTGCGCGCATGCAGCAGGCCGCCGAAACCGGCTTCATGAACGCTTTTGCGGCGGCGACGTATCTGGTCAGCAAAGGCGTTCCGTTCCGCATCGCGCATGAACTAGTCGGCAAGGCCGTGCGGCTGGCGCTTGATAAAGAATGCGAGTTGCAGAGGTTGAAGCTCGCAGAGTTGCAGCAACTGGATGCGCATTTCTCCGAAGACTTCTACGACTTCGTGACCCTGACAAACGTTCTCGCGATTCACAACGTGCCCGGCGGAACCGCGCCCGCCCGCGTGAAAGAAGCCATAGCCGCGGCCCGCAGCAGACTCAATTCGGTCCACGAGGAGGCCCATGCACACGCGTGAAGCCTTGTTGCCCGATGCCGAGCGTATCTACGATCTTATCTGCTCGTACTCGCCCGATGGCACGCTCCTACCGCGCTCGCTCGCTGAAATCTGCGAGAACGTCCGCGACTTCATGGTTCTTGAAGAAGCCGGCAACGTGATCGGCTGCGGCGCGCTGCATCTGTACGGGCCGCATCTAGCTGAGGTCCGCTCGATCACGGTGGATCGCAGTTTCCAGAAGCGCGGTGGAGGGGAATTGCTGGTGCAGTCGCTGATGTCGCAGGCCCACAAACACCAGGTCAGCTGCATTTGCCTGTTCACCCGCGCCCCGCAGTTTTTCGCCAAGCTTGGCTTTGACGTCGCTCAGCGCGAAGACCTGCCCGACAAGATCAACAAGGATTGCTGCGTCTGTCCGCGTTATCACAACTGCGACGAAGTCGCGATGGTGAAAGGCGAGCTTCCGAAATTTGCCATCCTGCCGGAGCCGGCAAACTGGCTGGTGAAGCTGCAAGTATGAGCGCGTCCGACCCGATCTTTCTTCCCAAAGGCTTCCAATTCTCCGCCGTAACCGCCGGCATTAAAGCCAGCGGCAAGCCGGATCTGGCTTTGATCTTGACCGGAGCCCGCACGACCGCGGCGGCGATGTTCACAAAGAATTGCATCGTGGCCGCGCCGGTCGAAGTCGGCCGAGAGTCCTTGGTGCGCAGCCGCGGCCGCGTGCGCGCGGTCGTGATTAACTCTGGTAACGCTAACTGCGCAACCGGCAAGCCGGGCATTCGCAGTTGCAAAGAAGTGTGCGCGCGTATGGCCCGACTTTTGAAAGTCCGCGCTTCTGAAGTATTTCCCTCGTCAACGGGAATCATCGGCGTTCCGCTTCCGACGCAGAAGATCGTTTCGCATTTGCAGCGGCTGTACGCAAATGCCGAGGCCTCGGTCGGAAATCTGCGAAGCTTGGCCGACGCCATCCTCACCACTGATACTTGCGCCAAGGTGGCCAGCGTTCCTCTGCGCGGGGGGAGCGCCGCGATCACTGGAATTGCCAAAGGTTCGGGGATGATCCATCCGCAGCTGGCGACCATGCTGGTTTACCTCCTGACCGATGTAGCGGCGAGTCCAGTGGAGCTTCGTAGTGCATTGCGCGAAGCCTGCGACGAGAGTTTTAACCTGATTTCAGTCGATGGCGATACCTCGACCAACGACACCGTGCTTCTACTGGCATCGGGAGAGAGCGGGGTCCCCATCCGCAGTGTGCGGAGGGAATTTCGGACCGCGCTGGGTGAAGTTTGCCGCTCGCTGGCCGAGCAGATCGTGAAAGATGGCGAGGGTGTGCAGCACGTGATCCGGTTGAACGTCGAGGAAGCGAAGACCCGCGCCGAAGCTCTGCAGGTTGCTCGGGCGATTGCCCATTCATTGTTGGTGAAAACCGCGTGGGCCGGGGCCGACCCGAACTGGGGGCGGATTCTGGCTGCAGCTGGACGTAGTGGCATTCGCTTGGACCCGGCGAGGATCAGCCTAATGATCGGCGACCAGCTGGTCTGCAAGGGATCGGTTGCCCGTAAGTTCGACGAGCAGAAAGCTCACGCCCACCTGTCTTTGCCGGAATGCCTGGTGCGAGTTCGGCTGGGGCGGGGGAAATCGTCTATCGAGTTCCTGACAACCGACCTTACGTCCGAATACGTTCGGATCAATGCTGACTACTCAACCTAAAGGCCAAATTGCCATTTTGTCCCGAATGGAAAAAGCCCTGCCTTAGAGGCAGGGCTTAGTTCTGTTGGCGTGTAGCCTGGTCTCAGCAGTGTTAGCTGCGGAGTTTACGCCGAACGATGCCAGCAAGACCAACCAGGCCGGTGCCCAGAAGGCCAAGGGTGCCAGGCTCGGGAGTGACGATGGTGTCGCCGCTCAGTCCGCCTGCCCTGCTAATGATCTGCACGCTGCCACAGCCAGTGCAGGCTAAGTTGGCGGTGATAAACGTCACGCCGCCAACCGTGGTGACCGTCCCGCTAGTGAACGTGCCCGAAAACAGCGTTGCTCCGCCGGTGGCAGTGATGGTGATCGCGCCGCCGGTGAAGATCCCGCCGCTCACTGCGCCAGTGGTGAACACAACCGACCCAAGGTTATTGCCCGTGGTCAGGGTGTTTGTCGTGACGTCTTGAATCGAGACGAGAGTTGAATTGATGGTATAACCGGTCGCGGCTGTTCCGGTCATGGAACCGCCGACGTTTCCGTAGTCAAATGTGTCTGCGAGGGCCACTGTGGGCAGAGCCAACGCCAACACCGCCAACAAAACTAGTTTCTTCATGATTTGGTACTCCTCCATTAATTCAGTTGCTCGGGGGAACTTGTTGTGGGCTTTATTTCGGCCGCCGCTGCCCTAAAACCCATCGATCTTTATACCGCGACTAAGTCTTATACTTAGCAGATCGATTACCAAAGTCGGTGACCTTTGCGATTGCTGAAAACAAAGGGGTTAAGTCCGTAATTTGCACTGCTTATCTTCCGAGGTGTGCAAAATGCTGCACATTAATTGTGGTACGACTGCTTTGCCGAGCCCTTCTAAGTCTATGACGGGTCAAGGATTGACTCCACTGGACCGTTCGATTTTCGGGATTCATACCCGCGTCGAACCAATCCGCATAGTACATTGGTAACAGGCCATCTTTCAATCAGGAAAAATTTTGGAAACCCCCATTCGCAACATCGCAATCATTGCCCACGTGGACCACGGCAAAACCACACTGGTTGACGCCATGCTCCAGCAGAGCGGTACTTTCCGAGACAACGAAACCCACGTTGACCGAATCATGGACTCCAATGAATTGGAGCGCGAGCGGGGAATCACCATCCTCGCCAAGAACACCGCCCTGTTTTACAAGGGCGTGAAAATCAACATCGTAGATACCCCCGGCCACAGCGACTTCGGCGGCGAGGTCGAACGTGCCCTCAAGATGGTGGACGGCGTCATGCTGCTGGTGGATGCCAGCGAAGGCCCATTGCCCCAGACCCGTTATGTTCTGAGCAAGGCGCTCGAAGCCGGATTGCCGCCGATCGTAGTGATCAACAAGATCGACCGCGCCGATGCGCGCGCCCAGGAAGTCCTGAACGAAATCTACGATCTGTTCATTGACCTTGATGCTAAAGAAGACCAAATTGACTTTCCCGTGTTGTACACCAACGCGAAGGCGGGCACGGCATCTGTGGACCAATCGGGTCGCGGGGTTGACCTGCAGCCGTTGTTCGAAGCCATCGTAAACACCACCCCGCCGCCGAAAGGCGACGCCTCCGGAGCGCTGCAGATCCTGGTGGCGAATCTCGATTACAGCGACTACCTGGGCCGCCTGGCCATTGCCCGGGTTTTCAACGGGACGATGCGCACCGGCGAAGAAGTTTTCATTGCCAAACTCGATGGCACTTTGCAGAAGACGAAAATCACAAAACTGTTTTCCTTTGCCGGCTTGAAACGCCTGGACATTACCGAAACCGCACTGGGCGACATTGTCGCCGTCGCCGGAGTGGAAGGCATCACCATCGGCGAGACTATCACCGGCGTGGATAACCCGGCGCCCCTAAAGCACATTACCATCGACGAACCAACCATCGCGATGCAGTTTACGGTGAACACCTCTCCCTTTGCGGGGAGGGAAGGCCAGTTCGTCACTTCGCGAAATCTTCGCGACCGGCTGCAAAAGGAGTTGCTCACCAACGTCTCACTGCGCGTTGAAGACAGCGGCACCACCGACTCATTCATCGTGATGGGACGTGGCGAACTCCAGCTTTCGATCCTGCTTGAAATGATGCGGCGTGAAGGGTACGAACTCATGGTCGGCAAACCGGAGATCGTCACCAAACGTGTCGATGGCAAGCTCATGGAGCCGGTAGAACGCCTTACCGTGGACATTCCAGAAGCGTTTGTCGGCGTGGTCATGGAACAGTTAGGCGCGCGCAAAAGCGAAATGAAGAACATGCACAACCACGGCTATGGCCGTGTGCGGATCGAGTTTCGAGTGCCGAGTCGTGGCCTCATTGGGCTGCGCAACCAGTTGCTCACAGACACGCGCGGAACGATTGTGATGAATTCGCTCTTCGACGGATACATGGAATGGCAGGGCGAAATCCCGCATCGGCTGACCGGCGCCCTGATCGCTGATCGTGGCGGCGTCTCCACCGCCTATTCGTTGTGGAACCTGCAGGAGCGCGGCGAACTATTTGTCGGCCCCGGCACTGAGGTTTACGAAGGCATGGTCATTGGGGAAAACGCCAAAGATGATGACCTCGACGTGAACGCGGTGCGCGAGAAGAAACTCACCAATATGCGTGCGTCAACCGCTGACGAGGCCATCCGCCTGGTGCCGTTCCGCCAGTTGAATCTTGAGCAGGCGATCGAATTCATCGCCGAAGACGAGTTCGTTGAGGTCACTCCCAAATCCTTGCGCCTTCGCAAGAAAGTGCTGCAATCCAACCGGCGGAAAAAAGGTGCCTTGGCGGGAGTCACCGAAGGCTGAGCTTTCGCAGTCAGACCGCGGTTATGCGGTCTGCGGGCGACCGCTATAGACGTGATTGCGGTTTGCAGCCGCGTAGCGGATTCCAACCACGGCGCGATTCTTTTATCATCAGAAGCGAAGGCATTCCATTTTTCAGTGAAGAGTGCAATGAAATATCGAGCGCTGGGCCGCACCGGGTGGAACGTTTCCGAAATCAGTTTTGGTGCATGGGCCATCGGAGGTTTCTGGGGGCAGGTGTCCGACGACGAATCCATGGCTGCGTTGCACGCGGCGGTGGATTCCGGGGTCAACTTTATTGACACCGCCGACGTGTATGGCGATGGCCGCAGCGAACGCCTGATCGCACGTCTGAAGAAAGAGCGCAAGGACGAAATCATTGTCGCCACAAAAGCCGGACGGAAGCTGCCGAAACAGACTACCGAAGGCTACAGCCGCGAGAACCTGACCCGATGGATCGAAGACAGCCTCCGCAACCTCGGAGCCGATGCTCTGGACCTTCTGCAGTTGCATTGCCCCGCCACCGACCTTTATTACCATCCGGAAGTATTCGGAATACTCGACGATCTGGTGAGTGCCGGCAAGCTTCGCTATTATGGCGTTAGCGTCGAGCGCGTAGAAGAAGCGTTAAAGGCCATCGAATTCCGCAATGTGCAGAGCGTGCAGATCATTTTCAATTGTTTTCGCCAGCGTCCGGCGGAAGTCTTCTTTCCCCTCGCGAAGCAGCGGAAGGTCGGAATCCTGGCAAGGGTTCCGCTGGCCAGCGGAATGCTCACCGGCAAGTTGCGTAGTGATTCGCAGTTTGCCGCCGACGACCACCGAAGTTTCAACCGTCATGGCGAGATGTTCGATATGGGAGAAACTTTTTCGGGCGTCGAGTACCAGTTAGGTCTCGATGCCGTTGAAGAAATCCGCGCCCTGCTGCCGCCGGGGACCTCTATGACGCAATTCGCCCTGCGGTGGATTCTGATGTTTGATGCCGTCAGTTGCGCGATTCCGGGTGGTAAGCGGCCCAACCAGGTCTCGGAGAATTGTCGAGCTTCAGATCTGCCGCCGATCAGCCCTGAAGTGATGGTCGCGGTGGAACGAATCTACAATGAAAAGATTCGTCCCGGCGTCCACCAGCGTTGGTGAGTTCTCGCACTCCGTGCCCTGGATGCAAGAATAGAGCAAGGACGCACTATGGCCGCAGGCAGTCTGGTTGACGCGGAAGCATCCACCCTCCCTTCGCTCGTCGAGATTCGCGAAGCGCAGAAGCTCATCTACTCCGTAATGCAGGCCACGCCGCAGATTTCGTGGCCGCTATTGAACCAGGCGTTGAACGCCGAAGTCTGGGTAAAGCACGAGAACCACACTCCCATCGGCGCTTTCAAAGCGCGGACAGCAGTGGTGTATGCAGCAGAACTCTTCCAAGGACCGACTCAAGTTCGGGGTCTGATTGCGGCCACACGCGGAAACCACGGGCAATCCGTCGCGTTGGCCGGCCGCAGTTTCCGAGTCCCGGTGACGATTGTTGTTCCATTCGGAAATAGTTCTGAGAAGAATGCAGCCATGAGGGCGCAGGGAGCGAACGTACTTGAGTTTGGCCACGACTATCAGGCCGCCCGTGAACATGCTGAATCCCTCGCCGAACAGCTGGGGCTGCATTTTGTTCCCGCGTACCACCGGAATATTGTGAAAGGTGTCGCTACATACTGGCTGGAAATCTTCGAAAACGTGCCCGACCTGGACTGTGTTTATGTGCCGATCGGCATGGGTTCTGGCATTTGCGCAGCTTGCGCGGTGAGGAACGGGATGGGACTTAAGACGAAGATCATTGGCGTCGTTGCGGACCTGGCGCCCGCGTATGCGCTGTCGTTCGAAGCGCGGAAAGCGGTCAGCGCGGCGGCAACCACAGCCATCGCCGACGGCATCGCTTGCCGGACGCCGGATGAAGCAGCGGTGGCAATCATTTGCAAGAACGTCGAGCGCGTGCTGCGGGTCACGGACGATGAAATCCGTGCCGCCATGAAGCTGTTCTTCATCGCCACTCACAACGTTGCTGAAGGCGCGGGAGCCGCGTCTCTGGCCGCAGCTCTCCAGGAAAGCGAAGTGCTAGGCGGGAAGCGCGTGGGAGTGATCGCAACCGGAGGAAACGTGGACCACGACGTTTTTGCCGCTGTGTTGCGCTCCGCTCCTTTGCCCTAAGTCGCACATTGACGGCGGTCCGGCCTAAGACTAGAGTCGCTGTATCCAGGAGGCCGCCATGACTCAAACCAGACTTGCGACCGCAATTCTTGCCGCGATGTTGTCCTTTAGCGGATCCGTGTTCGCGCAGGCGGCGGCCGAAGCAGCTTTATCGCATGGCCTGTCCTCCTCCGCTGGGAGCAGCTTGGGGAAGACACTCGGAAGTGCGCTGGGTAACGCGGCGGGGCAGGTTGGCGGAAAGCTTGGGCAACAGACTTCCACCACGGCGCCGCGCCCGCGCGTACGGGCATCGCGAGTCAGCGCTCCGAAGAATCCAACGCCGGCGGCTGTTCCTGCTTCAGTGGCGCCTGCTCCAGGTTCGCTGGTTGTGTCCATCCAAGGCGGCGTCGAGGCTTCGCCTAAGGACTGTCCGCTTGTTGCAGTCGGTTCGAATGTGGAACCGCAAAAAGCGGAACCGCAAAAAGACGATCCCAAGGCCGCGATCCCGACCGCGGATGAAAATTGCCGTGCGAAATCGGCGCAAGAAGCAGAGAGCCATCCCGCAGTTCTGAATCTTCCTGCACCGCACTAGCCCCGCCACAAAAACGCCAGGAACGAATCGTCTTTTCTGGTGGAAGGCGGCCTCACATCTCCAGCTTGCGCACTCCGTTTCCTTGACACTCCGGCGCTGGGCGTCGACAATGTGCCGTTCAGTTTCTACTCCTGCTGATCTGCTGAAAGGCCCACTATGGATCGACGCAATTTTATCCGCACCACTGGAACGCTGATCGCCGGCGCCAGACTCGCGCCGCACGCTTTGGGCGAAACCAGCGCCAGTGCCCTGGGCAGAACTGTCCTCCCCATGAACCGTAGATGGCGCTACAGCCCGAAGTCTGTTCCCGGAGGCCATGACAGGCAGTTCGACGACACCGGCTTGCAGCGCGTGGTGGTGCCGCATACCAACAAGAGCGTGCCATGGCACGGCTTTGACGACACGGATTACGAATTTGTGTCGCTGTACCGGCGCCACTTCAAGTTGCCGAAGGACGCACGCGGCAAACGCGTGTTCGTGGACTTCGAAGGCGTGATGACCGCCTCGACGGTTTGGATCAACGGCGAGCGCTTGGGTGAATATAAAGGCGGCTACACGCCGTTTTCGTTCGAGCTTACAGCGAGCGTCGATTGGGACGGCGACAACGTTCTCGCCGTCGATGTGGATTCCTCTGAGCGTTCTGATATTCCTCCCTTCGGGAATGAGATCGACTATCTCACCTTCGGCGGAATCTACCGTGAAGTGTGGTTGCGCATTGTTCCGCAAACCTTCATCGAGAATGTTTTTGTCCGGACAAAAGACGTGCTCAGTGCGAATCCGGCGGTTGACGTCGAGTGCTTCCTCGAAAATGTGACGGCCGCGCCGCTGAATATCGACGTCGAATTGCTCGACGGCGATCAGATGGTAGGCAAAGCCTCGTTTGGTGTCCCGCCTATGGCCCGCAAAGGCAAACCTTCCGCAGCGATGGCATCCGCGGCGCCTGGAGCTTCGCACACGGTGTCTCTCCGCGACCTCGGCAACGTAAAGCTGTGGGGCCTCGAACATCGCAACCTCTACACGGTTCGGGTTCGCCTTACGCAGGGAACCCAGGTCCTCGACGAAGATACCCGCCGCTTTGGATTCCGCGATGCCCGCTTCACCGATCACGGGTTCGAGCTGAACGGCAAGGTCATCAAGCTGCGCGGCCTCGATCGCCACCAGACGTTCCCTTTCGTTGGGCAGGCAATGCCCGGGCGCGTCCAACGCCGCGACGCCGACGTCTTGCGAAACAAGCTGCATTGCAACATCGTGCGCACGTCGCACTACCCGCAGTCGCGGCATTTTCTCGACGCCTGCGATGACTTCGGACTTCTGGTGCTGGAGGAAATTCCCGGCTGGCAGTATATCGGCAACAAGGAATGGCAGGACGTGGCCGTCCGGAACGTGGGCGAGATGATTCGCCGGGACTGGAACCATCCCTCGATCGTGCTCTGGGGTGTCCGGATCAATGAATCGCAGGACAACCACGACTTCTACGTGCGCACCAACGAACTGGCGCACCAACTAGACGACGCACGGCAGACGGGCGGCATCCGCTATCTCTACGATTCCGAGACGTTGGAAGACGTCTTCACCATGAATGACTTCGGTTTCCCGCTCAAGACGCCCAACCATCCGCTGTACTTGAACACGGAGTTCAGTGGCCATATGTTCTCAACCAAGCGGTTTGACAACGTTACCCGTGTCGCGGAGCATGTGCTGCGGCATGCCCGGGTGCATAACCAACTGGCTGGAGACGACCGTTACGCCGGGGGGATTGGTTGGTGCGCTTTCGACTACAACACGCACGGCAACTTTGGATCAGGCGACCGGATTTGCTATCACGGGGTGAGTGACATTTTCCGCATACCCAAGCCTGCCGCGTACGTCTACAAATCCCAGTGCGACCCCAGCGAAGAGATCGTGCTGGAGCCGGCGTTCTTCTGGTCGAGTGGTGACAAGTCGGAAGCTGGGGGCACTGGGCCGGTACCGATCTGCTCAAATTGCGATCACCTCAAGATCTACCTGAATGGACGACTGAAGTGGGAAGTGGATCCGGACAGGAAGAACTATGGCAATCTCAAGCACCCACCGTTCATTGTGGACATTCATGACCTGCCCCTGAACCCGTGGGGCGATCTCAAGATCGAAGGCTACATCAAAGGCAAGCTAGCCAAGACGGTGACGCTCTCGGGATCGGGTGTCGATGCCGATCTCAAAGTGGAGCCCGATCACCAGGACCTGGTTGGGGATGGCCGGGACGTCACGCGCGTGGTGCTGCGAGTGACGGACGAGTATGGAAACATCCGCCCGTTCGCCACCGGAGCAGTTTCCCTTTCGCTCAACGGGCCAGGCGAGATCATCGGCGAGAACCCGTTCTCACTGGCAGGCGGTGCAGGCGCGGTGTGGATTCGAACAAAGGAAGCCACCGGCACTATCCGCCTGGAAGCGCGGCACCCGTATTTGAAGTCAAAGACTATCGAGATCCGGGTTACCACGGCGCCGCGCGAGTTGGTCTGATGCGCATCGGGATCACATGCTATCCCACGTATGGCGGCAGCGGCATTGTTGCCACGGAACTGGGCCTGGAGCTGGCCAGCCGGGGCCACGACGTTCATTTCATCACCTATGCGAACCCCATCCGGCTGGATACGGGACTGCCGCGCATCTATTATCACGAGGTAGAGGTTTCCAACTACCCCCTGTTTCAGTACCCGCCCTATTGCCTGGCATTGGCGTCGCGGATGGCGGAGGTGGCGGAGGACTACAACCTCGACCTGATGCATGTTCATTACGCCATTCCGCATTCGATTTCGGCGCTGCTGGCGAAACAGATGGTGCAGCCCAAACGAAAGCTGCCTTTCGTGACAACGCTGCACGGTACCGACATCACTCTGGTGGGACTGGACCGGTCGTACGTTCCGCTTACTAAGTTTTCTATTGAGCAATCCGACGGGATTACCAGTATCAGCCGCGATTTACGCCAGCAGACGGTGGACGTGTTTGGTGTGGC
>JAYTFR010000045.1:0-12683 GCA_043734125.1 Acidobacteriota bacterium | reverse complement strand
TCTTCCAATTCTGTTTTTACAGGGACTGGAAGGTCGGATGTTCCGTCCCATGGCGATCACCGTTTGTGGGGCATTGCTCGGATCTCTTCTGCTTGCTCTGACCGCAATTCCAGTCTTCGCGTCTTATGCGTTTCGCAAAGGCATCTCCGAAAGACAAAAAGAGCGGGACACCCACGGCTGGATGGCCCACCTGAATGAAGCGTACGAACGGGGCTTCCTGTATGGACTCGCGAGACGAAAGCAAACTGTTGCGCTTGCCATCGTGGTCCTGGCAGTAGCAGTTGTATCCCTGTTCTTCATTGGCACGGAATTCATGCCGAGATTGGATGAAGGCTCAATCCTGATTGAAACGCGCAAGTTGCCTGGTGTTTCTCTGACCGACTCTATTGAAATCAGCAAGCGTATTGAAAAGGTGCTGCGTGGTTTCCCGGAAATCCAGGACGTAATCATAAAGATCGGCCGGCCCGATTTTGCCACCGAAGCGATGGGAATCAATGAAGGCGACACTTACGTGTTGCCCAAGCCCATCAAGGAATGGAAGCGGTTCCACGCCAAGCAAGCTTTCATCGAGGCCATGGACAAGGAACTCGCAAAGATTCCTGGAATCACCTACAGCTTCACCCAGCCTATGGCAATGCGGCTCGATGAGACAGTTTCCGGGGTCAAAGCTGATCTGGCGATCAAGATATTTGGCGACGATTTCAAGACCTTGGACGCGCTGGGAAGGCAGGTCTTGAAATCGCTCTCTCAGGTGCGCGGCGCTGCGGACGAGCAGATGGAGATTACCTCGGGCGTTGCTGAATTGTCGGTGGCCGTGGATCGCTCGGCCCTGGCCCGATATGGCCTCAACGTTACGGATGTTGAAGAAGCGGTCGAGGCGGGGGCGAGTGGCGCGGTGATCTCCGAAATCATTGACGGACAGAAGCGGTACACGGTCGCACTGCGTACGCCAGACCGCTATCGCTCCGATCCAAGAGAGATAGGAAACATTCTCTTGCGATCACTGAGTGGTGAGCACGTACGACTTGGGGACGTGGCCCAAGTCAAGGTCACACGCGGGGCCGAAGTGATCAATCGCGAAGAGGGACAGCGTAGGATTGTCGTCATGTCCAATGTCCGAGGGCGAGACTTGGGAAGTTTTGTTTCCGAAGTACGGCAGAAAATCGAAGGCGAAGTAAAATTACCAGCCGGATATTCCGTCGTGTATGGCGGTCAGTTTGAAAACCAGAAGCGGGCCACACGAAGGTTGATCCTGGTGATTCCCCTTACCCTGGCAATCATTTTCGCTTTGCTTTACACCATGTTCCATTCGGTCAAGCAATCAGCGCTGGTGCTCGCGAACATTCCATTTGCGTTTGTAGGCGGCATCGCCGCTCTTTGGCTCCGCGGTTTGAACTTGAATCTATCAGCATCGGTTGGCTTCATCGCTCTTTTCGGAGTTGCCGTATTGAACGGAGTCGTGCTGGTCAACTCAATCAATCAGTTAAGAAAAGAAGGGCAGTCAGTTCGCGATGCGGTTTTGAATGGTTCGCGTCGCAGGCTTCGCCCAGTGTTGATGACAGCGCTGGTCGCCAGCCTCGGATTTGTCCCGATGGCGATTGCTACGTCCACCGGTGCCGAAGTACAACGGCCTCTTGCAACCGTCGTCATCGGAGGCTTAATCAGCTCGACCGTGCTGACGGTGTTTCTGCTTCCTCTACTGTACGACTGGATTTTCGCTCGGACCGAAGGGCAAGAAAGAATCGTCGTAGAATCGAAAGAAGTTGTGGCCTGAGCGATTTCGTCAATCCCCAGGATGCGCAAATGCTTGCGTGGAATCGTTATCGCATCGAAAGTCCAAGGGGACGTGATCACTGTCAACTTGAATCGCAATAATACGGCCCAGTACGAATACCGATCCGAGGCGGCGGAGAGATCCATCTGGCAACCTTCGATGATAGGAAAGTATTGGGTGGTTCCCCTATTACTACGTACCAAGAGACGCGCTTGTCGTGATTGAGTTCGGGCGCTTAATTCTGGGGACGTTAAGGGGACGATAAGAAGTGCCGTACGGTTTCATTTCACAACAAACGATGTCCGCCGACACCGTTTGATATCAATCAGTTACATCTCATTGCTGCCTGTCACGGCAGAGGCCGCGGGTTCGAGTCCCGTCGTCCCCGCCATCATTCTAAAAGAGTTGCGGAGCGATGGCGTTTTCCCCGTAGGTGCAGAAGGGTGCAACTCCTCCCGCTCAGCTCCCCGGTTTTGCCGGCAAGCCCCAAGAATTCAACGTGTTTCGGCAGGTGCAGCTAAGGTGCTCTGCTCGTTCGCAATCAGGAGTCGAATGACTGCGTCTTGGGCCGCACGCTTTGCTGGCGTGACAGATTGCGTGTACGTGTCCAACGTCAGCCGCGCTGACGAATGCCTGAGCAGATCCTGCTGAACTTTTATGTCTGTGCCCAGGGAACGAAGCAGGGTTGAATACGAGTGCCGAAATGTGTGCCAGCCGATTCGCTTGTTGATCCCCAGTCTTTTTGCCACTGGGCGAATGTTCTTGCGCATTAAGCTCTGTCCCCATAACGGTCGTTTTCCCTGCGTGCGTACGCTCGCAAACACCCAATCGTCGGGGCCGGCGTAGCGAGTTTCACGTTTCCATTGCTTTAGCATGTCAGCCAGGTAAGGGCCCATCGGGATGGGCTTCATTGAGGACTCAGTCTTACAGTTACTGATGGCACCGTGGACAACGGATCGCACGACGTTAATCTCTCCGCTGTCGAAGTCCAGGTCATTCCATCGGAGACCGAACAGCTCGCTTTGGCGAAGACCTGTGGTCGCGTCGATAAAGATCAAGATACGGGCCAATGCACCTACAGCGCCCAGAAGCTGCTGGATTTCATCAATCGAAAGGATGTGCGGTATCGTGCGGCGTTTCGCACTTTGGCGAACGAGATGGATGGGGTTGCCGTCAAAGAGTTCGTATCTGCGAGCATGATTAAACAGCACGCTCATGATGTTCTTGATCTTCGCGCAAGACGACCGGGCCAAGGGAAGCTGCCGTAGCCACAACTCCACTTCAATCGGTCTTATCTTGCCGAGCGGGCACTCCCCCCATTTGGGAACGATCCAGCGCCTCAGATAATTGTCGTAGCCCTTCTTGGTCGAGTAAGTCTTCCATGTGTTGTCGGGAGATAGCTCTCTGCGCCGGTAGTGCTCCGCCAGTTGGGATATCGTGAGCGCGTGCGTCTGCAGACGTGGATCATCGACGTTGATTTCAAGAACAATGCCCGCGACAGCGGCACGTGCCTCGGTCTCAGTCGCGAATTGCTGTGTAGTGCCCAGCACGATCCGACGGTAGACGGCCTCCCCACTGGTTCGATCGCGCCACCGAAACTCCCACACTTTCTCTCCATTCCGGCGGGTGGATGTTATGAGGCTTCCGTTCTGCATGCTGCTCCTTTTTGCACCGGCGTGTTGATGTCGTCAGCCAGGCAGTGATTCAGTAAATCCCGACTTCAATGTAGTTTGGCCAGAGTTTGGACAGATCGACCACCCGTTGGTTACTGCTTTCCAGCGGCAGAAAGGTCGCCCACCTTAAAACGCTGTGCCGTCCCCGTATAAGGAACGTGTTCGTTTGAGCTGCAGTTCGGAACCGCTTAGACCAAATCGCCTTTCTCCTTCAGCGCGACAGGCGTTACCGGGCGGAGGGGAATCGCGAGTTGATAGCGGGTATGCTTACGCTCGCCGGCCCGAGTCAACGCGCCCATCGTCACCAGTTCGGCGAGGTCGCGAGTTGCAGTCGCTGGGGATGCGCCCGTGATGGTGGCGTACTTACCGGCACTCAAACCCCCGACAAAGCCATCGGGACCTTCTCGGAACATCCGGAGTAGAGCTTTCTCTTGCCGGTGATTGAGTTGGCCGCGCAGACGATCAAGTAGCTTTGCTTTATCAATCAAGAACTCGACGAGAGCGGTGGTACGTTGTTGCGCTTCAATTGCCGTTCCCGCAAACCAAGCCAGCCATGCAGTAATTTCATTTTTCTTGTTGGCGGATTCGAGTGCCCCGTAATAGCTCTTTCGTTTGGCAAGGATCGTAGCGGCCAACGCCATGAGCGTCGGTTGGCCAAGACTCTGTGCCAGCGATTTCTCGGCGAGGGCGCGTCCGATCCTACCGTTGCCGTCTTCAAATGGATGGACGGATTCGAAATAGAGATGTGCGATCCCGGCTCTCGTCAGTGTAGTCAAAGGCTCAGAATTTCCGGGCGAGGTTCGATTGAACCAAGCGATGAAACGCTGCATCTCCACCTTCACCCGCGACGATGGCGGTGCTTCAAAGTGGATTATGGGTTCGTAGACTGCCCCCGAGACTACCTGCATCGTGTCGCCGCCGGTTCGATATCGCCCGACATCTTTAAGATCCCGTCTGCCACTGACGAGCATCCGATGCCATGCGAACAGACTATCGCTAGAAAGCGGTGCGGCGAACGAGCGGTAAAGATCGACCATCATCTCGGCAATTCCTTGTTCCGCTGGTTTGACCCGGCGGTTGTCCGTTTGCAATCCGAATTGCCGGCGGATCGAGGACTGCACGCTGGCGCGATCAAGAATCTCACCTTCGATCTCTGAGGTGGTCACAGCCTCGGTGCTAATGGCTTCGATTGTGATCTGTTCCCGCTCGTCGCCAGCAAGGTGCTTCACCGATCCCACGAGGGTTCCAGCTCCGAGCAAGAATTGTTGCTCGGCCTGTGCCAGTCGAGACTTCTCCCAAGTGAACTTGGGCCAATCGGGTTGTTGCCAGTTCCAGCGCATGAGCGATAGGATGGTTTTATATCGCTCATGGTAGTCTAATGTGTGAGCGATAGCAAGAACTGTATGCCTCGCGCCATCGAGCCCTGGTAGACCCTCACTTCCTCGAAGCCGACTTCTGGCCAGCGTCGTTGAGAGTGCGTCCAGGGCATAACTTCCGTCTAGCCCGTCATCCGCCCGCAATCGGCGTCGAACGCCAATGGAGTTCCATCATTGCCCTTTACACGGATGCCCGTATATGCCAACTTTAAAGCTGACATCGTGTGCGGTGATGTGCGCCTGCACTTCCGAAATCTAGCTAAGCTACAGGTTCTATTGGCTATGCCTCCTCGATTTATCGCTCGGCAGCTTTCGCGCCCGACAGGGTTCTTCGGTTGCATCATGGGACGGCTCATGAACAGGCACAACGCCAAGCTGAACGCTTACGCCGTCCGACAGCTTGATCTGATGCCCTCGGATCGTATCCTTGAGATTGGGTTCGGTGGCGGCGTCACTCTACCGTCGCTGATTGCGGGTGCGGCGTTCGTTGGGGGTGTCGATCGATCGAGAGAAATGGTCAGGCGAGCGAAGGCAAGGTTTTCTGAAGCCGTGTTGGCTGGTCGTGCGATTTTTCGCGAGGGTAACGTGGAGGAACTTCCTTTCGAGGTGTCATCGTTCGGGAAAGTGTGCACCGTCAACACGGTCTACTTCTGGAGCTCGCTCGACGTGGGCTTCGCTGAAATCCATCGCGTGCTTTCGCCGGGCGGCCGTGTGGTAGTCGGCTTCCTTCCGAAGGAGTGGATGGATCGCATGGGAATGCCAAAGGACATCTTCACGTCGCGAGCGCCCGAGGACGTTATCGCCGCGCTCACGAAGGCAGGCTTCTCGGACGTGCGCATCGAGCGACCCGAGCCGACCACCCCGTGGAACGTCCTCGTCGCGACCCGCTGAGTAGGAGTTCTGGGCGTATTGTCGGCCAACCCGAAGCTAGCCAGAAACGGGCTTCGAGGAGGTCAGCGGTGATTTCCGCGAAGCCGACTTCTGGCCCGGAATAACTTCCGGGTAGCCCGTCATCCGCGCTCAATCGGAGCACGCGCCATGGAATTTCCAAATTTCCGGAAACGGACTCGTGGCTCGCCGCAGAGGACCATGTCGGCCAACGCCAGCGGCGAGCCTGGCCTATGCATGAAGATCTAACTCAGCTCATCGGTTATCGCGTTGCGGTCCGCCCAATCTCGTTATATACTCCGCGCTAACTTCTAGCGGCGGGGGTGCCCGAATGGCGACCGATTGGCGATTCAAAGCGGAGTACATCAAAAACTGCAACTGTGCACCCGGATGTCCATGCGACTTCTGGGCCGCGCCCACGCACCACAAATGCGAAGGCATGATGGCATTCCGCATTCTCGAGGGAAAGTTCGGCAAGACGAAACTGGGCGGTGCCATCGCCGGCGGAACGTATCACTGGCCTGGGCCGCTGCATCTAGGCAACGGCACTTTCCAGCCATATCTCTCCGACAAGACCACTGCCGAACAGCGCGAAGCTCTGCTGACGATCATGAGCGGCAAGGCCGGCAACGCCTGGTTCGAGATGCTGGCCAGCGTGGTTTCCAAAGTGCTCGAGCCCAAATTCGTTCCCATTGATTTCAGCTTCGATCTGAAGTCCCGGAAGGCGAAGGTGAAGTTCGGGAACGAGGTCGAGACGACTTCTGAACCGATCAAGAACATCGCCACTGGCGACGAGCACCACATTCTCGTGGAGATGCCGAATGGGATGGAATACCATCGGCCGGAGATCGCCACCACGGGCATTCTCAAGTCCAGCGGTTCGCTGAAATTTGACTGCCCCGGCGCGCACAGCTCGCTTGCAGTAGTCGAGCACACGCACAAGGGCCTGGCCGCCTAAGACTGCGATGTCGTCTGTTCCCCATGCTAATGATCGGGCTGCTGGACTCGCACATCGCATCAGCACGTTCGCGCCGTACATAATTGCTTTCGTCGTGTTTGTATGTGCCGCTGGCGCGACTCTCTATTTCAATTACACGATGTCTGGCGGAATGCCCATGCCCGGCAACTGGACCATGAGCATGATGTGGATGCCAATGGGCGGCGAGATCTCAGCCGCGGCAATATTCACGGTGATGTGGCTGGCGATGATGGTGGCTATGATGTTGCCCTCGACCATTCCCATGCTACTTCTGTATCGCCGGGGCGCAGTTTTTCGTGGTGAGGAGCATCTTGGGCAGGCAATGTTTGTCCTCGGAGGCGGTTATTTTTTTGTCTGGACGCTCTTCGGAGTCGTGGCCTACTTGATCGGCGTGATCATCACCCGAGGAGCGATGCACTCCGACGCCTTCAGCCGCGCATTGCCCTTCGCCGGCGGACTCGCGCTATGCCTCGCAGGAATTTATCAACTCACACCGTGGAAGTCCGCTTGCCTGAAGCACTGCCGTGATCCGCTGACGCTCGTAGCCCATCACCTCCACGGAGGCCGTTTCGGTGCATTTCGCATCGGCATTCACCACGGAGCCTTTTGCTCCGCCTGCTGCTGGGCGCTGATGCTGATCCAACTTGTGCTCGGTGTGATGAACCTAACCGTGATGGTGGCCGTGGCCGTCATGATCGCGCTGGAAAAGTTGCTTCCAAGAGGCGTGTGGTTAGCAAGAGCGATCGGCCTAGTAGCGATAGCTGCGGGCGTAGTCATGGTCGTCCTGTCAGTCGGCTCACTCTGACTTGTCGTCCTGTCTCCGAGCCCGGCTCCGAGGGCTTCATGGGCCATTTCGGGCTGTTATTATTGTGGAATTGATCATCGGATTCGAAATTTCCTGGAGGACACCATGACCGATGTTCCCAAATGGAGTGCCAATGGGGATTGGTTCGACGCCTGCAAGTGCAGTATTCCTTGTCCCTGCTACTTTGCCCAGCCGCCGACCTACGGCGATTGCGAAGGTATCCTCGCCTGGCACATTCGCGAAGGGAACTACGGCGGCGTTCCACTCACAGGTCTCAATGTAATGGCGCTTGGCGCTTTCACAGGTAACATTTGGGCGGGCGCGAAGGCGACTATGGGGATCTTCATCGATGAGCGCGCCGATGAGCGTCAGCGCGTAGCCCTGCAGATGATCTTCGGCGGCCAGGCCGGCGGCTGGCCCGGCCTGTTCGCAAAGCTCATCGCCGAAGTCCGGGGGATCGAGTATGTCCCCATTGAATTCGAAGTGGCCGATGACCTGGCGTCCTGGCGGGCCGAGATTCCTGGAAAAGCGCTCGCCAGCGCCGAGGCACTCAGCGGCCCGACGAGTTTGCCGGGGCAGCGTGTGCAAGTGCACAACCCCGCCGGTTCGGAAGTTGGTCCAGGTACAATCGCCACGCAGGGCAAGGCGACAGCCGATCGAGCCCAGGCCTTCGGCTTCAAATGGGATTGGCCGGGGCGCTCCAGTAAGCATATGCGCTTCGACTGGTCGGGTCCTGACTCGGTCTGAGCTGCAGTCGAACTCCCGCGCATAAACGCGGATCCGACGATTCTGGACAAGTGGTCGGCAAGGCGGAAGTAATGGTGCGGTCGGGTTTATCGGAATAACTTCCGCATAGCCCGTTAGAACGAAGCCGCTCGCGCGGCGGACGCTAGCGCGTGTATAGACACCAGCCTCCGAACTGCCCCCTTGAACAACGGATGGCCGCCGGCGGTAGGATGACGCATGATTGCCAGACGTCCCACATCGATGAGCATCAATAACACCTTTTGGCAAAAATCCCCGTCTGGCAAGGCTTTTCAGGGCAAAAATCGATTGAATTCCCATAGCAACCCGCGTCCGCCGCACCCGCGAGCGGCTTCCTTCTGACGGCTTTATCGAACGCGCGCCCCAATGCTCCGCCTCTCTCCCCACGCTTCTTGTGAGCGGCGCGCCTCCGATAAAGCACTAACGTGACTTGGGCACAATCCTGAGAAGCGCCGGTAATCTGCTGCAAAAGGAAGTTACTTCGAGGAGCAGCCGGTCTTACGTCCACTAGGACGTGGGTCGCCTTCGCAAGCCTGCACTGATGAAAGGTCGCTTGGTCGCGTCTAAAATAAATGCTCGTGTTCCGAAACTCGCCACCGCTACTGGTCAGGGCGTGACGGCATAGCTAGCCGGCTGCTTCGGCTCCACAGTGTAGAGCGCCTGCATCCCACCGCGCAGGTGGGGCGCCACGTGACAGTGGAACAGCCACGTTCCCGGATTGTCCGGAACCATGTCCGCGACGACCATGCCCATCGTCAGCAGCGTGGCAACGTCGGTGCGCATCTGCTGAATGACGACGGTGTTGCCGTGCCAGTGTGGCGCGTGCAGTTCGAAATTGCTGGTTGCCATCAGGTACCAGCGGACGTGTTCGCCGACCTTCATCGTCAATCCGGGTACGTTGCCGAACAAAAAGCCGTTCAGCGACTCTTTCACGTCAAAGTCGCCCAGACCCAAGTCGCCCGTCCCGGGAAGACCGTTGTTCATTATGAGTGGAACGCCAAATGAATTGCGGACCAGTTTCGCGCCCTTGGGGTCGCCCATATACGTTTGCATGTTTTCCTGGATGTAGGGGCTCTCGGTTTCGCCGACCGATGCGAAGGCAACGATAAACTCGCGATCCACGTCCTTGGGCGTTCCATCCGGTTTGCTCATCCCGCGCGCCGTCACAATCATGGGACCAACGAGCCCGGCATTGACGTCCGCGACTTCGTCGACATGGGAGTGATACATCCACAACACGGAACTCATGTCTCCGTGGGCCGGCCCCGCCCGCTCCGGAACCAGCCAGGTATAGGTGTACGTCGCGCCGGGCGGCACCGCCCTCTTGCTTTCTTCGCCGGAGCCGTCGTGATAAGGAGCGCCCTCTGAGTCTTTCTCGTAAAAGACGCCGTGGGGATGTAGGCTCACCGGGAAACGCAGGTTGTTCTTGAAGGCGATCTTGATCGTGTCGCCTACTTCAGCCCGCAAAAGTGGCCCCAAGGAGCCGAGGTGCTCCCATTCTTTCGGCCGTGGCTTCAGCCGAGAGAACGTGCCGTCCGTGTACTCGCGGTACAGAGCTTTTTTGTAAACCTTGCCGATTCGGTGAGGCCCGCTGGCAACCCAAAGACTCTCTGTTTCGCCCAACGGCTGGCCGCTGATCCGATTCATGTTTCCGGGCGCGTAATCCCACGTGACCTCGTCAGCGGCGATGTAGTAAGTGCGAGTCTGCCCCGTCGAGCCGTTGGGCGCGCCACTTGCCATGGCGCTGCCTTGCGCGGCTGCGGTGCCGCCACACACCAGGATTGCAAAGACAAAGAGAAAGAGCGGGTCCGTACCACGCGTCCTCATGTTACCTCCGCGTCACTGGGCTGTGTAGGCAGCTGCTAAAGGCGGTAGTGGGAGACCTACGGCCTGCGCAATTGTACACCGCCCAAGGCTGCGTCAAGGTTGGGAATCAAAATCGGCTTCATCTCAAATGGACAGTCGCCCAGATGGCCGAATAATGCGCTAGAAGTGCCGTTCGAGCCCCGCACATTCCGATCTAATTGTTTGAATGCTAAGTCCAGGAGGAGCGCGTGGTGTAGAAAAGGCTGAACTCAACGGGAACGTTGATTCAGACGACAACCACGGAGGCTCCTCAAGGACATATGTATTACATCGGGCTGGATGTTCACAAGAAGACGATCAGCTACTGCGTCAAGGATGCGAGCGGTCAGGTTCACCAGGAAGGCCAGATCGGAGCAACACGCTGGGAACTGGGCGGCTGGGTGAAGACGCTTCCGCAACCCTGGACCGTAGCCATGGAAGCAACGATTTTCACCGGCTGGATCTACGATCATCTGCTCCTGCACGCTCCGCAGGGGAAGGTAGCGCATCCGCTGATGCTGCGCGCCATCGCTGCGGCCAAGAAGAAGAATGATCAGATTGATGCCAGCAAGATCGCCGACTGCCTGCGCTGCGACTTCCTGCCGGAATGCCACATGGCATCCACCGCGATTCGGGACCGACGACGAACCCTGCGCTACCGACACCTGCTGGTGCGCCAGATAGTACAGATGAAGAATCGGATCTCTGGTCTGCTGATGGAAACGGGAGTGAGTCACAACAAACGGCGGCGGCACAAAGTGGGCTATTTCCGCGAGTTGCTTACCAGCAACGAAGAGGTGAATGAGAGTATCCGCCCGCTACTGCGGGTGAGCCGAGACACCATCGTGCGACGCAGAAAACGGAATATGCCCTGGTCAGTTCGCTGCAGCGAGATCCTCTGCTCCTCAGGACGGTCCCTGGAGTGGGGCCGATCACGGCGCTGACCTGGGCTCTGGAAATGGGAGAGGTTTCGCGGTTCCTTTCGATCCGGGAAGCCATCAGTTATTGCGGGCTCTGCGGCGATGAAAAGAGCTCCGCCGACAAGTGATGCGCACACCGCTTTCCAAACAACAAACATATCCATCGTGTACTGGTGGAAGCCGCGAAGCTGGCACCCAGACAGGATCATGATCTGGCCCTGGTCTACGAAAGAGAAAAACAGAAAGGGAATGCCAATCGAGCGACGCTGGCCGTAGCTCGGAAGATGGTGGCGTATCTGCTCGCCATGGATCGGGGGCAACGCGACTTCGTACGGTTCGCAGATCCCCGGAGCGCAGCGGCCTAGAAACCGCGGCCCTCCGGGAGAAAAAAACAGGATCACACAGCGCGCAGACTGCCAGGTCCTGCGGTTGCCGACTGAGCGACGGAGATCAAACTCCCGAGGCTCTCTCCGAATTGTTTCAGGACTGGCAGAGAACACACACTCAATCTTCTGTGACGATCCGCAAGGATCTGAGACAGCGAATGGATGTCCGGTTCTGCGAAGGCAGGAACCACCGCCGAGAGGCACAGGTGCGAGCTGCGGGGTCTAGCAGGTTCGCCGTGCGCGATCCTCCGAAGCGCGCGTCAGGAGAACTGTGTTTTCTCTTGACAAAGACTTACATTGATGTCGGCAATCCTTCCCTAATCACGTCAATCTCCGGTTTGTCCGGAATGGTCGCTATGCCTTCACCCAAAGGGTCGGTTGTTGTAAAGTTAGAGCGATTTCCGGCTCAACAGGAACCTGCTGATGGGAACAATCAATCGGAAGAATCGGATCACGCGACGCGGGTTCCTGGAACTCAGTTCGGCGGCCTTAGCGACTACAGGACTTCTCGGTAACGCGAACGCTGCCAAAGCCATGCCCGATCCCGGGGATGCAACAGACAGGGTTAAACCTGACTCAGCAGTATTGACAGGTAAAATTGCGCTGGAAGAACACTTCGCGCTTCCTGAAACTGACCTCGCCAGTAGTCTCGGTTACACGTTAGCCACGCCCGAATTGGGGCTCCAGATTCAAGACTCAAGACATAGGCAATGGACGCATCGCGGAGATGGACCGCGGTGGTGTGGAACTCTGCATCCTCTCGCTGGTCTCACCTGGGGTCCAGGCCATTCCTAACATCTCGCAAGCCATCGCTTTATCGCACCGAGCGAACGACTATCTGGCCGAACACATCGCAAAGCATCCCAAACGTCTGAAAGGGTTCGCCGCGTTGCCGTTGCAGGATCCTGAGGCTGCCGCTGAGGAATTGACCCGTTGCGTTAAAGAACTTGGGTTTTGTGGCGCGCTGGTCAACGGGTTCTCACAGATTGGCGAATCCGATTCGGCAGTCTTCTACGATCTGCCGCAATACCGACCTTTTTGGGCCACAGTCCAGCAGCTCGATGTGCCGTTCTACCTTCATCCTCGCGCACCCCTGGCCACGCGCCAGCAGGCTTACGAAGGGCACCCGTGGTTCGCCGGCGCGGCTTGGGGATTCGCCGGTCGAAACTTCCATTCACGCGCTTCGACTGATGGGCAGCGGCCTGTTCGATGAATATCCCAAGCTGAAGGTGGTCCTCGGCCACCTCGGCGAAGGACTGCCGTTCGGCATTT
>JAYTFR010000044.1:0-10571 GCA_043734125.1 Acidobacteriota bacterium | reverse complement strand
CGTTTCCCACATCTCCACACCCCCGGCTACGACGACGGGCACAGATCAAAAGACGCGTTACACTAACACTTCACTTGGTACAAAAAATCGGTCAGGTCAGTCAATGGCCTGTCTTACTGCGCATTGGGCCGGCACAGAAACGCGCCGGCCCCGATAGGCGGACTCTCTAGAATGGGTGTTTGTGCGTTACCTTGCAATCAGCCCGGTTGCGGACGAAGGAATGCCGGTTGCTTGCGATAGCGGGGTTAGCGAACCATCCAGGCCAATAACGAACCCCTGAATATTGCTGGTCCCCGGTGTTAGCACATACAAGTACCTCGCGTCGTTACTTATGGCCGCGTCAAGGGGAGTGCTGGCCGCACCCGTCGACGCTGTCAGTCCGTCCGAGTTCAAGAGTTTCAACCTCCCGTTGAACCCGACCGCGTAAGCCGAAACGTTGCCGCTGCCGGTGTTAGTGGAATATGCAAAGCGGCCATCACTGGTCAGCACGACCCAGCAAGGGGCAGTCTGCGCGTCGGGAACCGCGTCGCTGATCGTCGTCAGCTTTTGACTGGGGGAGACGAAATACGAAGTAACCGCACCGGCGTTGGCAGCTCCGCCAAACGCGTCGGAAACGAACACCTCATTGCGCTTGCCGAAAGCGAACCCAAACGGTGTCCGTCCCGCCGAAGGCACCACGGTTGGACCAATGGCCACACCATGGTCGTCAACCGAGAAGACATCGATGTTGTTTGTTGCTTTCTCGGCGACCAGCAAAAGATTACCATCATTGTTGAACCCAATTTGAGCCGGGGCGACCGACGCCGCGCTGAGTGGTAGCCCGCCAACGATCGGCTTGAGGCGTCCGTTATCGCCAACCGCAAAGCCCGCAATCGTGTCGCTGCCGCCGACGGCCGCCCCGTTGTTCAGGACGTACAAAATACTTCGACTGACCGTAAGGCTGATGGGATGCTGTCCACCAGAAGATGTGACACTTACCAAATGAAGACCGCTGTCTTGAATTCTGAACACAGAAACGTTGTCGCTCCCCGCATTCACGGCAAAAAGAAAGCTGTTGTTGGCATCGATGGCCAGGGCGCCTTGGTTACCAAGCCCTGCGCCCGAACCGAGACCACTGGTTGAAGCCATTCCTGTGGCAGAAAGTTTACCGTCCGCCGAGCGGCTGAATATCAAGACCGCGTTCCCGCTGCTTGAGTTGTTGAGTGTATAGACTGCTCCTGTGGCAGCAAACGAGCTTACGCTGCTGAATGCAATGGCAGCCAATGACAACAAGGCAATACTCAGCTTCAATTTCATTGTTCCGTCCTTTTTCGATTGATTTGTTATCCTCACATGGAGAACTGCGCAGCCCTCGCTTCAGCGTCCGCCGAAGTTGTCCGGCACACTCGCGGTGAACTGCTCTAATGGATATGTCGCGACGGAACGGAGAATCCCCCTGCACTTTCTGAAGCACGCTGTTTTTTTCATCGCGCGTGTCGGGGGAACAGCGGCTCGTCACCTGGCTTTATTGCTGGGAGTGCTTGGGTTCCTGGCTACGCGACCCGTGGCTTCAGCGTAAATGCGCTTCTATGGCGGCGCCCTCACGGGCGTGTCGACGCTTTCCGGAGATGCCCGTTCACTGCTTCAGCCGCCCAGTTCTTCCGCGTCTTCTCTCTACGATCCTAAGAACGGCGTACCATTCAGCGCGGTATTTGGCCGGGACGTCTCGGAGTACTTCAGTCTGCAAGGCGACTACATCTGGAACCGTAACCGCCTGACGCTCGCCTCAAATTCCATCACGAACGGTACGCTCACTGCATACCAGGAACTCCGAAGCAGCTCGCAGCAGAGTGTACTCGTGGATGCGTTGCTTTACTTTCGTACACGGAGGAGCAGATTTCGCCCCTACTTGTCAGTTGGAACTGGCTGGGTGCATTTTTCGAGTGCTGAAGAGCAGATTACCCAGTCCGCAGGGATGCCAGTCCTTCCTTCGCGAACATTCAGCTCCAACCTGATCGCATTGCATGTCCCGGTTGGAATCGATGTAGGACTCGGAAAAGGGTGGAAGCTCCGGTATACCTTCAGTGAAACACTAACCAAGAACCCGATCAGTGGACGACTTTCGCCTCCGGGTGGGCACGGCTCATGAATTTCCAGAACCTGTTCGGAATCGTGGGGCACTTCTAACCGTATTTCAGGACCTCTTCAGAGCGACGTAGGAACAACCCCTCCAGTAGATGGGAGGATGCTCGAGATGCTCCGCCAACACACGCGCATGGCACACACGGCAGAAGTTGAGAGAGTCGATCATCTCACCCGTGGGCGCAATCTGCACCAACTCCTCAAAGACGCAGAGGGCCCGCCCGCCATCTTTCACTTCCGTGAGGCTCATTAGCGGACCGGATTCTCCCTGAAGCTGCACGAGCGCGGAGTAGACCCTGGCTTTCAGACGCGAGGGTGCGGTCTGCGTTTCCTCCGACTCCGAACCATCAGCGACGAACTGCATCCACTCGTCGTCGGAAACGTTCCTAGACATGCTTCCACCTCTCTCGAAATTCAGCCCGGGCACGCGACAACAGTCTTTCTATTGCCTTCTCCGTTTTTCCCGCTTTCGTTGCCATCTCGCGCGCAGAGGCCTTTTCCCAGTACCGCCAGATCAAGGCCACCCTGTACGGTACCGGCAGTTCGGACATTACCCGCCATGTGTGCTTGCGTATTTGCTCCTGTTCCAGCAATTCATCAAACTCCGGTAATGACGCCAGGGCATCTTGATGGTCGTCTCCGTCGCCGATTGGTTCCGGAGCGCGCAAACACGCACGGTAGTGATCTTCCACTTTGTGGCGTGCGATCCCCATGATCCAAGCCTGCAACGGGCCGTCTCCGCGGTATCGTCCCAAGCTCTGCCATGCGGAGAGAACCACCTCCTGAACGAGGTCATCAACCAGATCGTATCGGGGAGCTAAACGCGACCGAATGTAGGCATAGACTCGATCCGCACAGCGGGAGACGAATTCCGCTGTCGCCTTGCGATCCTTGTGCAGAACCGCATCAACAAGCCTGGCATCCTCGGCCGACCCGGCGTTGGTCGGATGTGATTCGCTCGATTGTTCATTCCCTGCAGTGTTCAACGCATGGCCCCTATATGTAGAGTCGCTGCCAGCGCAGCAATCCCCCCGAAAGATACCAGGTCGGATTGGCTATTTTTCCGAACTTGGTTTGGCGGGGTGGGCTTTTCAAAGTCTGGATAACTGTTGCAAAATCGCCATTACGCTCATTGCCCCAAATTGTCGCGAAGAGAAGGCGCAAATTTGCGCTAAGGCTTGTTAACAACAGCTGGAATTCAGCTTGGTCGTCGATTCGACTGACCTTTCGGAGCCGGGTCGTCCCCAGTAGGCGATTTGTGGAATCGTAGTTACTGAGGTTTATCCCAGCAACTTTGACGATACGTGCGGCGTTTTCACTCTCGCTCACGACAAAGTGCGCGAACTCAGACTGCGTCATATTCATTGGATCGGCGCCGTGCTTCGCTAGCCAGTCGCGCATATCAGGCGCGGCCAGAACTCGGGCGATGTCCGTCGCAAGTTTGTCCACCACTCTGGCCGGAGTGCCTGCGCGCACCCATACCCCATACCAAATTGCATAGTCGAAGCCCGTGACGCCTGCCTCAGCGATCGTGGGCACGTCTGATAGCAAGGGTGAGCGCCCGTTGGTCGTTACGCCCAGACCGCGCAGCTTGCCCGCACGGATGTCAGCCAAGGCGTAAGAGATCGGTGTAATCAGATAAGTGCTACGGCCTGCGACCGTATCGGCGATCGCTTCGGGGGTCGTGTTGGCAGGCACGTGTACGACCTTAATGCCCGTCGCTAGATTGAATTTCTCGGCCCCTATGTGAGTGCCGGTGCCCATGCCAGCAAGAGCCGAACTTCAGCTCGCCCGGCTTTGCCTTCGCTGCGGCCATGAGATCGTGGACTGAGGTGATGCCTGATGACGTGCCCGCCACCAGCACATAGGCTTGGCTAGTGAGCGGACCGACCGGAACGAAATCGTTCAACGGGTGATACGGCAGATTCTTCAATAGCGCGGCGCTGTAAGCTTGGGCGCTGGTGTTAACGAGCAACGTATAACCATCAGCAGGCAACTGCGCAACCAGAGCGGGCGCCGCAGTACTTCCCCCGCCGGGATGGTTCTCTACTGTCACAGGCTGGCCCCATAGCGCGGTTAGCTTCGGACTGATGGCGCGAGCTATGATGTCAGGTCCACCACCCGCACCGAATGGTTCGATTATCCGCACGGGCTTTGCTGGGTAACCCGCTAAACCTTGCAGTATCACAACCGGCGAACACACCAGCCCCAAAAGCCCCAAAACCATCCGCTTCCACATGATCCACCGCCTGAAGGATTGCGTCACAATTGGCCCAGGCGATCAAACCGTCACCGGGAATCGAAAATTGTTCCGATCTCTTGCGTCTGTTGGCCAGTCCTGTTGCCAACGCTTGGTCTGCAACTCGGAAGGACCGTTCCAAATGTCGTAGGTGCGTGACTGACCTAGAGTGAAGCCTTCCTGAAATATCAGAGCATGATCAACGAATGTCGTTTGCTCCAGAAAACGATCGATGCGTGCTACATCTCTTAAGTTCATATCGAGTAGTAGGAGGCCTGGCTTGGACTCATTCCTGCCTTCCCGATCAAGATTCACTGACTGTATTTTGAAAAGAACAGTACCCTGTGGGCCTGCCGTTGCCTCCCCCGCCGCCACTATTTCTCCATACCCATCTGCGAGGTAGGCAATGTCACGCTTGGCCTTCAACTCGCCGTTCAGACCGAACACCAGAAGTCGGGCCGAGCCATCGACCCTACGATCATGTGCCACTCTCGAATTGGGGCTCGTGTTGAACCCGACGACTACCTCATCTGGGCTCAACCAAACCAAGAACCGATAACCAATGATGGTTCTAGGTCCCTCGTCTCTAAATGCAAAGAGCACCTTCGGCAAACCCAGTGCGGAGAGGTTGATTCGGGCGTCCGGAATTTTCTCTGACTCCGTTTTTGCGTGAGCCTTCGAACAGTTTACGGAGAGCAAAGCAAGAACAACCATGCTCGCCGTCAGAGCGACTTTCGAACCTGGTCTGTTAATTCGTTTTCTTAGGCTGATATTTCCCGGCACTGAGGGAATTCTACCTGCATATCGGGTTGGTGCATCACGCCAACTGTTGTAATCAGGCGTGGGTGTTGAAAAAGTCACGTCGATTAGCGGGATGAGATTCAGCAGAAGCATGTTAGGAGAAAGTGATCCTGCCCATGCTCTGTTTGATTCTGATCGTCGGAGGCCTGCCGATTATGATGGGGCAACACGACCGCTCCGAAGCGCTGTTCTATTACTTCCGCCTGGAAGATCAGGTTCCCGAGACTCATCTGCTGCGGCTGATCGAAAAGCACATCAGCTTTCAGTTTGTGCGCGAGCGTCTGAAGGGTAGCTACAGCGACACGGGCCGTCCGTCGATTGATCCCGAGCTTCTGCTGCGCATTCTTCTGATCGGCTATCTCTACGGCATTACCAGCGAGCGCAAACTAGTCGAGGAACTGCGGATGCATCTGGCGTGGCGCTGGTTCACCGGTCTGGGCTTCGATCAGGAAATCCCGCATCACTCGACGTTCTCGAAAAACCGGCATGGACGGTTTCAAGAATCAAAACTGTTCGAGCAGTTGTTTGAAGAGATCGTGGCGCGCCGTCTGGAAGCCGGACTGGTGCAAGGTGACAACCTGTCGGTGGATGGCAGTTTCGTGGAGGCGAATGCGGCGAAGGAGAGCCGCGTTCCGCGCCAGCAGTTAGCGGAAGCGGCGCAAGTGAACCGAACCGTGCGCCAGTACCTGGTCGAACTGGAGCAGCAGAATCCAACCGAGGAGTCGGTGCATCAGCAGGACAGGTATCGACCACGGATCCCGATGCGACCTACGCCACCAAGGGTGGAACTCCGGCCCGACTGGGATACTACGACAACTATCTGGTGGACAATCACAGTTGCGTGATCGTGGGAGTGCAAGCGACGGCAGCACGGATGAGTCAGGAGACGGTGGCCGCGCAGGACATGCTCACTCGCTTCACACAACGGCAAGGACGAGAACCAGAATCGGTAGCGGTCGACACGACGTACGGGAATGGGGAGTTCTTGCAATGGTTGGCGGATCGCAGCATCACGCCCTATATGCGAACCCGCGATAGTATCCACAGAAAGAACAGCCCGTTCTACGGTCCCGAGCGGTTCACGTATCAACCCGAAAGCAATAGCTATCGCTGTCCCGCGGGGCAGCCACTGAACTATGGTGGCCGCAGCATGCGGAATCGCACCTATGCCTACATCGGGACCCGCAAACGTTGCGGTGCGTGTGCGCTAAAAGCTCAATGCACCAGCGGAGCATTCCGCTATCTTGCCATCCACATGGATGAACCCGCCCGGTAACGCGCACGCGAGTTGGTCAAACACACCAGAGTTCGCCCAGGCACAGCGGGAAAGAAAGAAGGTGGAAGCCCTATTTGCGGAACTCAAGAATCAGATCGGATTGCGTCGCTTGCGCCTGCGGAGATTGAAGTTCGTTCGCGAGCAGTTCTTCCTCGCAGCGGCGGCCCAGAACATTAAGCGGCTCGTGCGGTTCCTCAGCCAACAGACAACACCTACTATGGAAGCTGGCACTTAGCTGAGGTGAGAGGAAAACTCCACGGCCGTAATCGCATCCAATAGCGCATTTCGATCACAGACTTTTTCAACACCCACACGCGTTATCACTCATTCGGACTGGCCGGGCGCGGGTCAATGAGTGATAGAGAGATTTGTCGTCAACCAACCGGCAAACCGTGGAACAGCACAGACCACAATTGGCTAGTCGTAGTCATCCTCGTTCCAATCGCGGTCTGTGTGCCAGCGATGGTCGTGTTCCTCCCACCGCTGATGGGGCGCAGCTTATTTCGGAGCGCTGCCACCTCCTCGAGCCTCCCTTACTTTTTGCAGGACTCGCTGATCATTTTCAGACTAGTGACGCTCAGATCACCGGCTTCCTTGGCTTCTGCTTCTTTGCTTTCCTTCCGTTCCGTCTTTTCCTCCTTGGCTGCCTCCGCCGCGGTTTCGTGATGACGCACGCCGGTAACGGTCACAGTGTGGCCGACATGTTCGCCCAACTTGACGGTCTTGCTACGCAGTTCCCAGGTCTTGCCATCCTCCCCTGCAATTGCAAACTCATCCGCTGAGTCGCCTTTCTGCAGGCAACCGGTCACGGCAACCTTAGGGTGCCTGGGCTTGGCAGCGGGCGTTGTTGCAGCGGTTCCCTGCGCCTGGAGCGCGACCGGGCAGAGGCTAATGAACACCGCTGAAACCAACCAAACCGAAAGTTTCACGATCTTATGGAACATGTGGTCTTCCTCCTCAAGTCTTTATTGTTTGGTCTACTTTTGGTAGCGTTTCGCAATCGGCTACGCCGAGTCAACGTGTGCAGAGTTGCAGCCAACATCCGGACGAGACAAGTGTTGGTTCGGTGGTCACTCGAACTACGGCTCCTTCCGCGCTGGCATTCTAGAAGCCACTGAGAAGGTTGTCTGGTCAATTTTGACCACATGCTACAGGGAATGGTTGCCACTCCCCGGATTTGGAGAGGACGGCAAGATTTGTCAATGAGTGCGTGGGCGGCGATTGCGCCTGCAAGAGTGTCGTGGTCTCCCGGCCGTTGGATCAGGTCTTGCTCGGTCAGTAGTTCTATAAATTGTCCCTCTACATTGGGCGTGTCTTTGCCTTTGAGGATAGGAATTCGCGCTCTGCGATGTTGTCAGCCGCGCAACCACGTTGTACCTTGAGTTTCCTGCTAGCTGGCCACAAACGCGTCAACTCCACAAACTAGAATATTAGCCGAAGGCGAGATTCGAAAAATGAGTAAACCGCCCCTAAGAGGAGCAGCAGGAACAGTTTGGGTGAACGGATGCAACTCGACTCTTCCAGCAAAATGTGTCAGAATGTTGCTCCCAAATAGTTGGAATGAGGACCATAGTTGGCCCAAAACATATTTTCTTTCTGGAACAAAACCGAAATCGACGGGCAATATAAATCTGCTGTGTCCCTTCATAGTCATACTAACCGTTCCAAGGAAAGTCTTCGTTTCATTCCGGAGTTCACGCGGAAACATCCCATTTTGCGCTGGGCGCTACAGCGCCAGGCCCTGCGATCGACGATTCCGGTCGATCTAGTCAAGTCGTACTGGACGCCGCCATTGCATCCACGGGCGGCTTTCGAGGTAGAAAGGAATCAGATCGAAGTTGTACTTGGTTTGCTGGGTCTCGTATCCATCACTGATCATGACACCATCGAGGCGCCGGCCCTGCTGCGAACGGTTGCTGACACAAAAGAAGTTCCGCTCTCACTCGAGTGGACCGTCCCGTTTGGCGAAGCCATTTTTCACCTCGGCATTCACAATTTGCCGAGCTGCCGGGCCCAGCAGATGGTCGATGATCTGGCAGCATATACCAAAGCGCCGTCCGATCTACATCTGAGCGAATTGCTTACGATGCTGGATTATTGTCCGGAAGTACTCATCATTTTCAACCATCCCCTTTGGGACCTCGGTGGCGTGGGGCAGCAACGATACGGAGAAATCCTCGATCAATTTTTGTGTCGCAATGTGGCCTTCCTGCATGCGTTTGAAGTCAACGCTACTCGGAGCCGGATTGAGAACAACGGCGTCATTGAATTGGCTGGTCGCTGGCGGCGACTTCTGATCTCGGGTGGCGACCGGCACGGATGCGAGCCAAGTGGAGCCCTCAATCTCACGCACGCCGAAACTTTTTGTGAGTTTGTCCACGAGGTCCGCGCCGAGCAATGCAGTCACGTGCTTATCATGCCGCAGTATGACGAACCCCTGAGCCTCCGCATCATGCAGGCGGTGCTGGACGTGATTCGCGAATATCCTGAATATGCCCACGGCTGCCGTCGTTGGGACGATCGAATTTTCCATCCTGATCAGACCTCAGGCTCTCAGCAACCGATTTCTTCCCTATGGAAGGCGCCTCCGGCCTACATCGAGCGGATGTTCTTTGTCATGCGCCTGTTGGAAAACGCTTTGGTGCGAGGCGCATTTAGACAGATTTGCCGAAGCGAGGTGGATTTACACCTGCCTTCGAACAGTGTGTACGAGGCAGTATTGTGAGAAACAGGAATGGTGGGAGTCTGAGAATCGCCTTCTTTCCGGATGCCTACAATGAGGTGGACGGCGTAGCCAACACCAGCCGCCATTTCGAAGCATTTGCGGAAAACCGCCAACTCCCGTTTCTAACCGTCCATGCCGGTCCTCGCAAGCAGTCCAGATCACCGGTCCGAGCGATCTGGGGATGCTCGGTGCGCTTATTGCGCATAGACTTAGTATTCCGCTCGCCGCCAGTTGGCAGACAAATCTGCATCAATATGCTCGGAGTCGTCTCTCTCCGGTGCTGTCCGTGTTTCCGAAGTCTCTATCCACCCGATTGCTGAGTGCTGTGGAGCGGTGGACTCTGCGCGCCGTAATGCGTTTTTACAAGATCCCTCGACTTCTGTTCACTCCAAACCGGGAAATGCTCGCCCTCCTCGAACAGACGACTGGCAAACCTTGTTTGTTGATGTCTCATAGCGTGGATACTACCGTTTTCAGTCCGGAGTTCCGGGACGGGGAAAAAGGTCCATTCACAATCGGATATGTGGGACGACTCACTGCCGAGAAGAACGTGCGCTTACTCGCGCAGATCGAGCGCGTCCTGATCGCACGGGGCCGCCGGGACTTTCGCATGGTGGTCGTTGGTGAGGGCGCAGAAGGGAAATGGCTGCGAAAAAACATGACGCATGCCGAATTCAGGGGGGCCCTCACCGGCAGGGATCTGTCTCGTGCATTCGCCAATATGGATTTTTTTGTGTTCCCGTCAGAAACGGATACTTTCGGTCTAGCGGTTCTGGAAGCACTCGCCTCGGGCGTTCCTGCCCTGGTCAGTTCTGTCGGTGGACCAAAATATAGCGTGCAACATTGCAAAACAGGATATATCGCCAACAGTTTCGAGGAGTTTGTCGCGTTCACCGATCTCGTGCTTACCCAGCCTGAACTACTCCCGGCGATGGCTAAGGCCGGTCGCCTGTATGCGCTTTCAACTTCCTGGGATCGAGGCTTTGAAGACATGTTCAACGCGTATGAGCACCACTTCTACAGTACCGAAATCGTCTGCCCTGCCATTTCTAAGCTTCAGGAACCTGGTCCGGACAAGTTTACGCAGGTTCAATGAGCGATACGGCAATTAATTGCCAACTATCGCGTATAGAAGCTCCTTCTGGACAAGGTCCTTGCCTAGCATCACCGATTCAGCGTTCGTAGCGTGCAACGACCGGTCGGTGTGCCATAAAGCCAAGTCTCGCCCTTTGGTTCTTCCGGCAATTCTCCAGAGACCAACGCGATGATTGCACGACCAAGTTCGACAACAGGTGCTGTGTGGACTTCCTTTTGACGTGACCGGCGAAATTTGTACCAGGTGGAATGAGAGAGAATCCACTTGGAGGAAAAGCGGGTCATGCCCATCCAGAGGTATAAGCCAGAGCAAA
>JAYTFR010000043.1:0-9062 GCA_043734125.1 Acidobacteriota bacterium | reverse complement strand
CTACCGTGTTTTCGTGGAGAGGATGAACGAAGGCGCCGCTGTTCTCAGCAGTGACCACACCGTCTTGCACTGCAACGGCCGTTTTGCCCGGTTCCTGGGGGCGAGGCTCCAGAGCGTCATCGGTTCGTCCATGCTGGACTTAGTTTGTCCCGACGATCATCCCAAACTGGATGCCTTACTCCGGCGCGCGGCCCAAAGGAACTGCCGGGGCGAGATCCGTTTGCAATCGCGAAAAGGCGCCCCTTTGTCCGTTCATCTCTCCTTGAATCCTCTCCGTCTGGAGAGCACGCGGGCTGTCTGCCTGATCGCTTCCGACCTTTCCGAGACGAAGCGCGCCGAGCGGGAACTGCGTGCTTCCAGCGAGCAGTTGCGGAGTCTTACGGCGCACCTACAGTCCGTTCGCGAGGAAGAGCGGGCCAGGATCTCCCGAGAAGTTCACGATGAACTGGGCCAGTCGTTGACCGCGGTGAAAATGGATCTCGCCTGGCTGGCGGGGCGGGTGCCACGGAGTAACGGCCCAATGCTTAAAAGGATCCGCTCCACGCGGCGGTTGGCGGACAGCATTATCCAATCCATTCGCAGAATTTCGACCGAGCTCAGGCCCGCTGTTTTGGATCTGGGTTTGGCGGCCGCCGTGGAATGGCAGGTCCAGGAATTCCAGGCCCGATCCGGCATTCAGTGTAAGGTTCGGCTTCTCACCCGGGCAGTGTTTGCGTCGAACGCTTCGACCGCCATGTTTCGAATTTTCCAGGAGACTTTGACCAATGTCGCGCGGCATGCCAAGGCCACGCGGGCCGAGGTAGTCCTACAGAAGCAACGAGACCGGTTGGTTCTGTTAATCCGCGATAATGGCCGGGGGTTTGATCAAGCGGACCCTTCACTTTCCAAATCCCTGGGTCTGCTGGGCATGGGGGAACGCGCCGCCATTCTGGGCGGTGAGGTCAAGATCTCCAGTGCCCCGGGAAAAGGGACCACGGTTACTGCCTGGATTCCGCTGCCGTCGCCCGGGGAATCCGGTAGCCCACCCGCCACCACTCCATGATGCGAATCCTCATCGTCGATGACCACGCGATTCTCCGGCGCGGTTTGCGGTCCCTGCTTTCTGATGAATTCCGTGTGGCCACCTTCGGAGAAGCCGCCAATGCCCGGCAGGCTCTGGAACAGCTTCGCAAAAAAGAGTGGGATGTAGCGCTGCTCGACATCACCCTGCCCGGCAAGAGCGGATTGGATCTACTCAAGGAATTAAAGGCCGAATGGCCCAACCTTCCGGTTCTGGTCCTGAGTGGTCACCCGGAAGACCAATTTGCGGTTCGTGTCCTGAAGGTGGGTGCGGGAGGCTACCTGACAAAGGAAAGCGCTCCCGAGGAATTGGCGAAAGCCATCCGCAAGATCCTGGCCGGCGGGCGATACGTCAGTCCCGCGCTGGCCGAAAATCTGGCCTTGGGATTAAAAAAGGATCTCACGCGCACGCCGCACGAGACGCTGTCCGACCGCGAGTATGAAGTCATGTCCTATATCGCCTCGGGAAAGACCGTCACGGAAATCGCCGAAGAACTATCCCTCAGTGTAAAAACGATCAGTACCTATCGCGCGCGAGTCCTGGAAAAGCTCGGCGCTAAAAATAATGCGAAAATCGTCCAGTACGCGATACGAAACGGTCTGGTGATTTGAAAACGTCCCAAATGTAGGCGCCCCCGCCCAGCCTGCAACCTCTTTTCATGCCTATATCCTCCCTGTAAGACAAACACCGACAAGTCTTTCAGCCTGCGTCCTACAAAAGAATCAGCCTGGGGCCGATGGGCAGGATCGGCGTCAGGGTTTATCTTCCAATCTGACAAAGCGATTTTTGCCAATTCTGCGCAAGAGTGAATATCAGGAGAAGCCAATGATAGCCCCCTCCATGTCAGCCAAAACAAAGTTCAACTTCGACCCAAAGGAATTCCTTGCCACCATCGGTCAGGGACGGAAAATTGTCGCGGTTGCCCAGAAACAAACAATTTACGCTCAAGGCGAGGCTTCCTGTGACCGTCCGAAGAAGGCATCTGTGGGTGGTCACCCTTTCCCGGAATTTTCCTGCGCAATTTGTACTAGTCCAGTAGATTTGCGGACTGATCTCTCCGCCGATGAAAACGGAAAAACTGTACACGAGGGTTGCTACGTCGAGCGGATGACGAGTTCCAGCATGTACGGCTAATCTATGCCCTTCATCAGATTCGGCCTTCATGTCAGGGGGCGCAAACTGGCGATGGCCGTCCAGCCTGTGCAACCTCTTTTTCCAGCCTTCTGCCTCCACGTAAGACAAACACCGACAAATCTTTCAGCCTGCGTCCTACGAAAGAATCAGCCTGGGGCCGATGGGCAGGATCGGCGTCAGGATTTATCTTCCAATCTGACAAAGCGGTTTTTGCCAATTCTGCGCAAGAGTGAATATCAGGAGAAGCCAATGATAGCCCCCTCCATGTCAGCCAAAACAAAGTGCAACTTCGACCCAAAGGAATTCCTTGCCACCATCGGTCTGGGACGGAAAATTGTCGCGGTTGCCAAGAAACAAACAATTTACGCTCAAGGTGGACAGTGTGATGCGGTGTTTTATATCCGAAAGGGTAAGGTAAGACTCAGCGTTGTATCCGCAATTGGCAAGGAAGCAACCCTGGGCCTAGTGAGCGAGGGAGAGTTTTTCGGAGAAGGTGGCCTGGCTGGACAGCCCTTACGCATGGGGTCTGCAACCGCAATGACGGACTGCGAACTTCTGCAAATTGACAAGAAGGCAATGATGCTTGCGCTCCACCAAGAACATACACTGTCCGACATGTTTACGAAACATTTATTGAGGCGGAACATCCGATTTGAAGAGGATTTGGTTGACCAACTCTTCAATTCCAGCGAAAAGAGACTAGCTCGGACTCTGCTGTTACTTGCTCGCTTCGGTAAGGAAGGCGTGCCCGAGACTGAAATCCCCAAGATCAGTCAGGAGACCCTCGCAGAGATGGTGGGCACAACCCGGTCTCGGGTCAGTTTTTTCATGAATAAGTTCAGAAGGTCAGGCTTCGTTGACTATGGAGAGAGCAAGATGCACGTTCATAGTTCACTTCTAAATGTCGTTCTCCAAAACTAGGGTCCGCCGGCGCAATCTCAAAGCACCGCCCTCTCGGACGACTACAACCCTTTTAAACAACGGATCGGCCACCGCCAGTGAACCCAAACTAAATTAGCGGACCATGGCCTGCACCCGGCAGAATCCCTTAGAACTAGATGACGCAAGGGAGTTCGACGCCAGAGAAGTGGAAGCCCCGGCCCTAAATATCGAGATGACCGGGAGCGAAGGTCATGCTATCGTTTCGGCCGAGGCAAACACCGGCAATCCGCTGAAAGGAAGCTCCGAGCGGATGTCAAGGAAAAGGTACCAAAGAGGACAGCTATTTCAGAAAGGAAAGAGGAAAAAAGTGTGGGTCGCCAGGTGGCGTGAGGACGTGATTCGGGCTGACGGCAGCCGACATCGGCTGCGTAGGTCCGAAGTGTTGGGCACGTTGAAGCAATACCCGACGCGTCGCCTGGCTGAACGTGCGCTGGAACAGCTGCTCTCAGAAACGCAGGTAAACTCACTCGATTATCAACCGCGTCCGACCGCCACATTTCGGGAGTTTGCAAAGAAGTGGCAGACAGACGTTCTTTCACAATTCAAACCATCAACTAGGTCCGCAGACAAGTCGCGGATTTTCAAACACCTGGTTCCCGAGTTCGGCGAAGTATGCATGAAAGACCTGACGGCACAGCGAATTCAGGCCATGATTGCACGCAAAGCCGGGTCGGTTTCCCCAAAGTCCATCCGGAACATCATTGCGCTCTTGGGCATGATGTGGAACCAAGCAAAGGCTTGGGGCTACGTACAGCACGATCCCTTCTCAGGACTCGTGCTGCCGGAGCGCGACTGACTCGACGAACGCTGCCTCGCTGTGGAGGAGATGAAGGCGGTCATTGAGGCGGCCGTAGAGCCGTACAAGACCTACTACTGGATTTTGGCGGAGACCGGAGTTCGTGCCGGAGAGATTGGCGCGCTGACAGTCCCGAATCTTCGCTTGGATCACGGTGTGATACGGGTAGCGCAAAGCGTGTGGCACGGCAGGATTCAGACGGTGAAGTCGAAGAAGGGCAATCGTATTTGTGAAATATCCCCGCTTCTGGTGGAGCATCTTCGCAATTACGTTCGCTCCCTAACGCCGAACCGCTTGGGTCTGTTGTTTGCGTCTGGTAACGGAACCCCGTGGGACATAGACACCGTTCGGAAACGTAAGCTCTATCCTCTGCTTAGAAGTTTGGGGATCGAGCGTTGCGGGTTTCACGCGTTTCGCCATGGCAATGCAACGGTTATGGATCAGGAGCAGGTGCCCATGGCCACGCGGCAGAATCGGCTCGGGCAGTCTGACGCACGGACGACGATGGGATACACGCACGCAATTTCAGAAGATGGCCGCCGCTTTGCGGCGCGCCTCGGGCAGAGGCTGACGGCTGGAGCTGCCTGAATTTTGGACCCAAATGGACCCTAGTTGTTAGAGCGGAGAAAGTTAAGTGATTGGAATGTTTGGGAGAAGTTGGTTGCGGGGGGTGGATTTGAACCACCGACCTTTGGGTTATGAGCCGAAACAAACAATTACCCGTCTTTGCTTCTCATTGATTTAGCTGGATGGTAATCCCTGCTGTTGCAGCCTGTTTTACGGTGTTCTGTTCCACGTTTGTTCCACGATCTGTTCCACGTTTTCCGCTTCGGTTGAAGCCGCGAAGACGACTCTTACTTGTGCCAGATGAGTATGCTCACCCGAGCGTTTTGACCAGGAGATGAAATTCGCCAGCATTACCAGTTATTCTGCTCGTCCTGCTCGGAGCCGGATCTTGGGGGGCCGTATGGCGATTTTGGCGGCGGGGCGTTGATTCCATCCGCGAAAGGCACGAGCTGGGGGTTCGCAACATCGGCGTCGAGCAGCCATGCCGTCCGATCTGGCAGTAAATTTAGCAGCAGCTTGTCGTGATCGGCACCCAAGTCGCGCGCCCAGATCACGTGCGACTGCATGATGTCGGCGTGGTTGTAAACCCACTCGAAGGACACGTTTGTGCCAGCGCATATACCGGACAAACACCAACTGGGGCGTGGGCTGGTGCTCCATCCAACGATCCAGGTAGGCACGGCGGACCGACCAATCATCCAGCAACAGCGTTCCCCGATCCGGGCCGTGTGGGTCGTCCCCCGGCCATTCAGGCGACCTTCCACGCGCAGCACCAGCGAGATTACGCAAATCGCCGGAAACAGATACACGAATCCGCGCAGGTTGAGAACTCGCTTGGGCCGCGACTCATCCTCGCGGGCTAACCTTCGGCGTTCATTTCGGGTCAAGGGACGGTCTGGCGCCGTCCGCGACTGTCCAGTTCCAGATTCTTTGCAGCCCTTTGATTCCAGATACCAGACCAGGCATGCCGCTGGAGCGTAATAGTAACGGCAGGCTCTCCCGATATTGTTCCTCGTGCAAAACGTATGGAGGCTTCAGCGCCGACCCGGTGGGTGCCTTTCGCGAAACACACCTTTCCGCCGCCACCAAGAATAAAGCCCTATAAAGAAAACGGCGGCAGTCAGAAGCGCCGCGTACTCTGCAATCCCACGAGCGCGGGGAACGATCAAGATTGCAGCAATAAGGATAATGCCCTCCACCACCTTGAATCGGTCCATCATTTGCAAGTAACGGCCCATTGAAGATTTCACTCTGAATCCTTTCGCCTAAAAACAGTCTTGGACAACTTGCACGACTGCCTTCGCCTCAGCAACGGCTTGAGACACCGCATCCCCTAGGTTAGCGATGATAAAGACTCCTTCGGCTGTTATTAGCCCTCCGACTGCTCCGATGGCACAATCGCCCACCGCCAGAGGAGTTCCTACTACCGGAGCCACCGATTCTGTACCGATGAAGCCCGCAGCGCAGCCGATGGCAAAGCCCGCGCCTAGCTCTTTCGCATTCATCTTGGCCATAGGCTCTGCTTGCCGGTCGATTGCCGCAACATTCGCTTTGGCCGCGCCGCACTTTGGCTTCTTGGGCTTTGCTGGCTTCGGTTTAGCAGGTTTGCCGTTGTTGCCGTCGCTGCCGGTTTGTCCGCCAGGTCCACATTGAGATGTTGAGGGGCAGCCGGGCGGCGGAATTATAGGAGGGGGGAGCCAGACCATGCCACAAATCCACTGGCCGTCAACAACAATGGCTCCAGTGCTGTTAGGGCATCTTATGCAATTCCCATTGACATCCTGTGATCCCGCAGCGCACTTGCTGTCCGCTCTTATTTCTACATGATCGTCCTGTAATCCCAGCGGGTCAATCCAGAGCGAAGGGTTATTCTGGACGTATGAGTACCTGTTCCACGTTTGTGGGTTGGCTGCGTCAGCTACGCCAAGGCCCGCCGGATCTGGTGAAGTCCACCGACCGTGACCGGCGCGGTACTCGCGGAACATGAAATCGTACAGGTTCGTGGACCAGCCGCCCGCCACCGTGTCCTGGTGCTCGTCGGTGAAAGACAAATCCGGAGTCGTTCCCGAACCATTGTAGTCCTCGCCGTAGGGCGCGTAGGCAACGTCGTAGTACTTCGTCCGGGTCGGAGTCGTCGCCAGCCGCGAACTGCCGAGGTGATCGGAATGGCGATAGTAGGCCAGTCCGCTGCTGCTATACACGGCGCGCGAACCGCCCGGCAGTTTTACGAACGCCTGCACTAGCGTCTGCCCGTTCATCAGCGCCAGCTTCATCCCATAAGGCCCATAGACGACTTCCGTGTGGCTTGAACCGCGCGTCTGCTCGATCATGCGATCCATCGCATCATAAATCATCGTGACCGCAGTGCCGTCGGTGCTCAACATGTTTCCGTCGGCGTCCCAGGTGTACGCGTGGGTCAGGTCGCTCTTTAGATTGCCGTTTGCGTCGTAGTAGTTGGTGACACCGGCCGCCCCCCAGAGATTTGATAATACTGATTGGTGGGAGAACCCGCGCCTGACGCTCCGGTGTATGTGGGCAGGAACTGCGCTGAACCAGTCTTGCTCAGGTTTCCAAACGGATCGAAGGCAAAGGTCTGCGACCAAGCCGAGGCACAGTCCACCTTAATCAACCGGCCCACGTCATCATAGCCGGGGACTGAGGACGACGGGTCGCCATACTTGCAGGTTTGAGTGTTTGCCGCGTTGATCTGGTCAGTGATTTGGAGCTTTGACAAGGTTCCGTTGGCATTCCACGTCATGGCGCCGGTCTGGGACTGCGGCCCGGTTCCCATATTGAACTGGTACTGCGTCATCCGTCCAGTGCTGGAGTCGTACTGGTAGGAGTCGTTGTCGAGCGAGCCGAAGGTCACGCCGGTGATTTGGTTCCAGGAGTTCCAGTTGATGGAATTCACCGGATTCTGCCCCGAAGCCGCCGTCACCTTGGTAATGCGCCCCTTGGGATCCATGCCGGACCCATCGCTGGCGCCGAAGGTGATAGCCGGCAGCCCGGGCAGAGGACTGGTACCGCCATTCAGCACGTTCAGCCTGCCGTGCGCCCAATAGGTGGCGTTCACGTGGTGCCACCCGGCGGAGTTCGGAGTCTGCTGCCAGACGTCTGCCACCTCGCCGCGAACGGTATAGCTGAAACCTTCGTCCGTCTTGTGGGTGCTGCAACTCGAACCGCAAGTGTAGGCTTCCGCCAGACGGCCCTTGGCATTCGCCATGGCGAGGCTGTTTACTGTCGCCGAGTCGTACACGAAATGCTTTTGATCGGTCACGCTGGCGTAGGTACCGGAATAGGTCGCCGCCGTGACGCGATGCAGGGCGTCGTAGCTAAAGCAGGTGACGTTGCCCATGGCATCGGTCTTTTTCAGCAGATCGCCTGCCGAGGTCACCGTTCCGCACGATGGGTCACCGGAGAGGCTGTCGTAGGCGTAGGCAATCGCCGTGGTTCCGGTTTCTGGGTTGGCTTCTGAGATAAGCCGTCCGGCCATGTCAAACGCATAGGTTCTGGTCTGCTGGCTCGTGCTCACGGCTTGTGCATTCTGCGTCACTCCAACGATGTTGCCGAGCAGGTCGTAGGAGTACTTGGTCCAAAACCCGGTCTGAGTGGTGGTCTGGCTGCAGGTGCCCCCGCCGCTACCGGTACCGGTGAGTTCGCACACGGAACTGAGCCGGCCCAAGCCGTCGTATTCAAGTTGCCGACGCTTGGTATTTTCCCCATTTACCTGAGGGCCGACGGCCTGCAGCACATCGTTTTTCGTGTAGGTGTAGTTGATTGTCCCGCCGCCCCCGTCCTGGACGGTCAGAGGTCGGTAAAACGCGTCGTAAGCGTTAGTTGTACCCGGGCATGTTCCCGAGCAGGCCGCGTCAGCGGCGTTGATGAATGGCAAGTAGTTCTTCGATACCCGCCCCAGAGTATCGTAGTCCGTCTGGGTCGAGTCGTAGCTGCTGGAGGACGGGCCTTCCCTCATCTGGCTGAGAATTGGCCGTCCAAACTGGTCGAACTTCGTCCGCTGATCCACGACTGAATTGCTGCTGTTGAAAAACAATGCGGTTTCGCTGACCGTGTTGCTGGGATAGGTGATTTTGGTCGCGTTGCTGAGCGGGTCGGTGCTGGCGTAGGGCCGCCAATAGTTCGCGTCGGGGCTTCCGAAACTGCTGGTTTGAGCGTAGTACGTGGTCGAAGTTTGCGAATTCTCGTCGGTACCGGAGGTTTGTACGCCGCCAGTGCAGTCCCAAGTAAAAGACTGCGAGAGGGTGAGCGGTTCCGTTAAGGAAGTCGGGAAGGAATTGCCGCACGAGCCGCCGCTGCTGTAGTTGTAGGTGGTCGTGTTCGGGCCGCCGGCGGTTGTCGTACCCCAGTCGGTCGAGGTATTGGGCATTCCAGTGTCGTAATACGTGAACTTCTTGTAGAGACTTGTCGGACCACCATTCACCTGCACCGCCAAGGTCGTAAGGTTCCCTTGACGTGACCGGCGAAATTTGTACCAGGTGGAATGAGAGAGAATCCACTTGGAGGAAAAGCGGGTCATGCCCATCCAGAGGTATAAGCCAGAGCAAA
>JAYTFR010000042.1:0-120277 GCA_043734125.1 Acidobacteriota bacterium | reverse complement strand
GGTTGCGGCTGAGGTTGCTGCTGTTGACGGCGCAGCATTTCTAGAATCTGCTCGGGCGTCTTCGGGCCTGCATTCGGCTGATTGGGATCTTGTGGTTGCTGGCCGCCGTTCAAGTCAACTTGCCCTTGCTGTTCTTGCTGTTGTTGCGCCTGGTCCTCCGCATTCGTATTCTCGTCGGCACTGTTATCCTGCTGCGCTTCCTGATTATTAGAGTCGTCGGGCGTCTCTCCGTTCGCAGGAGGTCCCTGGCGCCCCATCTGCGGATTGAAAGGTTGAGGTGCCGGCATCGGATGCGGAGGCATCACTACGCCGGGCGGAGGATTCATCAGCGCGACATTCGCCGCCGTCTGCGTATCTCCTGCTCCGGGAGTTTTAGAGGTAAGAATGATGCTCGAAACCATGTTGGGATCGGAGCTTGAGCCCAACATCACGTAATTGTAAGAAGAACCGTTGAGCAGAGAAACCAGCACGTCCCGCGGGGTCCCCGGCCCGAGATGAGTGATGACACGCTCGTCTGATGCGGAATTTTGCGGTGGAATTTCAATCGCGGCGCCGGTCAACTTGCGAACTTCGCGCAATATGTCACCCAAAGGCGAGTTTTTCGCCGATATGGACAGCATTCCGCCCTGGTAGATGACCGTTGCCGGCGTGGAAGGAATCTGATCCATCGGCAACTGGCGCAAGGGGCCACCTGGTAAGGCCGGCAAGGCAACCGGTTTCGCAGCTTTAGCAGTTTTCTTCGTATTTTTCTTGTGGGTGGCGGCAGCCGCTCTACCGTGTGGTTTCTGAGCTGGAACCGACTTCAGGGCCGGTGCAGGTGCCTCCGGAGATGGCGTCTGGGCTTTCACCACCGGCGTGACCACCAAAATTCCCCAAATCATCCAACTCAACAGTCGCAACATTAAAGGATCCGATCCCGTTAGCGCTCCGCAAATGCGTTGCCAAAGCCGCTGCTGAGGCAATTCTAGCACCGCTTTTAAGAACGCGGCGGTGGCATGATTCTTGCATCCATCCTTATGGAGTGGATGGACTGGCTGCGATTTGTATCTGTCGGCACCGGTATCCGATTTAGGTGAAGCCGGGTTACAACACGGGTAAAATGCAAGGTGGAGGGTGACTTTGAAGAGCGCATTAAAGAAGGTCGCAGCAAAACAGGTCGCATCCAAAACGGCGGCTCTGGTTCTTGGCTGGGCTTCAGTATGCCTTTTGTTTACAGCTGCGTCGGCCTATGCACAGAGTTGCCAAACCGCCGCAGACATGGACAGTGGTGCGCGGGCTGCGATTGAAAGCTCTGCCCGGCGATATTTCGACATGTCGGCAAAAGGCGACTCAGCTTCGCTCAAGCAAAACTCGATCAGCGCGGTGGCCTCGAATTTTACGGGGATAGAAACTGCCGTAAAAGATAACCAGCCTTCACTTAGCGGCGCAAAAGCCGCACTTCGCCCGCCGTTCTTGCTTACTGCCGAAGGCACGCAGCCACTCGCTCGCGGAGAATTTCTTTGCGGTGTATTCGGCGCCAACGGCCAGACCAGAGAGAGCGCGGTATTTGTTCTTAATAATTTGCCTCCGGGAAAATATGCTGTCACCATTCTGGATGTAACTGGCGGCAAGACTCCGATCACTCTCAGCCTGATATTGCAGCAGGTCGGGAACGATTGGAAGTTGGCGGGCTGTTACCCAAAATCTTCGCAGGCCGCTGGCCACGATGCGGCCTGGTATTCGCAGAAGGCCAAGGAATACAAGGCTAAAAGTCAGACGCACAATGCCTGGCTTTACGGCATGGAACTGACTGCGCTGTCCGTTCCCGTCGATTTCATGAGCACCCTGGCGACCGATAAGTTATACGATGAATCGCGCTCGTCACAGCCTCCGGATATGCCATTCGATGGAAAGACGGTCGACCTTAATGCTGGCGGAAAAACCTTTCACCTCAGCGAAGTTTTCCCGTTAACTGTGGCAAACGATCTCGACGTGGTGGTGCGCTACCGAGTGGCTGATATTAATGACAACGCGCGCGTTTTTCAGGACAACATGGCGGTGATAAAGGCGCTGGTTACTAAATACCCCGAGTTAAAAGACGCCTTTGCTGGAGTGATCGCCCGGGCGGTCGATCCATCTGGACGCGATTATGGAACCCTACTGGCGATGAAAGATATTAAGTAATTTTTTCCACAACCTGCCGAGGGCGGCTCGTTTCGTACAGGCATCCTTCACCCTCTCTACACGAGTCAACCGATATTCTGAAAATCGAAGGATCGTTAGAGTGATGGCTCAACACAAATGCGAAAGGGGAATCATTATGGGCAATAGCAGGAAAGTGCAGAACTGGGCACGTGGTGCCGTAAAGCTTGGTCTTCTTTTGACCGATCCTAAAGTTCGCAACACCATCAGCGACACATTCCGTGACAATTTCGGTGATGTTTCCGAGCACTTATCGGACAAGTACAGTGACGTAAAAGAGCGCGTCTCCGATCAATATGAGAACGTGATGGATAGGCTCGAATCAATGACAGACAGGTTCCAGCCGAGGAATCCATGGCCCGCGCGCGTCGGGGGCTTTCTGATCGGCGCTGGAATCGGCGTTGGACTGGGAATTCTTTTCGCCCCAGCCGCTGGCAACGAGACCCGTGACACTGTATCCGAAAAAGTTAGCGACATAAAAGACCGAGTCGTTCAGTCCGCCTCTAACGCGGGCAGCAAAATCCGTAGCACGGTCACCAGCATGCCTTCTACTGGAACGGAAGGCTAGGCGACAGCCACGACCCAGTTCTTGCGGCCCTTTTAGAGATCTGAACCAGAGATCTGAACCAGAGGTCAGAAGCACTTCCACCGCGGCGCAATTAAATCGTTTGCGGAGCGCGGTGGAAGTGTGTTTTGATACATATCTCTGGGGGCCTAATGAGCGACACGCGTAACGACAAACCTAAGACGACCCTGCCCGGTACCGTCGAAAAGATCATCAAGCCAGTTTCCGCGAATGAGGCGGAAAAGGCTCAGATCGCTGTCGAAGGTGCGGACGACCTTTATAAAGAAATCCGGATAGAAAACACGTTGACAAAAAGTAACGGAGAAAAAGTTGGCCTAAAACCGGGTGCCGAGGTCGATGTGACGATCGAAGCTCCCCCCGAAGCGACTGCGCCAAAACCAGAGCGCAGGGCGCACTAGCGGAAACCCCGCCAGTCTTCTTGCATTGATCTTAGTTGCATTGATCTTTCTAAGAGCCAAGCCTTTAAGAGCTACGACGCGACTTGCTGGCCCTTCCCGCGCGACTCCAGTCTGTAAGTAAAATTGTGGATATTGTGGTCCCGTGTCTCTGAATTAGACATTTCCGCACTATTGAAAAACTCCAGCGCCGCCGCAGCCGCCAAAATCTTAACTTATAGCCCTCTTTGGCTACAGCAAAAACCCTACAGCCCGTAATCAATTGTTCGTGATAAACAAGTTCTTTAGTACGTATTTTTCTGTAGGGCTATATATTTGAACGCAACGGGTGGGATTCAGTGCGGCTCATTAGGAAGCCTTTTCCGTAAACTCGCGGAGGAGGTACGAGCGGAGCGAACCGCGCTCTTGAATCCGACACCCGGCTTTCCTTCCACGCTGGAGAAAAATGAAAACGAAGCGAAATAGTCGCGACCGGGCTCCCGCGCGGGGCAATGGTGACACTGCGGTCGCTGTCGCAAACGGCGACGGTGAACAGGCGATCCTAAAAACAGACGTGAAAAGGAACGGGCATTCGGTTCTCATCGGGGATCCCGACCTCAGCCTGATTCTGACTGGTTTGCAGACGATGCGAGACGGCGATTTTTCAGTAAGGCTGCCCGGTTCGTGGACTGGCCTGGAGGGCAAGATCGCCGATACTTTCAATGAAATCGTGGCCGCTAATCAACAGATGGCGCATGAGTTAAAGCGCATAGGCCAAGTTGTAGGCAAGGAAGGTAGAACCCGAGAGCGGTCACGATTTCACGAAGCCAAAGGGGCTTGGGGAGACATCGAAGTTTCAGTTAACACGCTGGTCGAAGATCTACTCCGTCCCACCGCGGAAGTTACACGAGCCATCGCCGGCGTCGCCCAGGGAAATCTAACTCAAACCGTACGCTTAGACGTCCACGGGCGCCCCCTTGAAGGCGAGTTTCTGCGATCGGCGACCATCGTTAACACGATGATTCAACAGCTCGGCGTGTTCACAGCCGAGGTGACGCGCGTGGCGCGAGAAGTCGGTACTGATGGAAAACTTGGCGGCCAGGCGGTCGTCCCCGGGGTGGCTGGGACCTGGAAAGATCTCACCGATTCGGTGAACTCGATGGCCAGCAACCTGACTGGGCAGGTCCGAAACATCGCAGAGGTCGCAACCGCCGTCGCCAGCGGAGATCTCTCTCGCAAAATCACAGTCGATGTGCGCGGCGAGATATTGCAGCTCAAAGAAGCCATCAACTCAATGGTGGACCAGCTTCGCTCCTTCGCTTCAGAAGTGACGCGCGTGGCCCGCGAAGTCGGTACCGACGGAAAGCTCGGTGGCCAGGCCGTCGTCGTCGGCGTGGCGGGAACGTGGAAGGATCTCACCGACTCCGTAAACGCCATGGCCGGAAACCTGACGGCCCAGGTGCGAAACATCGCCGAAGTCACCACTGCCGTCGCCCGAGGCGACTTGTCCCGCAAAATCACGGTCGACGTGAAAGGCGAAATTCTCGAACTTAAAGACACCATCAATACGATGGTCGACCAGCTCAACGCGTTCGCCGGCGAAGTGACCCGCGTGGCTCGCGAAGTAGGAACCGAAGGCAAGCTTGGCGGCCAGGCGCAGGTGCCTGGGGTCGGTGGAACCTGGAAAGATCTCACCGATAACGTCAATTTCATGGCCAGCAACCTGACCGGCCAGGTTCGAAACATCGCTGAAGTTGCAACCGCTATTGCGAACGGCGATTTGTCGCGCAAGATCACGGTCGACGTCCGCGGTGAAATTTTGCAGCTTAAAGAAACGCTGAATACGATGGTCGACCAGCTCAACCGCTTCGCCGGCGAAGTAACGCGTGTGGCCCGCGAAGTCGGATCGGAAGGCCGACTTGGCGGTCAGGCTAATGTGCCTGGTGTCGCTGGAACGTGGAAAGATCTCACCGACTCCGTGAACTCGATGGCCGGAAACCTTACCGGCCAAGTCCGAAATATCGCCGAAGTTACGACCGCCGTCGCCCGCGGCGATCTGTCCCGCAAAATCACCGTCGATGTGAAAGGCGAAATTCTAGAACTCAAGAACACCATCAACACCATGGTGGACCAGCTCAACGCGTTCGCGGGAGAAGTGACGCGCGTTGCCCGCGAAGTCGGAACCGAAGGCAGGCTGGGCGGCCAGGCGAACGTACCCGGCGTCGCCGGAACCTGGAAAGATCTTACCGACTCCGTCAACTCGATGGCCGGAAATCTTACAGCACAGGTACGTAACATTGCCGAAGTCACAACCGCAGTGGCCAGCGGCGATTTGTCCCGCAAGATCACGGTTGACGTGAAGGGAGAAATTCTCGAGCTGAAAAACACCATCAACACCATGGTCGATCAGCTAAATGCGTTCGCGGGCGAAGTTACACGCGTGGCCCGCGAGGTCGGTACCGACGGCAAACTCGGCGGACAGGCTCAGGTTCCGGGAGTGGCCGGAACCTGGAAGGATCTCACTGACAAAGTGAACTTCATGGCCAGCAACCTGACTGGACAAGTGCGTAACATTGCCGAGGTTGCGACGGCGATCGCGAACGGCGACTTGTCGAAGAAGATTACCGTCGATGTGCGCGGTGAAATCCTGCAGCTGAAAGAAACCCTCAACACGATGGTCGAGCAGTTGCGGTCGTTTGCCGCTGAAGTGACCCGCGTCGCCCGCGAAGTGGGCAGCGAAGGCCGACTGGGCGGGCAAGCCAACGTGCCTGGCGTCGCCGGTACCTGGAAGGATCTGACGGACTCGGTGAACGCCATGGCCGGAAACCTTACGGCTCAGGTGCGTAACATCGCCGAAGTCACCACGGCTGTAGCTCGTGGCGATTTGTCACGCAAGATTACGGTGGATGTTAAGGGCGAAATTCTGGAGCTCAAGAACACCATTAATACGATGGTGGACCAGCTCAATGCGTTCGCCGCCGAAGTCACGCGCGTGGCCCGCGAAGTGGGTACGGAAGGAAAGCTCGGCGGACAAGCCAAAGTCTCAGGCGTGGCGGGCACGTGGAAAGATCTTACCGACAACGTGAACGTGATGGCCGTCAACCTTACCGAACAGGTGCGCGGCATTGTGAAAGTGGTGACCGCGGTTGCCGATGGAGTTCTCACACAGAAACTGACGGTCAACGCAAAGGGCGAAGTCGCGGCCCTTGCCGAAACCATCAACAACATGACGGACACGCTGGCGACCTTTGCAGACCAAGTCACTACGGTCGCTCGCGAAGTGGGAGTCGAAGGCCGGCTGGGCGGTCAAGCCAACGTGCCGGGAGCGGCCGGCACCTGGAAAGATCTTACCGGCAACGTGAACCTTCTCGCCGACAACCTCACCAACCAGGTGCGCGCCATTGCTGAAGTCGCAACCGCCGTGACGAAGGGTGACTTGACGAGATCGATTCAAGTTGAAGCGAAGGGCGAAGTTGCCGAACTCAAAGACAACATCAACACCATGATCAACAACCTGCGCGGCACCACCGAGCGCAACACCGAGCAGGACTGGCTGAAGACAAATCTCGCGCGTCTCACCGGAATGTTGCAAGGTCAACGCGACCTGGCAACGGTGGGCAGAATGCTACTGTCAGAGCTGGCTCCGCTGGTGAATGCTCATCAGGGCGTGATTTATCAGATGGACTCCGACGACGCCAACCAGATGGCGTTACTGTCTACGTTTGCCGGCGACGGCGACGATGGACACCTGCGAGAACTGAAGGTGGGCGAAGGCCTGATCGGTCAGTGTGCGGCTGAAAAGAAAAGGATGCTCATCACGGACCTGCCCCCGGAACGAATCACTATTCGTTCGGGACTGTTCCAGGGCACTCCGCGAAATGTGATTGTGCTGCCGGTGCTGTTCGAAGACCGCGTTAAGGCCGTCATTGAGTTGGCGTCTATGGGATCGTTCGCGGCTCCGCATCTGGCGTTCCTTGAGCAATTGACTGCCAGCATCGGCATTGTGCTGAACAGTATTGAAGCGACCATGCAGACCGAAGGCCTGCTGAAACAGTCGCAGCAGCTGGCTGCCGAACTGCAAACTCAGCAGAAGGAACTACAGCAGACCAACGAGCAGTTAGCGCAGAAGGCGCAGCAGTTGGCTGAGCAGAACGTGGAAGTGGAAAGGAAGAACCAGGAAATTGAGCAGGCGCGCCTGGCGCTTGAAGAGAAAGCCAAGGAATTGGCGCTGACCTCGAAATACAAATCGGAATTCCTCGCCAACATGTCTCACGAGTTGCGGACGCCGCTCAACAGCATTCTGGTGCTGGGTCAGCAGCTCGCCGACAACTCGGGCGGAAATCTGACTGCCAAGGACGTTGAGTTCGCCCGCACCATTCACGGCGCGGGTACGGACTTGCTGAACCTGATCAGCGACATTCTTGATTTGTCGAAGATCGAGTCAGGCACGGTGTCGGTCGAGGCCAAGGAACTTCCTTTCTCGACGCTGCTGGAGACGGTGGCCCGTCCTTTCCGCCACGAAGCCGACAGCCGACGGCTGGCTTTCGAGGTGCAGGTCGATCCTCTTCTCAGCCGCACGATCACCACCGATGCCAAGCGCCTGCAGCAGGTGCTCAAGAATCTGCTCTCGAATGCTTTCAAGTTCACCGAGCAGGGTTCGGTGCGTCTGGCCGTTTCCGCGGCGACCAGCGGATGGAGCGAGGATCATCCGTTGTTGAACAAAACCAATTCGGTCGTGGCTTTCGAGGTTGCCGACACCGGAATCGGAATTCCAACCGAAAAACAACGCATTATCTTTGAGGCCTTCCAGCAAGCTGATGCCGGCACCAGCCGCAAGTACGGCGGCACCGGATTGGGGTTGGCCATCAGCCGTGAACTGGCGAATTTGCTGGGCGGCGAAATTCAGTTGCACAGCGCTCCAGGCCGAGGCAGCAGATTCACGCTGTACGTGCCCCAAACCTACATGGGACCGTCAACTGCAGCAGGTTCAGCCAGCTTCGCCGACGCCAGCCTGCGGATGCCGGTGTCGTCCTTCCAGTCGTCGGTTCCGTCCGTTGTGCAGTCTCCGATGGTTGAGATCGAAGATGACCGCACCCGGCTTGAACCGGGCGATACCGTGTTGTTGATCGTGGAAGACGACCCGCACTACGCCAGGATCTTGTGCGACTTGGCTCGCGACAAAGGATTCAAAGTCCTTTTAGCGACGCGTGGATCCGAAGCCCTGTCTCTGGCCTCGGAATATTCTCCCTCAGCGGTCTCTCTCGATGTGTTCCTTCCCGACATGCTGGGATGGACAGTGCTGAACCATTTGAAGCAGAATCCGGCAACGCGGCACATCCCGGTGCAGATTCTTACTCTCGACGAAGACCGGCAGCACGGGCTGGCACGCGGCGCATTTGCCTTTGTCACCAAGCCCGCGGACAGCAATGGAATTGAGGAGTCGCTGCTGCGGATCAAGGAGTACGCCGCGTCGGGTCGCAAGCGCCTTCTGGTGGTCGAAGACAGTCCCGCCGAGCAACTCAGCATCCGGGAACTGCTTGGCCATGAAGACATCGAGATCTCCACCGTCTCCAGCGGAGAGGAAGCGCTGGACTTGTTGAAGATAGAATCTTTCGATTGTCTGGTGCTCGACCTCAGCCTTCCCGATATGTCGGGATTTGAAATTCTGGAGCGTTTCCGCGATACTCCGGCGCTGCAGGACCTTCCAGTAGTTGTCTTCACCGGAAAGGAGCTGACTCCGGAGGAGGATGCGCGGCTGCACACGTTAGCGCGCAGCGTTGTGGTCAAGGGCGTGGAGTCGCCGGAACGTCTGTTAGATGAAACGGCGCTCTTCCTTCACCGGGTTGTCGCAGACCTGCCAGCGGAAAAGCAGCGAATGCTTGATCGCCTGCATCGGTCCGACGATGCGCTGGTGGGACGAAAGGTGCTGGTGGTGGATGACGATGTGCGAAACATTTTCGCGCTGAGCAGCGTGCTGGAGCGCAGGGGAATGACGGTGTTGACCTCCGGCACCGGGCGAGAGGCCATCGCTATCCTGGAGTCCACGCCAGATGTTGCAATCGTGCTCATGGATATCATGATGCCGGAAATGGACGGATACCAGACGATGCAGGTAATCCGGCAAAACGCAGCCTTCCGGCGCCTGCCAATCATCGCATTGACGGCCAAAGCCATGAGGGGAGATCGCGAAAAGTGCCTTGAAGCTGGTGCGTCAGAATATCTGGCGAAGCCGGTCAATACCGAGCAGCTTCTGGCCGCGCTTCGCATGTGGCTTCACAGGTAAGGTGAGCGATGAAGATGGCAGCGGGCTCAAACGGAAAAAAGAAAACGATGAGCACTCAGGAGAAAGTCAACATCCTCATGGTGGACGATCAGCCCGCCAAGCTGCTGACTTATGAAGTCATCCTGGAGGAACTCGGGGAGAATCTCATTAAGGCCACGTCGGGAAGAGAGGCTTTGGAATGCCTCTTAAAAAATGAGGTAGCCCTCGTCCTCATGGACGTGAGCATGCCCGAGCTCGACGGTTTCGAACTGGCAGAGATGATTCGTCAACACCCCAGGTTTCAAAAGACCGCTATTCTTTTCATTTCCGCCGTTCGTCTCACCGATCTTGACCGGCTGACAGGATATCAACGCGGTGCGGTTGACTATATTTCCGTCCCTGTCATCCCAGAATTGCTCAGGGCGAAGGTCAGCGTATTCGCTGAACTGTTTCGCAGAGCCCTCCAATTGCGCAAGCTGAACGACGAGTTGCGCCGGCTTTCGGGCCGGTTGATCACAATGCAGGATGAAGAGCGCCGCCGCATCGCGCGCGAACTCCATGACGGCCTGGGGCAGGAATTGGTGGCGGCGAAACTGCTTTTGCATCGATGCCAGCAATCAAAGTCTGAAGAAGTCAAGCAAGAGGCAGTCGAAGACGTGGCCAAGATTATTGAGGAAGGTATTCAGCAGGTGCGAAGCATGTCGCATCTCTTGCATCCACCTCTGCTCGATGAAATTGGTCTGCTATCGGCGGTCCGCTGGTACTTGGAAGGTTTTACCCAACGGAGCGGTATCCAGACTTCGATCGAGGTTGATCCGCCGGACTTTCCCCGCCTTCCGGCTGACCTTGAGACGACAATTTTCCGCATCGTGCAAGAATCCCTGAGCAACGTCTTCCGGCACTCGCAGGCGCAAAATGCGGACGTGGCATTGAGCATAGAAGACGGACACGTCGTGGCAAGGATTCGAGACGATGGTCGAGGAGTTACTGAGAGTGTTTCCGACCAACACCCGAACAGCATTGGCATAGGGATCTCGGGCATGAGCCAACGCGTCAAGGAATTCGGCGGAGAGTTGCGGATCCTGCCGGGAAGCCCCGGGACGGTCGTAGAAATCCTCATCCCCCATCCTTCGCCGCAAGTGGCGACGCAGGGTATCATCTAGACGTTTGACCGGTGTCACAACACCGCATACTGATGTCAATCCAGTCCTTCCAGTAATTCCAAATCCTCTTTCCGCAGTCCTAATCGCCAGGGCCAACCTGCACTTTACCCTCGCATCTAATCGTTTGTTGGTCAGTAATGCTGCCGCCAGATTGGTGGAAGAAATTCGACAGGAGATGGGGAAGTTATGAAACGGATTATTTGGTTGCTTTCTCTAGCTTTTTCTTTGGGCGCGCCCCTTGGTGCGATAGCTCAATCGGACTCCCTTAACCACGTAGAAGTCGGCGCTTATGCTGATTTCTTTCGGCTCGACGCCCCCAGCCCGGCGATCAATTTCGTCGGCGTCGGCGGGCGCCTGGCGGTCAACGTCACGCACAATGTGCAGCTCGAAGCCGAGATGTCGTATGACTTCAAGCGGACATTCGCCAGTGCGTTTTCTAACGGAGCCAGCGTTCAGTTCGTGAATACTGATTTACGTCCTCTCACTGCGTTGTTTGGGCCGAAGTTCCAGACCTCTGGACCGGTCCGCGCGTTTGTGACCGGGAAAGTTGGGTTTGTGAATTTCAGCACCTCGAATCAGAACGCGCCTGCGGGCTTCACCAGCGCTTTAGGTGCCGTCACTAACGGCGACACTCGCGTTGCATTCTATCCGGGAGCCGGCGTCGAAGGTTTCTGGGGCCCGATCGGACTGCGCCTTGAAGCCGGGGACGAAATTTACTTTGACCATGGCATCAGAAATAACCTGAAGGCCAGTTTCGGCCCAGTAATTCGTTTCTAGCAAATGATCCTTCTAAACCGCGGGGGGGCGCCAGGTGCCCCCGCGATATGTTTCTCCCAAAATCATACCTGCGTTTTGTTCCGAAGACCCCAAGTGGGCCCAAACCCTTGCAGGAAACCCGATTAGGAACTACCCCTATTACAGGATCGGCAAGACGGCTTTACCGAAGTATTGTGAATGAGTAGAACCGCAATTCCATACAAGGAGGAACGCATGAATTCAGATACTTTTGAAGGCAAGTGGAAACAGGTTCGCGGTGCCGCTAAGGAACAGTGGGGAAAACTTACCGACGACGATCTCGATGTGATTGACGGGAAACGAGAGCAGCTCGTCGGCAAGATTCAGGAGCGATACGGTGTTGCCCGCAACGCTGCCGAAAAGCAGGTCGAGGAATGGGATAAGGCCCAGGATAGCGACCGAGAGAATCAGCGGAAGGAAGCCGATCGCGATAGTTTCCGAAAAGTCGGCTAACTGATTCTTCCAAGTAAGGGGATGCCAGCGGGCTACGGATGTTTGAACCTTAGACATTCGCAGCCCGTTTTATATGTTTCCGGCGTCGGGTTTTATGCGATGTATTTGTACAGCGTTCCTCCGTCGTCCTTAGGGCTTCAAGGGGATTTTGCTTTGCGGCACAGGGAGTTACTGTGGCTTTTAGCTGGACGAAATCAATGTCGGAGGAATTCTGTGAAGAAAATCTTTTATTGCTTATCTCTCGGAGCCATGTGCGCCTCGTTGGCCTTGGCTCAAGACACTGCCACGGCGCCGTCCGCGGCATCCGTTGACTCCAATTCCAGTTCCAACGTCAACGCCAATGCCAATGCCGGATCGATTCAGGGCTGTTTGAGCGGATCCGATGGCAACTACACGCTGACCCAGGACGGAACTAACACAACCTTTAACGTTGCGGGCAGTGACAGCCTGTTGAAGAACCACGTGGGACACGAAGTCGCGCTCACCGGTCAGGTCACCAGTGGCGCCGGCGATTCAGCCACAGCTCCTGGATCGGCTTCCGAGCCTTCCCAAGCCCAGCCTTCGCAGACTCAGCCTTCCCAGCCTTCTGCGACGAACGGCGCTGCCGGAAACACCATTCAAGTCACGGACGTGAAGATGGTTTCCAAGACTTGCGGTACCGGACCGGACTCAACGCCCAAGCCGTAAATACCCATTTTGACCTTGTTTCATCCCGCCGTGCCGCCTGTTTTTCAGGTTGCACGGCGATTCTATTAGGTATCGAGAACTAGTCGCTTAAGCTCGGTCGCCCCCTGCGAAACGCCCTGTCTATCAGGTGTTTCCTGCATGCGGGGGGTCAAAACGTGTGCGAATCCTGTGGGAAGTGTGCGAAACTTCCGAAATCGCGACACGGGGGCGCAATTAAGGCGACGTTGGGCCAGCCCGGTCTCGTGACAAACCTGAGATCCTTTTTCGGCATCTTTAATCGGGACGATCCGGCCTGAATTGGGAACTGGCGAAGGCAAGAACAGGAGCCCTAGAAGCGCTTCTCCTCCAAGAGCTGAAGCCTGAAGGCGGTAGAATCAAGCGGATGGCGGGCCACGAAAATGTTTCGATGGGCTGGCGGGAGCGCATCTCGGCGCTCCGCAACGTTCCCGCTGTTCTCAGGATCGTGTGGGACTCCGGCCCCGGAGTCGTGGTGTTCGGACTGGCTGCCCGCCTGGCCGCATCGCTCACCCCAGTTCTATTGTTATGGATCGGTAAGCTGATCATTGACGGCATTGTGTACGCCGGCAAAACGCACGGAACCCCACCGCCCCATTTCTGGTGGCTGGTTACGGCAGAATTTGGACTGGCTGTTCTCGCCAGCGTCCTCGCGCGAAGCATCGATTATTCCGATTCACTATTGGCGGATAAGTACACCAGGCACGTCAGCATTCGCGTGATGGACCACGCCGCAGGGCTGGATCTGCTGGCCTACGAGGACCCGGTCTTCTATGACCGCCTGGAACGCGCCCGGGTACAGGCGACCGATCGCCTGGGAATGATTCAGGCCATTGGACGCTTGATCCAACAAGGCATTACCACAGTAATTCTTTCGGTTTCGATTCTATTGTTCTCGCCGTGGCTACTCTTGCTCCTGATTGCCGGCGTGGTGCCCGCATTCTTCGGCGAGAGTCACTTCGCTTTTCTGGGCTACGCAAAAAATTTCCGCCAGACGCCCATTCGGCGGCAGTTGGATTATCTCCGAGTTCTCGGCGGAAGCAAAGAAGCTGCGAAGGAATTGAAGCTTTTCGGCCTCAGAGATTTTCTGCGGGAGCGCTTCGCGCGCCTCTCCGATAGCATTTACGAAGAAAATGTCGCCTTGTCCCGGCGACGGCTGGTTGCCGGCTCGTTGCTATCAATGTTCGGGACGGCAGGCCTTTACGCCGCCTACGTTTACGTTATCTGGCGCACGCTGAATGGGGATCTGAGCATCGGCGCAATGGTTTTTCTTACCAACGCGATCCAGCAGGCTAGCGGAAATATCCAGCAGATGTTTTCGACGCTCGCTGGAATCGCCGATCAGGCGCTGTTCCTAACGGATCTCTTGGCTTTCTTCGCCATGGAGCCCACCATCCGCTCCAAGCCGAATGCGATTCCCGTGCCGCGGCCGATGGTTTACGGGTTTGAATTTCGAGATGTGTCGTTCCACTATCCGGGTAGCTCGCGGCTGATTCTTGACCGCCTGAATTTCCAATTGCGCCGCGGGGAGCGGGTGGCCTTGATCGGCGAGAACGGTCAGGGGAAAACGACGATCGTAAAGCTGATTACCCGACTCTACGATCCCACCGAAGGACAAGTTCTGCTGGATGGCGTCGACCTGCGCGAATACAACATCGAAGATCTGCATCGGGAGATCGCGGTCATTTTCCAGGATTTCATGCGCTACGAGATGAACGCCCGCGAAAATATCGCAGTAGCCCTGATCAACGAGGCCGACAACCTGGATCTTATAAAGGTTGCGGCCCAGAAAAGCATGGCGGACTTCACAATAGGAAAATTGGCCGGGGGCTACGAACAGATGCTCGGACGGCGCTTCGACAATGGTGTGGACCTTTCCGGCGGGGAGTGGCAGAAAATCGCGCTGGCGCGGGCCTATCTGCGGGATGCCCAACTGTTGATTCTCGACGAACCGACTGCCGCTCTGGATGCGCGCAGCGAGTTCGAAGTCTTCAAACGTTTTTCCGAACTCACCGCCGGAAAAACCGCGCTGCTGATCTCGCACCGGTTTTCAACCGTGCGGACTGTTCACCGCATCGTAGTGCTGGAGAACGGAAAGATCGCGGAAGAAGGCAGTCACGACGAACTCACCCGGCTCGGCGGCCGCTACGCCGAAATGTTTGAGATGCAGGCCTCCAGTTATCGCTAGTGGCCAGGGAACGAAAGCTTAGAAGATGACACAGAATGCCCATCAGGAACTCGACAGTGCTGCCGGCATCCAGAGCCAGGACTTCCTTCCGCCTCTTGAGCCATCTGTGCTGTCGCCGGAACCCGAGGCGGATTTGCCTGATCAGGATTTGGTTGCGTTGCGTGAGCGGGCGGTGCGGTTGGCGAGCAGCATGGCATGGCTGCCGGGTCAGCCGAAATCGCGTTCCCTTCGCGACCGGAGCCGAAGACTTCCTTCTGCTCTCGGGCCGTTGCTTTCAGCTGTGGAATCGCGGCCGCCAAAGGATCTGTCAAGCGATTTTCGCTGGCTTCGCGATAACACCCGGATGGTGGAAGCGGACCTCGACGGCGTAATTGCCGCCTTCAAGCCGCAAATGCGGATTCCGCAGGCCAGAGTTGGCCACGGGAGTGTAAGTCCGAGAATCCTGGCCATCGCTGAAGATTTTCTGGATGCGAGTGGCTTTCAGTTTGGCGAAGCTGGCTTCACGGCATACATTGCTGCGTTTCAGGAAGTGATGGCGTTGCGATTGGTCGAACTGCGGACACTGTCGCCTGTTTTAAAGCTCGTGTTGCTCGAGCAAATTGCCGCGCGTGGACGCCAGTTGCCACAGGATCCGGAGGAATCATCCGGCGTGGACGTTCTGGTGCGCAGTCTGCGCGATGTCGGGCTGACGTCCTGGAAAGACGTCACCGAACCACTGATTCCGTTCGACCATATTTTGCGCGAAGACCCGGCGGGCGCATATGCCCGAATGGACTACGAAAGCCGGGAGCTTTATCGTAACCGGCTCGTGCAAATCGCAGACCGGTCGGACTACAGTGAGACCATGGTGGCCAGCGAGGCAGTGTCACTCGCGCGCAAGGCAGCCGCGAGCCACGAAAGTGACGACCCCCGGCTCACTCTGCGGCACTCGCACGTTGGGGCGTACCTGCTGGCTGAGCGGACTCCGCAGCTTGAACACAGTGTGGGCTTTCGTGCTCCGCTCATGCACCGCTTGCGAAGTTTTCTGCGATTGCATCCCGACGAATTTTACTTGCCCGGTATTACCGTGCTGACCTCAGCAATTGTGGTGGGCGTCGTGTTGCTGATTACCGACCCCCAAAGTTCTCCGGTCATGGTTTTACTCGCGCTGCTGGCGACCGTATTGCCGGCGTCACAAAGTGCTGTGCAAATGATGAACTATTTTGTTTCAGCGCTGATCCCGACACAGATACTTCCCAAACTCGACCTCTCCGACGGGCTTCCGGAGGATTGCGTCACATTGGTGGCAGTCCCCACCATGCTGTTGAATGAACGACAGGTCCACAAGCTAATTGAAGACTTGGAAGTTCGGTTTCTGGGCAACCGCGATCCCAATTTGCACTTCCTGCTACTGAGTGATCTCCCCGATTCCCCCTTCGCTCCCAATGAGGACGATCCGCTGGTCGATCTGTGTTCCGAACTCATCGACTGCCTGAACCAGAAGTATGCGGAGCAGAAGACCGGCTCGTTTTTTTTCCTGCATCGCCATCGCACTTATAATCCGCGCGAGAAGTTGTGGATGGGATGGGAGCGCAAGCGCGGCAAGCTGATGGACTTGAATAAGCTGTTGCGAAGCGAGTTCGACGCCTTCCCGCGCAAGGCCGGCGATCTCTCTGTGTTGTCGAGTGTGCGTTTCGTGATCACGCTTGATTCCGATACCGAACTGCCACGCGGGTCAGCTCATCGCATGGTCGGCGCGATTGCGCATCCGCTGAACCAGGCGATTATCGAACCGCACCGCGGCGTGGTGGTCGCGGGATATGGCATTTTGCAGCCGCGCGTCGGAATCAGCGTTCAAAGTACCGCGCGTTCCAGGCTTGCGAGCATTTATTCCGGTCAAACCGGCCTCGATATTTATACCCGCGCCGTGTCTGACGTTTATCAGGATCTTTACGACGAGGGCATTTTCGTCGGTAAAGGTATTTATGAAGTGGAAACCCTGCACCGGGTTTTGGATGGTCGATTCCCCCGCAATGCTTTGCTGAGTCACGACCTGGTCGAGGGTGCCTACGCCCGCGCAGGTTTGGTCAGCGACATCGAGATCATTGAGGATTGCCCTTCTCATTACAACGCCCACAACCGGCGCAAGCACCGCTGGCTCAGAGGCGACTGGCAGATTGCTGGATGGTTGCGGCGCAGCGTCTTGGACGAGTCCGGGAAGTGGGTGGACAACCCGTTGTCGGTGGTCTCGCGTTGGAAGATTCTCGACAACTTGCGGCGCAGTCTGGTGGAGCCTGCCACGTTCGTGTTGCTGGTGCTTGGGTGGTTTTTGCTTCCGGGCCGACCATGGGCGTGGACGCTGGCAACCATCGCCATCCTGTTTTTGCCGACATTCGTCCAGCTGCTTTTTGATTTGGTTCGCGCCGCTGTGGTGAAGACACGGTCAGGCGCACTCGACGCCGTTGGCGCATTCGTGGACGCGGGAGTCGCCAACTGGCTGACATTTGCTTTCCTTGCGCACCAGGCTCTTCTTTCGATGGACGCTGTGGTACGAACCATAGTTCGCCGCCTGGTCACCAGGCAGCGGCTTCTGCAATGGGAAACCGCGGCCCAGGCGGAACTCTCGGGCCAGCAACGCACCGCGCTCGATATCTACCTGGACTACGCTCCGGTTCTCGCACTCGCCTTGTTTCTTCTATTGGTCCTTTTGAATCGAAGTGCGCTGCTCGCGGCGACGCCCGTCCTTGTGCTCTGGGCGTGCAGCCAGCCGCTTTCGCGATGGCTGAACCGGCCTGCCCGTGAACCCCGCAGGCAGGCGGGAAGAAAAGACCGCTGGTTGCTGCACTTCTCGGCGCTGCGCATTTGGCGTTATTTCGCCGAGTTCAGCACGGAAGAACATAACTGGCTGATCCCCGATAACGTGCAAGAGGATCCGCCCATCATCGCGGGCCGAATCTCGCCCACCAATCTCGGATTCCTTCTCAATGCGCGCCAGGTCGCCTGCACGTTTGGTTACCTTACAACCCCGGAACTGGCTGACCTCACGCTTCAGACTCTGGCAAGCGTGCGCCGCCTGCCAAGACATCGCGGCCATCTGCTCAACTGGTATGACACTCGATCGCTGCTTCCGCTGCCGCCTGCCGTGGTTTCATCGGTGGACAATGGCAACCTTGTGGCTTCGCTCTGGACTTTGCAGAGTGGTTGCATTGAACTATTGCACCGGCCTTTGTTGCAACCAGCATTGGCGGCTGGCTTCCTGGATAACGTTCATGCGCTGGTGGACCTCGGAGCCTTGGATCGCCGCCGTTTCTCCGAGTTCAAGCGGGACTCCAACCGGCAAAATTGGCTGCAATTTCTCATAACAGTCCCGGATACGACCCTCGAAGCGGTTTACGAAGGCGCCGCGAACTCGAAGAATGCAGACGACGCCCGCTGGTTTGGCGAACAGGCTCGCGAGCGGATACACCATGCCCGCCGGACTGCTCGGCTCTACTCACCCTGGCTGCTCCCGGAATTTGCGCGGTTAGAAAATGATCGCGCGGTCCTTCTGCAGCGTCTCCCGTCGGCTTCGCCGCTCGGGGCGCTTCCCGGCTTTATCGACAATCTCTCGTCCCGTTTGCAGGCCGCGCTGAAAACCGCGCCGTCGGTTGAAACGGGTGAACTCCACCGGTCGTTGCTGTCGCTGCTGCCGGAAGCTCGAGCGAACGTGGTCTCCTTAATCAAAAATCTCAGGGAAATCGCCGATGAGGCGGGCAGAATCGCCAGCGAAATGGACTTTGGAGTCCTCCTGGACCAGAAGCGGGGACTGCTCTCCGTCGGCCTCGACGTCGCAACCGAGAAACTGCTCACCGGCCGTTACGACTTGCTGGCCACCGAATCGCGCATCGCCGTCTTTGCCGGAATTGCCAAGGATGACATTCCGCAGGAGAGCTGGTTTCTGCTGGGCCGTAGTCACACGATCGATCACGGCCGTGCCGTACTGCGATCGTGGAGCGGGACGATGTTCGAATATCTCATGCCCGCGCTCTGGATGCGGATCTACCCAAACACGCTCCTGGAACGCTCGTTGATCGCCGCGGTGCGGTCACAACGCGCCCATGCCGACAGCTTTGGCATTCCATGGGGCATTTCCGAATCCGCTTACTTCAGAACTGACGGGGATGGGAATTATCAGTATTACGCGTTTGGTTTGCCGCAACTCGCTGCCGGAAGAGTGGATCTCGACGGCCCGGTGATTTCGCCTTACTCGACCTTCTTGGCGCTCCACGTGGATCCCGCGGCGGCGCTGGAAAACTTGCGTACGATGCTCGGTAAGCGATGGGCAGGAGTTTACGGCTTCTACGAGGCTATCGATTTTCACGCGTCACGGCGCCGTGCCCGTTTTCGTGGCCCCGAAGTGGTACGAACCTGGATGGCTCATCACCAGGGCATGAGTCTGCTCTCAATTGCCAATTTTTTGCAGGACGATATTGTCCAGCGATGGTTTCACAAACATCCGCAAGTGCAGGCGACGGAACTCCTTCTCCAGGAGAAGCCGGCCACACACGTTCGGCCAACGCGGCGAAGCTTTCGGAGCAGAGTGGCCTGAGGTTCAAGCTGCGGCTAACGGTTAATACTTTTTGAAGCCAGCGAGTTCCATACCCCGCTTGGGTTCTGGATTTTTCATGAACGTCTCCCAGACGAAGCCGGTGCGGGCGTTTTCGGCCATCAGCATCGTGATTCCAATATCGATTCCATCTACGTCCGGGTCGTACCATTGCTTCAGCGGGTTGAACGCATTGATGAATCCATACTTGCTCCAAGCCCGCGGGTAGCGGTCCTTGATGTTCCGGAGGACTTGCATCACCGGTTGGGGCAGAAAAGGCAATGACCCGGCTGATGCGCTGGGCACCACGGTCCCGTCGATTGGTCCAATCGCGGGGGGCCCTCCCCACACTACGTATCCCTTTTCCGAATCTGATGCGCTGATGCCCCAGAGGTTCTCGCTGTAATCGGGGAACTGCTTCGCCAGGTCCAGACAGAAACGGCGATGGGCCTGGGTTGCCAGAATGGAGTTCTGGAAGTAGTCGGCATATTTATCGCGCTGGCCGCGAAAATCAAACCAGGCTTGCGAGTATTGGTGCACAAAAAGCGGCGCGAAAGATCCGATGTAACGTAATCCGTCGTATTCAAACGTGGTCCGCTTCCATGCGTTCCACGCTTCGACCGGCAGCGGGTGGGTCAACGACCCCATACCCAACAAATACATCATCATCAATTCGCTGTAGTAATCCCAGCGATAGGGGAGAAAGCCGCCTTCCGGCGTCCAGCCGTGCGGCAGCAGCGACGTGTCTTCCGAGAGCCAGCTCCAATCCACTCGATCCACAATTTCGGAAGCCAGTAGGCTGATTTCGGAATGCTTCTCAAAATGCTGGCGGCAGCAGAGAATTCCACACAGCAAAATCGTCGTGTCCACGGAAGAGACTTCCGAGTCCCAGACTCGTTCGCCGGTGTTCAGGTCGGCAAAGTGGTAAAAGAACCCGCGATGGGTGGGCATTTTCTTGCCAATGAATCGGAGGGCAGCCAGCACCCGGCCGCGCGCGTCAGCCAGGGGGATGAACCCGCGTTTTTCTCCGATGCACAGTGCGGTCAAGCCGAAGCCGGTGGCTGCTATGCTGGCGACGGTGCTGGTGTCATTGGCGAGAACAGTGCAACGGTCTTTGATCAACCCTGTCTGCGGGCTGGCCTGTTCCCAAAAATACTTGAAGTTGCGTTTTTCCAGTTCGTCAAGAAACTGATCATCTGCCGTCGAGAGCTTCGCCGGAGAAGCGCCGGATTGGGGAACAGAATCTTTTTGCTCGGCCAGCGCAAGCGGGGAAAACAGCCGGGACTGGAACAATCCCAGAAGCGCGATTGCCGGAGCCCGCAGCAGCAAGCCACGTCTCGACAACGCCTGGATCTGATCGCTGATTTGTTCTTTCTTCTGCATCCCTTGACCTTTAGACGCTGTCGCGCCCAGAATTGACCGTGGTCGCTCTGGGTCCCCCTGCGGCAATGGGCGCCCGCAAAGCGCGTCATAGAAATCTAGCATTAAAGGCTCAAACTTGGGGAACGCATGAGAACCGGAAAGATGGTCCCGTAGGAATGAAACCTGCGAATAAAACGTTGATCTGGGTAATCTTAGTGCTGGCGGCCGCAGGAATTTCGCTGACTGTCTATTTCCTCCGCCATCGCTCGCCAATCGTCCTGAAGGGCGCAGTATTGCGGCAAGCCCCGGACCCCAGCAAGCAGGCGCCGGTTGCTGATGTGGACGTTACCGCGATTGAGGGCCTTGAAATCGGCAAGGCCAAATCTGGACCCTCGGGCTTCTTCACCATCACTCTGCCTCGGGGGCTCCGGCGGCGCGAACCCATCGTTCTGCAATTCCGCCATCAGGACTATCAACCGCTGGATCTGAACGACGCTATCAGCGACAAGCTCTATGTGGCGCGAATGGCGCCCGTCGCCCAGAACACCGACGCCGCCACCCATGGACCTGAGATCGTAGTGGGGAGTGCGCGTGTGCGCTACACCGTGAAGGCGACGGCCGAGGCGAACGTTGGAAGTTCGGTTCGGACCTTTCAAGTCGAGAACAAGGGGAACGTGCCGTGTGCCAAGACGTTGGTTTGCTCGCCGGACAGGAAATGGAAAGCTGCGATATCGTCAATGTCACTCGACGCGGGGCAGGGAAATCAATTCCGCAATGCCCGAGTTTCGTGCATCGCCGGGCCTTGTCCGTTTACAAAAATCGAATTAGAGGAACTTGCGCGCGAAGGGCGCAATTTTATTGTGTCAGTGCGCGACTGGTCTGACACCGCCACGTTTCTGCTGGAGGCTGAAGTGGTTCATCCCATGGTCAGCGATACCGTACACAATACGTATCCTGTGATTTTTGGGCGCACTTTGAACTTCACCATGCCGGCGTCGGCGGAAGGGCCCAGCATTGAAGCAGACGTTGGTGGAGAGGCCATTATTTTCCCGTTGGGGCCCGATCCCTCCCTGCGATGGGCCGATTGCCATATCGGCATTGACAAGGACGAATCCAGGAACTACCGATGCGAGCTCAAGACTGGGTACCGGTTCAGTCCGCAAAGTGGAAAGTAGCGAGGGACGGAATACGTTGGAGGACGGGGTGCTATTGCTCGACTTCTATCTCCGATTCAGAATGCTGGTAGGTTGACTTCGCAGTGGAGAGAACGCAGAGATCGTTGAACTTGATCGCCCCCGTCACTCGAAACGAATCTTGCGCGGGGGAATCACTCTGGGAAGTGTCTTTAGCACCCACCTGGCTTACAAGCCGGCCGTCGCGTGAAGAGCCAACACGGTCTGCATTCTGAGCGAGATGGCTTCCAGTGACCAAGACGTCCGAGCCAACCAACTGCCCGAGCGTTTCCGAATTGCCAACAAGATCGTAAACCGTGCCGGTCTCGTCTTCGGTCAATTGATATGCGCCGACCGGGGATGCCAACAGACATCCCTTCAACGCTGACCTAGTCGAGATTTCAGCAGCCGTTGCCGCACTAGTCGCTGTCACCAACGCCAGCGCGGCCAAAACGGATGCGGTTGTTTTTGTCATGGAGCGATTTCCCAAGGAGACCCGAATTGCCGTGCGGTACGACAAGCCCGTTTATGGCGCGAGTTTAAAGAGAACAACCGAATACGGGAATCCGGTAAATGCCCTAAGTCGAGTCCTGCGTTTCGGTAGAGGCGAATCAACCGGGGAGCCCCGCGAAAGCGGAGGCAAAAAAACATAAACGAATGGGGAAGGGCCATTTGCCGGCGTGGCCCGGAATGCTCTCCGCAGAAACATGTAGGGAAACAGAGTGAGGTAATTGTGGAAAATACAGTAATCCCTGTATTCCGCCCCCTCTGACTGACCACTAAACTTCTCCCTGACATACGGGCGGCCCCGACCGTGAGTGGAGAATGTAACGACAATTCGGATTTTGATCGCCGATGACCATCCTGTTGTAAGGCGGGGCCTGAAAAGCCTTCTGGGAGAGCGCCCGGGGTGGGAAGTGATTGCAGAAGCCACCGACGGCCAGGAAGCCGTCGAGATAGCGGGCCAACTACGTCCAGACGTCGTTGTTCTGGACGTCACCATGCCTCGAATGCATGGGTTAGAGGCATGTCGGCAGATTCGCCAGAGTAATCCGGAGTGCGAAATACTGATTGTGACCCAGCACGATTCTCCGCAAATGATGCGGGAAGCATTTCAATGTGGAGCGAAGGGCTTTGTCGTGAAGTCGAACGCCCCGCGTGATTTGCTGGCGGCCGTGGAGGCCGTAAGCCAGCACAAAGATTTTATAGCCCGAAGTCCAGAGGCATCAGCGCCCGGGGAAGATAGAAATTGACGTTGGAGATGGAAGAACGGAGAAAGACCTATGAAGCTTCGAATTTTGGTTGCCGACGACCACGAAGTGGTTCGTCGTGGACTTTGCACACTGTTGCAGGCGCATGAAGGCTGGGAAATTTGTGGAGAGGCCACCGATGGCGCCGTGGCCGTTGAGAAGGCTCGGCTGTTGAAGCCAGACGTCGTGATTCTCGATGTCGGCATGCCAAACCTCAATGGGCTTGTGGCCACTCGTCAATTGCTCCAGCAGGATCCGCAGTGCAAGGTAATCGTATTGACGATCACTGACTCAGACCAGGTGGTTCGGGAGGCCTTAAATGCGGGTGCCCGCGGCTTCGTGTTGAAGTCCGATGCGGCTCGGGACTTGGTGACAGCGGTAGAAGCGCTTCAGCGAAACCGGATGTTCTTCACTCCCCGGGTGAATGACATGGTGCTGAACGGATTTCTCGGCCGGGGTCCAAGTGGAGGAGCGCACACCCCGCCCCAGTTGCCGCAGCTAACTCCCCGAGAGAGGGAAGTCATACAGTTGCTGGCAGAAGGAAAAAGTTCGAAGGAAGTTGCGTCGTTACTGAATTTGAGTACTAAGACTGCCGAAACCCATCGCAGCAATATCATGCGAAAACTCGGTTTTCATTCGATCCGCGACTTGGTCGTTTACGCGGTGAAGAACAATATTATTCAGGTCGAGGTTCCTTCGTTGGCGGCGTCCGGAGAGGGACCCGCCGCGTAACCCAACCGCCATACGTCGGCCCGTTTGACGGGTCGGATGTGTGTTTGTCAGTGCAAAGGGAGATTTCGATATTCCGGCTGCTGTCTCCACCAGGCCGAGCACCGCAAGAAAACTCGAACTCCGAAATCGAGAGCTCGCCCATTCCTGATTAACGTTCGTTCTCTCGCGCTTAAGTCAGATATTAGCTTTCCACCACAGACGCGGCATTCACCGCACCGAAAAGAAAAGGCGAGGAGCAGGTGCCAGCTTGTGTTCAGCAAGCTGGCCCCTGCTTGGGTGGTGGGATAAATTGCGGGTGTATGTCATCGTGATTCGAAGAATAGGCACTCGCTGGGCGGGACACAATCCTGACCCAACTGTAGATCGCTGCAGGGTTCCCTGTATCCAGCGCCCGGCAAGGCTTCGCCAGCTTCCTTAGCCGCAAACAACACCTTAGGGCACCCCCGAATTTCATACAGCAAAGTACAAAACGCGATACAGGTTGCCTCGGATAGAACATTTTCTGGAGGGAATCTAATGTGGTTCCTGCCGGGGCGGTTTGTAGAGATTAGCAGACCCGATCGCGGACGTTTTATAAGTCTGATGCTTTCTTGAAAGGAGCTTCACGTGAACAACATCTCTGAATCCGTTCCTTCGGGTGCCCGTCTTGACGCCGACCTCATCGAACGGGCCCAGCGTGGCGACGCCGATGCCTTCGCTGTCCTCTTTCAGTCGCAGAAAGCACGCGTTTATTCGCTGTGCCTGCGCATGACTAATAATGTCGCCGAAGCTGAGGATCTTACCCAGGACGCTTTCCTGCAGGTATTCCGCAAGCTGGGGACGTTTCGAGGGGACTCAGCTCTTTCCACGTGGATCCACCGCATCGCCGTAAACACGGTTCTGATGCGCTTCCGCAAGAAGACCCTGCCGCAGCTCTCGCTGGACGAGCCCTGCAGCAAGAACGCCGATGCCACGCCGGTTCGGCGTGAATACGGCACCCGGGACCGTAATCTGGCGGGCTGTATCGACCGCATCGCTCTGATCGATGCGATCCGGGAATTGCCAGAAGGCTACAGAACGGTATTCCTCCTTCATGAAGTGGAAGGTTATGAACACCGCGAGATCGCCGAGGTGCTGGGCTGCTCGACAGGCAACTCGAAGTCGCAGCTTCACAAAGCCAAAATGCGCATCCGCGAATTCCTGACCAATCCGGAGGAGGTGCGTCCTCAAACCCAGTCGGCCAAACAGGGCAATCGCGACGCTTTCGTGGAGAAGTGGGAGTCCCTGCTCGAATTCGGCGCGGCCAATGTGAGCCGGAGTGCAGTGCCTGCCATGTAGCACAGCGGCGCAGAGGGTGATCGCGGATTGAACGCGGAAAGAAACCGAGACTAAGACAGAACAACATGGAGGTTCGAAGATGAATTCACGGACAGGTAAGAGCGTGGCATTATTCGCCACCATCCTGATGTTTGCAGCCGCAAGTCTGGCTGCTGATGATCATGACAAGGGCCGAACGGACATTGACAAACGCATTCAAGCTTCAGCGAGCGTTCTCGACGAAATCATGGGGACACCGGACAAAGCGGTTCCCAACGAGATCATGCAAAACGCGAAATGTATCGCGGTGGTTCCCTCGATGGTGAAGATCGCCATCGGGTTTGGTGGCACTCACGGAAAAGGCGTGGCCACCTGCCGCACCGAGCATGGCTGGAGCGCACCGGCCCCGATCACTATTACTGGCGGCAGCTGGGGATTGCAACTGGGCGGTCAGGCCGTGGATCTGGTGATGATCGTTACCAATGAAAACGGAATGCAGCATCTGTTGTCCAGCAAGTTCAAGCTGGGCGCGGACGCCTCCGCCGCCGCGGGTCCTGTAGGGCGCGATACCAGTGCAGGCACCGACTGGAAGATGAAGGCTGAGATCCTGACGTATTCCCGTGCGCGCGGCGTGTTCGCCGGCATCGACCTGAGCGGTTCCGCGATTACCCAGGATAGGGATGAAACCGCGGTACTGTATGGCAAGCTGGTGGACTTCCGGGCAATTCTGTCCGGCGAGGTTCCAGCGACCAGCGAAAGCGAAGCCTTCCTGTCGACGGTCAGGAAGTATGCGGCACAAGCGCGCGAACGAAGCGACTTGGCGGCCCCGGCGCCCAACTCGGGCAACTAGGTGAAGGCGACCACCTCTGTGCAACCGGGCCCCGCATTGCCGGGCCCGGTTGCGCCGTATCCCTACAGCCCCTAGGGTGATCGATGAGCGCTTACCGAATCCTGATCGCAGATGACCACGAGATCGTCCGGCGTGGAATCAGAACAGTGCTTGAGAACCACGAAGGCTGGGAGATTTGTGGGGAAGCGAGAGACGGGCGCGAAGCCGTTCTGAGTACGCGTGCGCTGAAGCCGGACCTGGTGCTGCTCGATATCGGAATGCCCAACCTCAATGGACTGGATGCGGCCCGGCAAATTTCTGCCAGTTGCCCTTCGTCCAATGTGCTGATACTCACTGTCCACAATTCCGAACAAATCGTTCGCGATGTTTTAGCAGTCGGCGCGCGCGGCTTTCTGTTGAAGTCGGACGCAGGTCGCGATCTCGTGACCGCAGTAGAGGCAGTACAACGACAAGGCACCTTCTTCAGTCACAGAGCCTCGGAGTCTGCAATGGAAGCACACTCCAATCCAGGTTCTTTGATCAAGCCCCGCACCCGCAATCGTCTTACGCCGCGCGAACGGGAGGTTGTCCAGCTGTTGGCGGAAGGAAAGACCAGTAAAGAGGTGGCTGTGGTCTTGAATTTGAGTGTGAAGACGACGGAAACGCATCGCACAAATATCATGCGAAAGCTTGATTTGCATTCGCTCGCTGACCTCACGCTTTACGCGGTCCGTAACGGCATTGTGCAAGTGTTTTGACGACGCGGTTTGGTCAATGGGCCGCGAACGTGCCGCCCGGATGCCCCAAGCCAACCCGCTCCGCTGAAAAGGCAACTAAATTTCTTGGAATGGATTCACAAGCTCCATTTGAAAAACAGGAGGTAGGTCATGTCAAACGATCCGAACAAGAAAAACCAGCAGGGACAGCAGAACGAACAGCAGACCGATCAAACCGACAACCTCAATCAGAAACGGCCCACGCAGGGCGGTCATGACGTAGAGACCGATGAGAAGGATGAACAGAATCAGGGCGGACAGCGTCGCGCTTCCTAGTGACGCAGACTGCTTGTGGTCCCAGTCAAAACCAGGTCTGGGACCATTTTTTTCGCAGCGCGGCCTAGGAGAGAGCCAAGGAGTCGCTTAAGCAATGCAAGGAAATCGGCGTCCGATCATTGTAAGTTTCTCTGGAATTGACGGCGCAGGGAAAAGCACGCAAATCAGGGAACTTTACAATCGGCTCACCGACGCGGGCCTTCACGTCTCAGTGCTGGCGTTTTGGGACGACATTGCAGTCCTAGGGCACGCGCGTGGTTTTCTCAGCCATACCATGTTTCGAAGTGAGAAAGGTATTGGCGCTCCTGGCGCCCCGGTTCGGAGGCGCGACAAGAATGTGCAGTCCTGGTTCATGACGCCGGTGCGCTTCGGCTTCTATCTTTTGGACGGCTTATCGCTCGCCCTCTGGGGGATGAAAGCCCAAGCCGGCGCGTGGGACGTAATCATTTTCGATCGTTATATTTACGATGAGCTCGCGAATCTGAAACTCGATCGGCTTGCCGGCAGGGCATACGCCCGTTGTCTGCTGGGGCTGGTTCCCCGACCTGAGGTCGCCTACCTGCTGGATGCGGAACCGGCGCAGGCGCGCGAGCGCAAACCGGAATACCCCCTCGAATTTCTCAACCGCAACCGTGCTGCATTCCTGACTTTGGCTCAAATCGCGGGCATGACGGTCATCGCACCTGCTTCACCAGCCGAGGCCGCGCGCAAGGTTAACGAGGCGATATTCAAGCACGTCCAACCCCCAGTTGCCGTAGCCGTTACATCCTAAACCCGCTGTCGGCTCCCGAATCCATTGCTACCAGCGCTGGTTGACTGCGCTCGCACTCCTTGCCCACGCTCCGGGTAGTGTTGTTCTAATTTGGGCTTTTCCACAGGATCTACGGTTTTCCGGTATTGCTTGTCTACAGTAAACACCTTAGCGTAGTTCTACAGTGAAGCCCGTATATGGGGATATAGGCACAAATTCGCGAGCAGATGGGAAGTGTTATGCGGATCAATGTTCTGTTGGTCGTAAGCGTAGCTATGTCTGTTTCTCTCCTAACTCAAGCTGGTGCACAGGCTTGCAAATCCAACCAGTACGACATGCTCGATTGGATGGCACCGCAAGCAGCCACTAGCAATGGTCATTTCAATGTCGTTTATCCGACAGCCGGAAATTTCTACTGGGTTAAAGGACCGGCCGGGTTTCCATGGGATGTGGACACCTTCGATAAGCGCTACATTTATCAATCGATAACTGAACAAGTGTGGAACGATCCAACTACCTACAAGATATTCCGGCAGGGACTGCCCTGGATGCCTCGGTGCATCACCAAGCCTGCGATTCCCGGAAAGCTGGCTTCAATCCAGGTGCAATCGGCGCATACCGACTACGACATTCATTCTTCATGCGCCAGTTTCATAACGCAGAACCTTGGCTACGTCGTGAATGAAATCTGGGGGCCTTATACCCAGACCATCGGGAGCCTCCCGCTGGCGTCAACCTTGACCTTGTCATTCCGGTACTCGTGCGACATCAACTACAGCAACTGCCTGGATCAGGAAACCTTTGCCATGCAGAAGAACAACGGCATGGTGCAATGGACGCACTACCATCTGCAAAGCGGGGTTTACCGCCGGGTGAACCAGACGACGCAGGGTTTTGCCACCTTTGCCACGGTGACGCCGGTCCATCCCTGCTGGTGAGACGGGAAACACGCCCGTTAATCCGGCCACCCTTGAACCGTTCGGGAGAAGAAAAAGGCACAGCCTTTAGGCTGTGCCTTTTTGACATCAATTCACCAGCCGAACCTCGCGAACTACGGCTGCCAGGTAAAATTCAACTTGTCCAGATGCACTGCATACGGTGTCTGCCAGGTGTTGCCGTCGATCTGGTAGTTGATGGTGACTCCGTACCAGGTGGTTGGCGTGGGCGAGTCGTAGCGGTTCAGCGCGTTGGTTGTGCCGTTGAGGCTAATGGACTTGAACAGCAGGTGATTGTCGGAAGTGCGCTGAGCCTGGATCACCAGATGATTCCAGCCGACGATCGGCCAGCAACCGATTCCGCTCGGAACCCAAAACTGCCCTGCATTATTCCAGGTGTCCCACTGGTGGCCGCCTGCAACACGGCACTCGTGCCCCCAGATATAAGACTGCCCATTCACAAACTGGTTGATATCAAACTCGAGCGCCTGCGGAGCTGTGTTATTGCTCAGGTAGAACCAGACGTCATAGGTGAAATTATGAAGCGTCGGAATCAGGGTGTGGTTGTAGTCGGGCAGGCCCTGGGAAGAAAAGTCGCCGATTAGATGGTTGTTCCACAAAACATCGGTGTAAGCCTGGGTGCCGCCGATCGTGGTTTTCACCGTTTGAGAGCTGCTCGAAGCAACTGAAACGCCCGGTGTCCAAGACCAGCTCACGCTGGGGCCAGCAGGAGAACAATTGGGGCAGATGGCATAAACGGGAGGAAGCAGGCCGTAGCCGGTCCAACCTGCGGTGTTTGCCTGCAGGTTCCAGAAGGTTCCGCCGCCTCCGGTACCGCCTCCGCCGCTTCCCACGGTAATGGTGACCTGTTGGCTGGAAGACCAGCCGCAGTTGTCCCACTGCTGAACGGTGGTGTTGTACGTCCCGGGGCTAAAGTTCAGAATGGTGTTCAGCGAGCTTCCCTTGGTGACGTATGCCAGTTGACCCGGACCGGAGTAAATACCGATGGAATCTACGCCTTTAGCGCAAGCAGGGGATGAAGCGGTGGCCACGTACTGCACGGAGGAGGCAACGGTCGAACCGTTGGCTGGAGCCGTTACGGTGACGCCCGCAAAGGCCGCATCTAAACTGGAGAAGCAGAAAAGGATACAGCAGACAAGAGCGAATTTTCCCATTACACGGCCTCGGCCCTACTAGATTGAACACGAGGATCTACAGTGAAATCCTTAGTGTGTCCAAATTTTAAAGTTAGGGCCGGGGTGGGGGCAATACAGGATCGCCAATTCTTTAATCAGAAGTGCATGAAGCAACCCACCCTTCGGTGAGTCGGGAAGTAGAAATGAGGGCTTAATTGACTCGAGGCGCGGCCACTCGTCGCATCCAAAAGCTCGACGGCCACACGCGGTTGCCGTCTAAAGTCGGCAGGAATTGCCGTGTGGCTTTGGCGATCCGGCAGTAGCTGTTCTTCCAGCGCGGAAACGTTTCCTCCAGCACATCCGGATGGAACTGCTGCATAGCGCTGCTTCCCCACACAATTTCAAAGTGAGGATTGAAGGCGAGAAAAGCCTGCAACAGGTATTGCTCAGACCAGAAGCAAAGCTTCGAAAGTACCGCGTCGCGGGGATAATCCGAAGGGAGAAAGATGTCATGCACATGCACCAGCACACCAGGCCGGAGGCGGGGAAGGATCTCCAGATACTCTCGGACGACATCGCTTCCGACGCTAACCACGTGGCTTGAATCCAGAAAAAGAATGTCTCCGGGCCCAAGCGAGAGAAAGAAATCCAGATCGACATCCTGAACGCGTTGCGGTATCAGGGTTGTGATCCCCTCCAAGGTGGGGTTGGGAAAAGGCTCGATAGTGAACAGCTTCCCGCCTTTGTTTCCCTGGTCGCGGTTCGCCCGTAGCGCAGCGGCCAGCACCCGAGTGCTGTATCCTCCGCCGACTTCGATAATTCGCGACGGCTTCGAGTGGCGCACCAGGCTGTAAGCCACCTCAGCGTCGACGGTCTCGAAGAAGCCATTGTTGTAGTGATATTCAACCGGGCCGGCAGGTTGGTCGGGGAAGGACCACTCTTCCTGGTGGAGAGCAAGTATCTCTCGAGCCAGATCCACTTGCTTCCCGAGATTCAGGTCCAAACCAGCCGGGGAAGCCGGTGTCTGCCAATCCCGGACCTCCATTTCACGCAGATCTGGAATTGGCCAGTAAAAGTGGTTCGGGATCACTGACAGGCCCATCTTCTGCAGTCCCCGGAAGGCAGCGACCATGGCACGAAGCGCGAACTTGTTTTCCCGAAGCCGCTGCAGCAGGCCGGTTAGCGGGCGGGTCTCGCAAAAGGAATTTTGGCGATGAGAATTTCCCGCCACCTCAACCACGTGTGGCAATACGCGCAACACGTCATTCTCGTGAAGAGTACTCTGCTGATCGAAGCCGGATTTCACCTTCACCCTCCACAGTTGCTATCTGCCGCCTCGGCATGAATTCCGCCTCAATGCCTGTGCATCGAGAGGGAGCGGTATGCTCGCGGGACTAGCGTTCCGCCTCACGCCTGGGTAACCTTGCCGAGGACTGGGCATCGCAACGGGGGATGCCTGGTTCAATCGCGGTTCCTTCTTCGTAGTCATTCCAAGTGGCGATCAGCAGGAACGGCATCGGGTGGCTGGGATCTTCGTTTTCATGAAAAACCCGCAGGGTGTCTTCAAATGTCCGGCCGCATCGCGAATCAATGCGGCGGTGCAGACTCCATGAAGCTTTGGAGTCGTCAAACCCCGGCCACACTCCGCCCACTACAATTTTCCCAGGGTGTTTCGTTCGCATCCGGTTGTAAAACTTATTCAAATAGTCTTCGCCCCAGGCTTGCCCATCTGGTTTCCAGCCGGCGCTACCGGGAAAGACCCAGGCATATTCTCCATCGAAAGCTTTGTCGTACTGGGCCGGGGGCTCATCTTGATAAAGAAGGATTGGCGGGTTTGGCCACCCATTGACCACTTGCCGAACCTGGTTCCAGTCGGTGTTCCCTCGCTTGGGAAATATGAAGATTACAGGGCGCCCTTGCAGGGTCACATAAGCGTCGCGACCGGGGCTGTCAGGACCGATGTACTTTTTGTAAGCGAGATCCAGTGCCTCCAGCGCATCCTCCGTGGCGTGACCGTTGTCTTCCTGAGTTTCGTCGTACATCAGGGTGACGTGGAAATGCTCCTCGCTGGCGATTTTCTGCAGAATCGCGTAGCTGCGATCGAGAAAGGGCTGGCGCGGCCCGTACCAGTCCACGGCGAATGCGTAGATTCCCATCCTGCGCGCGTTCGCAATCTGTTTGCGCAATACCGCAGGGTCCTGGCTGTTGTACCCGGCGTCAATGTGGTTGGGGTCCCCGAACCAGGGCTGGTAATCCGCAAGAATCTTTGGGCCATCACCCGGTCCCGGCAAGCCGCTGGCCACCGCCGGACGCACGTTCGCATGGCTACAGGCAGTGGGGAACTGGCCTAAAGCCACCATCAGGACTATCAATCCGTAACGAAGAAGTTTCATGCCCGGGCTCTGAGACCCCGTACGATGGGATCTCCGTGCTAAGGGTTGTTTGGGCCAAGGGGCTACGGTTTCGAAGTGGGGGCCGATTCCATGGAGCGGACATACCAGCGATCCGCACCGGGAGTCATTAAAACGATGTACTTCTGAGACGCGTCTTGGGTATCGATGAGCCGGCTGCCGTCAAAGATCTGGATTTGTATCTGCGCCTCGTCCAACAGTTGCATTGCGCCACCGTCGAGCGAATAGAAAATCGCCTTCAGCTTGTGCCCGTGGTCCACAATCTGCGTGCGCAGGCCAATGCGCTGCTGGTCGGCGACCCGTTCTTTCAGCCGGTCGTGTGCGAAACCGGTGAACTGCTCGTTCAGAAGGTCTGTACGGTTTTGCTCCAGTGCCTGGGACAAGTCTTTCCAGGCGATCGCGTAATCACGCGCGATGTTGGTTTCCGTCAACGGTTCAATAGAGCGCGGGCTCAGCGCATCCGCTTTCAGGCTCACTTGCGGCAAAGACTGGCCGCTCGCCGCAGCCGTCAACACGGCGGTGAGCGCCAACAGCACGAGGGTTTGGCGTCGAATCATCACATGTTCCCCGCGACGGAAAGCTCATTACCGAGCACTACACCGCAGGCCACTGAAACGCGCGCATTGCCTTTGACCGTCAGCTGCGTCCGCGCGATTCCTTTCTTGATGGGTGTGTCTACGGTAGTCATACCGGCGGAACCCTTGGTGGTGAATGAGACAATCGTGCCGTCCGGCAGGGGATTGCCGCTGCAATCGCGCACCGGGTCCGTTTCCACGGTGAGGCCTTTAGCATCGCGGACCGCTTTGATCCGCAGGCTGCACGCATCAGCCGCCACCTGTTGAATCACGCGCGGTTCGCTGACCCCGGCGATGCTCGCGGTGATTCGCACCGGCCCGCCAGCGCGCCCCGATCCCAACCGTATCCAGGCAACGCCATGGTCGCTGGAAACCACCTTGGAAGATCCAGCGCCGGAGGCGGGCGTGATTTGGAAATCTACTTTGGATTGCACGAAGACCGGGTTGTAATAACGGTCGAAAACGAATGCCGTCCCATCGATGGCGTCGGGCCTCGATACCGGTACGCGCGAGGGATGCAGGAAGAAACTCAACCTCGCCGGCTCCCCCGCTTGCACATCGAGCGCGCTCTGAGAGCAGTCGTCTCCCGAACAGACGATTACGCGATACTGCCCCGCAATGGTCACTTTCTCGCCAGGAATGTTCGCGTTCCCACCGAGCTGGATGGCTTGCTTCAATGCAGTGCCCGGCCCGAGTAGATACAGCGTTGCCGAACCCGACCCGTCAGTCGCAACGCTGAACCCGTTTCCCGCCTTTATAGTCGTCGGCGCATGAATGGTGACCGCCACCGCTGAGGCGGCGCAAGCCCAGGCCAGGAAAAGCATGCAGGCCAACCGCAGGTTCAAGCTTCGCGCAGGGGTTCCCATTTTCATTGACCCATCCGCACGTAATGGTTGACGACCACGTGATAGTTCTTCATGTGCGAGATCACGTCATCGGGCACATCCACTGCAAACGGTGTGGACACCTGCGGCAACAGGGCTTGATCAATGTAGCCGCCGGAGACCCAAATCACTTTGCCGCTCAAGTCGTAAAAAGTGGAAAGCACTTGCGCGATGTTAACCGTCTGCCCGCTCTCATTAATGAGGTCGCCCTTCAGCACGTGGCGGCCAAGGCCATCCTGGGTCACGGACTGGTCCGCCACCGCAATGACGGGGTCCGCGCTAGCTGGCACCAGCAGAGCGCGCGGATTCATGCGTACGCTCTTGATTTGCGCCATCCGGACGCCGGGGAAATCAATCCGATACGGAGACACCTGTTTCGGAAGCAAAGCGTGCGAGATGAGGTCGAAGCTGCTCTCTTCGTCCAGCGTCGATCCATCGGGCTTTAGAAGCGTGGCGCTCACGTTCACGTAAGCTGGAACTGTGTCTTCGTTCTCAATCTCGCCCATGATGACCACGCGGTCGGGCCGCTCAACGGCATTCATGGAGGTAATGCGGACGTTAGGGCCGTCGACTCCCTGGGCTCCCCAAGCTTCAGCGTTATCGCGTCCAATAATGTCCCAACGCAGGTAGTTGACAGGAATCACTTGCGGCGGCACGGCGGCGAATTTTGGCTTGGGCCACACCACTCGCCATACGGACGCGTCGCGTCGGACGGGCAAATCTCGTACGTCATCAAGCGAACCCACAGCGGTGGACCACTTCACCCGGACTCGCATATCAGCATGGTCCGCGTCGGCGTGCAAAGCGTGGACGTCAAAGCTTTGCAGTGCCGCGTAGGTGCGAAGGCTGCCGTCGCTGCCGGCGACGTCGCGAATAAACGCCGCCTTCTCGACGTCATTGCTTGGGTCGAGCCGCGCATACGCGGCGTCCCAGTTGTGGTTTTGAATATCGGCCATCAGGGCCTGCACGGCCTCTTCTGGCGTTGCGGCGGAGGCAATCTCGTGACGTTTCACTCCTCCGGCTTGGATCCAGGCGATGGCTACCAGGATCGCCGTGACTCCTGCGATTACGATAGGCAAAGTGCGGTTCATGGGCGGACTCCGCTGGACTGAATCTGACTGGAGTAAACGGCTTCGGGCGTGGCTTGCGGCACCAGGCGCACTTCCGGTATTTGGGTGCCCCGTTCAGGTAACAAGACTAGAAGCACGATCGCAAGAATCGCACTGCCGATCGGTAGAATCCCCCACAGCAAACCCTGCCAAGGCGGCGGCACCGAATCGGACGGAATTTGTCTCGCCGGAGGAGCGTCGTCTTTCGACCAAACGGTGATCTCACCGGAATCGAATGTTTCCACTTGCCGCCAGCCAGCAAAAACCAGCACCGGCTCGTAGAACGGATCGTGGACAAACACATACTTCAGTCCATAGTGATTCGCATGCCGGAGCATGGCGCTGAGCGAGTCCATTCCGGCGGAGCCGAAGAATTTCGCATTCGTCAACTGGGCGGCGCCGTAGCGCGTCATTTCCGGAAGTAGGCGGGCGGAATTGTATTCCCCGTCCACGCTGCTTGCATTGGCATAGGTGGACACCTTGGGCAGCGCGTTGCCGAAGCCCAGAGTCAAATAGCGGTACTGGTCGTGCTGGTCGCGGTTTAAGAAGGAAACGACTGGGTCCACGTTCAGCGCGCTGGAGACGTGAAACGGGCTGAGCACCAGCCAGACGAAGGCAAAGCCCATGGTCGCGAGCGCAGCACAGCTGACTGCAATCGCTCCAGTGGAATGCCAGCGGTCAATAATGCGCTCAACCAGCAAACCCACCAGAGGAAGGGCGAGAATCGTCGCCCACAAGGTAAAGCGTTCGTAAGTGAGGATCTCAAACGCGCGCCCAAAGATCCATTTAGGAACAGGAGTCGTACCCCCGAGCGCAATCAGGAACGTTGCCCAGAACGCGATCAGAAGAATTCGCAGTCGGGGAGTTGAAGCGCCCTTGATCACAATGAAAGGCAGTGCCAGAATGAGCGCGCCATAGGGAACGACAAAATAATTCAAGCCGTAGACCCAGTTCATCAGAAAATTCGACCGGCTGGCGTGGGGGATCGGCATCTGCTCGATGGGATGACGAATGATCGCGACCCAGTAAGGCAAAAGCACAATGCCCACGCCGAGAGCTGCCAGCAGAGCGAAGATTACGGCCCGTTGGATGACCGGGGAAACTCTGCGTCCCTGTTCGCGAGCGTCATGCCATGCCAGCGCAATAACCGGAGCCGCAAACAGCACGGAGCCAAAGATCAGGGTCACGTGGTGGGCCGAGGCTGCGGCCAACGCTAACGCAACGCCTTTGAGCAGCGTCCGCGCCCCGCCTCGCAAAGACCACATATAGAGGTACGGAAGGGTGAGGAAGAACAGCGCCGCCGAAGTCGTGGTGGGCAACTGGCCCGCGGAGTAAACCAGAAACGAAATCGTTCCGGTAAAAATCGCAAGAACTCCGGCGTAACTGGCAGCGCGTTCGTTTACCCATAAACGCGCGAACCGGTAGGCCCCGACCGCCAGCAGAATCACCGCGGCGAGCTGGACGAGCATGAAGGCTTCGGTAAGCCCAACTAGATACGAAAGCAAAGCAATCGCCTGGTGCGTCAGCGGCGGATAAGTCGCCTGCGAGAATCCTGCAAACCACTTTTCATTCCATGGATTGAACCAATGGTGTGCATAGTGTGATCCAAAGAAGATGTGGAAGTTGGCATCATACGAAGTCGTTGCCGGCAGCTGCATCAGCAGCAAAGGGCCGTGGACCGCCAGGGCCAGCAGAATGATCATCGTGAGCGGAATTGGCCGCCGCAAAAAACCGGCATCAGAAGTCAAGGCAGTTGCTCCAGACTCTGAGGAGTCAGGTCTTCGATTCGAGGATCTACAGGACGGTTGCTTGCAGAAGGGCGGTTTCGGGGCTAAAGTGTTGGAAATCGGATCGAAATGTCATCCAACCACCTACAGAATTTTCCGCATCTGAGATTGACGCCAAGCCACACCTGACTTTTGGCGGTTCGCTTACGTTGGAGCTGACTTGACTCGGAACATACGCATTCACGCCGGCGCATTACTGCTCGCAATGGTAAGTATTTGCGGGACTGTCGCTGCGCAAACTTTTGATGTCCACGGGGACGACGGCAAAGCTCCTGCGACAAAGCAAAAAGGCAAGAAAAAGGACGATTCGCCCCCTTCAAGCCAGACGGCGCCTGAAAACGGGTTGGGTTGGGGTTCCGGTATAGAGGTGGCGCGCCAAGCGCGTGCTGCCCAAATGGCGCTCGACCGCAGCGATTACCGCGCAGCCGTCGGCTATGCCCAGCATGCGGCCGAATCCGCGCCGCAGAATCCGGACCTATGGTTCCTGCTCGGCTATTCGGCGCGTCTTGCCGGCCAATATGAGCTTGCTGCTTCCGCCTACCGCCACGGGCTCTCAGAGAGGCCCTCGTCCATCGCCGGACTCTCAGGGCTGGCCCAGACCTATGCCAGGATGGGAAAGAGCGAGGAAGCTCGGAAGATTCTGGACCAGATTCTGGCAGCCAATCCTCGTAGTGAGACCGACTTGCAGCTGGCAGGCGAACTGTTGCTTGAGAGCGATCCCAGCCAGGCCATCCCGTATCTGCAGCGCGCCGAGGCGGTGAAGCGCTCAGCCCGCACCGAGCTTCTGATCGCCCGTGGATTTCAGCGCTCTGGGCATCCTGATCAGGCAAAAGAAATGCTGGAGCGCGCGCGCCAGTCCGCGCCGAACAATCCTGAAGTCCTGCGTGCGGTAGCCTCTTATTACCGCGACAACGGCGACTATGAAGCGGCGATCAAGATTCTCAAAAGCTTGACCAACGCCGACGCCAGTTCGCTTGCTGAACTCGCATACTCGTACCAGCTCGCCGGCGACGGTCGCAACGCAGCTGCCGCTTACGTGAAAGCTGCGCAGCGCGCCCCAAAACAGATTGAGTTTCAGCTCAATGCCGCCCAAGCCCTGGTCGGCGCCGGAGACTTCGAACGCGCTACCGGCCTTCTGGCACAGGCGGAAAAGATCGACAGCCATCATTACCGGCTGCATGCGGTCCGCGGGCAAATGTACGCAACGCAGCATCGCGAGGCGGATTCAATCCACGAGTACGAAACTGCGATCTCAAGCTTGCCGCCAAGCGTCCCGGAAGGCGTGCTGTATCCGACTTCTTTGCGCGTGAGCTTGTATGACTTGTATCGCAACAGCGGCGACACTGCCAATGCCGCGCGCGTGGCCAAACAAGCCCGCGCAGAAATCAGCGCCCTCAACATCGAGGGAGCGAACCGTCCCGAATTTCTGCGTCTTCGCGCGGCTACCGAAGTGGCCGATTTCGACCTGACAAGCGCAGATAAAGACCTGACCGAGGCCATCCGGCTACAGCCGGGCAACACCGTGATTCTTCTGAACTACGCGAATCTGCTTTGGAAGATGGATCGCCGGGACGCCTCGCTGCAGGCGTACAAGAAAGTTCTCGACGCCCAGCCCGACAATCCCGCTGCTTTGGGCTCGCTCGGTTTCCTGCTGCGTGAGATGGGCGACGACAAGGGCGCGAAGGCATACTTCCTGCGACTGGCGCGCAAAGATCCCGGAAACTTTGTGCCCTACCTCGCTTTGGGCGACCTATCGAGTTCCAACCGCGAATTTCCCCAAGCGCAGACGAATTACGAGAAGGCGTTCGCTCTCGCCCCTTCGCATCCGCTCATTATTTCGGGCGCGATGAATGCTGCCCTTGAAGGCCACGAACTGCCACTCGCCAAGCGCTGGCTGGATCGGGCTTCTGAGGACATGCGGACGAATCCGCAAGTGATGCGCGAGCAAGAACGTTACTTGACCATGACAGGGGACTACAGAGCTTCCGCCGAGCTCGGTTATCGCGTGATCGAAAAACTGCCCGGCGACCGCGAAGGCGTTGACTATCTGGCTTACGATCTCCTCTACCTGAACCGCTTCGACGACGCCGATGCGATCGTGAAACGCTACCGCGATTCGTTGCCAAAAGACCGCGATCTACCGCTGATTGCCGGCTATCTCGATGTGCACAACCACGACAACCGGCAAGCGGTGCAGGATTTCACCCGCGCCCTTGAGATTGATCCGGAAATGGCCACCGGATACATGAACCGCGGATACGTTTACAACGATTTGCGGCAGGCCAGCAAGGCTGAATCGGACTTCCGCAAGGCCTTGGCCTTGAATCCCAACTACGGCGAAGCCCATTTAGGACTTGCTTATGCCCTGTTGCAGCTGCGGCGGTCGAGTTCCGCGTTGAAGGAAGCTACCCTGGCCGCTAAGACTCTACCGGATTCCGGCAGCCTGCACTTAGCCAAGGCCGAGGCATATCGTCAGCGGGCTATGTGGCCGCACGCGCGCGATGAATACGAGGCGGCCTTAAAGTTCGAGCCCAATGACGTCGCGCCGTATCTTGCGCTATCGGAAGTGCAATTTCGTTTGCGCAATTACCAGCAGTCGGTGGACACGTTGAACCGAGCGTTGAAAGTGGTTAACGATCCGATGATTCATGCCGAACTGGCGCGCTCTTATGCGAAGTTGCAGCGCCCCGATGAAGCCATGAAAGCCATTGAAGCGGCGGAGCGGGCGGGAGGCAAGGACTTCAAGATCTTACTGGTGACCGCCGACGCTCTGCAGGCCATGGGGAAGCGCGATCAAGCCCTGCTGCGCTACTCCCGTGCGCTTGAGGGCCCCGAAGAGGATCGCCTGCACGTCAGGCTTGCCCTCGGCATGTTGTTCGCGGGGCAGGGAAGAACCGACGAGGCCCAGCAACAAGTAGGCCTCGGATTTGCTGAAGCGCAAGCGGCAAACGACGATTCTGCAACTGCGGAAGATTACCTGAGCGCCGCCTCAATTCTGCTGGCAGCTCATCAATACGAACTGGCGCAACGATTCTACGGTCGAGCCCAGGCTGCGGGTGCCGACGATGTGTCAGTCGCGGTTGGAATGGCCAACACAGCCCTCGCAGTCGGCGATACCCGCAGCGCGGAAATCCAACTGGATACGGTTCGAGGAAAAGAAGACGCCAAGGAAAACTACGAATACCTCGTAGCTTTAGCCAGCGTGAACCGGCAGCGGGGCGAAAGCCGCCAGGCCCTTTCCTTGTTTGCGCAGGCCAATTCGCTCGATCCGCAGGATCCACTAACCCGCAGCGCCGAAATGGACCTCTCAGCGAGCGAGGGCCGACAAATCACCGAACGCCTGGGGCTTGGTTCGGACTCTCACGTGGCTCCGATTTTCGAAGACGAAAATATCTATCAGATGGATGCGCGGTTGCGGGGACTTCAAAACCTGCCGCTCTTGCTGCCGCCGCCTCGCCGCTCCATTGAAACCTTCGCCGACTCGCAATTTCACTACAACATGGGATCCTTTCGGGCGATCAACGGATTTGTCGGTGTACGAAACTCGCAAGGCAGCTTCTCGTTCCCGAGCCAACTGCTGGTCCAAAACCGCAACACTTTCGATACTATGTTCAACGGTTCGATCAGCCGTGTGCTAAGTTTTGCCGGCGTCAGGTTTAGCGTCATGCCTGGCCTGCAGTACACCATTCGCCGCGACACCCGGGCGCCCGTGGGTCTGAATCAGAATTTGTTTCGCCAGTTCCTGTACGTTGAGAGCAGCCCGATCGCGAATTGGATCTCTTTTTCCGGCAACGTGATTAGGGAAGCGGGGCCATTTCAGTATCAGAACCTCCACTCACGGGATTTATCCGCAGGCCTTGATTTTCGCGTAGGGCAGCCCTGGTCAAGGACCACGCTGCTGGCCGGATACAGCGCACGCGATCTCCAATTTGCACCGTCGATCGTTGAGTATTACGGCACCACTTCCTACATTGGGATTGAGCGAAGATTCGGATCACGGTGGATCGCTTCTGGGGTAGCGGACTATTTGCGCGCATGGCGCGTCGAGGGTTCCCAATTCGCCATTGCGCAAACGCTACGCCCCCGATTCACCTTCGAAGGGATCATTAACCGGAGCTGGTCCTTCAGCGCGCAAGGCGCCTGGTCGTCGGGACGAGCGTTTCACGCCTACGACAACGTGACCAGCGGATTCCTGGTCACCTACGTGCGTTCCCATACCATGCAGCGAGTGGATGGATCAGAAACCGCGACCGTCGAGTATCCGATCCGCATCTCATTCGGACTAGGGCAGCAGAGCTTCTTTGACTTCCCGGGGCATTCTCGTACCTCGATCGTGCCCACTCTCCGCTTCACTCTGTATTAAGTAGATTCCTGTTCGTACATTCGCCGGGAAGACTGAAGAACGGCGAAGAAGTCGCTGCGTAAGCGCGCGCGGGGTGGATGGAATTGAAATGGGAAGGCTTCCCGGAGCGGTTACTTTGTAGTTCTATCTAAAGCCACCGCCTAGTCGCCTGAATTGTCCCATGACTGGACGTCATTCCCCAATTTGCTAGCCAGTGCTTGACGGCCCGGCAGCCACGCCGGTGATTGTCGGACCTTTGACAAGTCCCGCAAAACATTCAGCCGTCGTACTTTTTCGAAGCCACGAAGGTACTCTCGCACAACTTCAGGCATGGTCAGATGAATGGCCGCTGCGAAATTCTGTTCCGCCATTGCGGTCAGGTTCTCTGGCGACTGCAGAAGGTCGCGAAGTTTGCCGGCAAGGGCGTTGGCATCTCCGGACGGGAAAAACTCCATCGCCATATGTTCGTGATCGGCCAGTTCGCGAAAGTCTGCAATGTCTGAGGCAATGATTGGAACTCCGTACTGTGCCGCCAAATGAGCTACTCCGCTCGATCCAGCGGACGATGTGTATGCCATCACGGCCACGCTCGCTGATTTGAACAGCTCGGGAATCGCATCTTCGGCGACGTAGCCGAGGAAATGAATTTTCTTGTTGGCGCACCGCGCCGCAGTCGCGGCGACGTATCCCGGTGTTTTAGGATGGTCGCCTCCGCCAATAATCAACTCGGCCTCCGGAATCTCGGCACTGACCTGCTCGAAGGCCTCGATTAATACTTCCAGCTTCTTGTACGTGCCCCATTTGCCAAACGCCAAAACGCGATGCCCGGGATTTCCCCGCTTGCTGAAGTCCGGCGGATCAGGTCGAGCAGCGAAAATGCCGTGGGAGCGTGCGCTCACGCGTCCACGCTTGTAATTGTCTTGCAGCATGCGCCGGTAGGCTGGCAACAGCACTGATACCGAACTCGCTCCCAGCAGCATGTGCGTGGCCAGCCAGCCGGCGGTCCGATACAGCCTGGGACTGGTGACGCCCGCATCGACCAAATCCACGGTCTCAAACAACTGGTGAAGGGTGATGTGGGTGCGCACGCCGGAAAATCTCGTCACCATCGGCGTAGCCAGGCTCAACATCGCTGCTACAGGCTTGGATCCGAAGCTCGCGAAGCCGAGATTAAACCACACCAGATCGGGCTTCACCGAACGCACGCAGCGCGTGATGGCGGCCACGTTAGATAAGCGATCGAAACCCCAGCAACGAACAACTTTGAATCCAGGCAATTCGGGCTCCGCTTCGTCCAGGATGTCTCCGAGGACGGTGAGCTCGATTCCGGGGTTTTGTTGCAGTTGCTCCGCGAGGTGAAACCCGTATTCGGCAAGAGCTTTGCGGCTTGGCGGGAAAGCCGTAACCAGCGCGATCTTCATCGTTGGCCTGACCGAACTCGGGTGTCCCACGACAGGCGGCCCAACAAAAAGAGATACTGCACGGCAACGCCAGCGCTGGCTTTACTCTTGCCGGCATGGCGCAGTCCGAAGCTATAGGGAACTTCCCGGGCGCCGCGAATGTGCCCGCGAACCAGAATTTCCAAAAGGAGCTTGAAGCCCTTGCTTTGGAAAGTAAGCCCCTGAATGCACTGGCGCCGCACTATGAAGAAGCCGGACATCGGATCGGTGACGCCGGGTCGCCCGCGCAACAACGGCCGCGTGGCGATGGTGCTGAGCCGCGATATGGTGGCGCGGACCGGGTTCCATCCTCGAACTCCATTCTCTTTCGCGTAGCGGCTGGCAATCACGATATCTACGTCATTGCCGAACTCGCTTAGCATCAATGGAAGCAGATCGGGCGGGTGTTGCAGGTCTGCATCGATTACGCCAAGCAGTTCCGCGTCTGAATGTTCCCATCCGCAAAGAATGGCCCCCGCAAGGCCGCTCTCGCCGTCGCGAGTGACCAACTGAATGCGCGAATCATTGCGCGAGTGTTCGCGCACAATCTCTCGCGTGCGGTCCGCGCTGCCATCATCGACGACGATAATGGTGTACGGATTGTTTGTAGACTCAAGCGCCGCTTGCGCTGAAGACAGCAAAAGCGAAATGTTTTCGGCTTCGTTTAACGTGGGGACAATTAGTGCAAAGCTCTCTGGGTGACTCGACGATCTCATGGCGGGGCCCTTTTCTTTAACAATTCCCCCTCTTGGATGAGCGCGGCAAGGAATCGTTGTATCCGGAGGACCTACACTGAATCCTGTAGAAGAGGAGCTTGTTGTCGATGCTTTTATGCGATCGAAACAGGAGATATGGACTGGGGCGTTCGGGCGGCTACGACGGGCTTTAAGTGGTTTTCGAGATGGGCGAGCGCTTCCTCTAACGATCTGAATACGGGCAACACGTTGCTGAATCGCGTCACATCGAGAAGAAGACGGTGTTCCGGAGAGGTGGCTACGATTGCGATTTCAGCGTCGTACGTCGCAGCTTCGGAGGCTGCGCGAATTAAAAAATCAATTGCAAAGCTGTCAAGCCTCGCACCGGCGGGCAACTCCAAGATCATCGCGGGCCGCAGCATCGCCCGAACCGTATCGCGCACTTCGCGAAGAAAGCTATCCGCGATGGCAGCACTGCCTTGGGAAAGTTGCTTAACTGGGATTTTGGTTTCCATGATTTCCCGTTCTACGCATCGACAAGCCGGGCAGCGCCGCCCGACCCCGCGGCGCCCCGGAACGAAAGCGGGCTCGCCTGGTAGTCTTCGACTACCTGCGCCTTGGCTGGTATGCGTCCTCCCAGTGCGGAAGAGCTAAGATCAACAATGATTCCAGAGTCGAGATGTTCCAAGCGGGAACCGTCCACGATCGAGCGGCGGATATTCAGGCCGGCAGACAAGAAAGTGTTCGGCATGACGCTGGAGCCGGAAATCGTCGTCCCGCTCTCAACGCGACAACGGTTCTCCACCGTGGCATACGGCCCGATAGACACAAAATCCCGAAGAACAGTTCCATCTCCGACGAAACATGGGCCGAGGAAGCGTACCGACGGGGCGATCCGCGTATTTTGCCCAATCCAGACGCGGTCGCCTGTCTGCAACCCGCTAGGGGTAAGTGCGCAGCGACCGCGGAGGGCATCAGAAACAAGATCCCGATAGAGTTTTACCGAATGAAGGCGCTTGGCATAACCGTTAAAACTATATCGCACTGCGTTGTTGCCGTTCGGGGAGTTCGACCCCGAGAAAATGTTGCTAGGATTTAGGGTCTTAGAGCTCAGAAGTTCGACGCCGAGCGAGCCTTCGTGGTCGCACGCCTCAGAGGCGGGATTTTGGGCGTCCCGGTGGAACTTCACAAAGTCAACCAGATCAATCTCCGCATAAGACTTTACGGAAATCACCAAGAGCTGTTCGACTCCCTGCTTTGCAAGGTTCCAGGCTGCCTGAAACTTGCGGCTTGCAGTTGAGCCATCCCCGCCCGGCGTCACCGCAACAATGCTGGCACCAATGCGGCGAACCTTATCGCTCCAGTCCTGAATCAAATTCTTGCCAGCCACTGGCCACAGCGGCAACGGACAGGACGCCTCTCGGCTCACACTTTGAAAAGTGCAAGGACTTTCCGGGACTACTACGATCGCTCCAAGTTCCACGTTCTCTCTCCTTTGACTCGGTTGGCGATGCGGCCCCCGCAAGAGCGCTCGTTCCAGTCATCTCGGTCAACTGAGATGATTCATGATTTCAGAAAGATGTTCGATTGCGGATCGGGTGAAATACTGATGTTCCGGCGTTTTTTATTGCACCGGTCTAAGGCTTCCGAGCGGAATAACGCTCTACCAAGTCCAAACTATCTTGCACCTGGTGCTACCGCCCAGACGGCCTCCGGGCCTGCTTTTCAGCCTAGAAGTGGTCGGCCATCTGATTTAATAGAAGGTCTCGACAGTGCAGCCTTGCGAAGGTATTGTGCATCTGAGGGAAGGCATAAGCGTCGCTCGTAGTTTCCGCGAAGGAGCACGGTGTCAACTCCCATTGATAACCAGTCGTCAGGCGTTTTGCACCAGGAAAGACACTCTGAAGGAAGCCTTTCTTTGGACTGGCTGGAATCCGAACGTGAAATCAAGCGAGAATTGAACACCCAGCGAAATATTGAATCGAAGGCATTCGTATCCCGCGTCCTGTCCGGTAGTTTTGTGCTGCTCGCGGGTACAGGATCCGTCACCCTAATCAACCTCTTCTACACCATCGCGGTAGCGCGCTTTCTGGGACCTTCGGGCTTCGGAGCTGTTGCGGCAGTGTGTACCCTGCTGATTTTGGTTTCGGCAGTGACGCTCTCCTTTCAACTGGTTTCGGCAAAAATTGTGGCGCAGGGTGCTTCACCGCAAGCGAAGATCGAGTCTTACCGCCGGTTTCACAGGAGCGCTTGGGCGTGCGGCATTCTCGCAGGAGTAGTTCTGTTTGCGCTCCAATCCCCGATCTCCGTATATCTGAATTTACCCAGTACTCGGCTCGTGAGCCTGCTCGCAGTTGCGGCTGTTTTTTACGTGCCGCTTGGGAGTCGGCGCGGCTACCTCCAGGGCTCGTGCCTGTTTCGCCGCGTCACCATCAACGTAGTGTTGGAAGGCTCGGTAAAACTCGGAGGTTCGGTAGCGCTGATTTATCTTGGGTATGGAGCCGCCGGAGTCATCGCAGCCAATGCTGCCTCGGTGGTGATGGCTTATATCTTCGCTGCTCCGCAACGGGCCGCCGCGAGCGGTTCCAGGCCGCCGGTCGGGGTCGCTTTCCGCGAAGGTCTGCAGGCGCTGGTGTTCTTCGCCGGAGTGGTAATCATCAACAACGCTGACATCCTGGTAGTGAAACACTTTTTTGCCGGCCCGCGAGCGGGGCTTTACGCCGCCGTTGCGCTGATCGGCCGGGTGGTTTACTTTCTTTCTTTCTCTGTAGTCAGCAGCATGTTTCCGATTGTTGCCGAAACCCGCAGCCAGAATCGCCGCGACCAGGGCGCGCTGGGCACCTCACTGTTGCTAGTGTCGGCAATCGGGCTGGCGGTGACGATTGGTCTGCGCCTGGCGCCGTCGGGAATTTGGGCAGGATTGTTCGGCGCACAGTTCGGTACTGCGACCGATTACAACCTTCCCAGCTTGCTTGCCCTCTATGCGGGGATGACGACTATTTATTCGCTCAGCGTGGTCATCATTCTTTATGAAATGTCGCACAAGATCGTCAGCACCGCATGGGTGCAACTGGCTTTCGGCGCCGTTCTCGTGCCCGCTCTCTACCGATTCCACGCATCGCTTGCGCAAGTGATCTGGGTGCAGTTGGTCATGGTCTTGTTTTTGCTGGCGGTAGTCGCGGCCCCCATTGTCGTTCGTGCCCTGGTAGGCACCGAGTTCACAGGCACTAGCGCCTCATTTGAGGGGATTCGAAGAATAAGACAAGTTGCAGAACATGAAGTAATTTCGGAATTCCTTAAGACCGATTTTCGCTCGCCCGATTTCAAGAATTATCAATCACTTGACCGCTTCGTGAGTGACCCCGACCTGGAAGATGCGCACCAAAACAAATTGCGGCGTGCGCTGTTCTTCATCCGACACGGCGCGCTATGGAGAGAGCTTCCCAAGGACACACAATGGTTTGAGGTAGAGATCCGCAAATCGGATCTGGATCGAGTTTATGTGTTCCCCCGTGCGCACTGGCGCAAACTGGCAGGCGGGGACTTTGCCTTGAGCGAGGTTGTGCAGCATATCGCTACCGGGCCTTCGGAGGACGCCGCTCAGGAGGGCTTCCGAGCCAAGATACGAAGCCTTCGCGGGCTTATCACGGATAGCGCCGACCTCGGTGCAATTCTTCTGATCGGGCGCGACGAAACCGGCCCCTTCACAATACTGGATGGAAACCACCGGGTAGCGGCGGGAATGCTGGTGTCGAGCGAATCAGTGGAAAAATTCCGTTACTTTTGCGGGCTTTCGCCGAACATGGGCGATTGCTGCTGGTACGAAACCAATTTCGCCACCTTGTGTCGATATGCCAAGAACCTACTGAAGTCTGTTGTGCATGATCCCGAGGCTGAGGTTACGCGCCTCTTGCAGAAGTCGTGACGAGGCCGCTGGGGGTCGCCTCCGCGCGAGTTATGCGAACAACTCCACGGCTGTCTAATGCCATCAGTGTAGGCCGAACGAGGACAACATGAGCATGAGAATGACGGCAGGCTTGCGAACGCGAACGCTTTTCGTTACTTACCTGGTGATCGCGGCGCTTGGTTTAGGGATAGTTCAGGCGCAAGACGCCAGCCAGACAACTCCGCTTCCCGATAACCCCAGCGCCGCTTCGGCGCAGGACGCTCCCGTGGAGTCGTCCCCTGCAGCAACCGCACCCGCTCAGCCCCCGGCGGCGCCGGCACAACCACCCCCGCAAACAAATACGCCTCCGGCGCGGAAGCCCCTCGGCACTGCGGCCGCTGAGAAACCATCGACGACGGGCGTCGCGGTGTCCACTGCTGCCGGTGCGGCCATCGCCCCTGGAAAGCAAAGACGCTCGCGGTCGCTGGTGATAAAGATCGGCGCCATTGTTGGAGCCGGCGTCGCGGTGGGGACCGTCGCCGCATTGACGATGGCCAGCCCCAGCCGCCCTCCGGGCAGCCGCTAGAGTTTTCTCCCCATTTGGCCAACCCGGGCCCTGTATCGACCATCTGACAGTGGCATTTTTATGACAACCCCAAGGACACAAATGGCCAGAGAGAAAACAGACAAAGCGGCGTCCAAGGCGCCATCATTCCTCGCAGTATCGACCTTGGTCATTCTGTTGAGCTTCCTGGGTGGTTGCCGTGGACTGGTAACCAACTCCGGCGGAGGCGGCGGCGGTGGCGGTGGTGGCACTACGGGCCTTAAAAAGATCAATCACATTATTTTTATGGCCCAGGAGAACCGTGGCTTCGACCACTACTTCGGCGCCATGCGTCAGTACTGGGCCGCCAACAACATCCCAGACCAATCGTTCGATGGCCTCCCGCAGTTCAATCCGGCTTCGGGAATTGCCCCCTTGCAGGGGCCTGCCCTTTCGAATCCAGGTTGTGACCCAACCCAGCCTCCGCCATCGGATTGCGTTGTTGATGGTTCGAACCCAATCAGTTCCTTTCACATGGTTTCCATGTGCGAAGAAAACCCTAGTCCTTCATGGAACGAAAGTCATGTTGATTGGAACGTTACCACTCCGCTTTCCGCCACGCACACACTGGACGGATTCGTTTTCGCAGCTGCGCACGACGCTAGGATGTCAACGCCGGCGTTTTCCGACGTAAACGGGCTGCGGGCGATGTCTTATTACGACGGAACGGACTTGCCATATTACTATTCTTTGGCAACGAATTTTGCCACGTCCGACCGCTGGTTTTCGCCGGTGATGTCGCGAACCACACCCAACCGCCTGTACATGCTGGCGGGTACATCGGCGGGCCACGCCTATCCTTTGATCTCGGGCACATTGAGCGTTCCGACCATTTTTGACGAACTGCAGGCCGCGGGCGTTTCCTGGAGGGTCTATGTCACGGACCTTCAGTACGCGAATCCTCCGGTAAACGATAGCGCTTTGACTTCGTTTGACACTGCGGCCAAATATCCGCAGAACATGGTTCCGATCTCCCAATATTTCACGGACCTCACAAACGGAACTCTGCCGGCGGTGGCGTTCATTGATCCAGGTTTCAACAGCGGTCGCGACGAGCATCCCGGGCTTGACGACAATCAGCCCAGCGGCAGCGTGCAAGTGGGCGCTCAATACGTTTCTACAATCATTGACGCGTTGATGCAGAGCTCGGCCTGGAAAGACTCCGCTTTCATTCTCACGTATGACGAAGGCGGCGGCTTTGCGGATCACGTAGCGCCGCTGGCAGCGCTTAGTCCGGACGGCATCCCGCCTATAGACTTGCTGCCAGGGGACTTTTGTACCCCACCGTCGTCGGGCGCGAATTGCGACTTCACCCGCACCGGATACCGGGTTCCGATTACTGTGATTTCGCCGTTCGCGAAAAAGAACTACGTTTCGCACACGCCCGCGGATCACACCGCATGGCTCAAACTCGTGGAAACCAGATTCGGCCTTTCCAACCTTACTGCTCGGGACTTCGCACAAATGGACATGACGGAGTTTTTCGATTTTGCCAATCCGCCCTGGACTGTGCCGCCGACAAATCTGCCGGTTCAACCAACCAACGGCCAGTGCTATCTCAACCAGCTCCCCTAGGTTTGGGGCCGCGTGGAATAGACCCAAGCCACAGCAGCGCGTAGCCAGTGAAAGAACAAAGGCCGCTCTGGACAGGAGCCGGCTCGTTAGCACTAGAGATTTCGGCTCGCAGTTTTTCTACGCCGTTGGCTCTCTCTGGGCGTTTGACGTTGAGGCCTGTTCGCCGCTAGTGCGTTAGTCGGCAGTTATAGTTCTGCGGCACGCGTTAGGGGACCGCGCAAGCAGGGATAGACGAATCCAGCCAGTAAGACACAGTCGATCATTCTTTTGTTTTGTTTTACGGTTTCGGGTTGGGGCTTACGGCTTCGAAGTCGGATCTACTTGAATTTCGCGGGCCACGTAACGGCGACCGTCAAATGCAGTGGTTGCGTCCACGGTTGCGCCTTCGCGCAGACTGTCTGTTACGGGAATCACCCTGGGATCAAACTCGATGGAATAGCTCTTTTGGTCACGGGGATCGACCACCACCAGAAGGCCCAAGTGAAGATCCAGGCTGGCCACGCGACCTGCGAAGTGAAATGTATTTCCGGGTGCGGCCAGAATCGAAACCTGCCGGGCCATGCCGCGATCACTACCATCGGAAACAAAACTCGCAGAGACCAGCGCCCCTGCAAGCAGGTCGCTGCTCGACGCAGGATTCTGGCCGCGCGAAATCGGCGTGCCTGACGTCAGACGCAGCTTCACGGTTCCAGATGACATCGAGTCGTTAATCACCAGTTCGCCGGTGCGGGCGTCATACTCGACGACCTGGCCGGTGGTTTCGCCAATAGGCGTCTGGTTGACTACGCGAATGTTTCCAGCAAAGGTGATGTTCCCAGCAGACTTCGTATCCAGGTACACTCGCTGGCCTTCCTGGAGGGCGTTCGCGGTGACCGCGTCGCCGTCACGAGAAATGTGAGTGCGGGCATCAAAGAAAATGCGCGTCTTGCCCCCACCAAATAGCGCCAGCGTCAGGACGTCGTGGACCCTATCGACTTTGGAGATCGTTCCGCCGATCAGCGTCGCCTTGCCGGTGGGTTGGGGCAGCAGTTCGGGCAGCGGCCCGGCCAACTGACTTGTCTGCAATTCCGACGAAGGTCGGCCCGGCTCGTTGGCGCGTGGGGCCTTCGAAGTCCAAGGCGCCGCCGCAGAATCGGCGGAAAGTGAAGAAAGTGAGGAAGGCACCGTCTGCGCGCCTGCCACACCGCTCATCAGCAAAAGAATCAAGAATCGATTCATATCCCCCACCTGCCTTTTTTGATTGCTGAGATTGGATGCCGGGGATACCCCTAAGGTAGCCCGGCTTAGGCCAACTTTAAGGCTTCCCCAGGCAACAGGTTCGGGCGGTTCGCATCCAAAAAGCGAGCCAAAAAGGGGGAGTCGACCAGAATGACTCTAAAACGGCACGTCTCCGGATTCTTGTTGCTTTGCGCTGGATTCACCTCGCTGGCACAAGCGGGCAACCTCAGGATTCCTCTGCCTGGGACCGGCAAAGCCACGCCCGTGCAGCGACTGAACCGGGAAGGTGTCGAAGCGGTCCGAAAGCATCGTTACGAAAAGGCCAGCAGCCTGTTTTACAAAGCATACCTCTACGACCCGTCGGACCCCTTCACCTTGAACAATCTGGGTTATATGGCTGAACTGAATGGCGACGTGGATCGCGCAGTAAAGTTCTATGATCTGGCTGCTCATCAGCCGACTGATGCCGTGATCGACCAATCGAGCTCGCAGAAACTCAAGGGATCGTCTTTTCGCGATGGAGTTTCCGGCATTGACGACCGCTCCATAGCCGTGAGTCGCGCAAATCTTCACGCCGTACAGCTTTTGTCGAAGGGCCGCAACTCCGAGGCCGATGGCATGCTGCAGAGCGCGCTCGCGCAAGATCCCCAAAATCCATTCACGCTGAACAACCTTGGCGTCGCGAAAGAAGCAGAGGCCGAATGGGAAGCAGCAGTGAAATATTACAGCGCTGCTGCAGCAATACACTCCTCCCGCCCCGTTGTTGTAACGGACAATCGAGCAAGCGTGGGCAAGCCGGTCAGCGAAGTGGCCGCCGACAGCGCCCGCAGGTTGCGCGAACGCCTGGCGCGCGAGACGGCTCATGATCGCGCGGCCAGACTGAATTTCCGCGGCGTAGAGGCTCTGAACCGAAACGATTGGGAAGAGGCCAATCGAGATTTTCGCGCGGCTTATTCGCTCGATCCCGGTAGCGCGTTCTCGCTCAACAACCTGGGTTATATTGCCGAGCAGAGCGGCGATTCTGAAACTGCTAAATTTTTCTATGAGAGAGCCGCCGAAGCGCGCGACGCCGGCGCCGTGGTTGGACTGGCCTCTGGCCGATACGCAGAAGGCATGAAGCTCGCGCAGGTCTCCGACCAAAACAATGAGAAAATTGCAGCCCAGATGGCGGCGGAAGTGGAAGCGCGCAGGCGCCAGGGCGGTCCGGTCAAGCTGAAGCACCGTGATAACACGCCAGTGGCGGATCCCGTTCAGTCTTCACCTGCAGCATCGGATGCACAAGGTCCGCCGGCTCCAGCGCCCGTTCCATCGGAAGGCGCACAGACCCCGAACCAATAGTCGCAACGAACCGGCACCCCGGCGACACGAAAGCCCATGAAAACGCCCAACTCTGATGCGGCAAACTTGAAAGCCCTTTCCGGGCTTCTGCTCGCAGATGCACCGCAGGCAGATGTTCAACTGTTGACTCTCACGCGTGAGAAATTCAACGCGATGGTTGCGTTGGCGAATTCCCATCACGTTGTCATGCGTTCGATGGAAGCATTCAAGCAAGTTATCGCTGGTGCAGACGATCAGGAACGCCAAGAGTGGGCGTCCGAAGCCATCGATCGCGAACAAGCGCGCATTGTCCGGGCCATGTCGTTTCTCGCGGCCATCAGCCCGGCGCTCGAACGGTCGGGATGTCCGGTTGTCGTGATGAAATCGCTCGATCACTGGCCCGACCTCGGAAGTGACCTCGATCTCTACACCAGCGCCGATCCCGCGCATGTGATTCGCGTCATGACTAGCTTGCACGCCCGAATGGATGCTCGCAGCTGGGGCGACCGCCTTGCCAATAAATGGAACTTCATCGTTCCTGGGTTGCCCGAATTGGTCGAGATACACATGGGACGCCTGGGACAAACGGGGGAACTGGACAGCTTTGCGCGGACATTGCCCTTGCGAGCCCGCCGTGTTTCGATCGGACCCGCGACGTTTCCGTTGCCGTCCGCCGTGGATCGGCTAATGATTTGCACGTTGCAGCGCATGTATCGCCACTTCTACATTCGCCTTTGCGATATCGTGGACACGGTCCATCTTCTGGAAACTGAAGAAATTGACTACGACGATCTGCAGCGATCCGCCCGGTCCAGCGGCATTTGGGAAGGCGTCGCCACATTTCTCACGATTGTCTCGGACTACCGCGCAGGTTTTTCTGGGAAGGGAATTGATCTGCCTCAGTCGGTCCGCTCCGCCGCCCGGTTTGGCGGAGATCAAATCACGTTCGCAAAGGGTTTTCTGCGCGTGCCGATTCTTCCGCATTCCGTCCGGCTCTACGCATCGGAGTGGGCGAACCTCATGTTGCGCGGACAGGTCCGGAGCACCGCCCGACTTAGTTTGCTGCCCTGGCTGGCGACTGCAGCCGCTGTTGGAATGAAAATCACTGGGAGCGATAAAGGAATCTGGTAAGGCTTCGCCGGGATATTGCTTGGTCGCTATTTTCTTTCGGCCCGTTTTACGGTGGTGTTCTCGCTGAGTTCCTCGTTCTTGGTTCTTTCCTTTTCCTTTTCTTTATCCTTATCCTTGTGGCCAAAATCGGAGCCGAAGTGCGGCTCGGATTTTGTGCCGGTTACCTTAACGGGAATCTCCGTGCCGGCGCCGTTCTTGCTGAAGAACGGATCAGCCGGCTTAAGCAGGATCGATTTCCATCCCGTCACCATGTGCGAGAGCTTGGCATTCATGCGGGCGTTGCCGTGGAAGTCAAACTCGTTTCCGTCCAGGCTGTACGTGCCGGCTAAGCTCACGCGGACTCCTGGCACCAGGAACTGAAGCCGAGGAAATGTGAGGACGCCTGCACCAAGGTTGAATTTGCCGCCCAAGTCAGAGCGCACGTTGTCCGGAATGTTGTCCTTGGCGAGTTTTGGTTTTCCCTGGCCGCGCATGCTGAGTGCATCCACTTTTTGCTGCACCTGCGGGTTAGAAAAAAACACGCTTGATACTCGAAATGTCCCGCCTAGCTTCAAACGATTGGGAACGTCCAACTCCCCGGGCGGCAAGTCGAACCGAGTTTTCATTTGCACCCAGCCCTTCATCACGGGAGGATTGGTCGCCACGGCGAGCTTCAGCAAGTCTGCGATTTGTGCCTTCGCAATATTGACTTCAAGTCTTACATGGTGTCCGGCAGGGGTTCGCGTCCTGACGATTGACCCTTCGGCCGTCAGCCAGGAATCGGCAATCTTTGCCTTGACCGGCTGCAGGTACGTGTCGCCACTGGTGCCGTCCACGATCGCGTGAAAATCAGTGTGCAGAGGAATAGCGCGTCCTCCGGTTGCAATTCGAAAGTCCGGAGTATCTGTCGAGCCATCCACGACGATCCGGTCCAACACCCCGGCATAGTTTCCCGTGGAGGAAAGAATCCCCGCAATACCTCGGATCGTTCCCAGGTCGGCATGGTTGAACGAATAATCACCGCTCACGGGCGTATCCCGCGGGCTGTCCGGTTGCCAGGGACCAAACGACCCGGTGGAGTGGACATCCCCGACTGGCTTAGGATTCGTCAACTCCGCATCGAAATGCAGGGGACCCTCAGGTCCGATGCTGGTCATTTTTAAACTTGCGATATCAAATTCCAGCGGAAGCTTGCCCGCGCGAAGAGTATTGATAACCAGTTCCGCCCTGTCGCAGACCACGCTGTCCACCACGATTCTTGCCCGGCCGGGTCCCGGCGCGAACCGATTCATCTGGCTGCGCTGCTCTCGAGGCGGCAGATTCAGCACCATTCTCTTCAGGTAGACCGTGTCCACGTGCATGGGATCGCGGAAAAGCTGCAGGACACCAACGCGGAATTGGAACTCGGCGACGCTCACGATGGGCTGCATTCCGGGCTCGTGATTGTTGGCATCGGTCTGCCCGAAGATCTGCAAGCCGCGCCCGGAAACTTGTAGTCCCTTGAAGAAGGAGACGTCAAAAGAATCGAGATCGACCCGGCTGTGGAAAGTGGCTGCCAAGGTGTCGATCACACGCTGCCGCAGGATGGGCCCGCGTCGAGCCACTACAAACGCCAAAGCCGCGATGAGCACCAGGAATACGAATGCCACGGCGGCAAGCCAGCGCCGGCGGATCGCTCTCAAACGACGTCGGCTTGAGTCATTTTCTGACATGAGGAATCACGAGATCCTATACGTCAAACACGCGGAAAGCGCAGGATGGTTCCTGTGCTTGAAGCAGGGCAATCGCGACATTCCGCACCCGAACGCCGCCAGTAGTTTGGCCGTCGAGACTTCCGCGATGGGCGTGGCCGTGCACCACCAGGTCAGCGCCATGGCGATCGATCACTTCCGCTAGTCGCGATGTCCCCAGAAACGGGAAAACTTCCGGAGACTCGCCGATAACCGTGCCAACGATCGGTGAATAGTGCAACACCACGACGCGCCTCTTGGTTCGCAACTGGGACAACCCCCGCTCCAGTTTAAGGCTTTCGTCGATGGAAGCCCGGACGAAATTCTTAATCTCGGGCTCGCCGAAGGCGGTCAGAATTTCGCGCCCGAAGCCTCCTACGAATCCTTTCGTCCCGGCGAAGCCCACCCCATCGCGCTCGTAGCCGCTGCCATCAAGCACTTTGACGCCTTCCGTATTCATCATGCGGATGAGTTCCTGCTCCTTCCCGCACTCGTAGTCGTGGTTGCCCAAGACCGCGATTACCGGAACCCGCAACCGCACCAGGACATTCAGCAATGGCTCCATTTCAGCGGGTTGACCGAAGTTGGTCAGGTCTCCGGCTATAACCAGCACATCCGCCTCATCGCGCGCCTTGCTCAGTTGATTGCGCAGGGCCGCCTGATTGGCGGCCGAAAAATGAAGGTCGGCGGTGGCGGCAATCCTCATCATCCATGTCCTCTGTCTTCAAACAGCAGCGGGCGTCAGGGGCGGAGATTGCTTGGAGGGTCAATTTTTTCGCCGCTCGCCTGCGTCTCCTTGAGCACGTCGTCCAGTCCCCACTCATCGACGTCGATCGCGAACATCACCGGGTCGATCAGACTGCCACGAAATTTTGCGCTCGGATTCGGCGACCGCAGTTCCGCTCCCAGCCGCGAAAGCAACTCCTGCCACAATGTTTGGGGAACATAGCTGCTTTGCGCGGGATACACATAACGAAACAGCAGCAGGCTCCACAGCACCACTTCCCAGTGCTCGCCCGCCAGTTCGAGTACCCGGTCCCAGCGCAGTTTACCGCGCAACGCAAAAATGATGTGAGCGATGTCGGCGCCGTCGAAGCGCTCGCGCCGCGTGACGAAGAGCTTTGACGCCAGCAGTTCTTCCGGCGCCAACACCCGCGTCGAAATCCCGAGAATCGTGGCAGGATAAGCCCGCTCAATCCACGAAGCGTCCACCTGGATTACTGCGTTGCTCATGCCCGTAATCAGATCGACGAAGTATCCATCGCGGTGGGCCTTCGCGAGCCAGACCGGGTCGGGGACCTCGCATTCAAAACCGGCGGCTTGCAGCTGCGTCAACGCCGCCGATGCGTCCGCTGGACTCAGAAATATGTCCATGTCCTTGGTGAAGCGGCAGATTCCGGTATGCTGCCGGAGCGCGAATGCGCCGGCCACGGCGTAGTTCAGGCCGCTCTGTTCGAGCTGGGTCAGCACTTCACGAAACAACGCCTCCTGCTCTGCAGGGAGCGGGGGAAGCGTGGAGGAAGTGGGCGCTATGTCGGCGTTCGGCGTTTGTTGCGGCTTCGCCATAGGCAGGCCACTCCCTAGTAGTAAGACCGCAACTACGATGCATTTTGTAGCAGGAACGGTTGGCGGCGCTGGGGCGGTTTAGCGAGACCGTTGGAGCTAAGCGCTCTTTTTCTTCGCCGGGACTTTGGCGCCCTTTTTGCGTGCCTCAGAAAGTCCAATCGCGATTGCCTGCTTGCGACTTGTTACTTTTCCGCCCTTACCGCCCTTGCCCGAGCGGAGCGTGCCTTTCCTTTCGCGCCGCACGGCGCCCTCAACGCTTTTGCTGGCGGCTTTGCCGTACTTACGCCCGCCGGACTTCTTTTTGCTGCTGGTCGCCATTGTGACTCCTTTCCTTTCGGTGCTCCGGGCGCAGCCCAGTGAATCAGCACTCGCCAAACTACGGGTTGTCAGGATTGCGCGGAGGAATAGCAGACAACTTTGTCCGCAACGCGAGCTTTGACATCTGGAGGTGTTTTCTGATTGCAACCCCAAGCTGCTGGGCAAGACTCTTGAGTCGCTCTTCGCGCTCCGGACTGATTGGAGCGCAGCAAAGCGCGCGAATTTCGGCGCGCAGACGCCTCACCTCGACCTCGGTTAATGCGGACACGGGCAGTAGCCTATCTAATCTGGTTTCCTAAACAAATACAGCGACCACTTGAGGTTGAAATCGTGAATAACCGATGGCGAAATTTCAGGAAAGACCGCCGAGAAATAGCGCCGTGAAATATTTGCCTACTGCTCACCCTGGTTGCTTGCGGAGCCGAAGAGTTTTCTATGGTTTCTGAATGACTTGCATCGAGTGGCTGAGAAAATTCCGATTGAAATTTGGCAATCCAATTGCCTGATCGAGTGCATGACGGGTAAGCAAGACCAGAACTCGAATTGGGAAAAGATTTTCGAGTTAATAGCGCACGAGTCGGACCCCCAAGTGCTCGGAAAGTACCTCGATCGTCTGATTAAGGCGCTGAACGAACGCAAAGAAGAACTCCGTCATGCCACGGATCAGGAGGCGAATGCGCCCCACTCTGTAAGGGAGGAGAAAAAATCCGCTTGAGACAGGGCGCAGAGTTTCAAAGAAAGTCTGGCGGGATCAGGTTTCCTGTGCTTGCATGGGTCTCTGCGGCTCGACTAACAGCGGGTAAGCCACCTCGGCGCGCGATGCACCCTTCCACGCGGATAGATTCCGTCCCGATGTGATCTCGAGTTCTTCGATCTCGTTCCGGAAGAGCTCGTAGACCGTTTTCAGTGATTCGGCCGAAGGCGACGCAATCGCCTGACCGCCGCCTAAAAATAGCTTGCCCAAGGGACAAGTCCTGACAACGTTGACAATCCGCCCTAACTGCCGCGCCTTTAACCAGCCCGCCAGTTGATTCGCATGGCGCGTGCCGCGGTAGCTGCGCGGATGCGTCATGATCGAGGAGGTGTGGAGCGCGGTGAGTTCCGGCGCCGAAAGCGAGAACCGCGGAATGCTGATGAAGTCTGCGAGTCCGTCAACAAAACCCTGCGGATCGCTGCGCAGGGTCGTCGAAGAAGGCAGTGTAGACGCGATCTTTACCGAACTCATGCTGCCAAATTTTTAAGTACGTGGCGTACCGGCTTGATTCCATCAATTCCGAATCGCGTCGGATCGCTTCCTCGAAACTCCATGGGATCATTCCGTAGGCTCGCTTCAACTTGTACAGGGAGATGATGCGCTCGATAGGTTCGCGAAAAACGCACACAATCTTGGCCGTCGGAATCAAGCTCCGAATGCGATGGCATGCCGCCCCAGACGCAAAATATGTGGGCGCAACCTCGCCCATTGGGCCGGCGATTCCAGAGCTCGCATAGTTCCGCCGATACCAGTTCACTCCCCGATGGAAGTGAACATCAAAGAAACGCGTCTCTTTGGTCTCGGGCAGAATCGTCCGGCTCTTGAGGACCTGATGCAACCAACTCGTTCCAGTACGTGGGGGCCCGACTACGACGAATGAAGGAAGCAATCCATGCTCTCCTCAACTAACATTTGAACGCCGAAATGCGCGGCAATGATTGCGTCCGGCCAATCCGCCGGAAAACGAGCCTTCGAAGTGTGTTCAGCGTTAAAGGTTGGTGGGCTGCTACTCTGAAGTGCTACTAGATTTGCTGTATGCGGAACACACGGAAGCGCATGCGGTCCGGTGATCGCCCCGGTCTTCAAAAGTGGGCTGCGTTATCGGGCTCATGTTTTTTCAAGGACATAACAGGACCCCGACTCCCGATTGTCGGGGGTATTCGGGGGTATACGGGAGCCAATGAGGGACAAATTGAGGGACAGTTTTGTTTCGAATCTGTCGCGTCATTGGTCTTGGGGCTCTCCCCGGATACATGCACCGCACTACGGTGAAGCGTGGCTTGGTGATGTCGCCCGAGCAATGGCGCTGGAGCAGCTAACCGTTTCTACTTTCTGGATGAATCCGGTCCGGTGCGAGTGAATGAAGGCCGGGCAGATTTCGCTAGCACCGCCCGCGGCGTGATCGAACCTCCTGACGCAGGCTTTTATCGGTTCCCGCCCTTCGCAAACCGCGAAGGGACCGGGGCACTCACATTTGGGCGATCCAAAGGCCGGGCACCCTCCTCGGATCCATTCCTTCGAGCCTTGGTTTCTGAGCAACCCAAGTCTACTCGGCAGTCTGGAGCCGAAATGGCTATCTAATCAGCCCATTCAGGCGCTGCGAAGTCGCGGCGATGCTGTAGTTGAAATTTACATATGTTCCCAAGGATTCGGAATCCAAAGTATCGTGGCCACGAGTAAGGCCGCTGCCATGACCACTCCAAGGATCCGCAGCTTTGGCGAACGAAAAAGCCAGGCGCGTTAAGCGTGAAGATAACCGCAATGGTTCCAGAAGCCATTAGAGATGCTGAGCCACTCGCGGCATGGCTTGCAGCTCCAAGGTGTTAACGATAGAACTCCTCTAGGCCAAATAGATTCCACGAAAGCATGCTGACATACTTAGCTCCGTTCCCGATCAGCAACGCCAGTGAACCCCAACACACTACGAACGAGCACACGTAAATGATCGAGTAATGTGTCCATCTCCAAGAATCTGCGCGCCATATGTTCATTTAGTGCACCGCCTGAAAGGGTAGGTTACCAGTCCCACCCGCCCCTTAAGCACGCCAAGAACGAAAGTATTGCTGTTAGGCCCGGTTGCCGCATAGGGGGAGCTGTCGAACTTGATTCGAGAACGAATCTGCCAGTCGCTGCTCGAACTCGCAACATCGGGTACCTGATGGTTCGTTGATTGGTATTTTTCGAGTAGACGCAAATCCCGCTCCGCTGGCGACGGCTGCCAGATCTGCGGAAAGCGATCCTCGCGCAACAGATCCAACAAGTGCGCGCCATCCCGCGCATCCGTCTTCTGCTCGCGCACCACCGACGCCCGAATCTTCGCCGCATGCCCCCATCCATAACTCGTGCCCCAGTTCCGTCAGCAGATCCGCGAACCAGTGCGTGTACCCAGTGGCTTCGATACCCACTCGCACCGGCCCCGTGAGCGCAGAGCAAAAACCCGGCGCCTCTCCACTCTCGTGTTCCAGACGCCGCTCCATTTCCTCGCCAGTCTCCGCGTCCAGCATCGCGATCTGCTGGTAGCGTGTATGCAAATCACATCCTATAATCATCATCGCTCGGCTCCTTTCCTCCGAGCCTAGGTCGCTTTGAGCGCTTCCAAGTCTACTCGCCCGCGAGGAGCCGACATGGTTATCTCATCAGCCATCGTCACCCGTCAGAAGGTGCTCTCCTTTGCGGTGGCAGCCAGGAAGCCATTGCCGAGATGCAAAGGTCTCAAGTGCCGCCTAGGGGGCCGACCGCGTTGACAATCTCACAAAATCTTGCGACTATGGAATTATTAGTAAGACGTTTCAGTAAAGGAACGGTATGGCGCGTGTGCAATCTTGGCAAAAGTCGGTAGAACTACTGGAGCGAGCGCGAAAATCACTCGTAGGAGGCGTAAGCAGCCCATTTCGGGCGAAGGTTGACGTGCCTCTCTATATTAGCGAGGGTCAGGGCTCGAAGATGTGGGATGTGGATGGAAATCGTTACATAGACTATGCGTTGGCGTGGGGCCCGCTTATTTTAGGCCACAGCAATCCTCGTTTGTGCAGTGCAGTCTCCAAGGCCGCGGCCGGCTCTCACACGCTCGGTGCTCAGCACAAAAACGAATTCGAAGTCGCCGAACGGATTCAGAAGCTTGTACCATGCGCTGAACGGGTCGCATTTGCCTCAACCGGCACCGAAGCGGTGCAGTTGGCGTGTCGGCTCGCGCGAGCAAGCACAGAACGCAATATAATTCTTAAGTTCGAAGGGCACTATCACGGTTGGGTTGACTCGATTTTGATCAGTTACCATCCATCCCTTGGCGAAATCGGTCCTGCTGAATTCCCGAATGCGGTTCTCCCATCCCGAGGGCAAACACCAAATAGTTCTGACAACGTCGCCGTCGCTGTTTGGAACGATGTAGAAGCTTTCGAGAAATTCTTCATCCGTTTACCAGGCAAAATCGCCGCTGTTATCATGGAACCGGTTCTCTGTAATAGCGGCTGTATCCTTCCCAAGAGCAACTATCTTCAGAAAGTGCGTGAGATTACAAAGAAGAATGGGACCTTGCTGATCTTCGACGAAGTAATCACTGGGTTTCGTCAGTGTCTGGGTGGAGCGCAGGAGTACTACGGTGTGAAGCCTGATTTGGCAACACTAGGAAAAGCAATCGCGGGTGGCGTTGGTTTGAGCGCAGTAGCCGGCCAGAAAGAAATCATGGACCTTCTCGTCAATGGGGGTGTTTCATTCGGGGGTACATTCAATGGGAACCCCCTCGCCATGGCGGCTGCTCGCACAACACTGGATGAATTGTCGCAGGACGCGGGAGCGCCTCTCGCCGCAGCGAATCAATTGGGATTGAGTTTAATGGATGGCATTCGGAAATCAGCAAAAGAGCATGATGTGCCACTGACGGTGTGCGGATTCGGCAGTGCGTTCGCGATCCATTTTACTGACAAAACAGAGCTTTACGATTATCGCGATACCTTAGAAGACGACCAGGGCAAACTTCGGAAGTTTCTATCGCGGTTGCTCGAACAGGGAATTTACTCGGTTCCTGACGGCCGATTTTACGTTTCCACTGCGCACACTGACGACGATGTCGCTGAAACGCTCGGTACCATCGACCGTGTACTTGGCGATCTGCACTGATGCCGAAATAGGTTCAAATGAGCAAAAAGTCCGACACAACCGCCACTACGGGAAGATCAACTCCGTCAAGACTTGTTATCGGCAAGATGTATCGCGTTCCAGCGGTGGAAAAGTGTTTCGAAATTCTGGATTGTTTCCAAAATGGCGTCGCAGAGTTGTCCCTCGCAGACATTATTCATATGACGAAGATCCAAAAGACCACCGTCTACCGCATTCTGTTCACTCTTGAAACTATTCAATATGTCAGGAAAGGCAAGGAGAATGGACGTTACCGGCTGGGAACGCGCTGCATGGATCTTGCGGTTCGATTTTTGTCCTCCGGCGGCATAACAGACATCTGCCAGCCGCTGCTCATGGAGCTGGTGGACACATTCGGAGAGACAGCTTGTCTCGCCCTGAGGCGTGGGGGCAAAGTAGTGTACGCGAACATTGTAGAAAGCCCCCATTCCGTACGCATGGTCGCGAGTGTTGGTGAACAAGTTCAATATCACTCCACCGCACTAGGCAAGGCAGTCGCGGCTCATCTGAGTTCCGCCGAGTTGGAAGCGGTATTGCAGAAAGGGCTTCCGGTCTACACGCCCAATACGATCACGGATATCGAACAGTTAATGCAGGAACTTGAACTCGTGAAGGTCCAGGGGTACAGCCTCGACAATGAAGAGAATGAAGCTGGCGCATCTTGTATAGGGGCTCCTATTCTTGGATATGAGTCCGAACCTCTAGGAGCGATAAGTATTTCGGGCCCGACCGGACGAGTAATCACGAGAAGAGCCGAAATTGAAACGGCAATTAGAAAAACTGCCACTTCGCTTACCTTAAAACTCCACTTCTTTCGATCTTCTTAGGGAAGGACCGATTGCTCAGGCTGCTAGTTTTTGCTTGAACAGAATCCGCAGTCAATGTAGAATCGGAAACGATATACGATGTGTTTCACTATAGAAACATAGAACAGTCGTAGCCATGCGCATTGTCGTTGGAGCCATCATTCAGGAAACGAACACGTTTTCTTGTGTTCCAGGGCAGATTGAGAATTTTCGTGCCTTATATTATCTGAAGGGGGGCGACATTTTCAGGCATCTGGCCGACTCATCAACTGAGATCTCCGGAATGTGGTCCGCTCTGCGGACCTCTGGCCATGAGCTAATTCCTACCGTAGCTGCAATGGCGACATCTGGCGGCAGACTCACTCGCGGGACGTATGAAACATTACGCGACGATCTTTTGCTTCCCATCCGATCAACCTCCACAGCGGACGCAGTATTGCTAGCGTTGCACGGAGCGATGTCCACCGAAATTGATGACGATGGTGATAGCGCTCTTTTGACCGATATTCGGGACGCCGTTGGCGCTGGATGTCCGATTTTTGTGACTCACGATCTTCATGCAAACCTGACCAGGCGACGCGTTTCCTTGTGCGACGCATTAGTCGGATACCGGACTGCCCCTCACATAGATCACCATGAAACCGGCGCACGGGCGGCTCGTCTCTTGTTGCGGACTATTGCTTCCGGAGAGAAACCCAAGAATTTTCTGCGCAAGATTCCAATGATTGCGCCGTCAGTGAAGCAGAATACATCGATATCCCCGCTCGGCCCTATCATGAAGCGAGCCCAACAGTTTGAAGGCAATGAACTGACACCTTCCGTTTCATGCTTCTGGATGCAACCATGGTTAGACGTCAAGGAGGCAGGTGCGGCGGTCAATGTGGTCTGCTACGGTACGGAACACGACGCGCAACCTATACTTGGCGAACTCGGCGAATCGATGTGGCAGACGCGTCATGAACTGGACTTGAACCTGTGGAGCGCAAAGGCCGCGATCCACGATGTGAAACAGAGGCAAGCACGCCCTTTCGTCTTTGCCGACACAGGTGATGCGCCTCCCGGTGGGGCGCCAGGAGATAGCAACCACCTCCTTCAAGCCTTTATTGATGAAGAGGTGGAGGAACTGGTCTTGCTCACGCTCCTTGATGCAAAAGCTGTTCGCCAAATGCATGACGCTGGTATCGGTAGCCTGTTGACCGTGAGTTTAGGAGGCTCGATCGACTCCGCACATTACTTCCCAAGGACATACACCGGCCGCGTTGGCAAGTTATCCGATGGATACTTCCGCTATGAAGGTCCCATAGCGCGGGGTCAGGAGGCGCAAATCGGGCTTTCGGCAATTTTTGAGATCGGTCCGATTCACGTTTTGGTTCACGAACGACCCGCCTTTTCCCACGATCCGGCCATCTTCAAAGCGTTTGGATATGACGTACGCCAGGCGAAAATCATTGTCGCGAAGAGTCCAACCCAGTTTCGTGCCTGCTATGAACCCATTGCTGCGGGAATTTATGAAATCGAGACTCCCGGAATCTGCACCGTAAATCTCCGTAGTCTCGATTTCAAACGGGTTCCACGTCCGATGTTTCCCTTCGATCCCGATGATGTCGTACAGCGAGCGTTTCATTCCTTGGGGTTCCCTTCATTGGCGGGGGGGAGTGACCAATGAATGCAGAAGGACTGGGCGTCACATTGGTGGCGGGACTTTTGGGGGGATCTGTCTTTGCGCCACTTAAGCTACTACGCTCGTGGAAATTTGAGAAGAGCTGGGCCTTGTACTCCGTTTGCGCCTATTTGATCATGCCATGGCTCGTAGCCATGGCGACCATACCTCATTTGTTCAACATTTATTCTCGAGTTTCTTCGCGCACAGCAATCATCTGCGCTGCGTGCGGCTTGGGCTGGGGAATTGCCGTTGTCCTGGTCGGGTTATCAGTGAAACTGGTTGGCCTGTCGCTTGCCACCGCCATTATTTACGGCTCCTCCATTGCAGTGGGTTCGCTCGGCCCCGTGCTGATTTCGTCTCCAGGGCGCTTGTTCACGAACCAGGGTGTGCTCCTCATTCTCGCTGATCTCGGCATAATCCTCGGGGTCCTTCTGTGCATATACGCCGGCAGCAAACGAGGTGCGCCGCGGCAACTGGAGGGTAACATTGTCCAACCCGCATCGAGTCACCGAGACTTTATTCGCGGCCTTGTCGCGAGCATCTTTGCGGCGATTCTTTCTTCTCTATTCAATATCGCGTTAGCGTACGGTGGTGAATTCAACCGCCTCTCAGTTTTGGCAGGCGCCGGCCCTTTGAATGCAACCAATGCGCTCTGGGCATTTACCGTTTCATTTGGTTATATCCCCAACGTTCTGGTGACAATTGTGACGTTTACCCGCAATGGATTGTGGTCCGACCTGTCCAGAGGACCAATATCACATTGGATCGGGCCTCCGATTATGGGCGTTGCCTGGATAGGAGGAACCGTACTGTACGGTGCAGGCGCGGAGTTATTGGGGAATCTGGGTCCTGTGATTGGGTGGCCTGTTTACATGTCAATGGCGATCACCACGGGCGTTTTCTGGGGATGGATCACAGGTGAATGGAAACACGCACCCCAGAGCGCATTGCGCTTGCTAACTGCCGGACTTCTGTTTCAGTTAGTTTGCATTGCAGCGCTCGGCGCGGTGGCTTGAAAGAGAGTTCGAAGTAGCATGTCGTCAATATTGCTGGAGCGCGGACGGAACACTAGTCAAGGAGCAGCTGATACGTCGCAACAAGGTGGGGAAAACGGCTACTCTGTCGTGTCTCTCAAGAAGTTTAGATCAGAAGTCTAGGTAAACTTTAGACGGTCGCAAGGGACTATGAAGATTACTGGCATAGAAGTGATTCCGGTCACGGTTCCGATGGAGGCTCCCTTGCGTTGGAGTATGGGAGTGGAAACTGGTACTACCCGCGGAATCATCAAGCTGACAACAGACGAAGGAATAACCGGCATTGGTGAGACTTATGGGGGAAATGCGGTCGAGTATGCGATTGAGGTAGCCAAACCATTCATCCTTGGCATTGATCCACTCGAAACTGGCGTCCTACAGCACAAGCTGGGCATATTCCGAATCGGCTACGAAACCTCGGTACCTGCGGTAGTGCGAGCGGGAATAGAAATGGCCTGCCTTGATGCGGCAGGAAAAGCTTTCAATCGTCCCGTCCACTCCCTGCTCGGTGGAAAGGTGCGGGATAAGGTTGAAGTATCAGCATATTTGTTCTATCGCTACAAAGACTCGCAAACGCAAAAGGGTGGGGAAAACTCTCCCGAGTCAATGGCAGAACGTGCCAACGAACTAGTCGAAAGGCACGGCTTCCGGGTTATCAAGCTGAAAGGGGGTGTTCTTGCCCCCGATAAAGAACTCCAAACAGTTCGTCTCTTGCGTAAGCGCTTCCCAAAAAGCTTGCTGCGCTGGGATCCAAATGCGGCGTGGTCGGTGGAGACGACAATTCGCACGGGGACACAATTGCTTCGTGAGGGCATTGAGCTCGAATATTTGGAAGATCCTACGTGGAACCTAGAAGGGATGAGTTTAGCGAGGAAGGCGGTTCAAATTCCATTTGCTACAAATATGTGCCTTGTCAGCTTTGAACAGTTGGCCCCAGGTATTCGCCTTCGCAGTGTGGATGTGGTCTTGTCTGACGTTCATTTCTGGGGTGGTTTTCGCGAGAACCAACGAATGGTCGCGGTCTGTGACGCTTTTCAAATCGGCGTCGGGATGCATAGTGACCGGGAATTGGGTATTTCGACGGCTGCGATGCTGCACTTGGCCTCCAGTACTCCATCGATCGGATACGCCATCGACAGCCACTATCACGACCAAGTCGACGACATCATTACGTCACCCTTCCAGTATGAGGATGGCTTTTTTAGGGTCCCGACCGGGCCCGGCCTTGGAATAGATGTCGATTGGGATAAGGTCGAGAAATATCACAGGCTGTACAAAGAGATCGGGCATGTGAACGAATTTTACGACCCGAACCGGCCGGGCTGGGTTCCATCGCTGCCGATCTTCTAGAGACGACGTCAACGGCATGAAATGCAACCGGAGCATAGCGAGGCATTGAGATGGAAAAACTACTTCAAGGTAAAGTGGCGATAGTGACTGGGGCTGCCCAGGGCATTGGGGAGTTCATTTCTCGAGAATTCTGTCGGCACGGTGCCAGTGTGGTCATGGGGGACATCGATGGGGAGCGCCTCGCCTTCACCGCAGAGGCGCTTCTTGAGCAGGGACATCCGGTTGAAAAATATGTTTTTGACACAACAGATCGGGACCAAGTGCGCGAAGCAATAGGATCTGCTGTCGCCCGCTTCAAAACGGTCGATATCCTTGTGAACAATGCTGGAGCCTATCCCCGTAAGCGCTTCGTAGAGATGACTCATGAGGAATGGGATCGAACATTGGACGTGAACCTGAACGGTACGTTCAATTGTACGCACGCCGTGGTTCCGCTACTTGTGAGCCAACGCAGCGGTTGCATAATTCAGATTAGCTCGGTCACTTTCTTTCTTGGCATGGCCAAGCTTTCCCATTACGTTGCCGCTAAAGGGGGGATTATCGGTCTTACCCGTTCCCTAGCCCGCGAACTGGGCGAGTATGGTATTCGGGTGAATTGCATAACCCCGGGTGCGGTGGCAACCGCCAGCGAAGCTAACTTCGGGACACCCGAAGAATTGGCTGCGGAGGTGTTGCCTTTGCAGAGTTTAAAAAGACGGGTTGTGCCTGAAGACATCGCCAACGTGGCTCTGTTTCTTGCTTCTGATTATTCATCTGCAATGACCGGCCAGACCTTAAATGTAGATGGCGGTTGGATTATGCATTAGCGCCACGTATATTTCGTCGCCCTCGTTGCGCGGCAGTGCGGTTGTCTTGATTCAGTCTTTTGCGGAAGTCGCATCGAGGGTAGGATTTCTTCCTTTTGAAGCAGAGAGGACCGATGAAACACCTAAGGCAAAATAAGAAATCAAACCAATCAATTCTAAGAGGACTCGCGTTCATTATCCTTGTCATGGGTAGCGGCTTGTATGGCTGGGCGCAACAATCGTCTGAGCCTCCGGTCGTGGGCATGTATGTACATCAGCATTGGCCTTACAGTCACCCCTATGCCGCGAGAACCTGGTCGCTCGACGACTGGCGAGGATATGCCGATGGCCTCCATAAATTAGGTTACAACACGATCATGATCTGGCCGCTGATCGATACAATGCCTGACCCGCTGACTTCGAGTGATGTAACTTCGCTGCGCAAACTTGCGAAGGTCATCAATATACTTCATGGCGACTTTCACATGAGGGCCTTCATTGTGCTGAGTGCCAATGTGATCGCGAAAGACGATGTCGCCAAGCAAGCCACATTCGAGCAGCGTCACTATTACCACTCCGAAATATTTGTAAACCCAGCTGATACGGCGGCCGTATCCAACATGATGAAGAGACGTGAGAGCGCACTTCGGTATCTGGCCAAAGCCGATGCCTTTGCCATTATCGACAGCGATCCCGGTAGCTATCCGGGCTCAACAAACCAGGAATTCGTGGACTTGCTTAGGATGTATCGTGAATTGTTCGATCGGTTGCGTCCCGGAATTGAACTGATCTATTGGGTACACGTGGGGTGGCCGGCATATGGCCGTTGGTATGCCACAGGTACGTTTGGCTGGTCAACTCGGGACGAGTATTTCGAAGCGATCACCCTTGTTAACAAGTCGAAGTTGGAACCATGGGGATTAGCCGGAGCGCGACGCGAGATACTTGATGCACCAGCATGGTCGAAGAGGTCAATTGCCTTTAACTACGGTGCGATCGAAAATGAACCATCATTCCCGTTCACCAACTTTGGCGGTAACCACGCCTACCAAGGAGGTGCAAAGCCGTTGTCTCGCGGCGTTATGGGTAATGCTCAGACCCACTGCGTGCAACTACCGAACACTTTTGCCTTTGCGCAAGGTGCAGCGGGGAAGAGTCTGAATGATGCGGATTACGTAAAATTCGCGAATCAGCTAATCGTGGGGCAGGGGCCAGCGATTGTGCGATCGTGGAAAGCACTTGCCGGGGATGATTTAGGCGAGATGAGGACACAGGCGCGGGAACTTGAGAACCTTTCGAGCAGAGAACTTTCCACCGGACAACTGAGAGGATTATTGTTCGGCGATCCCCATCGTTTTGTTGACGACCTTGTCCTGCAGCTGAACATGCAAGTCACATATAGGGAGTTTCTGGCGGCAACGGCGTCCCACCAACACGTTCGGGGATCTTTAGGCGCATTTGCGGCTACCGCGGAAGCGTGGCAGCGCAAGACAGGGTATGAAAATAGCTGGTCGTTTCCCGGAATGAATGAGGCCTTGCGTAGTCTGAATTCTCCAGTAATAAATCGAGTCTTGGATATTCAAAAAGACTGGACGGCGGGCACGAAGCCGTTTAGCAATAACGCTGGCTCGACGCCATTCGAACAGATTCAGAATGCATTCGCTGCTGTTGAGACCTATACACCGCAGCTATTGAACGCGATGAAGGAAGTAGCCGCTGGAAAGTAAGACGCGAGGTGCAAGCGTTCGCAGGCATCAACTGATGGCGTCGCATTACTGACACGTTCTGAGATATTGACAGTTTGCATAGGATGCAACCCATGTGCGAAGTCGTGGCAGACTATAACGACCAATGCGGTGAGTGTCCAGTATGGGATGAAAGCACGGTCAGTCTCTACTGGACAGACGGGTTGAGCAATCGTTTCTACCTGTACGATTCACGCTCTGGCAAGTCCCGGGTTGTAAATAATCGGCTGGAAATAAAAGGATTTCGGCTCAACGCATCCGGAGGCTTCGTGGTCACCAACAGCGTCGGAATCTGGCTGTGGAATGAGGGCCAGCAAGCTACTCTAGTCGCGGACCAAGTAGATGGTGAGCCTTGCCGTATGAACGACTGCGTGGCTGATGTTCATGGCCGTCTGCTGGGAGGATCTGTATTCTATGATCCAGGCGACAATTATCCACTAGGTAAGTTGATCTGCGTCGAGACGAATGGCCGAATCAAGATCATCGACGAGGGGTTCCATCTTTCGAATGGATTGGGGTTTTCTCCGAACAACGAATTGTTATATGTCACCGATTCGATGGCTCGCAGGATTTATGTGTACAACTACGATCCGGATTCTGGAGAGGCCCACGACCGCAGAGCGCTTGTCCAGGTGCCAAGTGACGAAGGCATACCGGACGGTCTTGCGGTAGATTCCGAAGGATTCCTGTGGTCAGCTCAATGGTATGGAAGCTGCGTGGTTCGATATGACCCGGACGGTGCCGTCGAGCGCAAGATCGTGATTCCCGCAAAGCAAACATCGTGTGTGGCGTTTGGCGGCCAAGATCTCGGTGATCTGTACATCACTTCTGCCGGACTGTCTCAGCCCACGCCGGCCATGCCAACTGGCTATGACCACGTGAGTGGCAATTTCGGAGGTGCGTTGTATAGGATGCGTGCGGATGTGAAGGGCCTTATTCAAGCCCGAGCAAGAATCTCGCTAGCAACAAGGATAGGAACTCAAATCTCGGGCGACTCCGATGTCTCTGCCTGAGTGATTCGGTATTTCGAATACTTGACGGGACTTGGTTTGACGCAACAACTAAAGACAACGTCGCGGAGGATAGTGCATTCAAATGCGAAAGAACTCATGATTAATCCTTTTAAACTCTCTCGGGTAGCCCTGCTCGAATATGTGGGTTCGATGGATCAAGTTGTCGGGATTAACCGGTCCCATCTGGTCGAGGGGAAGGCAAAGGGAGTTGAAGCGATTCATTTAGAAACTGGCTCCGGTTTTAGCTTCACTGTCCTTGCCGACCGCGCACTCGATCTTACCGAAGCATCATTCTGCGGCAAGTCTCTTTGCTGGAAATCCAGCGCAGGGATCGTGGCGCCATCCTATTACGAGCGAAAGGGATCAGGCTGGTTGCGCGGTTTTGGGGGGGGCATGCTTGTCACCTGTGGGATCCGAAACGTAGGTCCCGCGTCGGAAGAAGGCTGGGAAACCTATGGTCTTCACGGCGAAATTTCCTATAGCCCCGCTACTCAAGTAAGCACTTTTAGCAACTGGAATGCATCTACATACCAGATGGGAGTTTCCGGTGTAGTTAAAGAAGCTTACCCATTTGGTCCCAATCTAAGCCTGCGCCGAACCTGGAGAACCGAGATGGGGGCTAACTGGGTAGAGCTGGATGACGTAGTCACGAATGAAGGATTCCGCCCGGAAATCCATATGCATCTCTATCACTGGAACTTCGGGTTTCCACTTGTTAATTCACGAAGCCGGTTGTATTTAACGACTGATACTGTTGTTCCACGGGACGAGATAGCCAAGCGAGGTCTCTCCAAGTGGAATTACCTCGAGCCCCCGACGCAGGACTTTGCTGAACAGGTCTTTTTTCATTCGTTTGAGAGCCAGCTGCCCGAGCGCACTTCCGCGCTTCTTATATCAGATGAGGCCGAACCTAGCTTTGGAGTGGAATTGACGTACTCTCCAGCGCAGCTTCCATGCCTGCTCGAGTGGAAACTCTGTGGCAAAGGAGAGTATGTCCTTGGAATCGAGCCCGGGAACTGCCTGGTGGGAGGTCGAGACTGGTTTCGCCGGCAACAGCTTCCTCTCCTGCAGCCCGGTGAGACTCGAAGATTTCAACTGCGTCTTTCCGTCCTGGACACGGCAGCCGCTATCGCCGCTGCATCGGAGAAATATCCAGCACGCGATAACAAAAGCGGCTGGGTGACGTGACCGAAGGTCTTTTGTACCAGGAGTAATGAGAGAGAATTCACTTGGAGAAAAACCGGGTCCTACCGATCAGGAGATACCAACCAGAAAAGATCGTAGGCACTGGCAGATCGAAGTAAGCCTTTCGAACCGAAGAACCACATCCCACGCTTGCAAAAAGTGGGGATCATGTGCAGACGTTCTATCGCTGATGGCAGGGGACGTGACAGTACAAATCGCGCTTGCTAATTATTGAACGGCGTCGGGCGACGCTGGCGAGTGGCGATGGGTGGAATTGGGTAAGAGCGCTCGGATTTGGGCGCTGGCGATGGAGTCGACCTAAATTATTCAGTCGGTCGATTCGCGCGGTCTCAGGGCTGCGGGAGGGCAAGTCGTTGCCGATTAGCACAATCGAAACCGGGCACCAAGAATCCCCAGACTCTGAAAATTGATAGCGAATTAGTCCGTTAGGTCTTGAGAGTTCAGTTCTAGAAAAGCAAATTCTAGACCGCTGTTGCAAGAAGTCTGAGGGCCACGTTGCGTATTTCAACTCCGCGTGACCTCGGTGGATTATCTGTGTCAATCATCAGTCAATATCAATGGCACCCGAAAACTCTCGCTTAGGATGTTAAGCATTGATTTCAAGACAACGAGCCTGGTCGCCGTATAGGGTCATATTGGCCGCGACTCTGCTGAATATGGTGAGCTATGTCGATCGGATATGCATATCAGTAGCGGGCCCCAGCATTCGTAGAGAGTTCAATCTTACGCCAATCCAACTCGGTGTGATATTCAGCAGCTTCTCTCTGTCTTACGCGCTAATGCAACTACCCTGGGGAGCAGCTGCGGATCGTTGGAGTCCTCGGAGAATCGTCGGATTCGCGATCCTTGCATGGTCTGGCTTTACGGCTTTAACAGGGGCCGCTGTTAGCTATCGAATTATCGTACTAATTCGATTCGCCTTTGGCGGTTTGGAGGCGGCTCTGGCGCCGGCTATTACCTCCGCTTTTGCGCGTTGGATTCCGGACAACGCAAGGGCGACTGCATTTGGTGTCTTTCTTGGTGGAGGACGACTTGGAGGCGCGTTTGCCCCAGCCGCGGCAGCATTCCTTCTGCTGCGTTACGGCTGGCGATCCACATTTATTGTCTTTGCCGCCGCAGGCGTGATGGCATCTCTTATATGGTTTCGTGTAGTTCCTCCCCAGTTACCGACCAACCCGAATTCCAGACGATTCACCCAGACGGGAGTACACCTTTGGTCATTTCAGATGGTGGCCTTGCTCCTGGTCGCCTTCGGCTACACGGTTATGTGGCAGTTCTATGCCACATGGTTCCCAACCTACTTGATCGAGCGTCGAGGATTCACCCTGAGTGAGGCTGGGAGGTACGCCTCGCTCCCGTTTCTCTTCGGGATCGGTTCGAGTTGGGCGGGCGGAGTGATTTGCGACGCGCTGGGAAGAAAGACAAGCCCGGCGCTCGGGCGCGGAATAGTGGGATGTTTCTCGATGCTTCTTGCCGCTCTTCTTTATTACCTCGGTATTATCAGTTCTGACAAAGCTGCACCCTGGCTGTTTGCCACTGCCGCAGGGGTAGGCGACCTACTTTTAGCGGCCGTCTGGACTGCTGCTGCCGACCTGGGTGGCAAGTCAGCCGGGACCTTTTCGGGACTCATGAACTGTGCATCCAATTTCGGGGCGTTTGTTTCACCCATCGCAATAGGCGCCGCCATTCAGCGTTCGAAAGACTGGGATTCGGTCTTGATGATTGGACTAGGTACGACACTTGCATCGGCCATCTTGTGGGTAGGAGTGAACTGGCCCAGAAAACTAGATGCTTCTTTGGCAACCTGAGAACGGAGGACGTCTTTCAGCAGGAACTTAAAAGGCCTCGACTTTTCATCGAATTCGTGGGGACGTCCAAGGATCGAGTCTTTCCGTGATTCCTCTTCTGAAGGTTGAAGCCTTGTAACACCCCGCAGAAAGAGAGCTAAACTCGAAAGTATAACCAGCCCGAATCCGACAGGAATTTCAAGAGGCAACGTCGTGCTTGATCAAGCCGGACCTTGGTTGTCCTCGTGTGGTTTCTTCCAGCAGGTGAAGATACGAACGATATATTTGACCCGTGCTGCGAGTCATGGCCACCTCGCAGGTTCGGGCGGTTGAATAATATCCGTCGCCTTTGACAGCCTTGGCTTCAGCGGCTTCGTGACGTGTCGCCGACTCGGTCAACTCAGGGAACATGAATCCTCGATCGCCTGCAAAGCCACAGCAACCGGAATTCGGTGGTATGAATACCTCGCGGCTGCACGCCTGCGCAACTTTCTCGAACTTCTCGACGAGATTCATCTTCACCAGGGAGCAGACGGGATGTAGCACAACCGAGCGCGCCTGAGACTCAAACGTGAGGCGCGGAAGAACCTCTTCGTACATGAATGGAACCGAATCAAGTATGCGTAGCCTATCGTACTTGGACTTATTGTCCGCGTTTAGATGGTCTCGGCAGGTCAGTAATCCGTACGCGCAGGCACTGGTGTCGACAATGATTGGCAAGCGGCCTTCCTCTGACCATTTCCAGAATCGCGCCACGGCGAGATTGACCGCAACCTCGTGCGCTCCGGCGTATCCTTTTGACGAAAACGGGACGCCGCAGCAAGTACCGGCGACGTCCTCAGGAACAAAGATCGACATCCCCGCGCGACGAGCAACCTCGAGTGCCGCCTCTGTGCTTGACAGCCTTGTGGCTTCTCCTGGCAAGCAGCCCATTGTCCGCGAGATGCAGCTCGGAAAATAGACTGCGTGCGCTCCGGCACGAAAGCCCTGCGGGAACCGACCGGATGCGGCCCTTGGCACGTCCCCAGTCCATATCGGCAAGGATCTGCCGCTCAATCGGTGAGCCCATATTGTAACGCGATTTACAAAGGTCTTGCCTAAGGACTTCTGCGCGAAATGTCCAGCCCGTAAAGCAAACCGCATCCCCCGTTCCGCCAACCCCAGGTTGCTTGCAATCAAACTCGCACACTTGTGTGCTGCCGGCGAGTGGCGCGCCTGACGAAGCCTTTTTGTCAAAGAGCCGGTGTCGATCCCCACCGGACACGCCACGGCGCAGAGCCCATCTACCGCACAGGTGTCGAGAGCCATATAGGGAAAATCCGCGTCGAGGGCGCCTGCCATGTTCCCGTCTGCTTTAACGTCGCTTCTCAGGCGCTCCATCTCTCGTCGAACAACGATGCGCTGGCGTGGAGTCAGCGTCAGGTCTCGGCTGGGGCATCGGCTTTCGCAGTACCCGCACTCGATACACTTATCCACCTCCTCTTCTACCGTGGGCAACGTCTTAACGTTCTCGACGTGGGCCTTGGGACTGGAGTTGAGGATCACACCTGGATTGAGCAGATTCTCAGGATCGGCAAGCACCTTTATCTTTCTCATGATCTCGTAGGCTTGATGGCCCCACTCCGCCTCCACAAAAGGCGCCATGTTACGACCCGTCCCATGTTCACCCTTCAGTGCGCCGTCGTATCGGCCCAGAACCAAGCGGACCACGTCATCCATGAGCCGCGCATACTGCTCTGTTGTCGCCTGGTCATTAAACGACTGCGCAATAACAAAGTGGAGGTTGCCGTCCTTCGCGTGACCGAATATGATGGCGCTCTCATATCCATGCCTTGTCAGCAATTGTCTTAGCTCGACGGTCGCGGGAGCGAGATTTTCGACGGGAAATACGACGTCTTCGATAATCACCGATGTCCCGCTGCGACGAGTCGCTCCGACCGAAGGAAACATACCTTTTCTGATTTTCCATAGAAGCGCCTGTTCCGCTGACTTATGGGTGAACGCCGGAGACTGGAGCAGAGTTAGTTTGGTGATGACGTGCCGTGCCCGGTGTTCGAGCGCTGGACGCTCGCTTTCTTCTGCTGCTTGGAATTCGACCAGCAAACCAGCGGCAGTATCAGGAAGCCCTTTCAATAAAGGTGGAGCCCCCTCATGATTCGCTACAGATCGCAAGGAGAAAGCGTCCATCAGTTCCAGCGCTTCCGCACCTGCATCGCGAAGTGGAACAATCGCCGCGCACGCTTCGTACAAATCAGAGAAAAGCAACAGTCCAGTGTATTTGACCGGTAGGTGCGGAACTGTATTGAGCACGGCCTCCGCTATGAACGCGAGAGTGCCCTCAGAACCGATCAGCAACTGTCGGAAGATCTCGAGAGGATGCTCAAAATCGATGAATGCATTGAGCGAGTATCCCGTCGTGTTCTTCATCCTGTACTTGCGACGGATGCGCTCAGAAAGAGCTGTATTCTCGTGGATCTCATTCCTTAACTGCAATAAGCCTTCTGCCAGCCTCGATTCGTACTTCCAGAACAGGTCGGCTGATATCGCATCGGCCGTGTCGATCACTGTACCTGAGGGCAAGACGAACTTCAGCGACTCAAGTGTGTGATAAGCATTCTGGGAGACGCCGCAGCACATCCCACTGGAATTGTTAGCCAGAATGCCGCCTATCATGCAAGCATCGATTGAGGCCGGATCTGGACCGATCTTTGCGCCGTACGGCTTTAGAAGGAGGTTCGCACGTGAGCCGATCACCCCGGGCTGTACCCGAAGCTTCTTTCCCCCCGCCTCGACCGTAGCTCCGCGCCAATATCGGGCAACGTCCACAAGGATTCCATCAGTTATCGCCTGGCCGGAGAGACTGGTTCCAGCCGCCCGGAACACCAGTGGGAGCCGTTGCTGGTGACTGAAACGAAATAACGCTTGGATCTCTTCGATACTACGAGGAAGGACCACCGCTTTCGGTATCAACCGATAAAAACTCGCATCAGAAGCAAAGGCAACGAGCTCAATTGGTCTTGTCAATACCCTTTCGGGGCCAACAATTCGAACGAGTGGATCGAGCATATACAGATCGCTATCCTTTGTGAAGAAGGTTGGGAAGAGTCTTACCGGAGTTTTGTCTGCGGGAGAAGGTACCTAACCAAGACCGTCTCACAGCTCCCATATCTAACGTCAAGCATCAAGAGTGATCACGTGTTAGCGTCGTCGTTCTGTAATCTTTTTACTAATACTTTATGCGGTGAAAAAAAGGGGGGGAGGTACTTTGTTTGGTTTGCCAACAACCCTGAAATGATTTCATTGTGCCCAACCCACAGACGAAGCCAGCTGCCCCTCAGGTGGATGCCTAGTCGCGTCGGCATGGACCTCTCGCCCGCAGATTCCCCTTGCACGGAACCTACAATCCGCGGGAAATCTTGAGAATCTGATCTGGGTCAGCATCTTTTTCCACATGCCGGATGATCCCATTCTTGTCGATTACAATCGTAAATCTGCTCGCAAACCTGGCATCACCCTCAATAGCACCGTACGCACGCGAAACCTCCTTATCAAAGTGAATTCCATAATCGCTCAAGAGAGGGAAAGGCGTTTGCAGTTCCGTGGCGAAGGCTTCGACGGCATACACATTCTCGACCGTAATGCCTACAACTTCTACATTTGCTTGCTTGAACTGCGCGAAGCGCTCCTGGTAAGGTTTGATCACACTCGTTGAATCATCGGAACAGCTCGCCGCGAAAAAGAACAGCACAACAGTTCTCTTGCCCAGAAAGTCACTCAACTTGATGGTGTCACCATTCTGGTTAGGCAAGGCAAAATTGGGTGCTTTATCTCCGACCTTGAGAGGAGCGGCCCTCATCGTCGCGGAGATGGCTAGAAGAAAAAAAAGGGATGTAAGTCCCGCTATTGATTTGCGCATTTTCTTACCCCGTTTAGGAAAGTTAGCACACGGCCTCGAGAAAGAAGTTATGGTCGACCACCAAAGTCTGTTGTAGTAGGCCGTCAAGAACTCTGTTGGCTCACCGCGCAAAAGATGGATGAGCGGACGTTGACTATAGTATGACTGCAATAGGCCTGCGCTTTCAGCGTCAGAGCTCATGGTGGAGGTTCACAGATTTCACTTTAAGTCCTTTCTGGACAAAATGAATCCTTGTTGTCGGCTCGCGTACCCATAGAGCCAGAACCGTACGGCCGCTGAAGCGAGCCATCTGTTCTTATGTCAACTATTTTCGTCTCGCAGAAAACGACGGCCGATGAAAAGGAAGCAGAGCGTCTTCGGCACCATTGCAGCTGCTCTTGCGAGTCGAGTTTCATGGCGCCTTGCCTCACCTCCTCGAAGACTAGATTGACTCAGGAGAGTGACAAAATCGCGAGTGCGATCATTCCACAGACGACGCCCGCGCCCGTGAGCAAGCTGATCTTCTGTTTCAGGATGACGATTCCAAGAATGACTCCGGCGGGGATCACGAAGCCGTTCGTTATTGGATAAACAATCAATCCTGCCTGGTGGCTGACCCTGGCGACCGTGGCCAGGGCCACGATGGTAAGGATGATTCCGGACCAGTGCGCGACGGCCGAGACGGCAGCTAACCCCAACACAGCGCGCGAGGGTCGCCATGAATTTCCCGTCCACCACAGGATCGGGATCACTAGTAGCACGCTGAAGCCGTAGAAATACAGCGTAAAGACCGGACCAAGTGATGGAGGGACAAAGCGGAACATAACCACTAGCCAACCATTCAGCAGGAACGCGAGGCCGATCCACCCCAGCCAACTTCCCTTTAGCGAACGGATCGACACCCCCCGGAACCCGTCCCCGATCAAAACAATGGCTACCAGAGTGAAAGCGACACCGATGCCCTTCCACCAACTGAACTTGTCTCCAAACCACCACACAGAGAACAAGATCGGCAACACTACGGAGAGATTCAGGATGGTCCAGTTGGCCGCAATGTTTCGTTCACGAGCTGCCGTCAGGTATGCTGCGGCCGTCAGCGGGAAGGTTGCCGCACCAATTAGGCCAAGCAACATCAGTCTTGGCACATATAACGGCAGCCGTAACGCCAGTGCCACAGCGAGACCCAGGAGGAAGCCAGTCAGCATTTTGTAAAAATTGAAAACCCAAATAGGATAACGACGTTTCCCGACCACTTCGAGTGAGATTCCCAGAACGCCGTAGATCAAGGCAGCTGCCAACGCCAGTAAGATTCCTTCAGTCATGTGACCGTCTCGAGTACCGCGAATTAACAAGGAAGTGCCAAATGCATCTCATTTCGGCGTCTTCGGCGCGCTGCCTAGTCGATTGAAATTCACTCGAATGACTTCCTTTATATGCTCGGGTGGAAGATGTGGCCGACATTTTCGGCTTTTAGCGGAGTCCTCCTCCGCCCTATGCGACCCGCAGACGTTCCAAGTCGGTCTCGCTCAGATCCATCCCTAAACCCGGCTCCTGGGGAATTGCCAACCGTCCGTCCTGGGCTCGAATCTTCTGCCGGGTGAGGCACTCCCGCAGAGCCGTCCCCTCATGATCCTGCACCACGTATTCCGCGATCAGGGCATTAGGAATCGCGTTCAGCAGATGCAGCGCCGCCGCCACATTAATGTAGGTTGTAAAACCGTGATTGGCCACCGGCTTGCCGTGATCGGCTGCTAGCGACGCGATTTTCATCCCCTCCGTGAAACCCCCGCAGCGCGTCAAGTCCAGTTGCACCACATCCACATCCCCTTCCACAATCAGCCGCCGGAAGGAGTGCCGCCCGCTTTCCTGCTCCCCTGCCGCGATACGAGTCGCGGTCGCGGCCGTCAACTTCCGGTAGCCGGCGTAGTCGTCCGGCGAAAGTGGTTCTTCCAGCCAGAAAAGATCATAATCGGAAAACGCATGGGCTCGCTGGATGGCAGTCTTCGCATCCCACGCCAAGCCGGCATCTACCATCAGATCCACTTTGTCCCCCAGACCGCTCCGGGCCTTGGCCACCAACTGGATATCCGTTGCCGCGTCCTGGCCGATGGGGCCCCAACCGAATTTAACCGCGCTGAATCCCTCGTCCCGCATGTGGCGCGCTGCCTCCCCCGTTTGCTCCGGCGTGGGCTCAAACAGTAGGCTGGCATAGCAAGATATGCTTTTCCGGAATCCCCCTCCCAGCAGTTTCCAGATCGGCATCCCCAGCTTCTTGCCCTTGATGTCCCACAAGGCGATGTCGATGCCGCTCATGGCATGAATGGCGATTCCCGAACGCCCCGCATAAATATTGTGGCAGTACATCTTGTCCCACAGATACTCAGTTTCGAACGGATCTTCCCCGATCAGCAGATGCTTTAAGCCAGAAGAAATCGAGTGCGAGTAAGGCCCTAAGATCATGCCTCGCGCCGCCAGCGGCGCCGAATCCACTTCCCCGATTCCCGTGATCCCTTCGTCGGTATGCACCCGCACCACCAGCGCATCCTGGCCACTGTCGCACTGCTGCTTCACATGGGTTGAACGCACATAGATCGCTTCCACGTCGGTGATCTTCATCGTCTGTACCTCCGAGGACAAGCTACCGCCATCTCAAATCTGACCCAGGGAAGACAAATGTCGAACAGGTGCGATACTTTAAACAACCGACGCGCCTCATTGCACATAGCGTTGCTCGATTAACACATGTGCGTGGTGATGAACGGAATCGAGCAGCAACGACACCTTTTCACGGTCGTTGATCTTTCGCTCGAAGATGCCACGTATTCCTTTGAACGGACCCGCTTGGACCGCCACCTTCTGGCCAGGCCGGACTTGTTCCAGATTCATTTCGAGAGTTCCATCGGCAGTTATTCGGTCCCGAATCAAGTCGATGTCTCTTTCGTCCATTGGTAGAGGTAAATCGCCTGCGCTTACGACGCAGCGCACACCACGTGCATACCGCACGAGATGAAGGTAGTCGGCTGGGCAAAAGCGTGCGAATAGGTAATTTGGGAACAGCGGCTTGAGCGCAGCTTCATGGTTCCCCTGGCGCACGGGGAACTGCTTGATCTTAGGCAGAAAAACCTCTACACCGAGCATCGAAACATAACTAGCCGCGATTTCCTCTCGACTGGGTTTTGCCTGAATCGCAAACCAGTTCGTGTCTCGCCAGAAATCCATAGCCCGTATGTCCTTTCCCAGATGCGACCTAAGAGACCATCAGCGAGAATTCACTGACGACCTTAGGCGAAGAGTGAAAGATGCAATTAACAATAAACGATAATCGTTTAAACTTTATTACATCCGGGGCAGTTTTTGTCAAGCCGAATCGTAAGGGTGGGTTAAGAAGTCATTCGGGACTCTGCAGCACGGGTGCTCCCCGAGCCCAGGTCAGATTGGTTGACGGCGGAATTCGCGGCGTGAAGAAAAAATCCTTGGGCAGGCGGCATTTAAAGGCTGACCCAAGAAAGCGTCATACAAGGATTTGCAAGGAGGAGTCAGCGCGAGGGGTTACTCATACGCGGACTCGCCATCGGCAGCCCGCTCTTCGTAGAGGCGCTCCATCCACATCGTGATTTCGCCCGGCTGGCACCCCGAAACGGGGCGACGGTCCACCTCGGTGACCGGAACGATTCCTGCGCCCGACCCGGTAATAAAGACCTCCTCTGCCGTGTATACGTCGTAGGTAGTAAGTCTAGTTTCATGGACTGGGATCTTCGAGATCGACGCCAGCTCTAACACTGTCTCACGCGTGATCCCGGCAAGTGCACTCTGCAGTGGAGGTGTATACAGAGAACGATCCTTGACTAGAAAGATATTGCTTCCCGCACACTCCGAAACGTACCCGTCGATGTCCAGCATGATTGCCTCATCCCCGCCCGAGGCCACAGCCTCAGCGCGTGCGAGGATATTCACCAGATAATTGCAGGACTTCACGCGCGGATCAATGCACATTGCCGGGACCTTGCGGATGCTGACCGAGGCCAGCTTGAAACCGGCGGCGGTGTCGAACATTGACTTGTCAATCGGCCGCGCCGGGATTATGACATTCGCCCCTGTGGTGTTGCACGGATCGAGCCCCAGTTTCCACGCAATCCCCCGCGTGACCTGCGGTTTGATGTGCGCGTCTAGAAACTTGTTCTCCCGGACTACGCGCTTAACTGCATTGCAAAACTGGTCTTTAGTCAGGGGAACTCTTATGTTCACGAACTCTGCCGAGCGGAAAAGACGGTCCACGTGTTCACGGAGCTTGAAGATTCGGCCAGCATAAGCGCGCATGCCTTCGAAGACAGCGTCGCCATACTGGAAGCCTCTGTCGAACACGGAGATATTGGCCTCTTGCATTGGGACCATTTCTCCGTTCACGTAGGTAAGCCAGTTTTCAGTCACGATGAGTCTGCCGAATCGTACCCAATATAGTCAGAGGTGTTTGGCTGTCAAGCGGGGGCATGTGCGCGGCCCACGTCAGCCACACAGGACGAGACGCCGGCTAGTCCGTCGACAACTCGAATCTACGGGCGACCGGCACATCTCTCGCCAACGAGTTCGCCTTCTGGTGCCCGCTGAGATCACCATAGAACTCCCACCACACTACCCCCGCATGGCGCGGGAGTGGAAGAGGCGTCCACATTTCCGCCCCGTTGTTGATCGAATGCGGGATTCCAGCCGCCCGAGACTGCAAGGAGATCGTTATTGCCGAGCTCGGTCTCGCTATGGCGGAGACGAAGATGGTTAATCGAGCCAAACTCGGCCGGCCGCTCCCGGGTGTCCGGTTCTCCTCCGAAACCCTCGCAACCAGCAAAGATGCAAGGCATCCCAACAAATACCAGCGCATTCTGGGCGATCTCCGCTTCAAGTTGCGATCCGTTTAAATTCAGAGAAACATGCTTTCACTTGAGAACTCAGGCTCCGAATCCTTCTAAAACTTGACTGTGATCGATTCTCGTTTATAGATTATAAGCTAAGGAAATCCGATCACACGCGATCTCAAGAGTGCTGCCCTTAATTTAGAGAGACCCGCGCGGTTTTGGATTTGCGATGGCGTACTTTGTCCGAAGGCGGGGAGCGCGCGTAACAGTTTGGTCGGGCCGGTGGAAGACGGGGACCGAGGATATTCTCGGGGAGAAGGGCCGATGGAGTACGGACGATGAAGATAGCAGACGTGGAAGCGGCCTATATGTGTTCACGCCATGTGAAGCAGCGGTGCGACAGTGGACAGGATGCGTCTGCGGGTGGCAGAAGAGCGGGAGGAAGCTTGTCCGACAGGCTCTCGAAACTGAAGGGCAGTCTTTTGAGAGAGGAAGTGGACAACGTCCTCCTATGCTCCGCCGAAAGTCTGCGTTATTTTTGTAGTTATTCCTCCCCCATCGAAACGGGTCCCTCTCCGTTCACGCCGTTGTCGGGTGCGTTGCTTTGGACTTGCGGCGGACTGCCAGTCTTCTTCCTGGCGGATATGGAATGTGCGGAGGAAGTCCCGGGCGTGGAGCGCGAGGCCTTCATCAGCTACACGGTGGAGCGCCCTCTGGGTGCTATGGAAGATCTTGCCGCCAGAATCGTGGCGCGCATGGGCCGTGTGGGAAGCGGGCAGTTAGGCATTGAAGCCAACCAGCTTCCGGTTGCGCTGTTAGATCGGTTGCGGTTTGCTTGCCCCGGACTAAAGGTCCGCGACGTTACGGCTCTCCTTTCTGAAATCCGCATGATAAAGGATGAAGCAGAGATCGAGAGCATCCGCCACGCCGTGGCATTGTGCGACATAGGTCAGAAAGCGGCAAAAGAGACGTTGCGTCCCGGTATTCGGGAGATTGAGCTGTTTGAGGAAGTACGTTTTCGAATGGAGACGATCGCCGGAGAGCGTTTGCCTCTCCTTGCTGATCTGGTCTCTGGTCCGCGAACTGCGCAAGCGGGTGGTTCGCCCTCGTCACGCGTGATTGGAGCGGGTGAGTGTGTGATTGTAGACTTGGCGCCCCGGTCCAAAGGCTATTGGGGTGATTCCTGCAACACATTGGTTGCAGGGGATCCAACAGCGCAACAGAAGAAAGTATTTACAGATGTCTCGTGCGCCTTGGCCGAGGTGATCGCTGGCACCCGACCCGGCGTACTCGCGTGCGAACTAGATTCCGGTCTGCGAAAGAGCCTCGCCCCGCTCGGCGGTGTGTTCCCGCACCATGGCGGCCACGGACTCGGTGTCGCCTATCATGAGGAGCCGCGGGTGGTGCCGTACAATCGAACACCTATTCAGGCAAACATGGTGATAGCGCTCGAGCCGGGGGTGTACTTCCCCGGGCAATGGGGGATGCGACTGGAATATGTTGTGCACGTTACCGAGACTGGTGCCGAGTTGTTGACGGGCTTTCCGCATCTGCTTTAAGGACGCAAGTATGAGATTGCAGGGCAAGACGGCATTGGTGACCGGCGCTGCCCATGGCATTGGGAAGGCGACGGCTGCGCTATTTTGTCGCGAAGGCGCCAATGTAGCCCTCGTTGACCGATGCCAGGAAACGCTGGCCGCTGCGCTGGCGGAAATCAGGTTGGCGGGCGGAAGTGCGATCAGTTCCTTCGCCGATGTTGGCAGACCGGAAGACGCGCGTAGGTCTGTGGAGCACACGTCTGCACATTTTGGCGGCCTGGACATCCTGATTAACAATGCGGCAATCTCGATCGCCAAGAGTGTGATGGAACTGAGCTACGAGCAATGGGAAAGTGTGCTCAATGCGAACCTGACAGGACAATTCCTTATGGCCCAGGCGGCCGCGCCCCAGATGCGCAAGGGAGGAGGCGGGAGCATCGTAAATATCAGCTCGATACAGGGAAAGATCTCGGAACCGGGGTCTATCGCCTATGCGTCCTCAAAGGGTGGCGTCAGCCAGCTCACGCGAAGTCTAGCCATTGAACTAGCAAGTTTCAATATCATGGTGAATTCGATCTCTCCGGGATTCATCGGCAACACGCAGCTTTCGATCGCAGACGGGGTCGATGAAACCACTACAGAAAAATTTCGAACCTTCTACGTTGATTCTGGCCGAATCCCCCTGGGGCGAGCGGGGACTGTCGCCGACGTTGCGGCCGTAGCCGTGTTCCTTGCCTCGCGGGAGTGTGGATACTTAACGGGCGCCGACTTGGTTGTAGACGGCGGCCTAAGCCTGACTCTTTAAGGATGCTTATGCGCGCTTTGGTTTACTCAGCCCAGAAGAAGGTAGAAGTACAAGAACTGCCGTGCCCTGTACCAAGCCCGGGAGAAGTCCTGGTGTCGGTAGAAACAGCAGGGATCTGCGGCTCCGACATTTCGGGCTTCCTTGGGCATAGCAATCGCCGCCAACCACCTCTGGTATTGGGCCACGAACTTGTTGGACGCCTCGAAGACGGACGGCGGGTGGTGGTAAACCCGTTGATCTCATGCTACGTGTGCCCACGCTGTCTCGAGGGGCGTCAGAATCTGTGCGTGCGTTGGGCGCTATTGGGAATGGATCGGGTACAGGGAGCGTATGCGGAATTCGTAGCCGTTCCCGAGCGGCAGCTTTTTGTCGTACCAGAAGAGATGCCGACCGCTCGCGCCGTGATAGTGGAACCCTTGGCAAACATCGTCCACGTCTACAGACTTGCGGGGACGGCTGGGCTCGCTACATTGGCGATAATCGGGGCCGGCACCATGGGTACCCTGGCGCTGTTGCTTGGAAAGATTCTAGGCTTCCGCAGCATTCTTATGGCCGACGTGAACGATGAGAGACTTGCCTTGGTATCCCAGTTGGGAGCTCGCTGGACCGAGAATGTCAGCACATCTTCGGGCATCGATCGGGCGCGCCAAGCTGCAGCCGGCGGCTTTGATTTGGTAATTGATGCCAGCGGCACCGGCGCAGCCCGGCGGTTGGCGCTCGACATTTGTTCACCAGGGGGACAGGCAATCTTTCTGGGGATGGCTGAACAGAGAAGCGAAATAGATTTCGTTACCAGCATTCGGAAAGAGCACCGTGTGTCCACGTCGTTTGCGTACACGCCTCGTGACTTCGAGCAGTCACTGGAGGTCTTGACGAACGGCGATCTCGATTTGAGCCCGTGGACGGCATCCCTGCCGCTTGAGCGAGGCCAGGAGGCCTTTGAACGAATGTCCGTCACTCCCGGATCCACGCTGAAGATGCTCCTCCAAATTGGGCACAAGGCATAGGGCTAGAAGGACAGAATTGCCGGGGCGACTTCCGGAGTGAACTGGTGCCGCTGGGGAGTGGCACGCTCGAGTCCAGCGGCATGGAACGCTTATCCGTTCGATGTGCGCCATCATTTCGCACGGTGAACTCGCCCGGGCTGTCGCGTGCTAGTCACTAAAGCATCCTCCTCCGGTTTTTTGCGGATCGGTTCAATGTGCAACCCACTCCTGATTCTCAGCAGGGCACCCGAGAAAGCGAGGCAGCGTCGTGAGTTGGATGAATACGAGGGAACTTGAAACTCCCGCCCTACTGGTGGATTTGGACAGTATGGAAGCCAATATAGCCCGGATCGCCACAATCCTTCGGGATCGACCCGCAAAGTTTCGACCACACTTCAAGTCGCATCAAGTTGTCTGTCTTGCGTCGAAGCAAATTGAAGCGGGAGCCATTGGAATTACATGTGCGCGCCTGGAACACACTGAGCTTCTTGTTCATCACGGAATCAAAAAAATCCTTACCGCGAAACAAATCGTGGCGAAAAGGCGATCGAGCGTCTCGTAGAACTTTCTAGATACGCCCACGTCATTGTCGTATTGGACAATCCAAAAATAGTGTCCGATATGTCGAGAGTGGCAGGCGATCAGAGCTCTGAACTTAGTGTTGTCGTCGAGTTGGATATAGGCCTCGTCGTTGAGGTGTTCTACCTGGAGAAGCAGCTCTTTCGCTAACCAAGACGACCTTGCAACAGGGGGTGAGATTCCGCGGATTGATGGCACATCGGGGCCAGTTTCTTCTACTCGATCCCTATGAAAAGCACCGTATGGTTTGTTCAGCAATGCGGAGCGTGATCGATTCAAAAAAACTGATCTAGGGCGAGGGAATCTCTTTCTAGTGCTTGTCACTTCCGGTGGGATAAGCCGCCTATGCAATCGTCGGGGCATTTCCTGGGGCAACCGAAATCCAGGTCGAATCTTACTTGTTGATGGACTCATGGTATGTTCCGCTTGCTCGGGATTTTAGACCTAGCTTGACCGTACTCACTACCATAATATCCTGCAATCCGGAAGAATAGTTGTGGATGCAAAGCGTGCAGGCTATGAGCGGTCCGAAAGGGTTGCCCACTGGCAGGGGAATCGAGAAGCTTCAAGTCAAGGCGTTGCATGCTGAGCATGCAATCATTGACATCTCAGAGTCTGCAGTCGGCGTTGACGTCGGCGACAAACTTGAGACTTGGGTCTAGCACCTCAATTCGAGTGTCAGCCTTCACAAGCAAAAGTACGGCGTCAGAAAATGCAAAGTGGAGGACGTATTCCAGATCGAGTGACAAAGACATTTCTACCTCGGGAAGCTGCTCTCTAAGGCCAGTCGTTTGAACACCGGTATGCTCCAAGAATATGGAACAGCATCGAACGCTCGCCTCTTAGGCGCGCGCGTTGTTCCCCTTTGCCGCGGCTGATTTGGTGCGCACAGTGCGACGAGACGGACTCTTCGTCGACTTCAAGGCCGAGAGGTTTTCAATGTCCTGGAGGTGAAAAACATCGAGAGTCTCTTCGAATACTTTCTTGGTGTGTTCCGCGGTGCCGGAATTCAGGGTTTCCACCAAAGACTCGTGCTGCCGATACGCTCTTTCGAAATCGTAAGTCGGTGCTCCGTAAAGTCCGACGTAGTCCAGTGCCAACAGCGGAGGTCCGACTAGCCGAAGTGCTCGCTCTAACCACCTATTCCCCGAAAGATGCCAGATCATCTCATGAAATTCCATGTCAGCATGAGCTAATTCAACCAAGTCCCGGCGGTCATTGGCTTGTCGCATTTTCTCGAGAAGTTTAGAAAGTCCCGCGCTGTCTTCTGCGGTGATGCGCTCTCGTGCAAGGCTTGCCGCGAAGGGTTCCAATTGCTTCCGCACCGCGTACAATTGGTCGATCTCTTCTTGTGCAATAACAGTGACGAACGTACCCCGATTATCGTGTTTCGTTACCAAGCCCTGATGTTCCAACTCCTGGAGCGCCTCACGCAAGGAACTCTGGGCCACACTGAGTTGGCGAGCCAGTGAACCTTCCACGATGCGGTCACCAGGCTTGAATTCACCGTTTACAATCGCGCCAAACAGATAACGGGACAGGCGCTTGCGTAAATTATCGCGTTTGAATGGAAGAACCATATACTATGCTCGATGATCGATTGATTACTTTAATATTTGGGGCTCCGAAAATCAAGTGGACACGGTTGTGGTCTGTTATCGTCGGAGCTCTCCGTTCTCAAACAATATAGCAGCGCAGCCGCTATGGGTCCGCGTGGCTCTCGATCATTGTTCGACCAAGAGTGAGTCGCCTTCTCCGGCGGGTAAGTCCAAACGGCATCAGCTTCCAAATCTCCGACTGACAGGCAGGCTGCATCGGCCGTTTGCAGTGTCTCGAATCCACTGGAAAACCTCAACGCGGCCGATCGCGTTGGCCAATGGGCGAAGGTTCGCTCCGGGCCCAGCAATGCTCCTGGTCGAAGCGCACTGTGGCTGTAACTAACACTAGAAGCGCGCAGAGGATAGCGCCAGCCGCGCCGTAGAACATGATTTGTACAAAGCCAACAGATTGCTTGAGCGCCCCGACGAGGAAAATAGCCGTACCGGACGCAACGCCAGGAAGGCCGTTGAGGATACCCGTCGCAAATCCGAAATTGCGTCGCGAGTTTACCTCCTCTCCGGACTCGTAGCGAAATTCAAACGTGCTCTCACTTTCGATCACCGCTTCTGAGGGCTGATCCTGGCGCACACTCGAAGTGGTCTTTTGCCAGTAGGTGACGAGACCATCCAGGCCTTGGTATTCCTTCCGTGCCTCTCGAACCGCCTTCCACCACCCGCTTTGGTGCTGTGGCCCAATCTGGAAAGAAGCCTCCATCGGCGGCTCTTGTGGCGGCGAGACCAGGAACATCAACGATGGCGGATCGGGCCGGTCAGAATGGGGTACTACCGGCAGCTCAAGAAAGGTCGCCTTCGCTTCCCCGTAATAAACTGTGTTCGTGCCGTTCTGCGGTGTAGAAAACAGCGTTTGAAACTCCCCGCTGGTAATTGCGATCCGGATTCGATGGTCGGATTCGAAGGTGTAGGAAGTGGCTTTTCTCCACGTCGATAGCGTAAATCGATCCCGGCGTCAGGTAGTCAGGCTTGTTGAGTCCTTCCCGGTGCGCAACGTTTAATTGTCCTCGTGTAACCAGCGAGACAGTGCCATCCGGAGTCACATCACAAATCTTGGCGATCACGCCCATTGCCCGCGCGGTCGAGGAAAAATGCAGCCGAACATGAGGCAGACCGGTGATCTCGACTCTGTGGAGCAGCGGCTCAGTGGTGAAGATCAGGCTTTTCGATTCGTCGGGCCGCTGGTCTTTCGCCAGACCAATAGCGCCGTAGATGCCGCCCGTGAGTCCCGAACAAACCCCCGCAGTGGGGTCGTAGAGGTACTTGGCCAAACCCTTTTTCTTTGGCGGCTGCTCCGAGAGACTACCCCCGTCGTTCAAATACAGCCGTCTCTGGATCGCCCCCGGAAACGGCCAGGATCTTTCCTCTCGCCAGTAGCCAGGAATTTCCGCAAGGTATTCCGCTGGCGGCGTATACCTCTCCGTGTAGACGGTGAAGCCTGGCTCCTCCAATATCCCGTTCTGCTCACCCTTTAGCCAGTAATCAAACCATCGAAAAACGATGTCGTAGTCGACTCGCGGTCCCGGGATTCCCATGTCCGGGCGAATGTGGTGCCACGGGCCAATCAACGCCTTTTTAGGACCTTTGAGATTCTGAAATAACTCTATTACGTCACCCGGATACCGGTCGCCCCAACCGCCAATGACAAAGACGGGTATGTCAATTTGGTCATAGAACCATCGGATCGACGAATTGTCCCAGAATTCATCATCCGCTTGGTGTGTCAGCCAATCCAAACCCCAAGGCGTGTAGTTCTCCAGTCGGCTCCTCCAGAGTCTTTCCCACCGCCCTTCAGGGTCACGAAACCCGGGCGGAGAGCCTGCCATAGCTATCATGACGGCGAGGTAATCGGCATGGTACCCAAAAGCCATCGGCGTACCACCCTCGCAAAAAGCGTAATAGGAGCTGACCGACCCGTACAGCGGAACAACCGCCTTCAGGTGAGATGGACGAAGAGCGGCGGTGAGGAGGGAAGTCCAAAATCCATAGGACGTGCCGGTCATGCCCACATTCCCGTTGCACCATGGTTGCGAGGCGATCCACTCGACTATCTCTGCCCCGTCCTGTCGTTCCTGGAGGTTCCACATCTCAGCAACAACACCTTCCGAGTTATTGGTACCGCACACATCCCCCAACACGAACGCGAAGCCGCGCTCAACATATTGTTGCGGCAGGGCCGCACCATTCCCAATCCGCGGGTAAAAGTCGTCCTTGCGATAGGGCATGAAATAGAAAACTGCCGGATAACGCGCTTCGGCATCGGACAGGTACACATCGACCGCAATACGGACGCCATCACTCATCGGCACGAGGATGTTTCGAAGTACGCGCATCTTTGGCCACCCAATGTGAGATTAATGAAATCGAGTCGACTCGGAATTCGCCGGGCTGTCCTTCCGGCCTAGGGTGAGGTCGCAATGGTTGAGACCAGCCTCTCGAAGCGCGCAGTGTGGGTGATTCACCACCCTGTTCCGCCGGGCGGGAACGATTGTCACAAGGGTTCCCGCGATGCTTTCCTCAAGCGACCAGACTGTCGTCAGTGTTCACAGCGAGCCACCGATCCCAAAAGCCCGTCCCGAAAGATTCTATCGACGCTGACGATCACGCGAGCGGAACAGAGTATGTGTCAGGGAACGTAAGCGATAATCGATCACGTTTATCACATTCGGACTCAAGTTTGTCAAGCAGATTCGCGGGGGCCTTAGAGATGGAAAGCCAGTTCAGAAAATCGCTGCCGTGCGTCTTTGAGGCCTTGCTCCACGAAAGAAATTAGTCGTCTCGCCGGCAGCAATCGCGCAAGACCGGCCCAGGGCCCAGGAGGTTTCATATAAACCAAACGCAGACTCTCAGGCTATTCTCAGACACAAGTTGCCAAAGCGCGCCTCCCTGATGCGTTTCTGGTAACTGGCAAAGCGGAGACAACTAATCATAGAAAACGCGGTCGGGCCGATAACCTGAGAATTTAGGAGGCTGACGCGCCCATATAATCGATTGTCGGTTGTGTCGCAAAGATGCGTGCCCAATTCGCTTCACAAAGAGCAGAGTGCCCTGAGATCTTGCTTCAACAATGGATCGAGAGATTACAGACGATACCAGAGGAGATAAACCTTCGCTGTTGTGGACAACGCTTGCGAGCGATCGCATCCTCAACCTTGTCGCACTATGAAACAAGTCCTGGTCATAGCTTGCTTCCTTCGCCGCAGAATGGCCAGCCCCGTTACCACAGGAGCGTCGAATGTCGATGAGTCGCACGGTTGGCAGGCATAATTACGGGACACAAACCTCGCATTGATATATCGTCTTTGCGCTATACCCGATTCGAGGAAGGGCAGCCCTTTCGTTCTGCTTGGGTCCGGGAAACCGTGGGTAAGAGTAGAGATAGAGTCAATAAACGGTAGGTACTAGCAAGAGCGCCTTTAGTCTTGGATACAATTTGCTCCGCCCGGCAGTTGACCGCGCGACGAAGCCGGAATGCTGACACAGCACATCGTGTTCCGTTTGCTGAGCCGTCCCCAGTCTGACCGGCGTCGCTGTAGTTTGCCGCGGGACCATCGATCCATTAATTTGGCTCTAGTGTAGAGATAGCACCTGCCTGGGTGGCAGTCGAAAACCAGCAGATCTCTAAAAAAGCAAAAAAACACTTGACAATGTCCGCGTTCTCAGTATAAGTTCGGCTCGTTTGGAAATCGATTATCGTTTTGTTGGATTCGTGGGGTCGACGGATTCGGAAAGCAAATACACGACCGGCTAGCCAAACTCGATGCAGGAGGACGCGATGGTCAGACGATACATCTCAGTGTTGGTTGGAGTTCTTGGACTCCTATTCGGGGCAGCCTTTTGCTGTGGACAGGTGCCGCAGGCGCAAATTCTGGGTACCGTCGCCGATCAGGTTGGGGGAGTTTTGTCCGGTTCGGACGTGGTGCTGCAGAATCAGAAAACTCAGGTCTCTCAATCGACCAAGACAACCTCTTCTGGGGACTTTGCTTTCCCCTATCTGGACAGCGGAACGTACAGGCTCACCGTAAAAGTGCCCGGATTTCAGACATTCGTTGCCACCGATATCACGGTACAAATTCAGGAAAAAAGGCGCGTCAATGTTTCCATGGTAGTTGGGCGAACGGAAACCACCGTGGAGGTGAGTGGTGAGGCTCCCAGGATAGATACCGATTCTGCGACGATCGGGACGGTAATATCAAATAGGGAGGTTGCCGAACTTCCTGTCAGCGGTCGTGAGTTCAGTAAGCTGGCTGCCATAGTGCCAGGCGTGCGACAGACGGGGAGCTGGGGAGGCGGGAATTTCATAACTACCACCTCGACCCAAATCACCGTCGGCGGTACGCCAGCGGCGAAAACCGGCTATGACTATGATGGCGTCGACAACACCCTAAATCGCGTAAAGGGACCCGCTATGAATCCCTCGATGGATTCGATCGGCGAGATGCGGGTCGACCGAAGTCAATTTGCGGCGGAGGCCGGGCGGTACGGCGCCTTAGTGGACGTGGAAACAAAGAGCGGCACGAATAGGTTCCACGGCGCTCTTTGGGAATATGTGCGCAACTACCGTTTTAACGCCGGTAACTACACCACCCACAAACAAGATTCCCTAAAGCGCAATCAGTACGGAGCTAACTTCGGTGGCCCCATCATCAAGAACAAATTATTCTTGTTCTTCAACTGGGAGGGGCAACGCCAGAGTTCCAGTACCCAGATTCTTGGTTCGGTCTTTACGACCCCGATGCGCACTGGGGATCTCGGGCAATTTACCACCCCCATTAACGATCCCCAAACAGGACAGCCCTTCCCCAACAATATTATTCCAGCGAACCGTTTGAATCCGATCGCGGTGGCGTTGATGAATGCATACATGCCGCTGCCAAACGTCAACTCGAACCTGCAGTCGAATTATATTCGCGCACTGCCTACTACCCAAAACAACAACCAATATATTGGCCGCGCGGATTACCAGGCATCGGAGAAAGACCGCTTCTTTCTCCGCGGAAGTGGGAACTGGCGAAATGGCATAGATCCTCCATTAGACGCCACCAGCGTAACGCTACAGGACGATTTCAAGTTCTTTAACGGCGGAGTAGGGTGGGATCGAACTTGGACTCCGACAATCATTAGCGACTTGCGCTTTGGTTACCATGGGGAGGGGCTACTGCAAACGGATGTGCCCCTGGCGAACTATGCGGACCCCAGCAATAACATCTTGGCTATCGGAGAGACGCAGGCACCGGCTAACCGCGTTCCCATTACGATCATCTCGCCATTCTATGATTTTGCAGAATGGGGATTCCCGGTCAAGCTCGCTCAAAATTCCTATGAGCTACTGGGAAATATCACAATCAGCCATGGCAAGCACACTCTCAAGACCGGGTTCCTTGGTCGTACTCAAACCACGGCCCATCCAGTAGACGGCGGCTCTCCAGAGGTCATGGTCAACAACGGCGCCTACAGCGGGAACGGCGTTGCGGATTTTCTACTTGGTCTCCCCTTCGTGGCGCAAAACAAGCTACATTGGATTCCACGGCTCGAGAAATATGGCGATTATAGCGCTTATTTGCAGGATGATTGGAAAGCCACATCTTCGCTGACGCTAAATCTGGGGTTGCGGTATGAATTACATGGCCAGCCTTCGGAGGCGCACGATTTGTTCAGCAGCTTCTACCCTCAACTGGGTAAGATCGCCGTTGCAGGAAACAGCATTAATACGCAGTATACTCAACCCTTAACGCTGAATGCGTGGGCACCGCTTTTGGTCTCGGCGTCAGCAACCAACCTGCCGATACACACCCTGGCATTCGGCCATCACAGGGATTTCTCGCCGCGTATAGGATTTGCATGGCGGCCTTTCCGCAACAGCAATAAGACCGTGGTGCGAGGCGGATACGGCCTCTTCTATTTGGTGGAGGACGGCCAATGGATGGGAGATATCTCCGACTTCTCCGTTCCGTACGGCGGCATTGTTCGCGTTACGAATGCAGCGGCAGCTCCTGGTTTTACTTTGCGCAGCCCCTGGTTGACGCCAGGTATTGCGGTGCCACCGCCTACGGCCCTGTACCGAGATCCTCACGCGCCGGAGTCCTACAGCCATGATCTGACGCTAGGCTTTGAGCAGGAATTGGTCTGGGGAGTAGTCGCGGAAGTAAACGCTCAAGATCAGAACAGTAAACATCTAGAATCGTGCTGCCAGAACCTTAATCAGCCGACTCTCAGTGTTGGTCCGGTGGCGCCGCGGCCCTACCTTAATATGGGGTCATTAATCTCCTGGTACACTCATCTTGGTCACGGGAGATACGACTCGCTGGAAGTCGTGCTCCGGAAGAGATCAGCCCATTACACTTTCCAGTGGTCGCACGTGTACGCTAAGAACGTCGGCCTCACTGGCGCGCTTATCGTGGATCCATATCACCCGGAGATGTGGCGTGGACCGAACGGCTATTCCCCAAACCAGGACAAGGTGGACTTCGTGGTTGATCTTCCTTGGGGACAGGGCAGAGATCATCCGTTTCACAATGGTATAGAAAACCAGATTTTGGGGGGATGGACAGTAGCCGCGATTAGTACGCTTTACCAAAGCGGCAACCCCTATACCATCTCGTGGAGTGGAGATCCTTCGAACACTGGTACGTTCGTGGCTCGAGCCGATCAGACCTGTAGCGGCCACCTAAGCAACCCGACAATGGCTAAATGGTTCAATACCTCGTGCTTCGGCGCTCCAGCTAATGGTACTTGGGGAAACGCTGGTACTGGAATTCTAATCGGGCCGCACACCTTCTCTGGGGACTTCTCCGTTAGCAAGAACTTTCCGATCAGAGAGAGCATGACCCTCCAGTTTCGGGCTGAAATGTTTAACGTTTTCAACCACCCAAACCTCGCAATGCCTAACACGACCGCGAACAATCCGAACTTCGGTAAGATTTCTACCAAGATTCAAAGTCCGCGGGAGCTCCAATTTGCATTGCGACTAAATTTCTAGGCTAAGGTGTATCGATGCGCGCAGGAGGAAACAACTCCGCTTGTCAGAAAAGGAGTTGGAGATACCTGCGCGACTTCTCCTTTGCTTACCTCGTATTGCTTACCCCAGCACTTCTGGCGGAAACTGTCCAGCCAGCGCAAAATTTGTCTAACCTTTACAACGAAGCGATCGCTGAAATCCGTTCCGGCAATTTTGACGGGGGCTGCGCCAAGGCTCAGCGTCTAGTCCGTCTCGGACCGAGGTCCCCTGCTGGTTACAACCTGCTAGGTCTGTGCACGGCACAGAAAGGCGATGTACATACAGCCGAGGTTCTTTTCCGCAAGAGCGTTGCGCTTGGCCCGCGATTTGCGGATGCGCGTAACAATCTAGCCGCCCAGCTTGCCGCACGCGGGCAGTATCAGGCCGCAATCGGCGAGTTCCGGCAGGTACTTCGCGTCGAGCCTGCCAACGTGACGGCACTTTATAATTTGGCACGGATTGAGCTGGGAATGGGACGTCTGAATCCAGCCATTGCTAGCCTGCGGCGGGCTTTTTCCCTCGCACCCGACGATGTTCAGATCGGACTAACCTTCGCCGACGCTCTATGCCGCTCGAAGAACCCGGACTCGGCTGCCAAAATTTTGCCCCGCCTCATCGAGCAAAGTCAGGAAAGCGGATCGTTGCTGACGGCTGCGGTCCTTGCGGCTGAAGCCAATCGCAAGGACCTCGCTCAGTATGCGATCAATAAGGCAGTCGACCTGGACGCGCAAGCACCAGCCAAGATCCTCGCTCTAGCCCGTATTGCCTCGAATCAGAAGGCATACCTAGTGGTTGCCGTAATTCTCGGTTCGACGGAAGCGCCGCCAGGCGACGCAGCTGAATGGAACGCGCTCGAAGGTTACGCCTATTACAAGGTCGGGCAGCCTGAAAAAGCATTGCCGAATTTGCAGCGGGCATTGGAACTCGAGCCGAAGGTCGAAGACTATTATATGAAAATGGGTGAATTGATGCTTTTTTACAAATCGCAACAGCCCGCCATCTCATATTTCCAGGCCGGTCTCAAGATTCTGCCGGATTCAGCCGTACTTCATTATGGACTAGCCGTGTCCTACCTCAGCCCCAAGTATTTCGGCGATCAAGCGCGTCAAGAGTTGGAAGCAGCACTGCAAATACGACCTGAATTTGACGAGGCGCGGTTGCTTTATTGCATGGTACTTTACCAACTAAAAGACCCAGGGCTGAATGCTTCGGCCGAACAGCTAATGGAACGCAGCCCCCATCTTTCCGAAGGCTATTTTTACAAGGCTTTGGCCCTGCAAAACGCTTCGCAAGAGGAAGAGGATCGGTCGGCGGAGCGGGTAGCGACGCTGTTCCGCCACGCGATTGAATTGAAGCCCACATTCGAGTTAGCCTACTTTGAATTCGGCAAGTTTCTGATCGCGCGTGGGGACTGGGGGGCGGCTATCGCTGTACTGCAGAAGGCCGCCGCATTGGATCCGAAAGATCCAGGGCCAGTCTATCAGCTCGGGCAGGCCTACCGTAAGACCGGGCAACCGAAGAAGTCTCTTGAAGCTTTTCAGTTGTTCAGCAAGCTGCAGCCGCAACAGACTGGCAAGTGGGAAGAAATGTTCCAACTTGCCAAGTGACGGACCCTCAGCGAGAGCAGCGTTATCCACCCAGCGGCGGCGCAAAGTGACGCAGGCCAGAAGGCAGCAAAGCATAAGGGACCACCGGCCTGGGGTGAGACCGAGCTATTCGAAAAGGCGCGCAGCCCAAGGGAGATTGCCGTAGGAACTCGGCTATCGTTTCCAGCCGATCTTATATGGAAACCTCGGATCGCGGAGATGGCAGGGTTCGCTTCGGCAGAGCGCATCCCAGCGTCGATGGTTGTGGCGCGATTCCTTTATCAGCAACTCAGCGCGGCGAGTCGCGTTTAAGGACGGGAAGTATGACAAGTCTCCGACAAGTGCGTCGAATTCTTTCGAGTAGTGACGCAATCGTCTGCTCATGTTCAGAAGTAACTTGGAAAGGTCTGATTTGTCGGGCCGCAATCGTTGTTTTGCTCCTAGCTGGGTCATGGGCTCAGTGCACTGAATACGCCATTCGCGTGGAACCAAATGTCACGGCAACGATGCGCGATGGCGTGAAACTTAAGTCAGACATCTACCGGCCGGAAGGCAAAGGAGAATTTCCGGTGCTGCTGGGTCGTACGCCTTATGGCAAGCAGGTCGCAGCGGAAATTGCACAAAAACTGGCGAAGCGAGGATATATCGTCGCCATCCAGGATGTCCGTGGCCGAGGAGAATCGGAAGGGAAATTCCAGCCGTTCTTCGATGACGAAACGGACGGATATGACAGCGTGGAGTGGGCAGCGAGCCTCTCACAATCGAGCGGAAAGGTAGGCATGGTTCTGTCTTCCTACGGTTCAGCAGCGCAGATTTTTGCGGCGGTGTCTGCTCCGCCGCACTTGGTCACCTTCGTTGCCATTCAACCGTCCATCGGTTTTGGGGCGCACCAGATTTTTTTCGATGGAGGCGCGTTCCGCCAACTCTGGGCGGAAAGCTGGACCATCCTATTGGCCTCGGATTCCTATTCGCGCATGATGCACAAGTTCGCCGCCTACGGCTCCTCGCTGGATGCCGTGATGGAGCGGCTGCCGCTGGGAAGCTTTATGGACCAACTTTCCCGGGCAACGCTCGAAATGGAAAGTGGCAGCTACTTCCACCGTTGGTTGAGCAACCCTCCAGGCGGCCACTACTGGGATCGCATCAACATGTCAAAAAGGGTGAAGGACATTAAGGTGCCGGGACTGTACTTTGGAGGCTGGTACGACGTGTTTGGTCCCGCTACATCTGAGTTGTTCCAAGCGGTACAGCGGAATGCCGGTTCAGATCTGGCTCGCACGAAGTCACAGTTCGTCATGGGACCATGGACTCATGTCGGAAATAGCGACATCGATTTCGGGCCTGCCGCTTCATTGGATATCGTCGATTCTCAGAACCAATGGCTCGACTATTGGCTAAAGGGTGAGCCGAATGAAGCGATGTCTCATCCCGCGGTTCGGGTCTTCCTTACGGGCGAGAACCGATGGATCTCTTCGCCATCCTGGCCACTTACCGGCACAGAGCTCTACAGATTGTTCCTTTCGAGCAAGACGTCGGCGCAGGGCAGCGCCGGGGATGGCTTTCTGACACCCAGCAACGTTCCAGCGGGTCACTTGAATCGCGGGCACGACATCCTGAACGCTGATCCGTCTAATCCAGTTCCCACAAAGGGAGGGGAACTTTGTTGTCACAGCGCATATCCGGCGGGCGCGCACTACCAAGCCGAAATTGAGAAGCGCCGCGACCTACTGATCTACACAACGCCACCTCTCAGCGCTCCCTTGGTGATTGTTGGAGAACCCGTGCTTACGCTGCATATTTCATCCGATGCTCCGGACGTTGATCTCGTAGCCAAACTCACAGATGTATCACCTGACCAGAAGGCATGGAATGTCGCTGACGGAACACTGCGCCTTCGCTACCGCAATGGACCCGAGCGAACTGAATGGCTCGTGAAAGACAAGATTTACAGCGTGAGTGTCCTGCTCAGCCCCGTGGCCCATACTTTCCTGGCCGGGCACAGCATCCGACTGCAAATTGCAGGATCCGATTTCCCAAATTACTCCGTTAACCTGAACTCCCGTGTCGGCATTCTCGACGGGACAGTAGGGCACGCGGCACGAACCTCCATCGAGCACACTCCTCAGTTCCCGTCGTTTTTGGAACTGCCGCGATTTGAGCAAGAACCGATTCCCTCAGAAAAGAAAGTTGACAACAGTACCAGTTTAAGATAGATATTAATCGATTATCGTTTATTGGGATGGGTTAACCAGCGCGCCGTCTCACTTTTGCATTTTGTCGTTCCAGTTTGAGTCTACAACCGGAGGACGAAAATGGCGGTAGCCTGTTCTTTGAGGTCGCCTGAACCAAACAGAGGCCTACTATCTCTCCGAGTCTCGAAATGGAAAGCGCGCCATCCAGCTGCGGATGACTCATTATTGCTGCAACGATCTGACCGCACTGCCAGCCAACAGGCGGACACAAATCTGAACGGACGATCATTCATTTTCAGCAGATTCTTGTAACCGAGGAAGGCCTAATGCAAACAGCAGATGCGGTCGTAATTGGCGCCGGAGTAAACGGCGCAAGCACAGCCTACGAGCTGGTCAAACAAGGGTTAAAAAAAGTCATTCTGGTCGAAAAGCACGTGTTGGCTTCGGGCGGCACCGGGAAGTCCGCCGCCTTCATCCGGCAACACTACTCGAACGAAGAACTGGCCCGCCTGGTAAAGCGATCGGTGGACGTTTTTCACCATTTCGATGAAGAAGTTGGAGGCAATCCAGGGTTCGTCAATTGCGGCTGGGCGTTTCTGATCCCAGAATCGGTGTCGGATAAGTTCTCCGAAAACCTCGAGATGCAGAAACGAGTCGGTATTGACACACGCGAGATCTCGAAACAGGAGTTGCGCGAGATGGACCCGCGCATCAATCTAGACGATGTTCATCGCATTGCCTACGAGAAGACGTCCGGGTATGCCGACCCGCACGATACCACTTACTGCTATGTGCAACGCTTCAAGGAAAAGGGCGGCACTTTGATGCAGATGACCGAAGTCCTCGAGTTCACGATCAAAGGGAGCGCGGTTAAGACGGTGCGCACCAGCCGTGGCGACATCTCTACCGGAATCGTGGTGAACGCAGCAGGTCCGTGGGCGCACCTCGTCGGGAAGAAGGCTGGTCTGGACATCCCAATTGTGGTGACCCGGGAAGAAGAGATCATCCTGGAATCCGTGGACGCGGGTGGCCCACCGAAGATGGCGTTCTCCGATATGGCGCTCGCCATCTACTACCGTCCCGATGGACGCTCACGCACGTTATTGGGCCGAGGGTTCCCCAAAGAATACGAATACGTCGATCCGAACCAATACCAAGAAAAAGCCGATACCAAATTCATCGAAGAGACCTCTAGTCGCTTTGTGCAGCGGTTCCCCAGTTTCGAGGTGGCACTCTTTCTGAATGCTTACGTCGGTCTATATGACGTCACGCCTGATTGGCACCCAATTCTGGGAGAAGTCCGGGAACTAAAGGGCTTCTACATGTGCGCCGGTTTCAGCGGTCATGGATTCAAGACTGCGCCTGCTATTGGCGAGTGCCTCGCGGAAGAGATTCTGCATGGGAAATCCAAGACAGTAGACCTTTCAAAGTTCAACTTGTCGAGATTCCACGATAACCAGCAATTCACATTTGCGTATGGTGGCAACCGCGCCTGAACCTGTTGCCAATTGCAGTAAAGAAGCTGCCACGACCGTAGGAGCATCCATGTCCTTTCTAGTCGACTGTCCGAATTGTGGGGAGCGCGCCGCCTACGAATATCGCTTCGGCGGAGAGTATATCGAGAGACCTTCGATCGAGAGTTCGTCGCACCAGTGGGCCGAGTATCTATACGCTCGGGAGAATAACGCTGGGATCTCCACAGAGTGGTGGTATCACCGTCTGGGATGCCGGCGTTGGTTCCTGGTCTCTCGGGATTTGAGGAACAACGTCGTGCTTGGCGTGTGCTGGCCAGAAGATGCCGCTGAACTCCTCAGAAAAAGGTGGGATGGGATCCTCGATGGATAGCATCAAGAGCCGAATTCGCGAACGTCCTGGTGAGAGGATCAACCGGAAGCAGAAGGTAGTCTTTCATTTTGAGGGGCGGCGAGTCCAAGCCTTTGACGGAGACACCATTGCGTCCGCACTTTATGCCGCCGGGAGGCGGATCTTCACACGAAGCTTCAAGTACCACCGCCCGCGGGGATTGCTCTGCGTCTCGGGCAAATGTCCGAACTGTCTGATGAATGTGGACGGCATCCCCAGCGTCCGCACTTGCATCGAGCCAGTTCGTGACGGGATGCAGGTGAAACATCAGAACGCTTTCCCATCCCTCGAAATTGATTTCTTTTCGATCATCGAGAAGTTCCAATATTTCCTGCCTGCAGGTTTTTACTACAAGACCTTATATCGTCCGAAATGGTTGTGGCGATTGGCTGAGCCGTGGCTGAGGCGTACCGCCGGCTTGGGGGTGGTAGACACCACGAGGAAGGCCCCACATGCCTTTTCTCACAGGAACCGTCACGCGCACATTGTGATTGTAGGTGGCGGACCAGCTGGCTTGGCGGCGGCGCTTGAAGCAGGGAGTTCCGGGGCCGATGTACTTCTGGTCGACGATCAACCGCAGCTCGGCGGTCACTTGAACTGGGATAACCGCCTCTATGATGAAGTCGGCGTGTATTCAGGGTTGCGAGGGTTTGAGATTGCGCGGCGAATGACGGAGTCTCTGCAGTCGTTACAAAATGTCGAGATCCTCTGCGGCGCCAAGGTATTCGGCGGGTACGAAGGCGGACTCCTGGGAATCGAACATGGCAAGCAGTTGGTCCACGTCCGGACCAAACGACTCATCGTAGCCACGGGTGGTCACGAGTATCCACTGCTATTCGGAAACAACGATCTGCCGGGAGTGTTCCTGAGCACGGGGCTTCAGCGACTGGTGAATCTCTATGGCATTGATCCCGGCGAGCGGGTGTTGGTGGTTGCTAACAATCAGCGGGGGCTGGCCGCCGCTTGCGATCTGCTTGAGGCGGGAGTTCCTTTGTGCGGGGTTGTTGTCCCGAAGAAAGCGATTCAGCAGACCGGCCACGAATCGGTCACGACTCTCATGCGGGCCAAGGTTCCGTTATTTGACTCTCACGTGATCAAGGAAGCCATTGGAAGGAAGCATGTGTCTGGAGCAGTTCTGTTGCGTTGCGAACCCGATGGAACTGCCATTGCCGGTTCGGAGCAGCAGATCGCCTGCGATCTCATCTGCATCTCCACCGGATTCTGCACAGCCAATGAGTTGCTCTATCACCGTGGAGGCAAACTCTCATACGATGCCCTCACAGGTGAATTCATTCCGCAACAGCCCCCGGAAGGGGTTTACGTGGCCGGCGATGTCACCGGGTTGCATTTCCTTCCCATCACACTGCTCCAAGGAAAGCTGGCGGGGTTCCAGGCGGTTTCAGAACTGAGACACGGTCGAGGCGAAGCGATCATTGCAGAGTACCGACGAGAATTGGCGGCTCTGGAGCAAGTCTACCAACAATCTGGCAGCTGTTCGCTTGCGGCCCCAGAGCTTTCCACGAAAAAGAACACAGTATGTTTTTGTGAAGATGTTACCGACCAAGACCTAGAGGATTCCATTGCTGAAGGTTTCGACGAAATACAGACTCTGAAGCGGTACAGTACGGTGTCGATGGGGCCGTGCCAGGGCAAGATGTGTCTTATGTCTTCGATTTCCGCTTGTGCGACCATGACGGGGAAGTCGATTCCAGCCACTGGAACCACAACAGCGCGCCCTCCCATACATCCCGTGTCGCTTGGCGCTTTGGCGGGTAGTCATCATCAAGTAACCAAACTGACGCCCATGCAGTACAAGCATCTCTCCCTCGGTGCGCGTATCACGGACATGGGACCATGGAAGCGTCCGCACACTTACACATCGACCGAGCAGGAGTACCGGGCCGTTCGTCAGCGTGTGGGTGTGATTGATGTAAGCACACTGGGAAAACTGGACGTTCAGGGGCCGGATGCTGCCGCGTTGTTGGACAAAGTGTACACGCAGACATTTTCCGATCTCAAGGTAGGACGAGCGCGTTACGGCGTGATGTGCGACGACAGCGGAATCATTTTGGATGATGGCACGGTCTCCCGTTTGGCGGAAGACCGCTTTTTTGTTACAACGACGACGGGAAATATTGAATTTGTCGAGCAATGGCTCAAATGGTGGTCCGCAGGACCGACGATGCAGGTGTACATCACCAACATCACGGCGGGCTTCGGAGCGGTGAACATTGCCGGCCCTGACGCGCGGACTCTGCTAGGAAAATTGACCAAGGGGGGTCTCTCCTCGGCGCAGTTTCCTTATATGAGTTGTGCGCAATGGGAGGTGGCAGGTGTGCCGGCCATGTTGCTCCGTGTCGGCTTCGTGGGCGAGATGGGTTGGGAAATCCACTTTCCTGCGGAGTATGGCGAATACATGTGGGACACGATCCTGGATGCGGGCAAAGAGTTATCCGTGGAACCTTTTGGTGTAGAAGCCCAACGCATTCTGCGCCTTGAAAAGAAGCACATTATTGTCGGACACGACACCGATGCGCTGTCGAATCCGTTAGAGGCTGATATGCCTTGGGTTGTCAAGTTTGAAAAGCAAGATTTCATCGGAAAGAGGTCGTTGCTCGCATTGCGCGAGAGCGGTTTGCGTAATGTGCTTGTTGGTCTTGAGTTGCACGACGCTCAAGGGGCGGAAGATGGCAGTCCGGTAGTGTGGAAGGGAAGGTCTGTAGGACGAGTCACTAGCCTTCGTCGCAGTTCTACGTTAGACCGGTTTGTGGCACTAGCCTGGGTGCCCGTGGAGCAAAGCCACGAAGGGGCGGAGGTAGCAATTCGTGGAGTCAGCGGCGAGGCGAGAGCCAAAGTCACGCGGCAGCCTTTTTATGACCCGAAAGGAACCAAACTTCGAGGTTAAAAATGTCGACAAGACTGCAACCGATAAGATTGACCGCTTTGGACTACCGGCACCAAGAATTGGGCGCGCAGATGTCCGTGGATAGCGGCCTTTGGCGAAGACCAATTCGCTACTCGACGATGGAAAGAGAATTGGATTGCGTCCTCCGGTCGGTCGCGCTCTGCGATATTAGCCCCGTGTCTAAATTGAGCGTCCATGGATCCGGCATTGATAGAGCGCTTCCACTCCTGGCAGCCATTCAATGGAAATCGCGTCCAGGCCAGGCGGCGCGGGTTGCTCTCTCCGGCGCTGGAGCGGAGCGTATGACGGAATGTCTATATTGCTGGATTGGGCGGGACGAGTTATGGGTCCTCGGGGCCTCCGGCAACGTTCTGTCCGCTGAGAAACACGTAGCCATGCAGCTGGCAGGATCTGTTTCTCGCCTGTATTTTACGGATCTGACCTCAGTGCTGGCGGCAGTGAAGGTGATGGGACCTCGTAGTGCCGATGTGTTAAATAAGTTGAGTTCACTCGATCTGCGGTTGCATCATTTTCCGCAACTCTCCTGTGCGCAGAGTTCGTTGGCAGGGGTCCACGCCATGGTAGTGCGTGTAGATGAAGGACAGCATCTTGGGTATGAGGTGTATTTTGCTCGGGATGCTGCGGAGTCCGTTTGGGACGCGATTCTGCGCGCCGGGGAAGAATTCGACATTGCGCCGTTTGGAGTCCAGGTGCTGAACCAAATAGGGTCGAGAGGGTAGGCCGTGTTGCTTCGACAATTGTTTCGCAAAGAGCGAGGTTGGCGCTCGCATCCTTTAAGGAGCAGCTATGACGTGGTCATTATTGGTGCCGGTGTCCACGGCTTAGCGACCGCCTATTATCTTGGCAAACTTGGTATACGAAATGTCGCTCTTCTAGAAAAGGGATACCTTGGTTACGGCAATAGCGGGCGGAATACAGCAATTATTCGCGCTAATTACCGCACTCCGGAAGGCATCGCCTTTTACAACGAGAGTTTGAAGCTGTATGAGCGGCTGTCCTTGGAGCTGGACTTCAATGTGATGTTTTCCCAACGCGGCCATTTGACTCTGGCACACACGGAATCCACCCTGAACGGATTGCGAGTTCGCGCCCATAACAATGAGCTGCTACGCGTCGACAGCCAGATCATCGAGCCGGAACAAATCAACACGCTGGCTCCGGCGCTCGACCTTAGCAGCAACGCCCGGTATCCCATCATTGCTGCACTCTACCATCCCCCGGGGGGGATCATTCGCCACGATGCAGTGGTTTGGGGGTATGCCCGCAGAGTGGATCAAATGGGCATTCAGATACATCCTCATACCGAGGTGACAGGCATCCAGAAGGAAAACGGCTCTGTTACAGGAGTCAATACAAGCCGGGGTTTTGTGAATGCACCAATCGTGGTGAACTGCACATCCGGGTGGTGCTCCACGATTGCACGAATGGCAGGGGTCAAATTGCCGGTGGTGTCCTATCCATTGCAAGCATGTGTCACAGAGCCATTGAAGCCCTTCTTGGATGTCGTGGTCGTATCTGCCAATCTTCACGTCTACGTAAATCAAAGCGACCGGGGCGAGTTGGTGCTGGGATCGGAAATCGATCCGTATCCTAGCTATAGTATGCAATCGACCCTACCGACGCTTGAGATGATTGCGGCACATACGCTCGACTTATTTCCCTCATTGTCCAATGTACGCATTCTTCGTCAATGGGCTGGGGTGTGCGACATGACGCCCGATTACAGTCCGATCATCGGCGAAGTGCCACAGTTACGCGGATTCTACCTGGATGTAGGCTGGGGCACTTACGGATTTAAGGCGGGACCAGTGGCAGGCAAGAACGTTGCCGAGCTAATCGCGACAGGAAAGACGCCTGACTTGATCAAGCCTTTCTCCCTGTCACGATTTTACAACAACACGCTGGTCGGAGAGAAAGCCGCCGCGGCTGTTTCGTCATAAGCAGGGCGCTGACACCCAGGCTCCAACATTAGGTATTTTCAGATGGCCCCATTCACGATCGACCTACGGAGTGATACTGTCACGCGTCCTACGCCCGAGATGAGACGTGCCATGGGGGACGCCGAGGTAGGGGACGACGGTTACCACGAAGATCCAACCGTCAATCAACTCGAAGAGCGGACAGCTGAAATATTTGCACGCGAAAGCGCTCTCTTCGTGGCATCCGGGACGATGGGAAATCAGGCAGCCATTCACGTTCATGTGCGACCCGGGCAAGAAGTAATCTGTGAGACCCGAGCGCACGTGTTCAATTCGGAAATGGCCATGATGGCCACGTTTTCAGCCTGCCTAGCGCGGACCGCTTGGATCGAAGGTGGCGTTCTCGCCTGGAAGCACATCGAGCCCCTGTTGCGCCATCCGGCGGAGAACCGAGCGGCCACCGGGCTCATCGTGCTGGAAAACACTGCGAACCTGGCGGGTGGAGCAGTGTGTTCTCAGGAGATCGCTGACGAAGTTTGCGAACGTGCCCATGCGGTCGGTGTGCCTGTGCACCTGGATGGAGCGCGCGTCTTCAATGCGTGTGCGGTGCTTGGCCGCACTCCGGCCGAGCTGACATCAAAGTTCGACTCAGTAATGTTTTGCCTGTCAAAGGGCCTCGGTGCGCCGGTCGGATCAATGTTGGTCGGAAGCAAGGAGTTCATTCAGGAAGCGAGGCAGGTCCGCAAGATGCTGGGGGGTGGGCTGCGCCAAGCTGGCGTGTTGGCGGCAGCGGGACTCGTCGCGCTGGATGAAGGCCCCCGAAACATTCCCCGTGACCACGAAAACGCTCGCTTTCTGGCTGACGAGCTTACGGACGTTGCGGGCATCAGGATCGATCCCTCGACAGTAGTTACCAATATTGTTGTATTCGAAGTGGTCGCTGTAGGTGTGGATGCATTTGAAGTCTCAAGACGTCTGGCTTGCCTCGGTGTGTTGGTGAATCCACGGTCACACACAACGATCCGGTTAGTGACCCACCGCGATGTGGACCTTGCGGGATGCGAGCGGGCGGTGGATGCGCTACGGCAGGTGCTGGCTCCATCCCGCGATGCCGCTCGGCCTCCAAGTTGAAGTAGGTCACGAGAACGCCTTATTGCTTTGAAAGGAGCTCGAAATGAGACGCAAGACCGTCCCGTTGGTGTACGCGATGCTGGCCCTGGCTGCCATACCTGCTTTCACTCAATCCGAAAGGACGCGAGTGCACCGAGAAATTGCGGTCGAGTGGCAAAAGGGACGCCAGGAAGGCCAAGTTCTGGTTTCCGACGGGGTGCTTGCGCACGTCCGAATGGCGGCGGGAACGGGGTCAGTTCAGCCGGACGGCCACTTCGTGTGCCCTCAGGAAGGACTTTGCCGCGTTGAGCTCTCAGTAACGGGGACCACGGTCCGAACCGGCAGAGGTTCCACCGTCGTCACGGTGCAGACCAAGACAAATCCCTTCAGCTTTTTCCTTATGGATGTTGACAGTCGTTATCCCATCTACATACCTGCATATGAAGTCAGTGTCACTGACACGGAAGATCCGCGCCCTTACTGTCAGATTGCGACAGCGATACGAAATCGTGGTCTGCTCTCGGATTTGCAGTACATCAAGCAAGAGCCGGAGGAGGACTTTGTACATGCTGCGAGCCAGACCAGGGCGATCAGCGTTGAGACATGGCTGGGTCTCAGCCGCGACATTCGCATCTTCGCTATTGATAGCCACCTCAGCTCAGTCGAGCCGCGGTTTCATGCTTACAAGGTCCTCACTCCCGAAACTGGGGACAAGCCGCTTCATTATTCCTTTCGAATGGGGCGCGGTCTCGGACCTGCGGATCATATTACCCGGCAATTGGAGGAGGGCGACCTTCCTATCCTGGAAGGCACTCTCGTGGATGACGGCATACGATATGACCTGACGGCGTTTGCCACGCTGGAAAAGCGCCCGTTGACCCTTCAGACGCTTCGAGGCACACATTTTTTGGTCGGTGACGGATACGGATTCACCGACGACGCGGTGAATCCCGCGCCAGCCGGTGTTCGACCAGAGACCGAGCAAATCCGCCGACTGTTTGACTCCGTCCTCCCACAGGAAATGAACCGGGACGAGGAAACCGTCCTGATGATGCAGATAAGAATGGTGAACACCGAGCACGTTCCGCGGTATGCGTTCTTCCATAATCCGGTTCCAGGGTCAACAAAAGGACGTCAATTTGACGGGAATAGCGGCTTTGCGGTGGCCAAGTCTGGGAGAGTGTTCTCCATTTCGATGCTGGATGGGCAGCCCCTGCCGGCAGAGGAAATATCACTGCTGTTAAGACCTGGGGAACAGGCAACTGTGAAGGTATACCTCCCGCACCGACCCATTTCACGGGAGCGGGCATTGCAGCTGGCACAGGCTAATTTCGAAGAGCGGCACCTTCAATGCCGGGAGTTCTGGCATAGAAAGTTGGCCACGGGTAGCCAAGTCCACCTGCCGGAAAAGCGCATCGACGAAATGGTACATGCAGGCCTGCTGCACTTGGACTTAGTCCTCTACGGACTTGAGCCCTCCGGAACCCTGGCCCCGATGACCGGTGTCTACAATCCGATCGGCACAGAAAGCGCTCCGATCATTCAGTTTCTTGACTCGATGGGATGGCACGACGTAGCCCGTCGCAGCTTGATGTATTTCCTCGACAAGCAGCTTGCCAGCGGTTTCATGGTGAACTACGGCGACTATATGTTGGAAACCGCCGGCGCTCTCTACACCATGGGCGAACATTACCGCTACACACACGATGATGACTGGGTGAAGCAAATCGAGCCAAAGCTGCTCAAATCTGCCGATTTCATCGTGAGGTGGCACGGGCGCAATCTACGTCCTGAGTTGAGGGGGCGAGGGTACGGGCTTCTAGCTGGGAAGGTCGCCGATCCCCAAGACGCCCTTCGCTCTTTCATGTTTAACGGGTATTACTACGCGGCTCTTGAACGCGTGGCCGAGATGCTCGTCAATGTAGACCCGGTGCAGTCTCAACGCCTGGCCCGAGAGGCGGACGCTTATAAAGAGGATATTCGGTCGGCGTTTTTTCAGGCGCTTGCTGAATCGCCAGTAATGCCGTTGGGTGACGGCACTTGGTGCCCTACCGCGCCGCTGTGGGTCGAGGATCGTGGCGCACTCGCGCTGAATGCCACTGGTGGCGATTGGAGCACCTACGGATCGTTTCCGAAGGAATCAACTACTGGTCCTGAGTGGTTGATAGTTCAGGGGGTGATTCAACCTGACGACCCTGCGGCCAGCTTCCTTGTGAATTTCCACCACGAACTCTTGACAGCTGAAAGCGCTGGCCTCCTACAACCCTATTACAGTCAGCACCCGCTGATTCATCTGTTGCGGAGAGAGCCAGAAGCATTTCTGATGGCGTACTACAACACCGTGGCGCCCATGGCAGACCGGGAGACTTACACGTTCTATGAAGGCTACGACGGTGGCCCCCACAAGACCCATGAGGAAGCTCAGTTTCTGATGCAGACTCGCTATATGCTCTATCTGGAGCGCGGCGAAACCCTCGACCTACTGCCCGGGATACCCCGATCCTGGCTGGAAGCCGGGAAAAATATTGAGCTGCACAATGTGGCCACCTATTTTGGCCCACTGTCGCTGATCGTAGAATCGAGGTTGACGGACAACTACATACACGCGATCGTGGAAGACGTGTCGAACCGGCACCCAAAGCGCATCGAGCTGCGCCTTCCTCATCCGGACGGCCGGAAGGCAACGTGGGTAAAAGGCGGCAGCTACGATCCTGACACGGAACGCGTGATCATCGAACCTTTTATTGGGCGGGTCGAGGTGACTCTTGGCTTTGGCGCCAAACCCTAAATCCCGAGTGAGTTGACGCCCTAAATCTTAACAAGACAGCACACTTCGTAAATGAGTACAAGCAGCACGCACGTTCTCTTTTTCGCAATAACCCCGATGACCGCTGCCGCTCCGCTCAAGGCTAGTCACAAAGACTGGAATTAGTCCCACTCTCATAACCTTAGTCCAACGACACCACCGAGATTGGATAGTTGGGACAGGAGGAACAAATGCGCAGACGTAAATTTCTTGTTGGTACAGGAGCAGCGGTGGTGGCCAAGGTGGGATTACTCCATGCTCTTCCAGGGGGCAGGCCGCTATTGCAGTTACTACAGCACGGTTCTGGCGAGCCGGATCAGTCAGATTTAGGCAAGCCCGTCAATCTGTTTCGTCATGGCCACATACAGTCCTGGCTAAATCCGGACATCAATCCCCTGCTTCAGTCGCACTTCACACCGCAAATTTCCAACGGCGCACTTCCTCTTGGCGAGCTACCGTGCAAGGGCTCAGAATTCGATGTCGGGGTGGAATGGCCCGAGTCGCGTACTATCGAGAGCCTTGTGATTCGTTTTGCTGGCCGGGCACCGCAACCTGACCGGCGTGCATGGGAAGTCTGGGACGGCTTAACCGGAATGCAAGGAGATTGGAAGCCTATACAGCCCGCGCCAGATGACCAGTTTGATGGCCAAACCTGGACTGTGCGCGTTGCGGCACTACGCGCCTTTAAAGTGCGCCTCCGTATACAGAACGATAAGAATGTAGCCGTGGAACGGTTGGAAGTGCGCAGCCCCTCGCGCTGGAAGGCAGGCGAGGTCCGCATTGAGTGGGGCCACCAGGAGGAAAAGAAATCCCATGACGGCCACCTGGACGTTTACAACGGCGAGATATTGGGCATTACCGCGTGGGGTGGCGCCATTCTTCAGTCAGGCGGATCATGGAGCGACGCTGAGAACGGTAATCCCCGGGGGCTTACTGTAAAGGTCTTGTATACGTCGGGCATGGATGTTGACCGAACGATCCTCACGCTCCGCAGCAAGGCGGGTGACTTTTCGTTCCTTCCCCGAGAAGCGATCGAGGAGCAAGCCATCTACCTACCGGATTTTGGTGTGTTCATTCGCAACGCTAACTCAAACCTGTCGCTGGACGAATATCGCCGCCGGCACCAGCGCGAGTTCCGCATCGCAGATAGGGTGGCCCAATTACCGGAGCAAACCATCGAGCAGGCCTACCAACACATCGATGCAGACCGGGTGGTGGCGTTTGTTGGCGTGGACTCGAACAGTCAGAAGTTTGGCATTGCGCCGGGGGGGCAGGTCATCGTTGGATATGACGACCCGAGCTCTGGGCGAACCATTAAGCCGAAATTCGCCGTACATTTTGACAATGTAGAGCTGCCGACCGTTTTTGATCCCTCCAGTCCCCCTCCTCCATCACTTTTCCAGAAACCGACGGACAAGAGACAGCGCCTTGCCGAGGGATGGCTGCCAGTTGTGATAACCGAGTGGGGAAGTGCGAGTGACCTCTCCTACGAAAGGACAGATTTTGCCACACTGCCAGGCGCGACGGTGCCGCTTGATCAGTCCAAGTTGACCGGCGATGAACTGTCGATCATGATTTCCCACCTTCGAATACGAAACAATTCTCCGTCGGCGAAAACCGTCCATTTCTATATCAAGCCGTGGAAGCTGGTAAGTGACGCTCCTGCATACGGCGCTATTCCAGCAGGAGCGAAAGATGTATGGCAAACAGCGCTTTCGAACAACTGCATCTTTGTGGCGGAGGGGGATTCACAGTTCGGTATTTGCTTTGTTGACATCGGCGGAAAGGGTGCGCTGGAGATGGAGCGGACTATCGGAGCGGCACGCTATTCGTTAGAGCTGAATGGCGGCGAGGAGCATGAAATACACATGGTAGTTCCGGGACGGCCAGTTGTCCGAGACGAAGTCGCTATTCTCGACGGGCTCCCGTACCAGCATCTTCAAGACGCAAACACGCAGTATTGGAAGGCGCTGCTCGCCGAAGGGATGCAGGTGGAAGTTCCGCATGAGCACGTGCAGAACCTGTACAACGCGAACTTGCAACACTTCTGTGTTTCGTTCACAAAAGATCCCCGGCGCGATGAGCTTTACGCCAATACTTCAACGTTCTACTACGGAACCATCGGCAGCGAAAGTAGCCCGATCATCCAAGCACTTGACATGCGCGGCATGCACCAGCGAGCCGAGAAATGTCTTCGGGCATTCCTCTCCACCCAAGGTGACGCTGTGCCCGATGGTCAATACAAGGAGCAAGAAGGCGGTTTCTACCATTACTGGCCGTGGTATTCCATCAACCAGGGCTACGTTTTGTGGGCTTTGGCAGAACACTACGCGTACTCTGGCGACAAGGAGTGGCTCAAACGAGTCGCGCCCCAGATTGTCACTGGATGCGAGTTCATAGTCAAAGGACGGAAGCTGACGAAGAAAGAGTTACCCGGCGGCGGACGTCCGATCACCTATGGCTTTGCACCAGCGGGTACGATTGGGGACCCCCGCTCGTGGAAATATAGCTTCATGGTGAGTGGTCTTTTTTATCTGGGCCTAAAGAAATGCGCCCATGTACTGAAAGCGGTGGACATGGAAAATGCCACCCGATTCGAAGCCGAAGCCACCGATTTCCTCGAAGCGATCAGAGCTGGTTTGAAGGAAAGCACCATCCTGTCGCCGGTAGTCCGTCTGCGCGACGGGACAAGCGTTCCAGCCGCGCCCCCATTTGTAACTTCGCGCGGCTTCACAAGCGACGTGAAAGACAACGTTGATCCTGACCCTCGATTCTCTTATGCCTCCGACAGCTTGGTGGGTGCATTTCAATTGGTGAAGAGTGAAGTCCTGACGCCCAACGACCCCGAGACAAATTGGCTGATCAACATCTTGGAGGACCGTTTCTTCATGTTTTCTCCGCACCAACGCTCCAGGGTCCGTTTGGAAAACATTAGCCTGGATTGGTTCAATTTGGGCGGTTTTGACAAGATGCAACCTTATTATCTGGGATATCAGGATTTTTACCTCCAGCGGGACCTGGTTCCAAATTTCCTGCGCGGGTTCTTCAATACCCTTGCCGCCATTGCGGACAGGCAGAATCTATCCTTCCAAGAAGAATTGGGCGGCTCCGGGGGACAGCCGCAGAAGACCCATGAAGAGGCACGTTTTCTTCAGCAGTTGCGAATCATGCTGCTCATGGAGAGCGATCAAGACCTATTTCTGACTCGTGGAACCCCCAGAAGCTGGCTTGAGGACGGCAAACACATTGCCGTGCGTCGAGCTCCTACCTATTTTGGAGAGCTTTCGTTCCAAATTCAGTCTTTTGTTAACCAGGGGCGCATCGAAGCAACGGTTCAGCCTCCTTCCCGCACAAAGCCTGCGCATATCTATCTCAGTTTGCGGCACCCCATGCAGACCAAGCTAAAGCGCGTAGTCGTGAATGGCCGACCCTGGAGTGAATTTGATGCCACTAAGGAACGGATCAGCATTCCCGCGAATGGGCGCGAGATCACAGTGCAAGGTTTTTACTAACCGGTACTTGACTCAATGGTGATGAGTCCTGGCTCACGCTCCACCCAGAGTGTCTTCGTGGTTACAGTTTCGTTGGGGATAGTCTCGTTGAGGAGAAACAATATGGAACGCCCATTCAAAAACGCAGCTGCGATCTATCCTGGTGACGAATGGCAAACGCGAGCACCCGCGGAAATGGGGTTTGACTCCGAAGCACTGCACGCGATCCTGCCCAAGAATGGAATCGGCGGCGCGATCATCCGGTCCGGTTACCTAGTGGCTACCTGGGGAAATCCGGACGAGGCATTTCAGACCGCCTCGCTAGGCAAATCAATTACTACCACCGTACTGGGTCTGGCGGTGGATGCGGGGCTGATAAAGCTTGACGACCCGGTGCACCAGACGTGGACTGGGGAGCGAGAGCTGTCGCATTCATACAAATACCTCAACCATGGCCACCACAAGGACGTGACATGGCGGCAACTGGGGGCCATGACAGCTGGTTTCACCAACAACGACGATCCGGCGGTCGGCGAGGGTGACCTTACAACCAACTATGCGCAAATGCGTCCGGGGCAGTGGCTGTACAGCGGCGGGGGGATGTGGCGGCTTACACAACTGTTGACAAAGGTTTGGGGTCGCGACCTAAGAGACCTGCTCGTAGAAAGAATTTTCAAGCCTATTGGTGTGCCGGATGACCGGTGGGATTGGCTTACGGGACAATATGTTCACGATCATCCCTTCTATCCGCCGCGCAAAGGCTATGCGGGGACCTACGGCGGCTATCTTGATCCACCATACAACATCAATGGCCACGCAGTGAGAGGTGGTCCCGGATGGGTGGTGTTCAGCGCCAAGGATGCTGCCAGGTTTGGGTACCTTTTTCTGCGCAATGGCACTTGGAAGGACAAGCAGCTCATCAGCAAAGAATGGGTCTCATTAGTCCAAACGTCTGGGCCAGACCCAAATTTCCCGCACTACAGCATCGGCTGGAGGCTTTCGCCCAGGGGAATCTATCAAGCCACGGGCGCCAATGTGGACATCCCCCACACCTACTCCTGGATTGCGGTCGCTCCTGAGCACGAGGTGGTCATTACCGGCATCAAGACCACGGAAACACCGATCGCTCCAAACTGGCAACAGCTCACTGTAGGGAAAGAGGTTGCGCTCGATTGGAACCACAAAGTTCTGGATACGATCGTTGGACCACCTCAACTCTAGCCGCGAAAACAGGCTTTGACCCGCCCAAGAAGGCCTGGTGCCCGAGCGCGAGCGCAAACGACTTTGATTCCGCGTTATCTGACACGAGTTAGAACACATAAATAGAAGACCTAATGCGAGGCGATTCCATGACTGCTGATTCGAAAGGGAAGGAAACGCGCACTTACAGGTTGGGTGTCGACATTGGCGGTACTTTCACGGACTTGGTGATGCTTGATGACGCTACGGGGGACCTGCAGCGAGTAAAGCTTCCAAGCACGCCCAAGGACCCATCTATCGGGTTTATGAATGTGATGGAGCGTGCGCTGAAGCAGTCAGGCGTCCCGGCTGAGGCCATCCGCTATCTCGTGCATGGCACCACCGTGGCCACCAACACTATCATTGAAGGAAAAGGTGCCAAGGCAGCGCTAATCACAACTGACGGTTTTCGGGACATCCTGGAAATTGCCCGCCAAATTCGACCCAGGCTCTACGACATTTTCTGTGAGAAGCCCAAGCCTCTCATACCGAGAAACCTTTGCTATGGCATTCCTGAGCGTATCGACTGCGCGGGCAAGATCCTGCAAGCTCTCGATGAGGACGCTGTTCGCACTGTGGCACACCAAATTAGGAAAGAAGGCGTAAAGGCAGTAGCCGTTTGTCTACTGCATTCCTACGTGAATCAGGACCACGAGAAACGAGTGGGTGCAATCCTTGCGGAGGAGCTGCCCGGCGTATTCGTGTCACTTTCCTCCGAACTCTGCCCCGAAATGCGGGAGTATTTCCGCGCGAGCACTACGGTGATCAATGCTGTGGAGATGCCGATTGTAAGCCGCTACTTGGACCTACTGGAGGGCCGTCTCTCGAAAATGGGGGTCCGGGTGGGACTGAATCTCATGGCTTCGGCGGGCGGGATTATCTCCTCTCAGGTCGCACGCCGTGAGCCGGTGCACTTGGTCGAATCGGGGCCCGCGGCCGGAGTCATTGCTGCCAGCCATTTAGGCGGTCTTGCGGGAATCAAGGACCTAATCGGCTTTGATATGGGCGGGACAACGGCTAAAGCCAGCCTGGTCGAGGGCGGCATTCCTAAGGTGGCTGCGCACTTCGAAGTGGGCAGCCAGGCAATGGCGGAAAGCCGCGGCGCGGGATATCCCGTGCGCACGCCCGTCCTGGATCTAGTGGAGATTGGGGCGGGCGGGGGAAGTATCGCTTGGGTCGACCCAGGGGGTGGACTGCGTGTAGGTCCTCACAGCGCCGGCGCCGATCCTGGGCCCGCCTGCTACGGACGGGGTGGAGAGGAAGCTACCATAACGGATGCCAACTTACTGTTGGGGCGGCTTAATCCGGAGTACTTTCTCGGAGGGGAATTCAAGCTCTACCCTGAGCTTGCGGAGAAAGCCATCGCGGTGTTGGCCAAGAAACTGGGCATGACTTTGGTGAACGCCGCAAATGGAATCATCGAAATCGCCAACGCCAATATGGTCGGCGCGCTTCGACTTGTGTCCGTCCAACGGGGCTTCGATCCACGTGAGTTTGTACTGGTGGCGTTCGGCGGCGCCGGCCCGGTGCATGCCAATGCCCTGGCTCGCGACCTCTCGATTCCCAGGGTCCTAATTCCCATGGGACCGGGGGTGACTACTGCGTTGGGACTGCTTGTTTCTGACATCCGCCACGATTACAGCCGGGCATACTTGCGGCAGATGAACTCGCTCGATTTCAGCCACATCAACCGGACCTACGAGGAGATGGAGCGGCAAGGGCGAAATGTGCTGCGCTCGGAAGGGGTCGAGGCGGGAAGGGTCCAATTCACGCGCCACTTCGATATAAGGTACGTGGGCCAATCCTACGAGCTGAAGATTCAAGCCTCGGAGCGGGACCTCGGGCTGGAGGATGTCGCCGCGCTTAATGCTGCCTTCTTTAAAGAGCATGAAAAAGCATACGGCTATGCAGCTAAGACCGAGCCCACCGAAGTGGTCAATCTGCGCACGGCGGCCATCGGTTCGATCACGCGTCCCCGCCTGCGGCAATTGCCGAGCGGGCCTCCCGATGCCTCTGCGGCTGTAAAAGGACAGCGCGAGGTGTTTTTTTCCGAGGGCGGGAAGAACCTGCCCTGCTTAGTCTACGAACGCTACATGTTGAAATCCGGAAATTGGATCGACGGTCCTGCGATTGTCGAAGAGGTCGACTCTACGACGGTCATTCACCCTGGCTATCGCGCCAATATTGACGTTCACGGAAATCTACTGATCCAGGTTTAACCCTTATGACTAATCGTGTAAATTCACAACCTACTGTAGAAGAGCGAAGCGGCTTGGGGCTGAAGATGGACCCCATTAAATTCGAGGTGATGCGTAGCGCGTTTGGCGCGGCCGCCGATGAGATGGGTGCGGCGCTGCGGAAATCGGCCTATTCAACGAATATTAAGACCCGAGCCGATTTCTCCTGTGCTCTGTTCGACTCGAAGCTACGCCTCATTACCCAGTCATTTACCCAACCGGTGCACTTGGGGTCGATGCCGCGCATGGTGCCTTCCGCCGTGCACAAGTTCGGGGTCGAGAAGCTCGGTCCCGGTGATGCCCTGGTCATGAATAATCCGTACTGCAACGCAGTTCACCTGAACGATGTGGCAATAATTGCCCCATTCTTCAGTGGCCAGAAGCTACAAGGATACGCAGCCACCATTGCTCACCACGTGGACATCGGAGGCTATGCACCGGGCGGTTACTGCATTTCCACCGAAGTCTTCCAGGAAGGGATTATCATCCCCGCCGTCAGGCTCGTCTCCGGGGGCAAGATCGTGGAGGACATTTTAGACTTGATTCTCGCAAACATTCGCTCGCCCAGACAGTCGGCGGGCGACTTCCGCGCCCAGATCGCCGCTGCCCTGCTGGGGCAGAAACGCATGGGCGAGATCATTAACAAGTTTGGCGACGAACAAGTAGCGTTCTTTGTCGATGAGCTGATTGACTACACCGAGCGCTGGTCGCGCCAGCAAATCGGCGCTTTGCCTGAGGGCGAGTACTATGCCGAGGCGTTCCGTGATGACGACGGAGTCTCGGACCGTCCTATCCGGCTCGCGCTGAAAGGGCGCATTCAAGGCGGCGAGGTTTACTTCGATCTGAGCGGCAGCGATCCCCAACGTGAGTCGCCAATGAACGCGACGCTAACGCAGACGTTCTCCGCTTGCGCTTACGTGGTGAAATGCCTGATCAGCCCTGACGTCCCTACAAACGAAGGATTTTACCGACTGGTTCACGTCGATGCGCCGGAAGGGAGCGTGGTGCACGCTCGGCACCCAGCCGGTGTCGTGGGTGGATGGGAAGTCGCGATGCGTTTGTGCGATCTTGGATTCAAGTTGTTCTCCGATGCCATGCCCCTGAAGGTGATGGCCTGCACCAAGAGCATCAACTGTCACATGGCTTGTGGGGGGCGCGATCCGCGCAGCGGCGAGTACTACACGTTCCTCGAAACACTGGGTGGCGGCTACGGAGCGAGGCCGAACAAAGACGGTATGGATGCCGTGCAGGCGCACTTTCAGAACACCGAAAATTCCGCCATCGAGGAGACAGAGAATAACTATCCCTTCATGATTACCAGGTATGAGCTCATCCCCGATTCCGATGGGGCCGGACGCTATCGTGGCGGCTTGGGCGTGCGAAGAGACTGGAAGTTTCGCGACCACGAGTCTACCCTTACTATCTTCTCGGACAGCCGCAAATTTCCGCCGTGGGGGCTGTTTGGAGGTGGTAGCGGCGCCCCTTCGAAGTACATTTTGAATCCTGGAGGCGAGACTAAGGAGCTGCCTTCAAAGATCACGCTCCGCCTCCCGCCAGACTCGGTGATCAGCTACCGGACCCCAGGGGGCGGTGGCTATGGACCCGCGACCGACCGTGATCCCGAGAAAGTCCTAACTGACGTAATCGAGAGCAAGGTCAGCCTGCAAAGGGCACGCGAAATTTACGGAGTTGTGATCGATTTCGAAAAAAGGCTTGTAGACAAGAAGGCAACTAAGAAACTCCGCGCCCTTATGCTCAACCCGGCACCTGCGGCACAGCCGGCGATGTAAAGGGCCGGAACCACGAAGCCTCACACGGATAAATGCAGATTCCCAATGCCGGAGTGACGAGATACTACACATCCCGCTTCGCAGCCAAATCCAGGAGTTCCTCGCAACATGTCCGCTTACTCCTTGCAAGCCTCAGCTGGGCGGGGGCATTGAAACGGCAGTCTTCATGACAATCGAGCTGCTGCCCGATCAACCGCTTTCAGGTCGCAGCTCTCGGCCAAGAGCGACAATCACCTGGGAGAAGCGGTGCCCGCGGATATCGGTATGCCTTCAGCTTACGCCGTAGGTTCCATTCTGGGAAATTATGGACGAGACGAAACGCGAACTGCGCCTAGCGAAGCGGATGGCTCGACTGGGGACTGAGACTGCATTCGAGGTCTTGGTTCGCGCTCGTGCTCTGGAGCAGCGGGGGAAGAACGTCATTCACCTTGAAATTGGCGAGCCGGATTTCGAGACGCCTGCCAACATCATCCGAGCTGCCACTGACGCATTGCATAGCGGATGGACTCACTATGGGCCTGCGGCTGGATTGCCTGACCTGCGCGAAGTGATTGCAGGTTACGTCAAGCGCACTCGCAAGGTGGAAGTCTTGCCGGAGGAAGTCGTCGTAGTTCCGGGTGGGAAGCCCATCATTTTTTTTACAATGCTGGCTTTGGTTGGACGTGGTGATGAGGTTATTTATCCGAACCCCGGTTTTCCGATTTACGAGTCTATGATTAATTTCGTGGGCGCGAAACCCGTACCGATTAGGTTGCGCGAAGAAATGGATTTCCGCCTCGACCCAAATGAGTTGTGCGACTTGATCAGCGACCGCACAAAGTTGATCATCTTGAACTCGCCTCAGAACCCCACCGGGAGCATGCTAACCCAAAAAGATATTCTCGATGTTGCGGCGGCTATTGGCGATCGCGACATCATGGTTCTTTCCGACGAGATCTATAGCCGCCTCATCTTCGAAGGCCAGCATTATTCCCTCATGTCGCTTGACGACTGGAAACAGCGCACGATCTTGCTGGACGGTTTTTCCAAGACATACGCGATGACGGGATGGCGCATGGGTTATGGTGTGATGCGGGCTGACCTTGCCGCGCATGTTTCTCGTCTGATGACGAATTCCAACTCTTGTACAGCAAGTTTCACCCAGATCGCTGGCATCGAAGCGCTCAACGGCGAGCAGTCATCGGTTGACAGGATGAACGCCGAGTTCAAGCGGCGCCGGGATATGTTTGTAGCGCGCATCAACCAAGTGAAAGGCTTCTCCTGTCGTGTGCCAAAGGGTGCGTTCTACACTTTCCCGAACATCAAGGCGACCCACTGGTCGTCGCAGAAGCTGGCGGATGCCCTCTTGGAGCACGCCGGAGTAGCCGCACTATCCGGAACCGCCTTTGGAGAGTTCGGCGAGGGGTACTTGCGGTTCAGTATTGCAACGTCCTACGAAAATCTGGAGAAGGCAGCAGATCGTGTTGACCAATGGGTCAAATCGAACCTCTAGGGAGGCGCCCTGTGTAGAGCCGGGGGACAAGAAGATGCAAGTGGAACGAGTAGTGTATCGGGGATGGAAAAATGCATACCGCATTTCAAACCACACCGTCGAATTCGTCGTCACGGCAGACTGTCGGTCCGCGGATTCTGGCGTATGGATTTCATGGGGGAACGAATTCTGCGAGTTACCTGAGGAATGGGGCAAGATGGGGGGGCGGACAAAAGACTCTATGGTGGACACCGCCTCTGGTTGGCTCCAGAAGGCGCCGAACATTTTTCCCGGACAATCATCCAGTGGAAGTGAACATCGGAACGAAACACGCCAGATTTACTGCACCTATCGAGAATAGACAAGACCGGCACGCGCTTGCAGAAAGAGATAGAAATCGACTTCGATGAGTCTGGTTCACGCGTACGCGTGAACCATCGAGTTACAAATTGCGGTGCCGGTAAGTTTACTGGCAGTCTGTGGGCGATAACGATGCTCCGTGCGGGTGGAAGGGCGATCGCGCCGCTATTGCCGGGGCGAGGGGCTGACGAGGAAAGCTGTCAACCTCACTCCTCCCTTGCACTATGGCCAGGCACGAACTTAACTGATCCTCGGCTGTACCTGGGAAGCGGGCGCGTCGAATTGATCGCGCAGATCAATTTCCGCGGTACTCCTGTGACGCAGAAGATTGGAGTTCACAACCCGGACGGGTGGGTTGCCTACACGAGGGCAGACCACGTATTCATCAAAAGAACAACTTGGAAAGCTGGAGTACCGTATACGGACCTTGATTCTAATATCGAACTTTATGTGCAACCGGAGTTCGTCGAATTGGAAACACCCGGGCCCTACGGTGTTCTTGGACCTGGCGATCAGTCCAGCCGCGTCGAAGAGTGGGTATTGTTCAAGAATGTTCCTGCGTATACCGATGAGAGCTGGGTTGCGAGTGTCCTGATACCGCTATTGAAAGATTGATAAGGTGCGCTGAAAACCTGTCTGCTCCCTTCCGAAATCAAGACCTGTTTCCCTGTTCGAAAGTCGCCTGACTTCCTTCTCAATGCCCCCGGTACTCAGTTCAGCGGCTCGCGATCCCGCAACCCTGCCGAGTTTGATGAGCGGGAACGTCTCGGGCAGTCCGAGTTCCCGCAGCAGCCCGCCCAGGATGGCATCGATGAAAACCGTATCAATCGCACGCACCATGGCTCGCCTACTCTTGTGCACGTTAGCGGGCGTGCGTCGTCCGCGAATTGCACCAATCCTGCGGACTCAAGGTCAATACCTACTGCCCCTCCCCCGCCTTCAAGGCCTTCTGCCCCAAAGCGCTTGTGATCGCATCAATCCCTCGCTGCAAGGAGGTCTCCGTCTGCTTCTTGTAGAACTGGAGCGTCAAACTCATGTGCTTATGGCGGAGGAGTCCTGAGCGCCTGCGTAATTGCCATTCGTCAGATCGATGACAGCAGTTCCTGCGCCGCGTCTGCCAGCATAGAGCGATTTCCATCGAATCTTCTTCGCTCTCAGTGTCGGTACGATCCTGTTTCTAACCACGTCCCGTAGACTCTGAGGTCGCCCTGACTTTGTTTGGAACAGCCATCCCTGAGAAGGGCCGCCGCACTTCTGACGCCAGAGTTCAAGCGGAACGCGGACATGATCGATCAGCGGGAGACTGGTGACGTGACCGGCGAAATTTGTACCAGGTGGAATGAGAGAGAATCCACTTGGAGGAAAAGCGGGTCATGCCCATCCAGAGGTATAAGCCAGAGCAAA
>JAYTFR010000041.1:0-43263 GCA_043734125.1 Acidobacteriota bacterium | reverse complement strand
TTTGCTCTGGCTTATACCTCTGGATGGGCATGACCCGCTTTTCCTCCAAGTGGATTCTCTCTCATTCCACCTGGTACAAATTTCGCCGGTCACGTCAGTGGCAATCTGCGCCTTAAAGGCTACCTCTGGAGACCTGCTGGATCGGCTCCATCTCCCGCCGTCCTTTTCGTTCATGGCTCTGGCAGCACCGATGCCTCGCATACCGGCGGATTTCAGATCACTGAAGCAGCCCAGAGACTCGCGCCGACCTTCATCAAACATGGGTACGCTTTCCTGTATCTGTTCCGGCGAGGACAGGGACTTTCCGCTGACCAAGGACCCTTTATGCAGGACGTATTGGAGCGGGAAAAGGATACCAAGGGAGAGGAAGCTCGTAAGCGTTTGCAGTTCGTTTTACTGACAACGGATCATCTCGACGATGTCACCGCAGGCTTGTCGTTCTTGAAAAGCCTACCCGGAGTCGATTCCCGCCGCATTGCGGTCGTAGGGCACTCGTTCGGTGGTCAACTCGCCCTCCTCGCAGCAGAGCGTGATAGTACCTTGCGAGCTGCCGTCACTTTCTCCGCTGCTGCTGGTTCTTGGGAGAGTTCATCCGAGGTACGTGAGCGCATGCTGACGGCAGTGCGAAAGACAGCCGTCCCCATTATGCTGCTTCATGCGGAGAACGACTACTCCACAGCACCCGGCAAGGCGATGGCTGACGAACTGGCGAGGCTCAGCAAGCCGCACGTTCTGAAGATTTATCCTCCCGTCGGTAGGACGGCGGATGACGGGCACAATTTCGTGTACACGGCGGTCGCTGAATGGGAGGCAGATGTTTTCGAATTCCTTGACCAATACGTCCGCCGTTGAGAGAAGTATCGTGTTCACAGTTCACTTCTCAACATCGTTCTCCACGATTAGAACTTGCCGCTGCGGACAGGTGTCAGGGCTTGACAGCCTGAATCGTTTCCATACCGAGCAGTTTTGAACAGTCCGTACCGATCTGCGAAACGTAGAATGTCCACTGTGGAGACGTATCCTTTTTACGCGGTCGGAGGGTTGGACTAACGGAGACGAACAGTGTCAGAGATCGGTGGAGGGCCTAAGGCAGTGAAGTTCAGATTTTTACTGTTTCTCTGAATGGAGCCCATTATCTACGCCGATCCGAGTCCAAAATCATGAAAGCTGAACCACGGCAGCAAAGGGCGCTCGCCTCTTGGAAAGAAACAATGGCATATGACCCATATCGCAAACAAGCCCATACCGAAGTTGCGCAAGGCTCCGCAACCACCTGTGCCATACCCCGGCGCGACGCCTGACTCAGATCGTGCAAGAAATCCCTCGCTCGTCCAGCCCTTTCCGCCGGAGTCGGAACTGAATGCCGGAGATCGCGTCGAGAGCTTCGGCAATTTCGGAAAGCCGACGGGGAAATTGGGCAGAGTTGAGCGGACGAATGAAGAAGACGCGGTAGTGAAGTGGGACAGCTATGGCCGCACAAGACTGCATAAACCGTGGCTTAAGAAAATCTAGAGCTGTTGATTTCAAACTGCACCGCTGCGCCCGTAGCTGCAGTTTGGCAATGGTTGCGCAGAAGCCCAGATGTAAGTGCTTGGCTCAAGACACAAACTCAACCGGGCAAGTCAGAATCGGCATTCTTCAACTCTACATTCGCATCTCGGTGGCCAAGTTGGCCCTGCATACTGGTATTGCCACCTTCATTGTTCTGGTCCTGCTCCATGGCACCCTTGTCCTTATCTTGATCGCTCGATTGTTGGGCGGCAGGCTTCTTTTTCGGATCATTAGTCATTCGAGTGGGTAATTCATCTGGCATAGGATTCGCCTCTAGGGTACGAGCATACGAGATTGGCAATAAGCAAGGAAGGCCGCAGGTTCGCGGGCCGTTCTCTCTCCATCCACATATGCCACACGATACGCGGAAATTCCAATTCACGACTGGTCAGAATCGATCACTCTCTGGCGGCTTCTGCAAACAAACGAAAGCGCCCCAGACTCGGTTGAGTCACGGGACGCTCGAATCGAACAGCCCTCCCCCGAAGTCTGCTCACAACCACCGTACGTGGAGATTGGCAGCATGGGAATGGCTCCAACGGGCTATTGCGGAAATGCGCACCAGGTTGGCGAAACAAGTCAGGGATGCACGCACCATGCCACGAAGCTGCGAGCGGTTGCTGCTGCTAACTGTCATCTGCCCACGTCCGATGAAATTCCAGCTGGCTACCTTAAACATCAATCCACATTCTAGCGTCGGAATGCCTGGGCGGGCATTGGGTGGGAAGCTTTTCGATTTACCTCGTCACGAGGCGGGGCATTGCCTTGAAAATGGGGGCACCAATTACGCGCTTTTTGGCAGCGCCCTCTGAGATTCACTCAGCTTCGCTGCTTCCGAGTGTTGCTTGATGACCGCCATGGTCCGTGCGGTGTAGTCTACCCGTTTGTCCGACTTGGGGCGTCGTTTGCGTTTGGTGACCGAATCGTGTTTTGACACTGGCTTCTCCTGTTTGTACCGTGAAGGGCTCTGCGACAACACTCACTGTAGTCGCAAAGCCGCCCATGGGAATGGTCACTTTTGCACAAACCTGAGCCGCCACGATCCACCGCTACCGCCAGCCTCCGCTTAAGAGGGCGGAGTCCGGACTTCTTTGCCGGACTCTGGCGTGTCCCACGCACATTCTTGAGCTGCAACAGATTGGCACAACCCATAGGCACGAGCGCAGAGCAGCACCCGCAACGTGCTCAGCAGGCCTGTGACATTCTCCTTTTGGATGCAGGCATAATGGCCGATGCGGCGAGTCCTCCACCAGAACAGCCACGTTGCGAATGCGGCTGCGAAATATATGGCGAAACGCTCACGATTCATCGTTGACCGGCACGGCGCTCACTCCGAGTAGCCGTCGCCTTCATCATCATCGTCATCGTTGTCTTTCCGGTCGTCCTCTTCATCTTCGTCCTCGTCCGGCTCTTGCCGCAGGAACAGCTCCAAGACTACTAAGACGTCAGACAGGTCGTACGCTACTTCTTCGTCGGGCATTCGGTGCATACCAAATGGTACTCCGCGCATTTCCATTGAACGGGGAATGCGAATCGGCCGCCACACAGACTGCTGGGGGTCAAGGCGCAGCCCCGCACCAAGGGAGATGTCATCCTGATCGCGACAGGATTCGATGCCAGCAGTCGTCCGGCCCAAGTCCTGCCGGGACGTACGACTTCTGTAATCTTCGTGGAGCGGAGATGAGCGGGTATCCTGCGCTAGTGATGTCGTTCTGCTGAGTAGTGCAATCATGAATGTCGTCTCAGGTGTTCTGTCTTCCGTCCCGCTACGCTGGTGGATAATCCTCATCGTCTCCGCGCTCGCGATCGTGGCGATCTGCGTGCGAGCTTTCGAAACAGAAAAGTCACGAACCAGGCGAGCGGTGCGGAAGAAGGAAAGAGGACTCCTGGCCCTCACAGAAAGAATCTCGACCTACGCACGTGATGTTCACCAACGTTATCCCACGGGAGACGTGGTCGTCAGTGAGCGGGACCTAGCAGAAGAGCTTCGTAAACGTCCTGACGCGGTCGTGACGGCGTTGAATCTACTGTTGAATGAGCAGAAAGTGCAACGTGCCCCGTTGCACGGATATTGGAGATTGAACGTCTAGCAAAGTGCAGGGTAGCCTACTGGGCTAAGCGGGCGAACTTCGCGTCCTGATTCAGATCGTTAAGGCGAATCTTGGGCAAATGGGGACGGGCCGTTTGCAGTAAATCCGTGAGCACCCCGGGCACCGTCGTCGGGAACCATCCTCAGTATGAATGCTACGCAACTGGCACTGACAACAACTCCGGGATACACCGGGAGTTTCCGAGTGATTCGATAGCGCCTTCCGCCGTGAGCCTGCCCATGAGCAATGCGAGCTTGGGATTGGTTGTCATGAGGAGAGGAGTCGGATCAACGCGCTGAACATATTCAGGAGCGCGAGTGCTACGGTTCACTTTCACCACAAACTTGATGGTTTTCATAAATTATGTCCTCAGCGTGCAAGGGCTGGGAGAATGGTCAGAATGACGGCGTTTATTTTTACATCATCACACTTACCGCTTTAAGAAGCTGGCTACGCCGCATTCTAAGCAACGAGGTAGTCGAGAGGTTATCAATCCGCAAGACGGGCACATCCTTTGTGATTGAAACCCAGCTGCATGCGGTTTCAGCCTCCGAATCCAGTGGAGCGACAAAATCGTGAACAGCACGATCAGCAGTCCGAAGGAAATACTGGTTGCGATCATGAAAGCGACCCTTCTTGGCGAGTGCCTGCACCAAAATGGATGGGCAGGCGATAACTCGTTGAAAAGCCTAAGGTGTGGGAGTACTTCAGATGGACTGGCTTAGGTCAGAAGACCTGAAAGAGGAGAAAAGCGTAACCGCCCCAATCGTTAGTATAGCAGGTGTGGCCCTAGCTGGCGGAATGTGCCACGGACATTTGCGGGAGATTTTTTTGCCCCTACGTCTTTCCCCAGCCCTAAGCAACGAGATTCAGCACCAGGCCCCACGCAAGAGATGGACTTAGACGCAAGTCCATCGGTGTTCCCTCCGATGACTGGTCCCTGCCCGCTGGTTGCTGCGAGTAGCCGTCATCTGTGCCTTCATCACCATCTTCTTCTTTGCGGTCGCCTTCGTCTTCATCATCCTCTTCATCTTCGTCCGGCTCTTGCCGCAAGAACAGCTCCAAGAATACCGAGCTATCAGAAGAGACGGGAGCGACACCTTCGTGGCCTAGTCGGTGCATACCAAAATGGTACGCCTCGGGGATGTACAAAGGGGCCCGCCACACGGACACGGGGCAGCCGATGGCTGAATCCGGCGGTACAATCCACAAGCGAGTGAAAGGAGAACGAACATGACGCAAAAGGTTATTGAGGTAGTCGGAACCTCCAAAGAGAGCTTTGCAAAGGCAGCGGAAAACGCGGTGGCCGAAGCGGCAAAGACGGTCCGAGGGCTGAAGTGGGCGCGAGTGGCCGAATTCGAGATGGAACTAGACGGTAAGAAGATAGCCCAATACCGAGCCACAACGAAGATTTACTTTGATATCGAAAAGTAGCTCCATGGAACGTGGGCTGCAAAGGCACGCTATACTGTCGGGCCAATGGACGTTGAGCAGATCATTTCCGAAATCGAGGGGTTAGAGCGCATCTTCGCGGTGCCGGACACTAGACCGCTGAGCCCGAGCGACCTCGCGGCTGCGAATCGAAGACACGACGACCTGCTCGCCTCCAGCCCATGGTTTCGGCTGTGGCAGAGCTACGGCGTCTGTTGCCGCTCCCAGCACTAGCGGTACTCACCTTCTATGACCGAAGGCTCTTCACGCGCTTCTTCTTCCATGACCGCCATCTGCTTCCGTTTCCGATACACGTTCATGACTGCAAACGTCCAAAACGGAACCAGGTCGACACCGGGTATGAGTTCGCCAATGAAAGCTGGCGGAATTCCCAATGCCAGCCGACCAATCGCACCAAGATGGCTGCGACCGCGAGATCGAGCACGTCATCGGCGGGCGACAACGCGCCTTCTGCGAACAAGGGCAGCACAAAAATCTGAAAGAGCATCGCGATTATGATGGTGGGCCGCTTATTGCAAAGGTTCAACAAATTCAAATCGGAGGATGAGACATGAAGGCGCAGATCACGATTGCACTACTTGCATTGTTGCATTGACCTCAATTGCCGCTGCCCAAAACCCTGGGCAAAGAGATTTATGTTTCCAAGTGCAGCATCTGTCACGGCCCAGACGGCTCTGGCAAGACCTCCATCGGTGAAAGCATAGATTGCCGACTTCCATTCGCCGGACGTCCAAAAGCTACCCGATGCCGATCTTAAGGTGGTCATCACCAACGGCAAGAATAAAATGCCAGCCTTTAAGGGTAAACTCTCCGATTCGCAGGTGGATCAAGTAATCGCTTACATTCGCACGCTTGCGAAGTAGGAACAAATGCGACTTTGAGGCCCGGCTTGGCAAGCCGAAAAATTATGCGGGGGCAAGCTGTAATTTATCAAGACGTTGTACTAATCTCGGGAAGTGGGTTGAAGACGCCGCGACGCAGGCTGGCAGGTAAAACAAATGAACGGAACGCCGGGAACGCGATGAACTCCAAAGACTCGGTCATCAGCAGCAACGGAAAGCTCGGTTTGAGTGTACTTGGCTTCGGCTCGAAAGGTGGATCGGCTCGGACGGGACAGTGCGAAATGCTCTGCAAGAGTTGCCGGAACCAACAAATCCTCATGCGCTGGTCTTCCAATTCGGCAGGCGAATATTCCCTGTCGAAGCAGGAAGGCAGCCGCTTCGGAGAACTCGAATCCGTGCGGCGTTGCCTGCAGAGTTTCAGAGAAGCGCACACGTAATCGCTAAGGCGCGACCATTGCCGTGTTCGCAGCCTGCCGTTCAGGGACCCTAATTTGTGGCCGCATCTCAAGTGCCGCGAAGGTGCGTGCGCAAATCTGCTCAGGTTCTCCTGTCGCAATCACCATCGTGAGTAGTCCGGCCCTCCGGTAGAACTCGATCAGGGGCGCTGTGCTGCGCTCGTAGGCTTCCAAGCGCACGGCGATCGATTCTGGCCGGTCGTCTTCGCGCTGATATAAGACGCCGCTGCAATGGTCGCACACACCGGGGAAATGTGACGGCTGTGCGGTGAGATGAAAAACCGCTTTGCAGTTTGCGCACGTCCGGCGCCCGCTCAGGCGCGAAACGATTTCTGTGGTCGGCAGTTCATAATTCACAACAGCATCGAGTGCCAGTCCTTCGCTTTCGAGTAGCAGCTTCAGCGCTCCGGCCTGCGCCAGTGTGCGAGGGAATCCATCGAGGATGAAACCACCCGGGCACCGCAGGCAACCAGCGCGTTCGCGAATCAATTGCCAAACGATCGCATCAGGAACCAATGAACCATGGGTCATGAAATTCAGCGCCGTGGACATGGCCAGAGTCTGTTCGCGCGTATTGCGAGATTTGGCCTCGCGAAAAACGTCGCCGGTCGAAAGATGGCATGCGCCTAAGCGCTGTGCCAGCAATGCGGCTTGCGTGCCTTTGCCAACGCCCGGCGCACCCGACAAAATCAATCGCCAAGGACGTTTCAGGTTGGCGGGAAGCTCCGAGCATTTGCCTGACGGTCCTCGGAGCCAGGCTGCGCGATCGTTCCGATGTGGTAAGTCCATGGATGTATACCCCCTTTTGCTCGCGGCGTGCGAAAGCAAGTGGAAAATTGACGCCCCGATTCAGAGTGCGCACTCGCAGCCCAGCAAAAAGTCGTTCGGGAAGCAATTCAATACATCACTCGAACCGAACTCTGGAACTGGTCTCCCAATTGGGCTTGCAATCTTTCGACTAGGCGGCTGCTAAGGCCTCGCTCTGATGATCTGAAACACGAGTCCAGTGGCCCTCGCAGACACCAAGCTGAAGAAGCCGGTTCTTTATTCTTTCCAAGTAGCTGATTTCACATCGGTCCACTGGAGCATTAAAACCTGTGCGATGGAGAATTCTGATTGTCAGGGTCACGTCAGGACGGTTCCCGCGGGCAGCGCAGTAGCTAATGCTTTGACCGTGGTGGCTGAATTCGAGCCTCACGTTTTCATCTCTTTCAAAAATCCAGGTTGCAATCGTTTCCAACGCCGACCGAATCCGCAAACATTCGGGACAGGTCGGATTGAACTCTATGCACTTGTCGCTGCCTGAGAGCTCAACTTCGAAGCCGACCTGTCTGACTGCCTGGCCTACGGGCAAGTGCTCGGGCCAAACTTCCCAACAGACCTGATATCGCTGCACAAGGCTAGACAGACCATTGTTTACTGTGACTTGTGAGGCCATTTCGTTCTCCATTCTTGTGCCTTCTCTCGAACGCTATTTTCGGGCACCTACTATTTAGTCGTTTCAACCTCGCGGATTTCAGTGAGCGGAATCACAGCTAGGTGTGACTGAGGCCGGTGCTCCGTACGCCGAAAAGAAAAAACCGGAGCCTGGATCTGCTCCGGTTCGTTAGGTGCTGAAATCTTCCTCAGGCCGTGAGGGCCTGCATGAAGTTCGGGCAGACCGACGTCTCGACCACATAGTGCTTGAAGGTGATGGCCGTGGTCAGATATGGCTTCACGATCTCAGCTACCTTCGGATACACTTCGCGCTCATAGCGCTCTGCGTCCCGCTTCTCAGCCCACAGAGTGACGGTAATGGTCTTCTCGGTGACGGACTCGGGCAGGAACGGCAGGATTTCCAAGAAGCCCGGCTGCTTTTTCAGGATCGGCAGGACTTCGTTACGAACGACCTTAAATAGCTCTTCTTTCTTTTCAGCTTTCGGGGTGAATTCAAGAATACGAGCAAACATGATAGATCCTCCTTTTTTGTTGTGATTGAGCCGCCCGCAAGTGCTGCCTCGAGCCCAGCACGGTAGATTCGTGCGATTTGGGGAGGTCCGATGCCCAGCGGTCGCGGCCTGCATCATGCAACGGCTAGATACTATGCGCGCGACTGTCAGACGTCAGTGACCTCGGATACACAACCGTGTGATTCGCTGCACTTGACTCGAAGGGCGTAGACGTCTGCCAATCTGGGAAATTCGGTTCTTCGTTTCAGTGACCGTAACCCACGCCGTCGAGTGAGACCTTGCCGCGGAACATCCGGTAGATAACGACGAAGTAGGTCAGGGCCAGCAGCATTCCGAAAGACCACCAGATGAGTCCAACGCGCAATGCGTATGGCCCGGAAAGCGCCTTGGCAATGGTGATGTCGCGAGCGGGGTCTGTGCTCGAGGGCAGAAGCCGGAGATAAAGAGCAATGGCGGCGACCACCAGCATCACTGCCAGATAGACGCAGGATGAAGCGAAGGCCATGCGGACCTGATATTTTCTCGAGAAATGGAGAATCCCGAAAAGGGCGAGGACTACTAGCAGAGGAACGGCGAAAGCAATTGGATAGGCGCGATAGTTCGCCAGCGTGTCGCCGCGAACCGCGCGCCTGCCTTCCCGAATCGCATTACCGTAAGGTTGGCCGACAATCCGGGAGTCGGTCTGCACTGACGTAAGCGTGCAGAATCAATCGCCCACTGTAAGCTTATCTTCAACCCTCACTCCAACCGGACGCGGGGAATATGCTCCCTCGTCGAGCGTTGCCGTGTGGTCAAAAGAGTGTCCAGTAACGAGTCCTAGGACAAACCATCCAAGCACCAGAGCCCCGAAGGCGAAAAGCGTGTCGCCGAACATGCGCATCCAGCGAAGACGATTCACCAGTGGCGTTTGCATAAACTCCGCCGAGCGCGCGTACCATGTGCCGTACTCGACCGACGCCCAAGCCTGTAGCAGGCCGACGGGCAGCATGCTGAGCAGGATCATTAGGGCTAGACCGATATTGAGCGACCAGAATGCGATCGCCAACGGTCGGTCTTTCCACATCAGCCCGGGCCGCAGAGCGCGGAGGCAGAACAACATCAAGCCAAGGCCCAACATGCCATAGACCCCGAACAGGGCGGCGTGGCCGTGTACCGGAGTCAAATTTAGTCCCTGCACATAGTATAGCGCGATGGGAGGATTGATCATGAAGCCGAACAGCCCCGCGCCTACAAAATTCCAGAACGCAACGGCCACAAAGAAATAGATTGGCCACTTGTAGGCGCTGATCCATGGACTGTCAGCCCTTCCCTGCGACAGACGAATGTTTTCCCAAGCCTCAAAGCCAATCAGCACCAACGGCACAACTTCCAACGCGCTAAACACTGCTCCGAGCGCTAAGACAGAGTTGGGCATCCCCGTGAAATACAGGTGGTGGAAGGTTCCGATGATGCCGCCCGAGAGGTAGATCGTGGTGGAAAATAAGACTGAACGCGTGGCGGTCGAAACCGACAGAAGTTTGAGCCGCGTCAGAAGAAAAGCAATCACCACGGTTGCGAATACTTCAAAGAAGCCTTCAACCCAGAGGTGGACGACCCACCAGCGCCAGTATTCAGCGGTGATCAACGGGCTGTGCTGTCCATACATCAAGCCGGCAGCGTAGAAGAGAGGAATGGCGATACTCGATATCAAGAACAACATCAGCAACGAATAGTTCTCGTCGCGGCGCGCCAGTGCTGGCTTAATTCCCCGCCACATCAACCATAGCCAGAAAGTAAGACCTAGAAATAGCAGGATTTGCCACAATCGTCCGAGGTCGACGTATTCGTACCCTTGCGCTCCCAGCCAAAACCAAAGGTTGCCGAGCTTCTGCTCGATGCCCATCCATTCGCCAACCAGCGAACCGACGACGACCGCGACGAGCGCGACAAAGAGTACGTTCACGCCCAGCCTCTGCCCTTTCGGCTCGGCGCCGCTCACCGCGGGCACAATGTACAACCCTGTCGCGAGCCATGAGGTGGCAATCCAGAAAATACCGATTTGGAGATGCCAGGTGCGCGCCACCGAATAGGGCAACCATTTCGCGAGCGGAACGCCGTAAAACCCGCTCCCTTCGACGGCGTAGTGGGCGACGATTGCGCCAAGTGCGACCTGGATCACCCATAACGCAGCCACCACGAAGAAGTACTTGACGGTAGCCCTCTGCGAAGGCGTCGGGCTCATACCCAGAAGCGGATCGCGGCGAGGCACCATGCCTACGGACGGTTGGTGATCCTGCGAAGCGAAGTACCAGACCATGCCGCCTACAGCTGCCAGCAGGAGCACAAAACTAATGACGCTCCAAACGACGGTTCCTGGGGTTGGACGATTACCGATTAGTTCTTCGTGCGGCCAATTCTGCGTGTAGGTGACGTCCTGTCCTGGGCGATTCGTGCTCGCCGCCCATGCCGTCCACCAAAAAAAGGTCGCCATTTCGCGCTGTTTCGTGACATCGGTCAACGCACCGGCGGGTATGGCATACTCGCTGCGTCCCTTGCCATAGACGTCGGCATAATAAGCTGCGAGTTCATCGAATGCAGCGGCGCGGTCGTTATCGAGCACGATGATGCCAGTTGCTGGATCGTATGAATTATGCCGCGTGACTTCGGTGAGGCGACCCTGTAACCCTGCTCGCTGTTCGGCAGACATAGCGGCGTAGTTAGCGAATCCTTCCGCTCGCGCCCAACGGTCGAGAACGGTGACTGACTGCCGGTGCAGATAATCGGCGCTCCAGTCAGGGGCGACATAGGCCCCATGTCCCCAGATCGTCCCAATCTCTTGCCCGCCGGTTGATTGCCAGACGTTTTGGCCGTTGCGAATCGTTTCGCCCGTGAATAGTACCCGTCCATCGACAGTTACCACTTTGCTCGGTGTAGGTGGCCCGTTGCTGATTCCCTTGTAGCCAACACCTCCGAGCACCGCGAACGAGACGAACATCACCACGCCCAGCGCGATCCATAGTTTCCTGTAAGGCATAAACGTAACTCTCCTTAAGGGCGTTCGACATTCTCGCGAGTCTGCCACTTTGGCATATCAGTTCGTGCCATTCTGTGCAGAATTGCTCACACGCTCGAACCGTCTAAGCAAACACCATCCACCACGCCTGTAAACGAAGCTATCGCGTGTTTGCTTCTTCCATCGCAGAATACTGGGCATCAGAGGCCTCGACGATGACTTATGTCACGAAGCAGTGAACTTGGACGCTAGCGGTCAAGAAAGGGATCTCTTCGGATTCTAGGCAAATGCAGTGTTGACCATCTGTCGACCCGATACCTCAATTTCCCGCCCCAACGCTCCAGTACAATAGCCGTCGTGATGGCGACCGAGTTCACCACGGGTCAAATCCTTGCGAACGTCCCGATCTTCTCCGGCCTGACGGAAGGTGAATTGAGCTTTCTCGCGCAACGTGCTGTGCCGCGCAGTTATTCAGCGGGGCAGAGCGTGTTCGGGGAGGGTGAGCCTTGCTCTGGACTTTATGTCGTCGAGTCCGGCCATGTCCGAATCTTCAAAAGTTCAGCTAATGGACGGGAACAGGTGCTCAGTATTGATGGTCCGGGCAGTTCCATTGCCGAACTTCCGGTCTTCGATGGCGGGAATTATCCCGCGTCCGTAACAGCGATTGATGAGGCCAAGCTGCTTTTCGTCAGCAAGCAGGATTTTCAGGCATTATGCCTGGCACATCCTCAGGTGGCGCTGAAGGTATTGCGGGTGGTTGGTTCTCGCTTACGCCGACTGGTTGGGATCATTGAAGAACTCTCTTTCACTACAGTGCGTCACCGGCTGGCTTCGTTCCTCTTGCGTCTCGCCCAGAAGGAAGGCAAACGCTCCGCCGCAGGCGTGGAAATCACACTGCCCGCCAGCAATCAGGAATTGGCGTCGCATATTGGCACGGTCCGCGAGCTGGTTTCCCGCAATCTCTCCCGCCTCCAGGCAGAGGGGATGCTTCAGATCGATGGGCGGACGGTGACGATCTCCAATCTGAAGGCGCTGGAAGCTGAAACGGATTCACCGGAATAGTTCGGAGCCATACCCACCTTCTTCCGATCCCTTCGGATCTGAACTTTCCAGCCCGACTTGTCCTTCGTGACAAAAGTCATCGGCAACGGTCCCTACCTCCTTTAACTTCAGAACATCAAGCGCGGCCCGCAGGTATTGAGCTGCGTCGTGAGGAGAAATGCAATGAACATGACCGCCGAAAAAACCGTTCGTGAATTGGCGCTGGAGAATGCAACCGCCACGAGAGTCTTTGAAAAGCTGGGCATTGACTATTGTTGCGGAGGCAACAAGTCGCTGGAAGAAGCCTGCCGAGCCTCGAATCTCTCGATCGATCAGGTGATCGACTCGTTGGAGATGGCTGAGGAAACTGCGCACGCCGCCCAAAAAAACCGGAACTGGCAGATTGAACCCCTCGCTGATTTGATTGCACACATTAAGAACGGGCACCATAAATACACACGCGAGGAAATGGCGCGCCTCGTTCCTCTCCTGGATAAAGTTTGCTCCGTCCATGGGAAGAGCCATCCCGAACTGCAACAGGTCCGGGCCACCTTCCAGACCCTGGTTCAGGAGCTGACGACACACATGATGAAAGAAGAGCGGGTTCTATTCCCCTACATCGCCAGGATGGAAGAAGCCGTCATTCAAAATGAACCCGTATTGCCTTCGCCATTTGGCAGCGTCCAAAACCCAGTCTCCATGATGGAACACGAGCACGACTCCGCTGGGAACGCACTGCGCGACATACGCGAGGCCAGCTGTGGTTATACGGCCCCAGGCAACGCGTGTATCAGCTACCAAACGCTGTACAAGGCGCTGGCATACTTTGAAGCCGATCTTCACCAGCATATTCACCTGGAAAACAATATTCTGTTCCCTCGCGCGATAGCGATGGAAAAGACGCACTGACCGGGGCACTAAATCTGGCCTAGCAGATCCGCCCCAATGCTGCCCTAACGAATCTAAGAGCGCGCATGGTACGATGTCCGGCGGCTGGGATATGTACTGCTGTAATTGCGGAACAAAGATTAACGGCGGCGCTCATTTTTGTCACTACTGTGGAAGCCACGTCTCGTCCCAGGAAACCCCGGCGCCACCGGTAGCACGACCTCCAACGCCAATAACCGAGGATGAAATACTAACGCGAGACCTGCTGTCGATCGAGGGAAGATCTCCAGACTTGGCATTTCGGCTTGGGGAAAATAGTTTCGCGAAGACGCGCATGGGCAAAGACGGCGATGTCGGCGGCAGTGTCAGCCCTTACCCTCCCAGGGATTGATACTGGGGCATTATCTCTCCCAAGCAAAAACGTCAAGCTCAGGGTCCTCAAGCTGCAGCCCAACTTGTGCAACCAGTGCGCCCGCACCAAAAAAACAAGCTACGCTTTATCGGTGGGATCCGTGAAATTCGTGTCCGTTCTTGCTTTGGTTACGAGTGGACCATTTTCTCGAGGGCGGGCTTGTTGCGAATCATTAAGCTGGAGCCTTTGATCTGCAGCAACTGCTTCTTCTTAAAGTCGGAGAATAGGCGGCTGACAGTCTCGCGCGTGGTGCCAATCATTTCCGCGATTTCTACATGCGTGAGGGTCAACCTGATATGGGCCTGGCCATTGGTCTTCCCTGATTCCCACGAAAGCAGTAGTTTCGCGAATTTCTCCGCAGGGGAACTGGTCAGTCCCAGAGTACGAATTCCCTCGTAGGCCACATAGTAGTTGCGGCTCAGCTGCTCGGCCACCCGCAGGGCAACTTCCCCGTTGTCGCGAAGAAACTGCAGAAGTGCATCGCGAGCGATGAAATTGGCCTGGCCCGGTTCGATCATTTCCGCTGTGACTTCGTAAGGATGATCGGAAACGGTCGCGTTCAGCCCGAGAACGTCCCCGGGCTCAGAAATATTGGTGATGATCGTCTTGCCTTCACTCGACGACGTGGAAAGTTTCACCTTGCCGGTGCAAAGGACAAAAACCCCGCGCGGACGCTGACCCTGGATGAACAAAACTGCGGATTTGGGGTAAACCGCGGTGGACTTGATCTCGTTCAATTTCTGCAACACCGGCACAGACAAGTTACAGAAAAGGTGTTCTTCCCGCACCGGGCAGACGACACAGTCGTCAATGATATTCAGGCCGTAAGGGGAACGCATAGTCTTTCTCTCTCTGCTCCGAATTCTACTACCAAGTATAGGCATGAGTGTGATTGGGGTCACAGAAAGCCGTGACCCCGTACATCGCGGCCGCCCGGTCTTCAGTTGAAAATCCAGACTGAGATTAAGAGGTGCTTCCCGCTGGGAGGGCAACATGGCGACACTAACCGAAACTCAAAACCCCGAGGTTCAGGAGCGAAGCATGGTCAGGAGACCGGCGATCGCGCAAACCGAGCCGGTCCTCGTGCACGTTCCTCCTCGCGAATACAGGGTTATGTTTTCCGACAGCTTGCTGGAATCCGGTTCGCCGGAGAAACAGCGCCGCACCTGCAGCACGACGGCGTCGTTTACATTTCAGTGCGTGCTGATTGGAATGCTGGTGATTATGCCTTTGATGTTTACTGAGGCGCTTCCCAAGGCGCAGTTGCTGACCTTCCTGGTGGCGCCGCCTCCGCCGCCCCCGCCGCCAGCTGCGCAGGTGCTGACAAAAATCATCCGGCAAACCGACGTGTTGAACACCAGGCAGTTGCGCACGCCGACCCGCATTCCCCAGAGAGTCGAGATGATCAAGGAAGAAGAAGCGCCTCCTCCCATGGCGGCAGGAGTAGTGGGCGGCGTCCCCGGCGGCATTCCTGGCGGACAGCTCAACGGGGTGATCGGAGGAATCATCAGTTCTTCCTCGAATGCGCCTCTGGTCGCACCCATACCCAAGCGCATCCGGGTTTCCCAAGGCGTAATTCAGGGACAGTGTATTCGCCGCGTCGAACCCAAGTATCCGAAGCTGGCTCTGGGGGCGCGGGTCCAGGGAGTCGTTCAGCTCAAAGCCATCATCAGCAAGAACGGCGACATAACCGAGCTCGAGGTCGTGAGTGGGCACCCGATTCTGGTCCCAGCCGCGATGGAAGCAGTCAAGCAGTGGCGTTACCGGCCCTACCTGCTGAACGGCGAACCGGTTGAGGTAGAGACCAATATCACCGTGACTTTCAACATCGCAGGCTGAGCTGGCTGCGCTGAGTATTCGGGAGAAGGAGATTTGACTATGGAAACGAAACATTCTTATCGCGTGGTCGCCTGGTGGAGTTCCGGCCGAACCGGGCTGGCAAAAACAGACTCCGCACCCAACGCCATTCACTTCACCGCGCCGCCCGAATTCGGCGGTATCGAAGGGCGGTGGACGCCAGAAAGTTTGCTGCTCTGCGCCATCGCCGGCTGCTACACCACTACCTTCCGTGCCATCGCCGAGTATTCCAAGTTTGAATACGCCGACTTGGAAGTGCAGGTGGAAGGAACCATCGAGAAGGCGGGATCCGGCTACGCTTTCACGGAAATCGTAGTCCGCCCCAATCTGTCAGTGAACAGCGAGGAAGACGAGGCCCGTGGGTCGCGGCTATTGCAGAAGGTGAAGACGCTGTGCCTGGTTTCACGAGCACTCTCGGTTCCGCAGACCTTTGAGCCTCATTTACAGGTGAACAAGACACCGGCCCTGGTTTGATAGTGCCGGACCGGGCGAATGTCCCGAGACTTCGGCCCGCAGGGGAACTGATGAAACCCGAATTCAAGACGATGGACGCCAACGAAGCCGTAGCAAACGTGGCTTACCGCCTCAGCGAGGTGATTGCGATTTATCCGATTACGCCTTCTTCTCCCATTGGCGAGTGGTCCGACCAGTGGTCGTCGGAGAGCGTACCCAACCTGCTGGGAACGGTGCCGCTTGTGGTCGAAATGCAGAGCGAAGGCGGGGCCGCGGGCGCAGTTCACGGTGCACTGCAGACCGGATCCCTGGCCACCACCTTCACCGCGTCCCAGGGCTTGCTGCTGATGATCCCCAACATGAACAAGATCGCCGGAGAACTGACGCCGGTGGTGTTTCACGTGACCGCGCGCACCCTTGCCACTCATGCGCTTTCGATCTTCGGTGACCACTCGGATGTGATGTCGTGCAGAACTACGGGATTCGCGATGCTGTGTTCCAACTCCGTCCAGGAAGCTCTGGACATGGCGCTGATCGCGCATGCAGCAACTCTCGAATCCCGGGTTCCATTTATGCATTTTTTCGACGGCTTCCGCACCTCGCACGAAGTCAACAAGATCGAGATGCTAAACGAAGGCCAGATGAGCGCCGTGATCAATATGGATCGCGTGATCGAGCATCGGCAGCGCGCGCTTTCGCCCGATCATCCGGTGCTGCGCGGCACCGCCCAAAATCCGGACGTCTTCTTTCAGGCCCGCGAAGCCTGCAATCCGTTCTATGTGGCTTGCCCTGGCAAGGTGCAGGCGGCAATGGATAAGTTTCGCCATGTTGCGGGACGGACTTACAACCTTTTTGACTACGTGGGAGCGTCGGATGCGCAGCGCGTCATTGTCATGATGGGATCGGGCGCCGAGGCTGCTCAGGAGACGGTGAAGTATCTGAATGAGAACGGAGAGAAAGTCGGCCTGCTGAAAGTCCGGCTCTATCGGCCGTTCTCGGTAAAGCATTTCCTTGAAGCGCTTCCTCACACGGTTAAGAAGATTGCAGTCTTAGATCGCACCAAGGAATCCGGCTCTGCGGGCGAGCCGCTTTACCTCGACGTGGTGAACGCGATTTACGAGGGACGGACGGGGATACCCAGTACTCCGCCAGTTATCGTCGGGGGACGGTATGGTCTCTCGTCGAAGGAATTCACGCCTGCCATGGTGAAGGCCGTGTACGAGAATCTGGCCGTTGATGACCCGAAAAGTCATTTCACGATCGGTATCAACGACGACGTTACTCACACCAGCGTGAAATACGATCCCGAATTTTCTATTGAGCCGGAAAACGTGGTGCGGGCGATGTTCTACGGCCTCGGAGCCGATGGCACCGTCGGCGCCAACAAGAACTCCATCAAAATCATCGGCGAGAACACCGCCAACTACGCGCAAGGATACTTCGTTTACGACTCCAAAAAGTCCGGCGCGATGACGGTTTCTCACTTGCGCTTCGGGCCTGAGCCAATTCATTCCAGCTATCTGATCTCGAAAGCTAACTTCGTGGCCTGCCACCAATGGATTTTCCTCGAGCGCTACGACATGCTAAGCGCGCTAGTACCCGGTGGCGTGTTCCTGCTCAACAGCCCTTTCGACAAAGCCGAAGTCTGGAATCGCCTGCCGCGCCAAGTGCAGCAGCAACTCATAGCCAAGAAGGCAAAGTTCTACGTAATTGATGCTTACAAAGTGGCGCAAGAGAGCGGCATGGGCTCACGCATGAACACCATCATGCAAGTCTGCTTTTTCGCGATTTCGAAAGTGCTGCCGCGCGAGCAAGCTATCGAAGCGATTCGTGACTCCATCCGCCATAGCTACGGCAGGAAGGGCCAAGAAGTCGTCAATAAGAATTTGAAGGCGGTGGATGAGACTCTGGCACACCTGCACGAAGTCACAATCCCAGAAACCGCCAGCAGCGAGATTGTGGTGCCGCCGCCGTTCGCGGCGTCGGCGCCCAAGTATGAGCGCGATGTGCTCGGTACAATTTATGCCGGCCACGGCGACATGCTTCCCGTGAGCGCTTTCCCATCCGATGGAACATTTCCCACCGGAACCGCCAAATGGGAGAAGCGCAACATCGCGCTCGAAATTCCAGTGTGGGACATCAAGACCTGCATCCAGTGCGGCAAGTGCGCCATGGTCTGCCCGCATGCCGTTCTGCGCATCAAGGTGTATGACTCGAAAGAACTCGCGTCGGCGCCCGCGACCTTCAAGTCCACCGAAACGCGCGACAAGGAATGGAAAGGGATGAAGTACACGATTCAAGTCGCGCCCGAAGATTGCACCGGGTGCGGCATCTGCGTGGACGTCTGCCCGGCAAAAAGCAAAAGCGAGACGCGGCTGAAGGCGATCTACATGCAGCTCCAGCCTCCGTTGCGTGCGGCGGAGCGGGAGAATTGGGAATTCTTTCTCAAGCTCCCGGAGCTAGACCGCAGCAAAATCAAGGTCAATACCATTCGCCAGCAACAAGTTCAGGAGCCGTTGTTTGAGTTCTCTGGAGCCTGCGCAGGTTGCGGCGAAACTCCGTACCTGAAACTAGTTTCGCAACTCTTCGGCGATCGCGCGGTGATCGCCAACGCCACCGGCTGTTCCTCGATTTATGGGGGAAATCTTCCCACCACGCCGTGGTCGAAAAATGCCGAAGGCCGCGGGCCGGCTTGGGCAAATTCGCTGTTTGAAGACAACGCAGAGTTCGGCCTGGGGTTCCGTGTCTCCATCGACAAACAGTCGGAATTCGCTCGCGAACTCGTACGCCGCCTTATCACGACTATCGGCGAAGAACTGGCTCAGTCTATTTTGACCAAGCCACAAAAGGATGAAGCCGACATCGCGACCCAGCGTGAGCGGGTCAGCCTGCTGAAACAGCGTCTGCAGCAACTCGATAATCAGGATGCGAAGCAGTTACTCTGCCTGGCCGACCTGCTAGTGAAAAAGAGTGTGTGGATCATCGGCGGCGACGGCTGGGCCTATGACATCGGCTATGGCGGACTGGACCACGTGCTGGCCAGCGGCCGCAATGTCAACATTCTGGTGCTCGACACCGAGGTCTATTCCAACACCGGCGGCCAAGCTTCAAAATCCACGCCGCGCGGTGCAGTGGCGAAGTTCGCTGCGGGCGGAAAATCCTCGCCCAAGAAGGATCTCGGACTCATGGCGATGAGCTATGGCAACGTCTATGTCGCCAGTGTTGCCATGGGCGCCAAGGACGAGCACACGCTCAAAGCCTTTCTGGAAGCGGAGGCCTACGACGGGCCGAGCCTGATTATCGCCTACTCGCACTGCATCGCCCACGGGATCAACATGACGACGGCGATGTCCGACCAGAAAATGGCGGTCGAATCCGGGCAGTGGCTGCTCTATCGCCACAACCCCGAACGCGCTTTAGTTGGAGAGAACCCGCTGGTCCTCGATTCCCGTACGCCGACTCGTAAAGTGCAGGATTTCCTGCTCCAGCAAACCCGCTTCAAGATGTTGACCAAGAGCAAGCCCGAAGATGCCACGCGTTTATGGCAACTGGCGCAGCACGATGCCGATGTTCGCTTCGGCCTTTACGAATATCTTGCCCAACGGAAGCCTCTGGCGGCGCAAGAACTGGAAAACGAACAGAAGCCGGAGCGTGATCCCCAGGACGAACTGAAGCGGCTCACTTTTGCCGGGGTGGATGGAGACCGGGCAGGAGGCGCACGATGACCGATCTAAGCACCAGGTATCTGGGATTTAAATTGAACACTCCGCTAGTGGTTTCAGCATCTCCGCTCTCGCAAGAACTCTACGGCATTCGGCGGCTCGAGGACGCCGGCGCTTCCGCCATTGTGTTGTATTCGCTGTTTGAAGAGCAGTTACGCCAAGAAGCGCAGGAGCTTGAGTATCATCTTTCCGCCGGTACTGAAAGCTTTGCGGAGTCTCTCACCTATTTGCCCATGCGCGGCGAATTTCACACCGGCCCCGAAGGTTACCTGAACCACATTCGGAAAGCCAAAGAAGCGGTCGCGGTGCCGATAATTGCCAGTCTCAACGGCGCCACACTCGGCGGATGGACAAAATACGCCAAGGAGATTGAAGAAGCCGGCGCTGACGCCATTGAGTGCAACATTTATTCGATCCCCGCCGACATGGACGTGCCCGGCGCCGAAATTGAGCAGCGATACGTTGATATTCTGCGCGCGGTGAAGGCCGCGGTGCGCATTCCGGTGGCGGTAAAGCTGGGCCCCTTCTTCAGCAACATGGCCCACATGGCGAAGCAACTGGAAAATGCCGGAGCGGACGGCCTGGTTCTGTTCAACCGCTTTTATCAGCCGGATATTGATCTCGACGAACTGGAAATTCGGCCTAACGTTTTGCTGAGCACGCCGCAGGCCCTGCGACTGCCCTTGACATGGATCGGCATTCTCTACGGACGCATCCGCCTAAGCCTGGCCGCCACCAGCGGCATTCACAGCGCCGAAGATGTCATCAAGCTGCTCCTGGTCGGCTCCGACGTGACCATGCTGTGTTCCGCGCTCCTGAGCAAAGGAGTCGGCCACATACGCGAAGTCGAGCGCGACTTGCGAGAGTGGTTCGACTACCACGAATACGAATCAGTGAACCAGATGCAGGGCAGCATGGCCCAGTTGCGTTGCCCTGATCCCGGCGCCTTCGAACGCGCTCAGTACGTGCGGACGGTCAAGGGTGTCCAGTACGTCCAAAGGCCGGCATACGCAGGGATACGGACCGTGGAGGATTCGGGTCCCGAGTAGCCTAAAAGCGAAGCGATCCACCGATGCAGGCTCCCCTGCGCTGTTCGGTGACCGCTGCGGCTTTGCCAGTTTCGACATCACACCGGACACCAGAGTCCCAGGGCGATTCTTTAGTTCATTGCCAATCTGTGATTCCAGTCACAATCAACTGTGGCCTCCATCATGGCTCGATTTTTCTTCTAAGTCGAAACTAGGTTACAGCAACCAGAGGAGACTGCCATGATGACGCTTTATCGCCTCGTTCGTCTCATCGAAAACAACTCTTCCGCCCTGGCCGCCTGCCTTTTGGATCGAGTCCAAAATTCGGCCGCCACCCCGGAATACGAACACGTCCCTGCCGAAGACCTGAAAGAGCGGGTTTACGAAATCTATCGCCACCTGGGCGATTGGCTGATGACCAAAGACGAACTTGATCTGGAGCAGCGCTACCTGCGCATCGGCGCTCGGCGAGCGAAACAAAACGTGCCCTTTAGCCAGGTGGCTTGGGCAATCATTCTGACCAAAGACAATTTATGGGAGTTCCTCAAGAAGGAGCGGGAAATGGATCGTCCCATCGAAGTTTTTGGAGAACTGGAGATGCTCCAGTTGCTCGACCACTTCTTCGATCGTGCGATCTTCTATGCCGGCGTGGGATACGAGAAAGCCTGCATTGAAATGGAGGCAGAGAACGTGAGAGCTACTGCCTGAGTTTCTTGCGGGTAACCGTCTTAGCAAGCTCGACAAGCGAAGGATTTGAGCGTTGAAAAAAGAAAGAAGAGGGTCGTCGTGATGAGTCCAGCGGGCGCTGAAGTTCTGATCTGCGAGAGATTGAAGAAATTTGGCTACTCTCAGGAACAGCAAATCAGGTTGTATGGCGAGGAGTTTCAGCTGATATCGAATCCATTCCCGCATGGCAACGGCTTTGCCGTCGAAGGCATCGAGCATACGTCCGGCAAGCTGAGAATAATGCGGATTCCCTTGTCGCTGGTGCAAACGTTGAAACGGGAGCTTACATTGCTGGAACACGAAAAAAAGCAGCTTAGATTCACACCGGCGCTGCACCCTGTGTCTTAGAGGTCTATAGTTCTAGCGAGGATTCTTCCCGTGTGTCTAGCAATTCCAGGCAAGGTTCTCCAGGCTGAAGATCAGAACGGAATGCGAGTCGGCCGGGTCCAGTTCGGAGGAATCGTTCGTTCCGTCCGCCTGGATTTCGTCCCCGAAGTCTGCGTTGGCGATTATGTGATGGTCCATGTCGGCTTCGCTATCAGTCAGGTGGACGAAGAAGAAGCCGGGCGCACCTACGATTTGCTTCGGGAGATGGGCGCACTGGAAGCAGAACTGCCTCCGAGTGAAGACGGCATAGCTTCATGAAGTACCTCGACGAATATCGTGATGGACGTGTCGCCCGCGCTCTGGCGGCGGAAATCGCGGCGGCCACCACCCAGCCCTGGGTGTTGATGGAGATTTGCGGTGGACAAACCCACACCATCATGCGCTACGGGTTGGACGAATTGTTTCCGTCCGCAATCGAGTTGGTGCATGGGCCGGGCTGTCCGGTCTGCGTTACTCCGCTCGAAACCATAGACAAAGCCATCGCGCTGGCCCTGCGTCCTGATGTAACGCTGGTTTCGTACGGCGACATGCTGCGGGTACCGGGATCGGGTTCAGATCTGCTTCGCGCCAAGGCCCAGGGCGCCGACGTCCGCATTGCCTATTCGCCGGTCGAGGCGGTGAAGATCGCGCACGCAAACCCGGATCGCAAGGTAGTTTTTCTGGCCATTGGCTTTGAGACTACAGCTCCCGCCAACGCCATGGCGGCCTGGCAGGCCAAGCGCGACGGCCTCAGCAATTTTTCCATGCTGGTTTCTCATGTCCTGGTGCCGCCCGCAATTCGCGCCTTGCTGGCGAACCCTGAAAACCGCGTTCAAGGCTTCATCGCGCCGGGACACGTATGTACGATAATGGGCTATCGGGAGTATGAAAGTCTGGTCCGAGATTTTGCGATTCCTATCGTCGTGGGCGGTTTTGAGCCTGTGGATTTGCTGGAAGCGATTCTCATGCTGGTTAAGCAACTCGAAAGCGGCGAAACTCGCGTGGAAAATCAGTATGTGCGATCGGTGAGTTATCAGGGCAACGTGCCGGCGCAGCAGATTCTCAAGGATGTCTTTGAGATTGCCGATCAGAAGTGGCGCGGCATTGGGATGATTCCGTGTAGCGGATTGAAACTTCGTCCAAAGTACGCCGCCTTCGACGCGAACGAAATCTTTGATCTTCAGCTAATCACCGCGGACGAGCCTGCCGAATGCATCAGCGCTCAAGTTCTGCAGGGGTTAAAGAAGCCAACCGACTGCCCGGCGTTCGCCATTCGCTGCACCCCGGAGAATCCGCTGGGGGCGCCGATGGTTTCAGCAGAGGGCGCTTGTGCTGCGTATTATCGCTACCGCCGTCATGCGGTGGCAAGCTGAGGAAGGAATTATGTCTCACGGCGTGAAGACGATTGCAGAGCTTAATTGCCCTGTGCCTTTGTCTCAGCGCGACACAATCTTGCTGGGACACGGCAGCGGAGGAAAACTCAGCGCCGAGCTGCTGCGCGATATATTCCTGCCCGCCTTCCAGAATCCCACGCTGTCACGGCTGAACGACCAGGCAATTGTCGGCATCAACGGTTCTCGCATTGCCGTGACCACAGATTCTTTTGTGGTCAATCCGCTATTCTTTCCGGGAGGCGACATCGGTTCACTCGCAGTACACGGCACGGTGAATGATCTGGCAATGGGTGGCGCGTATCCGCTGTTCCTTACGGTGGCCTTCATTATTGAAGAAGGACTTGCGATGGATGTTTTGCGCCGCGTGGTCCTCTCTCTGCAGCGGGCCTCCGCTGATGCCGGGGTGCAGGTGGTTGCCGGAGATACGAAAGTCGTCGAGAAAGGCAAGGGCGATGGCCTCTTTATTAATACGACCGGAATTGGGCTGGTTCCTGACGGCATCGGGCTTTCCGCCGATCGCGCGCGTCCCGGCGATGTTGTGCTGTTGAACGGGCCCATCGGAGATCATGGAATCGCAATTCTTGCGCAGCGCGAAGGGCTGGAATTCGAAAGCACCATCAAGAGCGACAGCGCTGCGCTGCATACGCTAACTTCGGAAATGTTGAAAGCGAGCAATGCCATCCGTTGCATGCGCGATCCCACCCGCGGAGGCTTGTCGAGCGCGTTGAACGAAATTGCCGCGCAGTCTCAGATTGGAATCCAATTGGAAGAAAGCGCGATTGTGGTGCGGGAGGAAGTCAAAGGCGCGTGCGAAATGCTTGGGCTCGATCCGCTCTATGTGGCCAACGAGGGCAAGCTGATCGCCATCGTCGATCCCGGTGTCGCTGACGACGTGCTCACCGCCATGCGCCGTCATCCGCTCGGGCGGGAAGCTGCGATCATTGGTAAAGTAACCGCGAAAAATGCCGGGCTGGTCACAATGAGAACGCCGTTGGGAACCACGCGCATCGTTGACATGCTGGCCGGCGATCAACTGCCGCGGATTTGTTGAGCGAATGATGCACGAAATCGGAATCGCCAATTCGATTCTGGATGCGGTTCGAACCGAAGCTGCACGGCATCCCGGCGGGCAACCACGCAAAGTCGCGGTCCGAATCGGCGAACTGGCAGCAGTGGACGCCGACGCGTTGCAGTTCGCTTTCGAAGTCCTGACTCGGGGCACCGATCTCGATTCCCTGGAACTGGAGATTGACATTTGTCCACGGCGGCAGCGGTGCGCCTGTGGCTTTGAATTCAACGTGACCGGCTACGAGCTTCAGTGCCCGCAATGCGGCGAACAGCGCACTCAGTGCATTAGCGGCGACCAGCTGGAGCTGGCGTACCTTGAGATAGAAGAGCATGAAATGGAGGAGCATGAACCGAGTACCGCTTGAGAAGAAAATCCTCAGCGAGAACGACCGCATCGCAGCCGAATTGAGGGAACGCTTTTGCGAGCAAGGAACGCTCTGCCTGAACTTAATCAGCGCACCCGGATCGGGCAAGACTATGCTGCTGGAAAAAACTCTCGAAAGCCTTCCGCGCACCGAACGCGTTGCCGTGCTGACCGGCGACATTCAAACCGACAACGATGCTACTCGCCTGCGTCGCTTCGGATTTCCCGTGAAGCAAATCACGACCGGAGGCACTTGCCATCTGGATGCAAGGATGATCGAGCGTCATCTCGCCGACTGGCTACTGCAGGACATAGACCTGCTTTTCATTGAGAACGTCGGCAACCTGGTCTGCCCTTCGAGCTATGATCTCGGCGAAGCCGCCAAAATTGTTTTGCTCAGCGTTACGGAAGGAGAGGACAAGCCGCTCAAGTATCCGTCCATCTTTTTCAAGTCCGAGTTGCTGATCATCACCAAGATCGATCTGCTGCCCCACGTCCCATTCGACATCTCAGCGGCCGACGAAAACGCCCACCGGATCCATCCAGAAATGGAGATCCTGCGAGTCTCGTGCACCAGCGGAGGCGGCTTCCAGGAATGGTTGGCCTGGTTGGAACAGCGCAAGCAGACGCATCTGGCGGGTCGAGCTGGCGCTTTGGTGTAGCGTGGACGTTCGCCGCCACATCAACGTTTCCGGAATCGTGCAGGGGGTGGGATTCCGCCCTTATATATACCGGCTGGCGACTGAACGCAACCTTACTGGCACGATTACCAACACTCCGTCGGGCGTGACCATTGAAGTGCAAGGCCCGTGCGAGACGGTCGAGGACTTCGTTGCATGCCTCCCCCAGGGTGCGCCGCCTCTGGCGCGCATCACCGAGATTACAGCGCTGGATGTTCCCTGCAATGGCGACCACGAGTTTCGCATCATTGCCAGTCGAAAAGGTGAAGCAGTCCACACTTTGATTTCGCCCGATGTGGCGACTTGTGGCGATTGCGTGCGCGAGTTGCTCGATCCCGCGGACCGCCGGTATCGCTATCCTTTCATCAACTGCACGAATTGCGGTCCCAGATTCACCATCGTCCGCGACATTCCGTATGACCGTCCACGCACTTCGATGGCAGTTTTCCCGATGTGTCGGGCTTGTCAGGCGGAATATGACGATCCGTCGAATCGCCGCTTCCACGCCCAGCCAAATGCCTGCTGGGATTGCGGCCCGCAAATGGAGTTTTGGGACAAGAACGGCCAAGTAATAGCCGAGAGCGATCCAATGGTGGCCGCCGCGGACGCGCTGAAGGCGGGACTGATCGTTGTCGTGAAGGGACTGGGCGGTTTCCATCTCGCAGCTGACGCAACCAATCCCGCCGCAGTTGCGCTGCTCCGCGAGCGCAAATACCGAATCGAGAAGCCATTCGCAATCCTCGTTCCGAATCTTGAAGCTGCGGAGGAGCTTTGCGCGGTCAGCGCGGCGGAACGCGTAGAAATGCATTCTATCCAGAGGCCGATTGTGCTGCTGGAGCGGAAATCGCCCAGCGTGATTGCGGACCAGGTTGCGCCTTTCAATCGCTACCTGGGAGTTTTCCTGCCCTACACGCCCTTGCATCACCTCCTATTTGCGCATGGTGGATTCAAAGCCTTGGTTATGACTAGTGGAAATCTGAGTGAAGAACCGATTGCAATTGCTAATGACGAAGCACGGTCTCGTCTGAACGGTTTGGCGGACTACTTCCTCGTCCACAACCGCGAGATACTGCTGCGCTGCGATGATTCCGTGGTGCAGGTAGTTTCCACGCACACGCGGCAGATGCGCCGTTCCCGCGGATTTGTCCCTGTCCCCGTTTTTCTGCATGAAGATGTCCCGGCAATTCTGGCTGTCGGCGGCGAATTGAAAAACACCGTCTGCCTGACCCAGGGCAAGCACGCTTTTCTCAGTCAGCACATCGGCGATCTGGAAAACCTTGAGAGCTACAAGTTCTTCGAAGAAGCAGTCAAGCATCTGCAGAGGATCCTTGAGATTAAACCCGAGGCGATCGCCTGCGATCTGCATCCGGATTACTTTTCGACGAAGTGGGCGCTGCAGCAGAAAGGCTGGCCGCTGCTTGGAGTGCAGCATCATCACGCGCACATCGCAAGTTGCATGGCGGAGAATCACTTAGACGGCAGCGTCATTGGTTTCGCGCTGGACGGCACCGGATATGGCAGTGACGGGAATATCTGGGGCGGGGAAGTGCTGGTCGCAAGTTACGCAGGCTTCGAGCGCGCGGCGCACCTGGAATACGTGCCCATGCCGGGCGGTGCAGCCGTGATTCACGAACCGTGGAGAATGGCAGTCAGTCATCTTGCGCATCACTTCGGTTGCGAATTTCTGAATATGAAGCTCCGCTTCGTCGCCAAGCTGCACCGCCGAAAGGTCGATATTGTTTTGCAGATGCTGGAGCGCGGAATCAATTCGCCGCTCACATCAAGTTGTGGACGATTGTTCGACGCCGTAGCCGCGCTCATGGGGATTCGTCAGACCGTGAACTATGAGGCGCAGGCTGCGGTCGAGTTGGAGATGGCTATTGGCACCTCACCTGACGAATCCAGCTATCCATTTGAGCTGCTGCCAGACAAGGAGGACGCTAGCTGGACAATCGGTACGCGTCCGCTGTTTGAAGCCTTAATCCATGACCTCGGTTCCGCAACTCCTAAGGGGATCATCAGCGCACGTTTTCATAATGGACTGGCCGACATTCTTGCAAGCGTCGCCACGCTTGTTCGCGAGCGCACGGGGCTCAATCGCGTTTGCCTGAGCGGAGGTACGTTCAATAACCTGTACCTTACGGAGCGCTTGCGCGGGCAGCTTGAAAAGAATGGCCTGGAGGTTTATGTCCAACGTGAAGTGCCGTGCGGAGACGGCGGCCTCAGTCTTGGCCAGGCAATGGTTGCGGCGCACAGAATGACTCAAGCACGACGCCCCCGGCGCGCGACCTCAGATGCATAACCGCAGGAACTATTCGCGTCGGTCTCGTACCGTTAAGACCGGGCAGTTAGCGCCGACCACTACCCTGTGTGCGGTTGAGCCACCCAGATGCGTGGCGGCGCCAATGTGGCCCGCGGCAGACTGCACGCCTAGTACGATCAAGTCGCTATCGCGCTCACTCGCGGCCTGCAGAATCAGCTCGCCGGGCGTGCCAAATTCCGCCAGTAACTCGCGCGGGTAGCGCAATCCCGCGTCGTAGGGCAGCAGTTCTTCCATCTTGCGCAGTGTGATATCGATCGGGCCCGGATGCTCGCGCAGACGATCACCATAATCCTCAATCACGTGCAGGAGAGTTAGGTGCGCCCGGAACTCGCGAGCCAGAGAAACTGCGTAGGAAACGGTCTCGACTGAGTTCGGCTTGAAGTCCGTGGCGCAGAAAATGTGCCGAAACTTGATTTGCACGGGCGAGAGCTCATGATCGTGGCGAGGTCCCCTGACTCCCTGGGTGCCGGCGACTCTCGGACCAACCGTCAGAACCGGACAAGGCGCCTGACGAAAGATTTCTTCCGCGACCGAACCCATAACCAGCTTACCCAAGCCAGTGCGCCCATGGGTGCCGGCAACCAGTAGGTCAATTTCCTGCTCGCGGATAATTTCCGAAAGCGCGTCGCACACCTTCCCGTGCCGGACGTACGTGTGGTGCGGGAAGCCTCTGAGGCGCTCCGAGAGCCGCTGGATCTTTTCCTGAGCGCCGCTGTGCGCTTGCTCGTAGATTGATCCAAAGATCACGGGATCGACCGGGCTCGGCCGAACGAATGTGGCATCTGGAAGTACGTGCGCGACATGTACTGTGCTGCCATAACGAAGGCTAAGAGCAGTCACGTAAGGCAGGGCTGCTTCCGAGACTTCCGAGAAATCCGTGGCGAAAAGGATGTTCTTAATCGCGACGGCAGTTTCGAGTTTTTCTTCCAGTAGATTCACTGCGCGCCTCCACATGCGTCTTGATCATGACGATTCAGTGGGAGCGACGCGGTGTGCATTGTCACGGCTAAATGTGATTGCAGTCACAGGGCACTTTTGAGTAGTGTCCTAATCTAAGTCCTCGGGACCCAGTTTAGTGCGAGGACGGACGTGGCGACATACGTTGCAAAACCACTAGCCCCAACCCAGGACAAGCGCTGGAAGCTCGTCGATGCGACCATGCGCCGCGTCGGGCAGCATTCGCGCGGACTGATTGAGACTCTGCACACCGTCCAGGAAAGCTTTGGCTATCTGGACGAACAAGCGCTTCGCTATGTGGCGATATCGTTGCGGGTCCCCCTCAGTCGTGCCTATGGAGTAGCGACTTTTTATCACTTCTTCACTCTGAAGCCGGCGGGCGAGCACACCTGCGTGATCTGCCTGGGCACTGCTTGCTATATCAAGGGTGGACCGCAACTTCTCGAAACCGCGCAGCACGATCTGAATATTGAGCCGGGAGCAACCACTATCGACGGCGCCGTATCCCTGGTGACCGCGCGTTGTATTGGCTCTTGTGGACTGGCGCCGGCGGTTGTTTATGATCAAGACATCGCGGGCAAAGTCACTCCGCAGTCGCTTCGCGAACACCTGCAACGATGGACACGCAATGACAACTGAAGAACTGGACCACATTGCAGCAACGGATAACGAAGCCCGGGAGCGCATCCCGCATCGCGTAAATGTGTGCGTTGCGGCCGGTTGCCTTTCGTGCCAGAGCCAATCGGTGAAGGACGCGGTTGCCGCAGAGATCACACGCCGAGGCTGGGGCGAACGCTGCCAGGCCAAAGGCGTGGGCTGCATGGGACTCTGCGCCGAAGGCCCTCTGGTTTCGACCAGCAGCTCGCAACTCTACCAGCACGTTATCGCGAGCGACGCAGGCGAACTGCTCGATAGCCTGGATGGCCCGCCGGTCGCGCGCCTGCATTGTCCTACCGACGTTCCCTTCTTCCAGCGGCAGAAGAAGATCGTGCTGGAGAATTGCGGCGCGATCGATCCGGAGAGGATCGAAGACTACATCGCCGCCGGCGGTTACCGATCCCTGCTACAGGTGCTCACGGCAATGACCCCACAACAAGTCATCGGCGAGGTCACGGTCAGCGGTTTGCGTGGCCGCGGTGGCGCCGGCTATCCCACTGGCCTGAAGTGGAGCACCATATATAAAGCCGTAGGCGCGCAGAAATATGTGATCTGCAATGCGGACGAAGGCGACCCCGGTGCGTTTATGGATCGCAGCGTGCTCGAAGGCGATCCGCACCGTGTGCTCGAAGGCATGATCATTGCCGCCTACGCGGTGGGCGCATCGGAAGGCTACTTATACGTCCGTGCCGAATATCCGCTTGCGATTAAGCGACTGAAAATTGCGGTTCGACAGGCCGAGCGCCTGGGACTGCTGGGCGCCAATATCTGCGGCACCCGTTTTAGTTTCAAGGTGGAGCTGAGGCTCGGCGCCGGCGCATTTGTTTGTGGTGAAGAAACCGCTTTGATCGCCTCGATCGAAGGCAAACGCGGAACCCCGCGCCCTCGGCCTCCTTATCCAGCAATGGAGGGTCTGCTGGGACAACCGACTCTGATCAACAACGTCGAAACCTACGCCAATGTCCCTCCCATCATTCGTAACGGCGGCGCCTGGTATGCGGGCATCGGCACCGAAAAAAGTAAAGGGACCAAAGTGTTCGCGCTGACCGGAACCGTCCGCAACATCGGCGTGGTCGAGGTTCCAATGGGAACCACGCTGCGCGAGATTGTTTTCGACATCGGCGGTGGAATCGCCAACGGCAAGAAATTCAAGGCGGTGCAAACCGGAGGCCCCTCTGGGGGTTGTCTTCCCACCGAATGTCTTGATATGCCGGTGGACTATGAATCACTAGCCAAAGCCGGCTCGATTATGGGCTCCGGCGGAATGATCGTGATGGACGAAACTTCCTGCATGGTGGATGTCGCGAAATACTTCATGGATTTTTGCATGACGGAATCTTGCGGCAAATGTGTCCCCTGCCGCGTGGGGACGTACCAGATGCACCGGATTCTGACCGCGATTACAAACATGACTGCCACCGACCAGGACCTGACGGTGCTCGAAGAACTTTGCGATCTGCTGAAGCACACCAGCTTGTGTGGACTTGGACAGTCGGCGCCAAATCCCGTCGTCAGCACGTTGCGTTCGTTCGCCAACGAGTACCGCGATCACATTCACAATCACAAATGTCCGGCTGGAGTTTGCGGCAAGCGGACCGCCGAGGTGAGTGCATGAACCCCGCCGGCGGAGTCAAAACGTTAAAGATCGACGGCCACGACTTCAGCGCCCGTCCGGATGAGACCATCCTTGACGTCGCGCGCCAGAACAAGATTTTCATCCCCCGGCTATGTGAACTCGAGGGCCTGTCAACGGTTGGCGCGTGCCGCCTGTGCCTGGTCGAGGTAAAGGGTTCGAACAAGCTGCTTCCTTCCTGTGTGACTCATGTGGAAGAAGGCATGGAAGTGACCGTCAACTCCGAGCGTTTGGCGGGTTACCGTAAGATGATCGTCGAGCTTCTGTTCACCGAGCGCAACCACATCTGCTCGGTGTGCGTTTCCAACGGCAACTGCGAATTGCAGACCTTGGCCCAGAAGCTCGGCATCACTCATGTTCATTTTCCTTATCGCAATCCCAAGTTGGAAGTGGACGCTTCCCATGAGCGCTTTGTCATGGACCACAATCGCTGCATTCTGTGCACGCGTTGTGTCCGCGTCTGCGACGAGATTGAAGGCGCGCACACCTGGGACGTGATGGGTCGCGGCATTGACTGCAAAGTGGTCACTGATCTCAATGAGGCATGGGGATCGTCCGAAACCTGCACTGGTTGCGGCAAGTGCGTCCACGTATGCCCAACCGGCGCTCTGTCTGAGAAGGGTCATGCCGTGGCCGAGATGCACAAGAAAAGGCAGTTCCTGCCCTATCTGACACTTATGCGGGGGAACCAGGAATGAAAAAGCGCCTCGCCACCGTCTGGCTCGACGGCTGCTCCGGCTGCCATATGTCTTTCCTCGATATGGACGAGCGCCTGATCGAACTCGCCGGCAAGATTGACCTGGTTTACAGCCCGCTGGTTGACATCAAAGAATTCCCGGTCGATGTGGACATCGCGCTCATCGAAGGTGCGGTCAGCAGCACCGAAGATCTGCACAAGATTCAGGCCATCCGCGAACGCACCAAGATTCTGGTCTCGCTCGGCGATTGTGCCGTCACTGCAAATGTTCCGGCGATGCGCAATCCGTTCAGCACCAAAGCGGTGTACGACCGCGCTTATATCGAAAATGTGACTTTGGATCCCGGCACTCCCACTGAATTCATTCCCGCGCTGCTGCCCTATGCGCGGCCGGTGCACGAAGTGGTGAAGGTGGATGTTTATATTCCGGGCTGTCCGCCGTCGGCTGACGTGATCTATTACGCACTGACCGAATTGCTGGAAGGCCGCCAGCCAGAACTGACTGAGAAAACCCGGTTTGGAGCTTAGGAGAAATTGTGGCAGAGCGCAGAACCATCATCATTGATCCCGTAACCCGCATTGAGGGCCACTCGAAGATCACTCTGCATCTCAACGAGGACGGCCACGTCGAAGATGCCCGCTTCCATGTGACCCAATTCCGCGGCTTCGAGAAATTCTGTGAAGGCCGTCCGTTTTCGGAAATGCCATCTCTGATGGCGCGCATCTGCGGCATCTGCCCGGTCAGCCACCTGATTGCATCTGCGAAAGCCTGCGACGCCCTGCTGGCGGTCAAGATTCCGCCGACCGCCGACAAGCTGCGCCGCATCTTCGGACTCGCGCAAGTCGTGCAATCCCACGCTTTGAGCCTGTTCCATCTTTCTTCTCCCGATTTGCTGCTGGGCATGGACGCCGACCCCACAAAGAGCAACATATTCGGGGTGTTGGAGAAAAATCCCGGCCTTGCCCGCGACGGCATCGCGCTGCGCAAATTCGGCCAGCAGATCATCGAGCGGTTGGGCGGCAAGCGCATTCATCCCGCATGGGTTGTCCCTGGAGGAGTGAGCGAGCCTCTGAGTCAGGATGACCGCGACGCGATTCTGCAAACCATCCCCGGCGCTCTGGCCATCGCCGAGCGCACCATCGAGTGGTTCAAGAGCATTCTCGAAAAGTTCCGCGAAGAAATCGCGAGTTTCGGGAATTTCCCCTCGCTCTTCATGGGCATTGTGAAAGACGACGGCGGCCTGACTTTTTATGAAGGAAAAATCCGCTTCGTTGACGCCTCCGGCACAGTAGTCGCCAAAGACCTCGATCCGACAAAGTACCTCGATTACCTCGGCGAGAAAGTCGAGCCTTGGAGCTACTTGAAGTCAACCTACTACAAACCCAAGGGATACCCCGACGGCATTTACCGTGTCGGCCCGCTCGCGCGATTGAACGTCGCCGACCGTTGTGGCACTCCGCGTGCGGATCAGGAACTGGCGGAATTTAAGGAACTGCAGCGCACCTCGGTCCTCAGCTCCTTTCACTATCATCAAGCACGGCTGGTGGAGATTTTGTACTGCGTCGAACGCATGGAGCAGTTGTTGAACGATCCCGAAATCCTTTCCAAGCACGTGCGCGCCGTCGCTCGGCCCAACGCGCGGGAAGGAGTTGGCGCCGCCGAAGCCCCACGCGGCACTTTGTTCCATCACTACAAAATCGACGACCAGGGCCTGATTCGCTGGGCCAATCTCATCATCGCCACCGGTCAAAACAATCTGGCCATGAATAAAAGCGTTCTGCAAGTCGCCCGACACTTCGTGAAGGGCGAGAAGATCACGCACGGAATGCTGAACCGGGTCGAAGCCGTCATCCGCGCCTACGATCCGTGCCTGAGTTGCTCAACCCACGCCGTGGGCCAGATGGCCCTTGAGATCCAGTTGCTTGCTCCCGACGGCAATCTGCTCGACCGGGTGCAGCGTTCGTGAACTCGAAGGACGAACATGCCAATCGCCTTCTAATCATTGCCTGCGGCAACCCGCTGCGTTGCGATGACGGGGTTGCGTGGCAGGCCGCGGAAGAACTCAGGCGGATGCTGCAGCCTCCCGCGGAAATTATTTGCGTTCACCAACTCACGCCGGAGCTGGCGGAAGAGGCAAGTCGCACTGATACTGTGATTTTCATTGACGCGACACGCGACGGAGAGCCAGGCAAAGTGTTATGCCAGGTCATCTCACCGGACTCCACAGCAGTGCGGCATTCTCACCACCTCGCGCCGGCTCAGGTCCTTGCTCTTTGCAAACAGTTGTACGGTGCCGAACCGCGTGGATTTCTTATTTCGATCAGCGGCGAATGTTTTGATCACGGCAGTGGTCTCTCTCTGGCGGCAAGAAGTGCACTACCGCAGAGCGTTGCGGAAGTGAACGAAGTGGTCAGACGTGTGGGAATTGAGCTGCGGGGTGGTTCTGCGCTTTCGAGCGGAAGCGCGAACCCTTCGAGCGCATAGTTTTAGGCAGAGATAGGGAGCTCCTTATCCCCGGCCAACGCCTGCTTAGCACTTTCTAGTCCTTGGGAGAGTTCGCCTGTGGAAAGAGCACCTCAGCCACGCGGGGAATTGCACGGACAATGCTGGTAATTGCATTATCGGTTGATATCGTGTCGCTGCCGGAAACGGTTGCCGCGGCAAATGGAGAGTTGGAGCATATGCGGAAACATAGCCTCCACGTGTGTTAGGTAAGCATGCTGATCTGTCCGGCGGTGCACCAGCCTGTCGAAGCTAGTTCCGTGCAATTGCTGCACAACGCGACCCAGTAGACCGTGCTTGGGAGCACTCTACCAAGCCAGCCGCCAGTATGGAACCTCAGTCTGGGCGAAGTAGCGAAAGGCGTCCGGGCCGTGGTCGTGGTACAGAAGGTCCTCCGACCACGAATCCTTGTAGATTGATCCTTCAGCAACTACCCACAGGCCCCCAATAAATCGTTTGTAGAAGAATCCTGTATAGAGCCTTTTCTGTGACTCAACGAACTGTGAGGTGAGATTAGGATTGTCGGCCATGTGTGAAGTGCTGCGACTAGAGGATGCCCGTACTTCGCAGTTCTTCATTGTCGAGGTAGTTGGCTTTAACCTCAGCGATCACCCAAAACCGGCCACTGAGTATCACCTGAAAACCGGCCAACGAAAGTAGCGTCCGGGACATTGATTCCCGCGGAGGCTTGTAGGCTCCGTGGGCATGGCCAATGTCTTGAACGAAGAGAAGAAACAACAAGTCTTAGCTCTGGGACGGCTGGGCTGGTCGCTGCGGCGCATCCAGCAAGCGACCCACGTCCGTCGCGAAACCGCCAGCACCTACCTGAAAGCGGCGGGGATTGCAGTGCGTCCGCCCAGTGGCTGGGGACGGCACGAACCAAAACCGGCCAACGAAGTGATCACCGACTTTGGCGCGGCAAAACCGGCCATTCCGGCGCTTCCCGATCCCCTCGACCCCAACGTCAACCCCAATCCCAACCCCAACCCCAACCCCGAAAACCTTCCTACGAAGGGAAACGCAAAAGCAACTTCAAAACCGGCCAACGAGGTGATCAACGACTCTACCGTGGTCACCGGCCCCAGCGCCTGCGAGCCGTACCGAGAAGCCATCGACTTGGGAATCAACGGCGGCCGCAATGCGCGGGCCATCTGGCAGGACCTGGTCTGTGAGTACGGCTTCGCCAGCAGCTACCAAAGCGTGCAACGCTTCGTGCGCAAGCGGCGGGGAACGCAAACGCCCGAAGCCCGCGTCGTGATCGTCACCGCAGCTGGCCAGGAGGCGCAAGTCGATTACGGCACCGGTCCGATGGTGCGTGATCCCGAGAGCCGCAAGTATCGGCGCACCCGGCTGTTCGTGATGACGCTGGGCTGCAGTCGCAAGTCAGTTCGTCTGCTGACGTTCCGCTCCAGTTCGCGCATCTGGGCCGAGTTGCACGAACGATCCTTTCGCCGGTTGGAGGCGCAAACCAACCAAAGGGCTCGGAGGAAAGGAGCCGAACATGCTGATTATAGGTTGTGACTATCATCCGGGCTTCCAGCAAATTGCATTGGTGAACACAGAAACCGGCGAGGCCGACGAACGGCGACTGACTCACCGCGAGGAAGCCGAGCAGTTTTACAGGACGCTCAAGACACGAAGGGTGCGTATCGGTTCGCGCATCTGGGCCGAGTTGCACGAACGATCCTTTCGCCGGCTGGGTGGCGCCACTCGCATCGTCGTGCTCGACAATCTACGCGAGGGCGTGCTCGTCCCCGACATTTACGATCCCGTTCTCAATCCCCTCTATCGCGATGTGCTGGCGCACTACGGCGCGGTGGCCATGCCCTGCCGCATTCAAGATCCCGACCGCAAAGGCAAAGTCGAATCGGGCGTCGGTCACGCGCAGAAAACACCGCTGAAAGGTTTGCGCTTCGAGAGTCTGGACGAGGCTCAAGCCTACCTCGATCACTGGGAGCAACGCTGGGCCGACACGCGCATCCATGGCACCACCAAGCGACAGGTCGCCGCCATGTTTGCCGAAGAGAAACCCACGTTGCTGCCACTGCCACTGGAACCGTTTCGCTATTACCAGTACGGCGAGCGCATCGTGCATCTGGATGGCTGCGTCGAAGTCGAAGCCGCCTACTACGGCGCGCCGCCGGGCTGGATTGGGCGCGTGCTGCGCGTGCAATGGGATGAGTTGTATGTTCGCCTGCTCGACCCCAAAACCGGGCAACTGCTGCGCGAACACGTGCGCCAGAAGCGCGGCTGGTATCGCATTAAAGAAGAGGACCACCCCAAGCGAACACCGCTGCGCACTTCCCAACTGCTGTGGCGAGCCGGTCGCGCCGGAGCGCACATCGGTGCGCTCTGCGACGCCATCCACCGCCAGCAAGGCGAGGTCGGAGTGCGCCGCATCCTGGGCGTTCTCTCCTTGGCCAAGAAGTACGGCACCGCGGCGGTCGTTGAAGCCTGCGCCGCTGCGCTGGAGATGGGAGTTCAGGAATACCGCTTCGTCCGCCGCTATCTGGAACGTTGCCCGCAAGCCCCACTCAGTTTGCAGCAAGTCGATCCCCTGATCCGCGAACTGGTGCAGTACCGCGACTTCATCAACTACAGAACCAAGGAGATAGAAGAATGAATCTGATCGAACTCGATCGTGCGCTCAAACAACTTCGCCTGGGCGGAATGGCTGCCGTGCTGGAGACCCGCCTGCGCCAGGCCCAAACCGAACCGCTCGCCCCCATCGATCTGCTCTCCTGCCTGGTCTCCGACGAACTCGCGCGGCGGGGCGAGCGTTTGCTGGAGCGGCGCACCAAACAAGCGCAGTTCCGCGATTCGCAGAAGACTCTCGATAACTTCGACTTTGCTTTCAATAAGAAGATGAATCGCAGCCTGGTCTTCGATCTGGCCACTGGCGCATTCATCGCGCGCCACGAAGACGCCCTGTTTCTCGGCCCACCCGGTACCGGCAAAAGTCATCTGGCTCAGGCCATCGGCCAAGCTGCCATCCAGCAGGGCTACCGCGTGCTCTACCGCGAGACCCACACCTTGCTCGACGAGTTGGCCGAAGCCACTCTGGACGGCACGCGCAAAGAGCGCGTGGAGTTCCTGGTGACCGTACCCCTGCTCATCCTCGACGATCTCGGGATGCGCAAGCTGCCACTGACCGCTGCCGAAGAACTGCTGGAGATCATCATGCGACGGTATGAACGGGCCAGCACGGTGCTGACTTCGAATCGCCCTGTCGAAGACTGGGGAAAACTTCTGGGAGATGCGGCCGCCGTCAGCGCGATGCTCGACCGCCTGCTCCACCATGGGCATGTGCTCAAGTGTGGCCCGCGGAGCTGGCGCACCAAGATGGATGCGCCGGGACAATAAGCACTTAGCGCATGTCCTAACTGGGTTTACTGGTAAAATCTCCCAGAAAAGAAAGACGTGCCGGAATCCCGAGTTACCGGCTTCCCTATATGAGCAAAAAGAAGATTGCAATGCTTGTAGTCGCTGTTTTGGGTTCAATGCTCATCGGGGCAGTTCTATTTGCTTATTACGACTTTACTCACAACTTCCGTTTCCCTTTGACTTCGGAGCAGGTCTCAGATGCTCAGATTGCTCTTAAGGGCGCACTGGGTGAGGCTATATTCAATGGCCAGCACGGCGAGGTTATTCCTGATGCGCAGCTAGAAGGCAAGACCGGTTTAGACGCGCTGCTTGCGCCCGCTCCTGGCGGTGGCAAGGGGGAAGGACTGATCAAGGCGTACCAAGAGAATCCACAGAAGTTCAAGCGTTACGCAGAAATGCTCGACACAGCGATGAACGCGAAGAAAGTTGGCGAGGTGCTGCTTCAGCAGACCGCTTCGCGTCCACCACGAACCAGCGAATCTCTTGCGATGGAGGCCAACTTGAGGGTTGATGCTTGGGGAAGCCCGTTCTGCATAATCCCTGTCGGTGCGAGAGTCGCAGTTGTCAGCGGCGGCCCAGCGCGGCTGTCCTGTAATGCCCTCCCATTGACTGCCGCCCAGATCGCCGGTTCCCACAGAAATATTTACGCCGGACCGTTTGGCATAGTCGTCGTAATCGCCGCGCCTCAGGATGCGGGGCACCCACTACCGCCGCGAGCGACTCCAGCCGGATCGTGAGTTGTGAGGTGAGCGATTGCCTCGTTGCAGCAGAAAGACCGCAAGACTGATCCCGAACGACGGTTTCTGTCATGATCAGAACTTGCCTGAGCGGGGAGAGGCAGAGTACAACAGTTTAGTTCCGGCACCTTCCATTGGCCGGTTTTGAAGTGATAACCGTTTGCCGCTTTTGAAGTGATCACTGAGGACGTGGGAACTGCGTAGCAAGACGGTTAAGCTGGACGAGCATGTGGGTCACACCGTGACCATTACGGGCGTGCGTCACCATGAAACCAAGGCTGAGGAAGCCAAAGAAGAGAAGACCGAGGTCAAAGAAAGCAAGGAAGCAGAAGCAAAGGAAGCCGGTGATCTTCGCGTGACCAGTTTGAAGATGGTCAGCGAGTCCTGTAAGTAATAAGGGGCTGTAAGGACGGCGCGGGGGCGAAATTGCCGCTCGCGCCGGGCACGCTTCCGATCAGGATTGTGCCCGGTCGCTGTTTGTAGCGTTTTAGTGTTCAGCGGGGGGCGCAGGAAAGTCTTTATAAACGCAGAGGGCCTAGCCATCTCCCACAAGTCCCCACTAAGCTGTTGATTTTCCGTTCCACAAGCACTCTTAAACGAGGAGGTTGTAGATTCGATTCCTACCGCGAGCCTAGCCATCCTTTTCAGCTCTCCTGATTAGGTCTAGCAAGCATTCATATCGGTGTTATGGGGTGGTGTCCATGGGCTTCACGTCGCCACAGTCCGCCCGCAGCCATTTTCCGGTTTTTGTGGAGCTCACCTTTAAAGTCTCGGCGCCGCTGGTCGTAACGCCTGACGACCTGACTACGAAATTCTCGGAGTCGGGGAATCTGGCGTCGCCCTCGCCTTCGTAGCCGAGTTCTTGGCAGATAGAGTGCCACTTCCAGGAAGTCGCACTGCGATCGGTGAAGGTGGTTTTGCAGCTGCCCTGATCCGCCCAAGCGCCGTGATCCACCATTTTCTGGCTGTAGCAGATTTTGAGGGTGCCGCCTGCCGAAGTATCAATCCCTCGGCGCTTCATCGTTTCTTCGAACTCCTTGCGTCTCTCGGGCGGCATACTTTTCATGTGCTCCCTCATTCTTTCGGAAGCATCCGGAATTTTCTGCCCGTTCCTTTGTTGCTCCATGTGGATTTCCCATAATCCCGCCTTCATCTTGGGTGCGGATTGCGCTGGCGCGGCGAGGGCCGCGAGCAAAAGTGCGCTGGCAGTTAAAGAAGAACGAAATGCAAGACGATACATGAGAGTCCCTTTCAGAATTAGCGTGTGGGTTGCTGCAACGATCGAAGTGCGAGTCATCCCCGCACCCCGTCTAGGGAATACTCGGCCTTTTGCAGGTTCGGCACTGAGCAAGAGTGCTCACTGTCACAGTGATTCCGCCCGTTGAGCCAAAACCGCGGCGGGCGGGCAGGGCGATGTATTGATGTACTACAGCCTCTTTTACCAGCTAGACCGTCCAAACGCTTTCATATTCGGCAAAGGCCTTGGGGCGCTGCTGTTCATTTGGTGCCTTGGCCTCTTTGACCATAGGTAGCGGGTCAATGAGTGATATGGCGATGTTTCAATAGCTATAGAGCGCGAGGAAGAGAAAACACACGTTTTATGGCCAAAAGTCAATCGAAACGGGATTGCTAACCACCAAATAATTCTCGTGTACCCCTCCTCCGTAGCCAGCTAGGAATTGGTAGTTTCCGACTGGAAGCATGAACGTGATCTTCGTAGTTTTGGATCGATGCGGAGCCAGAGTGAACGACGCTGGGAGCCGATCTGTATCCGTGATGACGTACGAGTAGGAAGTAGCCTTGTCGCCAATTCGTGTCTCGCCATAGCTGTGCGAGTTGAGCACACTTGTACGCGTGATTGCTGCAGTTGACGGCCCGTCAGATGGCGAAAAGGCAGGCTCGTTTTCCGTTCGTTGGGCTAGAAGTGCGAAACCTATTTCTGAGCTGTTGATTTTTGCTGCGCTGCGCCTTTCATTCGTGATTGTGAGCGTCAATGTGGCGAATGGAGGACGTATGGTGATCGGCTGTGCTTCAAGTTTCGTGCCCTCCACTGTGTACGCTGTTTGCATTGCATGTGCAGTGCCAAGGACATTGAAACGCTTGATGAGCCCGTCTCCCGGATTGATGGGTTGAATGACTTGCAGAACGTCGATTTCGATTGCTTGCCCGTCATATTCACGCAGGCTTTCCTTCACATCTTCAGAGATGTACATCAGATAAACACCACTGAAGAGAATGCAACCACCCCATCGATCGAAGAACACCACCCCGCTGTACTTCCCGGGGGCACGGATTCCACCAGTGGCGGGGCTGATCAGAAGCAGCAAAGCAAGCAAGCACGCCGTGACACCCGAGGTTGCCGCTAGAGTCCTTGGCCGCACAACGGGATTGTAGATCATCATGGATGTAATCAGGATTTCACTCACTGGCCCAAAACGGCGTTTGTAGCCTCTCAATGAGTGTGACCGAGCCCACCGCTGATGATAGTCTCACAGGCCTAGGAATATCCGACGATGGCGGTCCAGCCGATCAACAATTATTGGCCGAAGGCGGGTCTGGCCTATTATTTCATTCTTTGCCAGACCAAAATTCGAGTGACCTTCACTCCGTCACGGGTGGTTGTGTCGAATGTGATTGTCAGTTGGTCACCAGAGATTGTGAAGTGGCGCTCGATATCTTTTCCGATGTCGCCAGGGAAAATGGCAGCTTCTAAATGGTGAGTAACGGTCCCATCACGCTGATTGAGCTTGTAGGTCCCGAAATATGCGTCATATCCGAGAATAGTCTGCGCCGTATCCTGGGTTCCCTTCGTAGTTATTACGGCCTGGCACTCCTCCGAACGCATCGCAACCGTGCGGTCCCGCCGAGAGAGTTGCGCAGCTACGTGTCCGGATTCGTCGTAGATCAGGATGCCAAGTGGCGTGGTGGCCAGACCGGGGTCAGACTCGATCTCTCCGTCGGCTCTCCTGCTCTGCCGTGACACAAGTCGCCAGCTACCAATCAACTGTTTGCGCACCGATGACTTGGAAGCTGCGGGCTCGTTTGAAGAGGCGGTTTGTGCCGTACTAACGCTGCAAAGCTGTGAAAAGAGCAATCCCATGAATACAATGAGGTTGACTGTGGAGATTGTTTGAACCAGTAGTTTTCGAGTTAGACCAGTCATCGCTTCCTCTCCAGATGTTTTTGTCGGCATCTTCGCGTGGAGGCTAGTGTAGCGCCTCCTAGGCGGATGACGGGCAAACCGGAATTCAATTGGTGGAATCAGCCTGTTTGCGTCAGTTGACCGGAGGTTTCGCTGGGTTGGTGCATAATCAAGGCCGAGGTCACTCCAATGAAAACGCATCGACCCATATCCTGTGTTGTCATCTTGCTAACCGTCGCAAACGCCCAATCCTATGCGCCGAAAGATGGCTTTGTCCCCGATTCGACTACGGCTGTTAAGGTCGCCGAGGCCGTGCTGATTCCGGTATATGGGAAAGAGAAAATCGAATCGGAACGGCCATTCAAAGCGACGCTGGAGAATGGTGTCTGGACCGTAGATGGCACTCTGCACTGCTCGGACGGTAAAGGCGGCGTGAAAACGGACTGCCAAGGCGGCACTGCGGAGGTGAAACTGTCGAAGGCGGACGGTCGGGTACTAAAAATGGTCCATTACAAGTAGCGGCTCATCTACGCCGATGACTCTTGCAAAATCCCTATTACACTCATCGACACCGACAAAGGCGAAGAAAAAGCGCACGCTTGTGTAATCAGCAATCTTCATAGACAAGCCCAAGGTGAAGAGCTATAAGTAAACCGCTAAAGGCTCTCACTCCATGAAACGTTCGTTCGTGTCCCTGCTTGCAATCACAGCTATCGCCGTGTCGCGTCCGGTTCTGGCAAGCGACAGCGCGTTGCATACCAAGATCAATGGCCCGCATCAGATTGCGCTCGACCCCTCCGGAAATCTCTATGTGAGTGAGGAATACGGCAAGCGCATTCTGAAGATCGACCCTCGAACGACGAAGGTTTCTGTGATTGCTGGGAATGGCCACGAATGTTGCAGAGAGGAAAATGTACCTGCCCGCAAGTCTTCCATCTGCCACGTTTATAGCATCGCCCCAGACAGAAGCCGGAACCTATACATCGCGGGCCGAAACGCGAGAGATGGCGCGTTCGTCAGGATCGTCCATGGCGACAGCGGTAAGATCGAAACACTCGCACGTGGAGAGTCCCCCGGCTCCGCCCTCGGCGTAAGACCTTCTGAGGCAAATCTTTCGGACCCAAAAGGGATTGTGGTCACAACAGAGGGCAGGGTGCTGGTTTCTGCCGACCAATTACACATTGTCGTTGAATTCGGCAGGACAGTACGGCTTGTGGCGGGGACTGAACGTGAAAAGGGATTCTCCGGAGACGGCGGCCCTGCATCTCTTGCTCAATTCGACCTACCGGGTGCAATGGCAATCGACCCACGCGGAAATGTTTTTGTCGCTGATTATTTCAACCACAGAATCCGTCGCATTGACGGCCAGACGGGTATCGTCACTACCGTCGCGGGGAATGGAAGCGGAGCTTCCTCTGGTGAGGGTCAAGCTGCTGTTGACGCTGGCGTACCCTATCCATACGCACTCGCCGTCGATTCTCTAGGAAATCTATTCATCATCGAGAACGGCACGTTCAAGGTACGAAAGGTTGATGCAAATAGCGGAATCATCCGGACAGTCGCAGGGACTGGCCACGATGGGTTCTCCGGAGACGGCGGTCTCGCAACGGATGCAGACATGAATCCAGTTGGCATAGCGGTCGATCAGCAAGGCAATCTCTATATCTCGGACATCGATCACAACCGGATTCGGCGTGTGGACGGTGGAACTGGGGTCATCTCCACTGTTGCGGGAAATGGATTGCCGCGCAGAAAAAGCCACATCGAATAGAGGCCGACTTTCTTGATTGGTTATAAATCCCCATCTCTAACAATGTCGGCAGCGTCAAGCACTTTTTGAGCACACTGCAGCACGCACTCGAAGAAGAGCGCCATTTCGCTCTCGTGGGTGGTTTGCGCT
>JAYTFR010000040.1:0-3865 GCA_043734125.1 Acidobacteriota bacterium | reverse complement strand
TGGGCTTTCAATATCCGCTCCACCCGCGACCGCGTTAACTTCTGTGCCTTTGCCGGCTCCGGCGCTATTTCGATCAAGTCCCAAAACCATGGCTCATCCATGCCTGGGCAGCGGTTCAGCATCTGCGGGTAATACCTGCGAAGAAGATCGCGCAATTGATGTCCCGCTCGAACCTGCTCTTGCTGCATGTCCTCTGCGGTTCGCGACAGCTCGCGAATTCGAATTACCTCAGCATCATCCAACTGCACTCGATGAAACAAGTGCCTATCGGTTCGCAGAGAGTCAGCCAATACGAACGCGTCTTTGCGGTCGTCCTTGGCACCCGCCACTGTGTGCCGGTCCCGAAAGCGATCCATTTGCTTCGGGTTGATCGCGTATACTTCAAATTGCCTTTCTACAAGCGTTTCAACAACCGCGCCGCGCGGCGTCTCAATCGCCACAGCAACGCGTGACGGTTGATTTTCCGAAAGCTTAAAAAGTAATTCACTGAGCTGGGCGACTCCGGCTCCACTATGTTCGATCGTCTTGCGCTCGATGATACTGCGATCCGGCTTCAGGATACAAATCTCGTGATTCTCCGCGGCCCAGTCGATACCCACATACAAGTCGTATTGATCAGCCATGACTCCCTCCTCTGTTCCTGGCCTTGTCTTTGATGCCTCATCAGCCCTGTACTGGCGCTTTGCGCGCGAACTCCCCACGGGACGTGCACCAAAGACCGCACCGATGGGGCACGGGCCCCCCCCAGGCGCTGTGTCGCAGGGGGCAATTGGCACTCCCACCGGTGTGGCCACTCTCTATTGAGTTACCTCGTTAAAGAGCTTAGGGCCGACGCAATATTAACTTTACAGATTCGGCGCAATGGTGTAGTTCCATTTCGGTAGTATCTTGCTGTGTTTTAGACGGAGCGATGCGATCAGTCGAGGGTCTGCTTTGATACCGGTCGGATACTCTTTTCGATCCAGATAGGCGGTCACGGCCAAGCCGGTTGTGGTATCGGTAGTGCGAATAAATTTGAGCATTGTTTCATAGCTGGTCAGTGGCTCGGCAGCCCAGTTTTTCGATATCTCCGAGAACAGCCGATGCTCGATGGGATTCCATTTGGAGGCACCGGTGGGATAGTGAGCGATCGTAACAGTGAAGCCGAGTGCATTGCACAACTGTTTCTGGATTTCGGTTTTCCATACCCAGGATCTGCAACTGTTGCTGCCGCCCGAGTCCGCCAAGACCAGAAGTTTGGGAGCATGGCCCCATCGACTCGATCCTTCGCGCTTCCACCATGTGGCGATAGAATGGGCGGCGAAGGCCGCCGTATCGTGCGAGATGCCAACGCAGACCGTACCGCGGTTGTTCGGCGAGTCGTAAATGCCGTAGGAGATGCCTACTCCGCTGGCATCGGAGAGGAAGTCGTGATCGTTTACCAGAACGGGCGAGCGATCCCATTTGGTTCCGGCGCTCTTGAAGTTGCCAATCATTTCCCGTTTCTTGCTATCGACGCTGATGATTGGCAGACCTTGCCGCTGGAAGCGGTTCCGTAGCGCGCCAATATACTGGAATTGCTGATCGCGGTAGGGCGTGGAGTTGGTGGCAATCTGTTTGCGGTTGACGCGCAGCGAGAAATCCATTTGGTACAAGATGCGAGCAACCGTTTTAGCCGAGACCGGAATGCCGCTTTCCCGAAGAACCTCGGCGATCTTCTCCGTCGTCTTGCGTGTCCACTTCAGCCCGGTAATCGGATCTCCAGCCGTATCGTGCTCCAGGAGAATCTCGATGGCATCGATTATTTCGGGCGTCTTTTTCCACCGGCTTGCGCCCACCGCCAGCTTTGCGAGCGCGGTCCACTTGCACGTCTTGACCTAATAATTGTTGCCGTCCGCGGGCCACGGTGTGAGGGTCGAGGTCGAGCAAGGCGGCCAGTTGGTGATCGCCGCCTCGGCCCAGTTTAATCGATTCCAACCCGGCATACAAACGGCGTTGCTGCTCATCCAACAAGCTGTAGAACAAGAGAATGGAGGCTTTCATTTCCTCCTCCGAGACCTGAAGCACCGACGCATCCGCCACGGTGGGGACCGCTTCCACGAGGCGGCGCGTCAGTCGTTGCCCTCGCATGATGGAGCGATCAGTGGCCGTATAAAGGTACAGACCCGAAACGATCTCGCGAGTCACGCGGCGCTTCTGAGTCAATTGATGCAGCGCATCCTGCACTTGGACGTGCAGCGCACGCGCCAGTTCATTAGCGAAATATCCACGTGGGGAACGATTGACGAACACTTCGGCAGTGGTCAGCAGCGTGCCGAAACGAGAGAAGCAGACGTCTGCCTGCGACCACAGCCCATGCTCGTCGAAACTGGCGATCTCGCGCAAGGTGTAGTATCGGCCGCGATGGGTGTAGCTGGCGATGTAATCCAGCGGTTTGAGTTTGCGGAAGACCGTCACATTGACGGTCGTGCCGAGGGCTTGCTTCAGTTCGTCGATAGTGGCGATCTTCTTGCGCAGCAATAGCGAGCGCAGTTCGCTGGAGCGGAAAGAGAGTGGTCTCATAATGTTATAGTTCCGATCATTTCACTCGTTCTCACCGGAACTATAACATATTTCGACATCGTTTGACACCGCGCACAGAGCACTCTCGGATGGCTGTATTTAATGGTTGAGAACGCGGTTTGTATGTTCGAGATCAGAGTTGCTACAAAGAGAGGTTATGACAGATTAACGATCTCAATCAATCAGTTAATGTTACGGCAGCCCTTAGTTTGGATCTCGCGGCCCAACCCGTCGGAATAGACGAAAGTACGCAGGATGCGGCTCTCTTCGCCGGGTGCCAGATCAGACACATGCACCTCACGCGAAAGCGATGCCGCAACGCTCGGCTCTCCGGTATCGCGGAAGCGATCCAGGTCGTAGATGAAGCGAGTTGTTGCCGATTTCAGTAGCGCGAGCGCAGTGACAATCGGAGCGTCCATGTACTTGAGAACTTTGTTTTCGGTTGCATCAATGAGATCGGGTTCAAATCCAGCAAGCGAGTCCCCAATGGGAGGCGAATCGGTGAGTGTGCCCGTTAACGCCGTGCCAGCCACCATCCCCAACGCGTCAAAAGCAACTTCGCTGCGGTTTCCGTTGGGATCAGTTATCCGCCAGGGCGACAAAACCCGGTAGTCAATCTCTGCGGCGACTACGTTCTGCAAAAGATCTTCAGAGCGAATCGGCAATAGATGGTGCGGGTCGTAGGCGACACTTGTGAGATTGCCAAAGGGGTCGCGAGCGCCAATTGGCAGGAGGAAGAGTGGGCTGAAGATTGCCTCGCCCGACGGAGCCCACAAAAGATCCGGACTGTCGGTTGCTGGGAACTCGGGGACGGCAGCGGAAGACAAGTAGCCTCCCTCCGCCATCATGGCCGGTGTGACTATGGCGCGGCTGCTAAAGACGCTTTGGAGGAGCGAGTTTGTCCAGGCAAGTTTGTAGCTGCGCCCCGGTAGGGCATGGGGGTGAACCTGTCCCAATGGGAGGAGAGATGTTAGCGTGTCGCTTTGGTAGAGTGTGCGGACATGCTCGATAAGCCGTCTTGTGCCATCGGTTGGATCTTCCTGGTAAGGGATCTCGGTTGCTTTATTGAAGGCTGTTTCGATTTCCGAGGCAAGGTAAAGAGGCGCTAGGTGAGGGACACCCGTCAGTTCCCAGGTTTGAGTCTCGACTGGAAGGCCAATACGGTACCAATCCGTATGACCGGGCTCGTTCGCAACCCGGTTCTTCGTAACGGTGATCCACGTCTTCTTCTGTTCGAACTCCTGCTCGAACTCGGCTGAGTCCCGGCGCGAATAGCCGATCGCGGCTGACCGAACAGGGTTACCGAAATCGTCGACTTCCAGCA
>JAYTFR010000039.1:0-42488 GCA_043734125.1 Acidobacteriota bacterium | reverse complement strand
CAGGAAATCACGTCTGTTCTTCATGGTTCTTCCTTTTAGACTTGGAGGACCCAAACTGTCCTCCAGAAACTCGATGGAGATTGGATCGAAGAGACATGCGCGGCCAAGCAATCGACATCACGTCGCTGCTTTGTCACCGCTGCTAGAAGGAGAGGGGAGACTCAGATGCGAAGGACGCTGAAAGAAGCAGCGTATGCAGGGTGCGGGGATGGTGGGCTGCCATCCGAAATCCATGCGGCCGCGGGATCGGGCGCCAGAAACTTGGCAATGGTGCCCAGCACGACGGTGCCGCTCCGGACGACCGTCACCTGAGGAACAATCTTTCTCCAAACGTTGAGCCGTTCCGCCGTGACGCAGTTCGTCTGGCACGATTGCGACACTAACACCGCACTCATGGCCTCAACGCCTGGCTGATTCATGCCTGAGTGATCGTGAGCCATTCCCGGCATGCTGTCTGAAGGCTGAACGCAGTGGCGCTGACTTTCCGCCCGCGCGTGGCGTTCGCACATGAGTGCGCAGACCCCGGTCGGAGTAATCCCAGGGAGCAAGACCGCCAGGAGAACTATCGAAGTTGCGGTTCGTCGAGGCACTTTCGAAACTGTACCTTAGACTGTATCGGATGCGCAAACTTGCGCAAGAGCTTTTCTCAACTGGCGTTCCCCCAAACCCAAGCGCAAGCTATCGCCCAGGTCTTGGAAGTTCCGCCACGACTTGAGCAGCCCCACGAGCGCGGTGAAATTCGCGTATCCGTCCTTCCGGACCCGGATGAATTCCAGCTGCTTCGTCACGCTGGTCTTGACCGGGGCGTCACCCTGAGATGAGGGCTGCCAGCCGTAGTCGCCGGGCCCGTCTATCACGACGAGCGGCACGAGATCCATTTCGAGACCGGAAACCAGGAATTCAATACCGAGCGTCCGGGGCTGAACGGTGAAATCTTCGGGTTTCTTGGTGGGGTAAATTTTCACCAGGAGTTTTCGGATGCGGTTGTGGAGGTTGGCAAGATCGTAGCCGGTCGCTCCGTTCGCATTCAGGAATACCGCCACGTCTGCGTCTACTCCGATGTCGCCGCTTGGGCGGAGTACCGTCCCCTTGCGCAGAGAGCCGGTCTTAAGGAATTTCTTGATGTCGATGAGTTTGTCGCCCTCGGCGGCCGCCGAAAACCGTGCAATGAGGGTGTCCACCTGGGCGAGGTACTCGGCGCGTGTGCCTTTCGGCAGTTTGAGCCGGTTGTTGACGAAATAATTGAGCTGGGTGTCGGTAAGTTCCATAGCTTCCTCTATCTCCTCATTGCTTTGCTCGAATGCGCGCCCCCGCGCGAACATTGAGATTTTGAGCCTGGAAACGATTGCGAACGATTTGTGCCATTTCGTCGTAGACTCGCACCTTCTTCTGCGGGTCAGAGATGGTGATGATCAGTGAGAATGGCTGCGGCTTGAAAGCCTCCTCCTCCTCTATCCCGTGGCGTGTGAGGAGTTGAAGCTTTAGTCGCCAGCGGTCACCCCGCTCTCCCTTCTCACTGAGATCGCCGTAATAAGTGCGCACGGGTGCCCATTTACGAAGCTTTTCCACCTGATATGACTCATAGAGCAGACCTGCGTTTTTGTGCTCGGGCGGTACGAGTCCGACAAACTTCGATTTGACCTCTCCGGTCTCGCGGGATTTCTGTCCCCGGTAAACACCGAAATGCGCATCAATATGAGTCTCGCAGTACTCCGTGCCCCACCGCGCTCCCCGCGCAAGCGAGAACGCCACGGTCATCCATATCTCACCGAAATACTTTCCGTCACGGTACAAGGACGGCGGGTATGGAAAATCATTCCACTCCAAGAAATAACCCGGCCGGAGAACATCATCGAATACGAGGGTCGATGTGTGCGGCGTGCATTCGAGACAGTACGGGACCGGCGATGGAAGGCCAAAACCGAAAAAATTCTCATCGCCATCCGGCACCCGATGCTTAGTGCGGGGATCGCGGGCGTGGTGCGTCAAGAGCGCTCTGGCGAGCACGGAAGATGGCGTCGGCGTGATCTGGTGGTAAATCTGCGCGAGCGTTCTTGAGACCAATGGAGTGGCGAAGCTTGTTCCCAGGTTCTCCGCTGAACCCCCATCGTTCACGGAGCGAATGCCGGCGATGTGCGATAGGTCGGTCGAGCACGAGCCGCCGTAATGGATAAGATCCGGTTTGATCACATAATTGGGGCCCGCGCCGTGTCGAGAGAAAGCTGAAGGGTGATGCTCCTTCGGGCCGTTCTTCTTGTAATCAACGTGTGAGACTGCGCCCACAGTGATACCAAGGACGCTATCCGCAGGGGTCGTGATTCTTCCCAGATCGAGCTGCTCCTGGGTGCGTGGAAAATCAAGAAGGGGCGGTGTGTCGTAGTTCCCGGCGCTTATAACGAAGGATACTTGGTATTTCTCCTGCAGATTATCGAGTTCCTCGGCAAGGGCGGAAAACTCGTCGAGAGAGCATACGGTGTCTGTCCCGAGAGAAAGATTCCATACCTTGTATTTGTTGGCGTGCTCCTGAAGAGCTGCTTCCAGCGAGACAAGGAACTCCGACTCCAGAAGTGCAAGTGTGTCGCCCTTTGCCGGGTCTTGGTTCGGAATAACCTGAAGATCGAAAACTCCACAGGGGCTGCTATCTATGCCGGAAATGGTGGGATTGAGCTCAGCGCCCCAACAGATCAATCCGGCGACGAAACTGCCGTGGTCGGTGTTCTGGTATTCCGGCGCGACCTGAGAGTCACGGCCGACAACCCAGCTCTCCAAGCCAGGAACTCTATTGGTTACGCCGCTGTCAACGACCACCACAACAGGGAAGTCACCTATTACATCTTCCCGGTTCGGAAGCTTCGGAAGTTGCTTCGGATTCAACATCTGTGGGCGAACAGTTCGGATCAGCGGCATGTGCACAATGGATCGCACGCCGATGACCCGTGAAAGCGCCTCAACGTCGTCAACATCCCGGCATTCGATCCCGTAGGTAAAGCTGGATCGCGAATATCCGTCCTGACTGAGCCGGATGTCGCGTTGCCGGCATACGGCCTTAAAGTCATCCACCAGTTTCGGTTGGTCGCTATCCGACCCGAAATTGAATAGTCGCACGCGAGTGATGAAACCGTACTTCCCACGAGGGCTTCGGCGAAGCAAGTCTTTGGCTTCCGCTCCGCCCCGGCGGAAGACGGGCGTAATCGGCTCAATCGCTTCGACGCAAGAGAGTTCCTTCATCACGCGGTCGGACGTATTGTTCTCGATCATGTCAGCAAGACGGCTGAGTCCATCTGGCGTAGCCTTAACGAACAATTCTCCCAACCGGCCAGAGCCGATGATCGGACAGGATTGAAGCGAAAAGAGATTCTCGGGGCGATGACTTTTTGCGGCTGCTTTCGAGAGAAGTTTGACGCGGATGGGAGCAGTTCCAGTGCGCTTGACCTGTGGAACAATGGCGCTACGGAGCGCTGAAACCTGGTTCGAGAGATGGCTTCTATACTTTGCATCAACCGTCCGGAATGGCTTTGGCGGTGTGCCACCGGGTTGAATCTTTCGCTCCGCACCCTGTTTGGGCATGATGAGCTTTATGGGCAGACGGTCATTTTGAGGGGAGCGGGGTTCGTTAGCCATCAGTGGTTACTCCTTTAGCGCGGCGGTAAGCTGTTGCCTTCGAGACACCAAATAAGTCTGCGAGTGCCGAATGGCTGTATAGCTTGGCATTCCGTTCGCGGAGGACGGCTGAAATTGCGTGCTCGTCCTTACTGCGGAGACCCGCCAGAAAACGGCGCTCCACGCCCTCCCCTATCGCCATGTTTTGAAGGACCTGAAAAACCTCTTTCAATTCCGGGTCTCTCTGCGCCGCGATTCGCCGCCTGTGAAGCCGCAAGCAGACTTCACGAATGTCGGAGCCTGAGAATCCTTCGGAGAGATCGACCAGCAATTCAATCTCGCGCGCGGTGAATTTCAATGGGAAAACAAACTGGTCCCACATGAGCTGACGTTCAGCCTGGGATGGGAAGCTCAACGCGAGGCGATAGCTGAAGCGCCGCCATATCGCCGAGTCGAGCAACTCTTCATGGTTCGTTGCCGCTATTACAATGGATTGAGTTCCGAGTGTGTCCAGGTTCTGGATGAAGCTGTTAACCACACGTTTCAGTTCCCCGAGTTCCTGAGTATCGCCACGGAGTTTGGCGATGGCATCAAACTCGTCGAGAAAAAGGATGCATGGCGTTCTGGCCGCAAAGTCGAAAAGAGCGCGAATGTTCTTGGAGGTACTCCCCAGAAAGGAAGAGATGAGACCGTCGAGGCGGGCGACATAGAGTTCGAGACCAAGCTCCTGGGCGATAAATCGCGCAAGGCGGCTCTTTCCCGTCCCTGGAGGTCCATACATGAGCAGGCTGATCGATGCAGTGTCTGCTTGTGCATGACTCTTGGCAATGCTCAGGAATTCATTGGCGGTGTCCCATTGATCCTGCGAGAGTATGACTGGTGGTTCGGACAACCCCTTGACGTTGACACGTTCGATGAGCGGAAATCGGCTCTCAGCGTCAACCGGCAGGGCCTTGGCGAACGCGGCTCCCGCCGGGCGGAGCTGTTGATCGTTTTCTTCGAGCATCTTCCGCAGACGTGTTGCGGAGGCCTTATCGCCAGCTTTTTCGAGCTTGTCCGCCAAGAAAGACGTATAATTGCGAACCTTGTCAATATCGAGACGAAGTGCTCCATTTATGATACGGAACAGCTCTCCCATGAATCGAATATCGTCTTTCATGGAACGATTATGACATTGTGTGATACGCCTGTCAAGGGGTTCGTTTGCCCAATTTCAGCCAACTGCAAGGGCAGGTTTGGGGGTGGTTTATTGATGTGCGGGGATTCTGGAGAGTGGCAAATCCAAAGCTGGAGTAGCCGGGCTAGTTCGTGAAACGCTGCCAACGGTATCGTTGAGCGCATGGTGGAGGACGGCTTCAAGCAAAGCGCGTTTTTGCTCTTGGGTGGCTGAAAGCCGGGCTTTCATCTGATGGCACAATGTGATCAGCTCCTCGACTTTCGCGACAATACGTCGTTGTTCGGCAATCGGAGGCAGGGGGATGATCATATTGCGCAACTTTGATCCATTCACGTTGGCCTGCCCGCACTGCTGGCGCAATTCCGGGATAATTTGAGTAACACGGAAGTACGGTGCGTTCATGGCGATGTTTACGTAAACCGGGCTTACAAGATCGCTGAAAAAGCGGATGCGAATGAGGTACGACGCGAATGTGTAGGCGTCGTCGTCTCCAAGGTAAATTCCGGTCTTTCCCACGAGCTCGGCGCTATTTGTTCGGTTGTAGAGGAGATCAAATCGCTGAAGGAAAAGTCGAGGCAGATCTTCGATTTGAGGCGGCACCTTCTTCCGCGCATTCAGAATTACTCGACCATCCTGGATGTCGCCCATCGCGAGAACGGGAACGCCGTCTTCAACTTGGTCGGATTTCACTGAGGTTCCGTACTCAGTTCCCCACGCGCAGGTGCCTATTTTTGTCCAGCTCCAACTTCCCGGCAGCACGAAGGGTTTTTCCTGTTCGGGTATTTCAGCTAGCGGCTTCTCCTTCCGCAAACTACCTTCCTGCACACACCGCGCTTTTTCAATCTGAATACGCTTCAGGAGCTCGGGGGCCGGTTCGTCGCCCGGAACTTGCGGAACAAGGTTGCCTCGGACGGCGAGGCCAAGGATGGTCTGCCGCAACAGAGGGATCTGTTCTGGCTGGAAGGAAACATCATGCAAGTGATTAAGGTAGAAACCCGCGTACTCGCGGACCTCTTCGACGCCTGAGCCATTGTTAAGGTGATGCAGTGCGGAAGCTCCGAGCTGCGTTCGGCGGCTTTCGCGCGATTGTTGTGCCTGATCCAACTGGTCGCAAAGCGCCATGAGCTCATTGACCTTGGCGACAATGCGATTCTGTTCTGCAAGAGGAGGAACTGCGACTGGAATTCGGTCCATCCGGTTCTTCGGTAATCCGCCGCGCCCGGCGCCGGTCTGCTCGCTCAGAACGAAGCACTGGAAATAGGGAGACAAGACGAGTTGATGCAGATAGCGCTCCATGCCATCAATCGCAATCCTGATAATCGCTACGTGCTGACTGACGTTCGCTGGGCCAATGCCCGCCGGCACAATACAACAGCGGCCGATTGAGCCGCCTGTGATATTCAAGAGAAGGTCGCCCGGTTGCAGCGCTGTTCCGGACATCTTTTCGTGAGTCTCAGTCGTGATATACGCAACATCGTCGAGGCGCAAGCCATCATTGTGAACATCATGGGACCGAAGAAATGGCACCCCGTCGCGTTGATACACCGCGTTGCCGCCGCGTGGCGTACTGCCTGATCCCGTCTTTGAACATACGTCTCCAAGACGCAGCCATATCCAATTCGACGGAATCTCAAATAGGCGTTCATCCGCACGAATGAATTCTGCTTCTGTCGTCGGTATCCCTAACAGGCCTTTTTGGGCTTGGATTCTGCTGAGCAACGTCAGCGCACGTTCGTCGGTTGGGTTTTGCTCGATGAGTTTTCCGCGCACTGCAAGATCAAGGATGAACCCACGTAGACGGCCAACCGCATCTGGCGCTTCACTAATTCGGTCAAAATGAGACAGGAGTATGTCCGCGTTCATCTCAATAACGCCTCGGCAAGAATAGTCTTAAGCCGATCACGGAGCGCTCCGACTTGCGCTTCGGATTCACGGAGTCTTCCGAGCAATTCTTCGGGAGCGGCATGCTCATCCGCAATGGTATGCGGATTCTTGATGTCGAGGTTATAGCCGCGCGCCTTCACGTCGTCGGAAGAGACCTTCCATGCGAATTCTGTTTCCACCCTCTCCATTCGCGTTGCGCCGCCCCACCAATCCACGCAAGGCTTCAGGTGCTCGACTCGTATAGGCTTGGTCATCGAGTACGCCTTCTGGCCGTCCGGAACGCGGTGCTCGTAATACCAGATATCCTTCGTCGGTTCGCCTTTCTCAAAAAACAAGAGGTTCGTACCAATATTCGCGTAAGGCTTAAAAACGCTGTTAGGCAAACGAACGATAGTATGCAGATTGCACTCCTGCATAAGGTGTTCCTTTAACCGCGTCTTCACTCCTTCGCCGAAGAGGCTGCCGTCAGGAAGAACCACGGCAGCGCGACCTTCGGATTTGAGAATGCGGATGATGAGGGCCAGGAACAGATCGGCAGTCTCTCGTGTCTGGAAGTGTTTGGGAAAATTGCTCTCAATGCCGTCTTCCTCGCGCCCGCCAAACGGCGGGTTAGTGAGAACGATGTCTACCCGGTCAGACTGCGTATAGCTGATGTACGGCCGCGCCAGGGTGTTGTCGTGGCGCACGAAGCTGGGATTTTCTATACCGTGTAGCAGCATATTAGTTACGCAGAGCATGTGGGGCAGCTGCTTCTTCTCGACGGCTCGCAGCGCTTCCTGCATCCGCTGCTCGTCTTCCACTTTTTTCACGTAACGATCACGCATTTGGCGAATAGCACAGGTGAGAAACCCACCTGTCCCGCAGGCTGGGTCTAAAAGGATTTCGCCAGGCCTGGGGTCGATTCGGTCCACCATGAAGGCCGTGACGGCGCGCGGAGTGTAATACTCGCCCGCGTTACCGGCGCTCTGCAGGTCTGTAAGAATTTGTTCGTAAATATCGCCAAAATGCTGGCGCTCGGCGAGATTGTTGAAATCAACTTCACTGATCTTGTTCGTGACCTGGCGCATGAGCTGGCCAGACTTCATGTAGTTGTATGCGTCTTCAAATACGTCACGCACCACGCGGCGGCGGTCAGCCTGCTTCCCGGTGGTCGGGAGTTCCTTCAGCTGCGGGAAGAGCTGGGTATTGATGAACGTCAGAAGCTCTTCTCCTGTGATGCCTTCGGGATCGGCCGCCCAGCTGCGCCAGCGAAGTTTCGCAGGAATCGGTGAATGGTAGCCGTCCTGCATTAATTCCAGTTGCTGATCCTGGTCGTCGATGATTTTGAGAAAGAACATCCAGCAAAGTTGCGAAATGCGCTGTGCGTCGCCATCGACGCCGGAATCCTGGCGCATGATGTCTTGAATCGATTTGACGGTGTTGCGAACGGACATGGTCTAAGCTTACCTCTGGTATAGCGCGGATTGTAATTCCTGCACCGCGAACATGAAATCCGCACGCGTCCCGAATTCCTTGATGAGCTGAACAGGTGTTCCCATCGCATCGAGCGGCGGAATCTGCAGAATGCGCGGGTCTCCAAGATCGATGACACCCTGATCTTGATACTTTTGCAGCAAGGCTTCAAGCACGGCGCGGGCCTGTGGGCCGTATTTCGTAAAAACATTGCGCTTGCGGACGTTGTCTGCGCGTTCGCGGCGCGTCAGCGGGGGCTGGTCGAATGCGACGTGACAGATAAGGTCGAACGGATCGAGGTCTTTGCCAACTTCATCAGCGAGCGGTTGGAGGGAAAGACCTTCATTTTCTAGTTCTTCGATAATGGCTTGTTTGCGCTCAGCGGATTTCCAGCGTTTAAGGAAATCATCCAGGCTCGCGAAGCGCTTCTTCAGAGCACTCTTGGTGAAGTCACGAAGGGTTTCCGTGACCAGCCTCCCCTGCTCGTCCAGGTATTCCACGCGCTCAGCGACAATGGTGGCTCCTACCCCATCCACATAGATTTTGCGCGGCGGGTCTTCGCCGGGCCTGATGTTGATGTCGGGCGGTTGATCAACGATCACTTCGTCTTCACCGGGCTCGGGTGGAATCGGATCACCGTTTTCATCTACAGGCGCTACGTCGTCGGGCGGAACGATAGGATCATTTTGGCCGGGCTCATAAATCTGGACTGGCTCGCCGTCGAACTCCGGATCGGCGAAATGGTTGGTCGCACCACGAAAATCAATCAGCGTGAAATAGAATTTCTTCGTATCCTCGTGAACGCGGGTACCACGGCCGACGATCTGCTTAAACTCGGTCATGGAACCGACAGAACGGTCGAGCACGATAAGGCGACAGGTCTGGGCATCGACGCCAGTCGAAAGCAGGCGGGAAGTCGTCACGAGCACAGGATATTTGGCTTCCGGGTCGATGAAGTTCCCAAGCTGCGCCTGCCCTTCGTTATCACTTCCTGTGATTCGCATGACATAGCGGTGATTTTCGTTGCATAAGTCTTTGTTCTCATTGATCAGAGCTTGCCGCATGCGCGCGGCGTGCTCTTCGTCCACGCAAAAAACAATCGTTTTCTGGAAACGGTCGTGGCTCTCCTTCAGGAAGTCGGAGACTTTCTTGGCAACGAGCTTGGTGCGGTCGTCGATAACGAGCGTCCGGTCGAAATCCTTCGTATTGTAGATGCGGTCTTCGATCTCGTTGCCGTCGCGGTCCACATCTCCCCGCTCCGGCCGGTAGCCCTCAACGTCCACGTCGATATGGACCTTGACCACCTTGTACGGGGCAAGGAAGCCGTCCGCGATACCTTGCCTGAGCGAGTAGGTATAAACCGGGTTTCCGAAGTAATGAATATTGGAAACGTATTCGGTTTCCTTGGGCGTGGCCGTAAGTCCGATCTGGGTAGCACCGGAAAAGTAGGTGAGAATCTCCCGCCATGCCGCATCGTCGGCGGCGCTGCCGCGATGACACTCATCGATGACGATCAAGTCAAAAAAGCCCGGCGAGAATTCGCGGAAGAGTTTCTGGCGTTCCTCCGGGCCGGTGATGGCCTGATAGAGGCCAAGATAGATTTCGTAGGCGGTGTCGATGCGGCGTTTTTTGTCCAGCGCCGTCGTCAGTTCCACTTCGGAGCCGTCCTGGCGCTCGATGGTTTTTGCACCCGTGCTGAGTTTGGCCATCGCCGCGCCGAAGGGCCGGAAGTCGTTAACCATTGTCTGATCGACGAGGACGTTGCGGTCGGCGAGGAAAAGGATGCGCTTCTTGCGTCCGGCCTTCCACAAACGCCAGATAATCTGAAACGCGGTGTAGGTCTTGCCGGTGCCGGTCGCCATGACGAGCAGGATGCGGTTCTGGCCCTTGGCAATCGCTTCTATCGTCGCGTTGATGGCATTTGTCTGATAGTAGCGAGGCCCCTTCCCGCTCCCGTCCTCAAAATAATCCTGCAGGACAATCGCTTCCTCGTCGGGTGTGAGCCCCTTCCATGCTCGGTATTTTGACCAGAGTTCCTGGGGCGACGGGAATTGGTCGAGAGAGAGTGAGGCTTCCTTCTCCTTCGCAGCACCTGTCCGGTCGTGAAACACGAAGCCGTCACCGTTGGAAGAAAACACAAACGGGATATTCAGGGTGGTCGCGTAATCGAGGGCCTGCTGCATTCCGTCGCCGACACTGTGGTTGTTGTCTTTTGCCTCGACGATGGCAATGGGAATGTTGGGTTTGTAATAAAGGATGTAGTCGGCGCGCTTCGCTTTGCCACGGGTGACGAGCTTTCCCCGGACGATGATGCGCCCTTTGGTGAAGGCGACCTCTTCGCGTATCTGCATCATCCCGTCCCAGCCCGCGCGTTTCACAGCGGGGCCGATGAACTTGGAGCAGATGTCGCGTTCGCTGAGGTCTTTTTTGTTCATGCGGTTGGGGGTGCCTGCCTCTTAACGCGTCCTTCGTCCTGGCAAAGCCCCGTAAGGAATCATAGAGTTAACTCAACATTTATGCACAGCCTCCCGAACTTCGCTACTTTATTAAATGAGGCAGGGCAAGGTTAATAACCTGCCCCGTTGATAGGTTTTCAGGCGTCAGATCTCCAACCTCACAAAAGGTAGCTGGCGCGGCTTCTAATCACTGCGCCCTCTTCCGGGATGGACGCCGCTTGGCCGCGGCTCGGACGGGCGTTTCGGACTGCGCCGGTTTCGCGCCAAACATAAAGCAAAAGCGTTTGGCACTCGCCGCGCTTTCACTCACGCCCTGCCACCCTCCTTCGAGCTCCGTTTCCTCCCTTTGCCAGTGTCGCCTTGTTTTTTCTCGCTGCCGCTCAAGTGAAAGAAAAAACAAGCCGACACCGGCAGAAGGGAAAAAACAATGAAATTAGAGGAAATCAACAACAAAACCAACGAGGCATTCAGCTTTCTAGTAGCGGCTCTGGAGGCAGGCGAAAGTGAGGTGTTGACGCAGTATTTGAACGCGATGGCACGGTTTCACACCTACAGCTTCGGCAATATCATGCTCATCGCTCGCCAGAAACCTGCGGCAACTCGGGTTGCCGGAATCCGCACTTGGAACTCGCTTGGCCGCTTCGTGAAGCGCGGAGAAAAAGGCATTCTCATTCTTGCCCCGATGGTTGGCCGCAAGAGGCCTACCGATGCAATCGCCACCGAAGTCGAAAGCGACAATTCCGCAGACGAACGCAAACCCCAGCAGCAGCTCTACGGGTTTCGCGCCGTGTATGTGTTCGATGTCAGCCAGACCGAAGGCAAAGAACTGCCCACCCTGACCGATGTCGAAGGCGATGTCACGGGCTATCGGGAACGCCTCATCGAGTACGTGGAGAGTCAGAACATAAAGCTGCGCTACTCGGAGAAGATCGCTCCCGCAAAAGGCTTGTCCTCTGGCGGCAGAATCACCCTGCTTGCGGGAATGCAGCCAGCCGAGGAGTTCTCAACCCTAGTGCATGAAATGGCGCATGAGATGTTGCACCGCAGCGAACGGCGAACCCTGACCACCAAACAGGTACGCGAGACCGAAGCCGAGGCCGTGGCCTTTGTGGTGTGCCAGTCCATTGGACTTGAGACCGGAAGCGCGTCTGTTGACTACATCCAGCTTTGGAACGGCGATGCCAAGCTGCTGGCCGAGAGCTTGGAAGTCGTACAGCGCACAGCGGCAGTGATTCTCGGAGCCATCAGCCCACGACCCGCAACCTCTGAGGAAGCGGAAACAGCCAACCAGACCCAGGCGGAACCCACCCCTATCGCTCAGCCGCCAGCAGCGGCTGAGGCGTTATCGGGCATTTCCTTCTAGTCACAGGCGGAACCCACAACCAACTTTCAAAGGAAACAAATAAAAAGGAGAAGGTGTATGCAAAATCACAAGACGCAAAACAACGGTGAATACCGCAATGTCTCAATCGCGATTCTTGAAGAATCGCCCAGCAATCCCCGCAAGCGATTCCATGAAGAAAGCCTGAAAGAGCTGGCGGAGAGCTTCAAGTCGCAAGGCATTCTGCAACCACTCGTCGTGAGGGCAAAACCCGCAGATGAAAACAAGTATGAGGTCGTGGCCGGGGCAAGACGCCTCCGAGCGGCACAATTGGCTGAACTGACAACTGTACCCGTGCGAGTCGTCGAACTCACCGATGCGGCGGCCATTGAAGCCCAAGTTGTCGAGAATTTGCAGCGGGAGGACATCCATCCGCTAGAAGAAGCGTTTGGATTTCGTTCGCTGCTCAACCTCAATGACCCGAACTACACCGTCGCTTCTCTCGCAGCGAGAGCGGGAAAGAGCGAAGCCTATGTGCTAGGACGCATCAAGCTGACGGAACTCATTCCGCCAATCGCCGATGCTTTCCTTGCCGACCGCGTCACTATCGGCCATGCCCTGCTGATTGCGAAACTACCCGCTTCACAACAGCAGGAAGCCTTCAATGCCAGTTTCCGGCAGATGTGGACGGCTCAGGGCAACACCCAAGTGCTCATTCCAGTACGGGAGCTTGCGGCTTGGATCGAGTCCAACATCCTGCTGGGTTTGTCAGTCGCCCCGTTCAGCAAGAGCGATGAAGGCCTCGTGCCGGAAGCGGGAAGCTGCGCCAATTGTCCGAAACGCACCGGATTCAACACGCTGCTGTTTTCCGACGTGCGTAAGGACTCCTGCACCGACCCGCAGTGCTTTCGGTCGAAGGTGGACGCGCACATTGCCAAAGCACTTGAGAAGAAACCAGAGCTTGTGCAGATTTCTTCGGCATCTCACAGCCGGGATGGAGCGCCGCTTGGACGTAACCGCTACGTCGAACTGGAACTGCGAAAGGCTAAGACGCAGAGCCAAATCGCCAAAGCAAATCCGACGCAGAAGCCCTGCGAGAAGATGACCGAGGCCGTCGTCATGGATGGGGGCAAGCGTGGACAGATCGTAAAAGTCTGCGCTGACCCAAGCTGCCGGACTCACTACAGCAACCGACCTTCACCGCAAGCGATGGAGCGCGAAAGAGCAGAAGAACGCAAGCGTATCGAGAAGCAGAAATTGGCCATCACTATCCGGCATCGCATACTCGCTACAACATTGGAGCGGGTGTGCGCACCATTGAAGAAGGCCGACCTGCTTGCAGTCGCTCAATACCTTATCGCGCATCTGCCGTACAGCCAGACACCACAACTGGCCAAGCGGCACAAGGTTGAGGTCGAGAAAGACGGCTCACCCGAACAGCAGTTAATGAAGCGCATCAGTACCTACGATGAAGCTGCGCTTGGCCGCCTGCTGCTGGAAGTCAGCTTGCTCGATTCCGCATACCAGCGTTTCGGACGCAACGAAGAGGATGCGCTGGCGAATGCCGCCAAGCGGTATCGCGTGGACACCGAGAAGCTAGTGAAGGCAGTTGCTCAGGAATTCGCTGCCAAGCACAAGAAGCAGGAGCGCAAGACAGCGAAGAAGAAAGTCGTTGCGTAATAACCGGGAATCATTGAGCGGAGTGCGACCCACTCCGCGCTTTTTTATATCCCGCCCGCCCTCCCTCGTGCTCAATAACACGCTACAAGAAAAGACGATTCTGGATCTGGGCGAGTTCTACGGGCGTCGAGCATGCTTCGTCGTCATTGGCCACGTGATTGATTCGATTGCTTACGGGGTAGCAGCGCATCAGCCGCGCATCATAAGGTTTCAAGAGTTCGGCTGCAGCTCGTATATCTTTCATCCCAGGATCGAGCCACAAGTCGTAGCTATCCGGATCAAGAATGACTGGCATACGGTCGTGCACGCCTGCGGTCACAGCATTAGGCGTAGTGGTCAGAATCGAGAACGTCTCTAGCGCATTTCCGCTTGGACCTTGCCACCTGTCCCATACTCCAGCAAACGCGAACAACTCCCCCTCTCGAACTTCGAAACAGTATGGTTGTTTGGCGCTTCCACTTTTCTGCCACTCGTAGAATGCGTCCGCGGGAATCAGGCACCTACGGAATTTCAACGCATCGCTGAATGCGGGCTTCGTGTCGGCTGTTTCCGATCTTGCGTTGATCATCCTGGCAGCAGCAGAAGAATCTTTCGCCCATGACGGAACGAGTCCCCAGCGGGCTAGCGACAATTCCCGGCGGGGTTCCTTCGGATTCTGCCGGATGAATGGGACAGACTGAGTAGGTGCTACGTTGTACCGAGGCTCCCACTCTTGCTCCTCTGAGAAGCTGGCGAAATGCTCTTCGATGATCTGCTTCCTTCGCGATAGGCGGTAGCGTCCGCACATGAGGAGATTATGCCAGACCGGGACCACCCGAGGTTGGAGGCAGAGCCGGTTGGATTTTGAGCGCCATGGCGATTTATCGCTCTATGCGCGAAGTGAAAATCACGGCCTGTTTAGCCAAACTTCTTTTAGTCGCAATATGCTATCGCTTAATTGACTCAATCAGACGATTTACGCTCAAAACTCTGCTGGCGATTGTCTTTGCCATCATCGTTCGGTCGCTTACCACAATGCGAACTCATCCAAAATAGAAAAACTTGTCTGTTCTGTTTTCGTAACAGCAGGGATTTTGCACTTTTGTAGCAACTTTTGTAACAACTTTGTAACAACAAAGAGCAAAAATAAATTGAGGTTTTGCCTTCCACTGGTACTCTGCATTATTGAGGGGTGCTGTAGGCCGCGCTGGGCGCGGCCACCCGTTCCGACCATGTTGTCGAATTTGCATCGCGACGTTCGTGAATTTGTATGCCCGCTCAAGCAAGTGAGGACGGAGCAGCACGTGTCAGCCCGATGGATCAACGCGGGCGACCAATCAGTCCTGCCGTGCTCATTGCGGCTGAAGAACTTAGTCCGCGTGCCATTCATCACGCTGAAAAGCTACTGGTCGATCCGGCGGTAGCCGCTAATTTACTTGAAGAAGCGGCGGCAACCGTGTCTCGGGCCCTCAGGGCGAAGAACGCCCATGAACGTCCGGTACAAGATCTCGAGTCTTATCTTTTTCGCGCATTCCTCCGACGCTTGAATAGAACCAAGACAAGGCAATCGCTCTTAGCAGACGCGGTCGACCTCGACGCATTTCTTTCGCGTATTTCCTGGGACCCTACGAGGGCGCTAGAAATAAAAATCTTCATAGATGAATTGTTAATGCAATGTGACCCTGTAATGCGCGACATGCTATGTCGCCGATTGGGCGGACGTTCGTGGAAGGAAGTCGGCCGGGCATATCGAATATCGAGCCACGCCGCGGAGTCTAAGTTCAGCCAAGCACTACAGAAGGTTAGGAAAAAGCTTCGCTTGAAATGAGCGGGCGATATTCACCGGCGGTTTAAATAATGGCAACCGGGACTAAAAAACGTCGAGTCTTTGAGCGGGAACAGGATCTCCTCGATTTCACCCGTTCCTATCTTTCTGAGGATTTTCCTAATCCCGAGCGCAAAGGGTGCCCTCCAGATGACGCGCTCAGGGTTCTAGCATCCAGACCGATACAAAGCGACGAATCGATTAGCGATCATCTGACGTGCTGTTCGCCGTGTTTCAACGCGTATATGGCTCATCTCGCCCATGCAGGAGCCGAAGCACTTCAATCGCAGAAAATTCGTCGCGCTACTTGGATCAGGCGTTCTCTAGTCACCGCTGGTCTTGCAGTTGTGTTAGTGGTCGCGATTTACGTGGTCCTCACCAGACGGCACGGCGACCCCACTGTCGCACCGCGCACGCCGGCGCCAAGTGGCAATCCTGGAACTCCTGCTCAAGTACGGGCAACTGCGATGTACGTTCCGGTGCTGGTTGATCTCAGTAACGCGTCCCCAGTACGCGGACTCTACCAAAGTGGAGCCGGTCCTTCTCCGCAAGTTGTTCCTTCAAGCCCGCTCATAGATTTCACTTTGCAATTACCTCTTGGTAGCGAGCCTCGTCGATACTCGGTAATGCTGAGCTCGAACCGACATGTAGTTTGGTCAGGCTCGGCTCAAGCACGCATGAAGAATGGTCAAATGCTTCTACATATGCATGCCGATTTCACTCATGTTCGCGTCGGAAACTATGATCTCGTGGTTGGGTCGAAGGGTTTCCGCCTAACTGTACCCATCGTGGTAAAGGTCACTTCGTCTGGAAGGACTCCATAAGGCCATGAGAATCAGTCGAGTTACGTTTGGCCTAATGATCTTTGGCATTCTCTGCGCATCTGCCACTGCGCAAGAATTGCAGTCGATGCACGAACCAGATCGTTCGCTGAATCAGGCCCCTGCGCAGGCCAGTCATGAGGCCGAAGCTCTTCTACAGCGAGCGCTCCATTTCGCGGACTTGTACAACTGGCACGCTTCTCGCTCGTACTTCACCAGGGCTCAGGAATTGTTCGAGGCATCTGGCGACAAAAGGAACGCGTTATATGCCCACATCGGGACGATCCGAGCCGGAGCAAATCCGGCACCGATAACGGAGCTGTCGTACGGGCTCGCTCAAGAACTCGCCACGAATCCCATCCTGCAATCCGACAAAGAACTTCGCATGTTCTGCCTCACTGTGAAAGGAGATTTCGACGGAGAAATCGACGTACCGGCAATGCGGCGTGATTGGACGGAAGTGGCAAGTCTCGCGAAAGAACTGGGCAATACGAAGTGGCAATATCGCGCACAAGGGCAATTAGGTTTTGCAGACTTCTATGATGGTGATCTTGCGTCCGCTCAGCGAAACGTCGGCGGGGCACTGATCGCAGCAACGACAGCTGGGGATGTCGGTGCGCAGATATTCTATTTATCGGCGACATCTAGCGGTTTGCTGAGCCAGCAGATGAACGATCAAGCAATCCTATACGCCGAACGAGCTATAGCCATCGCCGAAGCAAATCCGGACGCAGGCTACCCTGCGCTCGCGCAGAACGCGAGATTACGCGCCATGGTTCAAGCGGGCCGAATTGAGGGGGCGCGCACGGAGCTGAACAGCCTGCTAGTCCGCGCTAACGCCCAGAACGACCGTTATCAAATTGCCGACCTTTACTCGACAGCGTCATTAGTCTCCCGAACGCAGAAGGACATACCCGGAGCCATTGCCGATCTCGACGAGGCCCTCCGATACGCCGACGCTGGATATGGAAGTCCAATCTCCCATATCCAGAGTGATCTCGCGGACCTATATAGGCTAAGCGGAAACCTATCGAAAGCCGAAGAGCTTGCTCGCAATGCAGCCGAATCTGCTCAAGCCGCGGGGTACGTCGCTCTTGTCCCTCCCGCACTCCATAGGTTGGCCGAGGTTCAGGTTAGCCAGCACAAGTACGCAGAAGCCGATCGTACATACGACCGGGCGGCGATTATTCAGGACGCGATGATCGGAAACGCTGACAGCACTCTCGGAAAGACCGCTCTTATTAAGGCAGCGAGCGATTTGTACGCAAAGCACTTCGCATTAGTCGCAGAACATATCGATGACACCGAAAAGGCCTTCGCAATTATCGAGCAAGTTCGCGGACGCGTGATGACAGATCTCCTCATGGCTGGAGTCAACACCTCGCCCGAATCTCTCGAAGCTGAAAAGAAAATTGGGAGGTTGCGTCTTAAGCTGATGGCCGCTCGCTCGGACCGGGGGATTCGAGCGATCCGCGACGAAATCTTCTTGGCCGAGCAATCCAGGTCGATTACGCCAGAAATCAGCATCCTCAAGTCAAACGTGCACCGAGCTATCACTCTAAAAGAACTCCAGTCCAGCCTGTCCCCTTCAGAGGCTGTTCTCGAATACGTCGTTGATGACCCCGCATCATATTGCGTCGTTGTCAGTCGCGAAAACTCGCGTATCGTGAAATTACCTGGAGAGCAGATCATTTCGACTCTTGTGAGTGCCTACCTGAGCGAGGTAAAGGCCAAGCACTCTGCTCATGACGAGGCTCGTCGTTTATATGATGTCCTGCTGGATCCCATCCCCGAAGCGCAGAACAAAGAACAGCTCATAATCGTTCGCGACGGACAGCTTCACCTCGTTCCTTTCGATGCATTGCTAAACCGAAACAATGATTATGTCGTTGAATCGCAGACTGTCGTTTATTCGCCGTCCGCGAGCAGCTTTTTCTTGCTTCGCACTGCAGCGCCACCGAAACCCTCCGCGCAGACGGTTCTGGCCGTTGGAGGCGTTCCATACGACCATAGCAATTTGACGCAATCCGCTGTGACTCGTGGCTATAACGGATCAGCACTCTCAAATCTCCCCGGCTCACGCGAAGAAGCACTTTCGGCAGCGGCCGCTTTCCCGAGCGGGTCGAGGATGTTGCTGCTTGGCGACGACGCAACTGAGACTGCTTTCAAGAAAGCCAGCAATCACCGAGTCATTCACCTGGCGGTGCATGCTATTGCCAACGAGGCACGCCCCGAACGCTCCGCTCTTGTCCTGCTCAGCGATCCAGCGCACGACGAAGACGGATTCCTGCAAGCTTCGGAGATAGTGCAGCTCCCACTAAATGCCGACCTAGTCGTCCTTTCGGCATGCGACACGGCAGTTGGACCATTGGAGGGGCAAGAGGGAATTTCGACACTTTCCCAGGCTTTCCTCCTGGCAGGGGCTCGCACCGTTGTATCAACCCTGTGGTCGGTAGAAGATGAAACAACGCTCTATTTGATGAAGGACTTCTACAGCGAGCTGAATCGTAAGAAGCGAGCTCCAGATGCGTTGGCAGCCGCCAAACGAACCATGCTGAAAACCTATGGCGCAAAAGCGGTTCCGTACTACTGGGCAGGGTTTACCGTTGAGGGAGTGGCTGAACCGCCAATCAAACACTAAACTCCAATGCTTGAACCCACAGATCGCCTCAAAGTCATTTCTCGTGTCAAGGCCATCGTGATCAAGCGCCACTTCAACATTGGCAATGTCGATTACGCCGATTGGTCCAGGGCAGTCGACGAGCAGATCCCCACTCTGCTAAAGGCAGATGAGAACACTTTCGACGAAGGCATCCGGAATCTTCTGTCCCGGCTTAAGTCTAGCCATACCAATTTCTACTGCTCGGATACAAACCCAACCTTGCCGCAGCATGTCGTTGGCGCTACGCTCCGTTCAGTGCCTCGTATCGGCGCTCCCCAGTGGATGTTTTTGGACGTATTCGAGGATAGTCCTGCCGCGCAAGCCGGCATCAGGCCCGGACACTTCCTTATTAACGTAAACGGGACGCCAGCTATTCCCCCAGCTTTTCCCGCGTTCCAATTTGGTCAGGAACATCAGGTCACTATCGAACTACCCGACCGCAAGGAACCCAGGAGCATGGTGGTGCGTGTTCCACCCCGGAGAGCGAAAGGGCGACGACCCCCACTCCTAGAGCCAAAGAGCCTCAGTTATCGCATGTTGCGCAACATCGGAATATTGAAAATCCCTTTCTTTTCCGGGGCCTTTGGAATCCGCTTCTCAAGACTTCTCGACGCCGCGGTTGAGTCACTCAAAGCACAAGGTTGTGACCGTCTGATTATCGATTTACGCGGATGTCTTGGCGGAAGCCTCGGCTTTGCTCATCTTGTGAGCTACCTGTGTCCTGACCGAATTCCTATCGGTTACGATGTCACCCGAAAACGGCTGCAACAAGGGTACAACGTCGCGCAATTCCCGAGAGTTCCGATGCCCAGTAGTAAGCTCGGACTTCTGTTTTGTCTTGCCCGCTTTTCGGTCCAAGACAAATCTTTAGTGCTGCTCACGCAAGGCCTCGGTAAACAGCCCTTCCACGGCCGTGTGGTGGTGCTGGTGAACGAGTGGACCAACAGCGCCGGGGAAATGGCCGCTCAGTTCGCGAAGGACACGAAACTCGCTATTGTCGTGGGCAAACAGACCCGAGGCAATGTCCTTGGGTCGACGATGTTTGATGTCGGGAACGGATACCAGCTCTATCTGCCGATATTTGGGTGGTACAGTCCGAGTGGAACCTACACAGAAGGTTCAGGTGTACGACCGGACATGCCGATCGACATTGATCCAGACAGGCTCGCTTACGTAGAAGACGCCCAGGTCAACAAGGCGCTAGAACTGCTCGAATAGCCTGGGGAATTAGAGCTTGCTTTTCAGCCTTGAAAGTTGCATCATTTTGCGAACTTTCTTCCCCCGACTCCGGTTTCTAACCATGCGAAAACAGATGGTTATTTTTGTCGTCTGCGCAGCCGTTCTCTGTCCGTCCGCGTCGCCGCAAAGCGCTTCCCCCAAGGCCGGCTCTCGGCAAGAGGATCGCCTACCAGCCGAGGCGTCGGTGAGCGTGTACGGGTCGGGCATCGTGAAGGCGGGCGAGCACACCACGTTCTCGGTAACGCTGGATCAGCCGCCGAGTTTCGAGGGCGGGCGTATATACGCCGAGTTTCAGGTGGACGACAAGCCCGTGTTTAGCATCGCCGAGTCCGTCAACCCGCAAGACCGGACTTATTCATTCCCGATCCTCATCCCCATCGACAGCCCGGCGGCAACATGGGTGCTGAAGAAGCTGGTCTTCGCCGCCGGAAGCCACATCGAGCGACCAATCGCGATGCGAAGGACGATTTCGTTTCAGGTGATCCCGGCCTCGGACTTGCGGTACCCAACAAGCGCCGACGTGACGATCAACCTTTCGCAGACGCAGCTGCTGCGCACGGAAGCCGCCAAGCTCCAGCGCCAAGTTCAGGAACTCAAGGCGATGCTCGCCTCCTCGCCGAGGGGCGACGCGGACACGCTTGGCAATGCGGTGCGGGACGCACTCGCCGCATTGGATTCGACCGAACGGTCGTTCCGCCAGCTGACGACCTCAAGCGGGAAAGACGCGGGCGCAACCGGAGTCTTCTTCGACGACCTGAGGCTCAGCTACCGCGACGCACAATCAACTCTGAGAGGAGAAGCGGCCGCACGCAAGGCTGCGGGGGGTAGGCTGATCTTGGCCGCCCAGAAGACAGACTATCCGCCAGCCGCATACGCGGTCCTGCGCAGCTTCGAGCAGAACGAGCTTGCGTACACCGTCGTGGCCGACGCGCAGTCGCTCGTCATCAACCTCGATGTACGAAGCGTGCCTGCGGGCGCGACCGTGTGCTACCACCGCAGGAACGACCCGTGTCACCCGCATCCCGACCAGACGAACTCGACGATCCCGGCCCTTCCCTACGCGATCTGGGTCGTCCATTTCGAGAAGCCCGGATACAGGCCGGAGGATCGCGAGCACGACCCCTTCCGCGAGTCCAACCACGTTGTGGTTGTGGAATTGAAGAAGTAGGTGAGCTTGCCGCCTCTCGACAAAATCACGCCCAAGCAATACTACAAGGCGTTCGGCTATCTAGGCGCAGCGGCCGCGGCGCTGGCTGCTCTGCCATTTCTGTCGAAGCTCCTGCCCAACGCGCTGGAGGGCTACGGCTTTCCGCCCCTCGGCGACTTCGGCTACTTCGGAAGGCCTGCGACCGCAGCGCTCGTCCTCGCGGCCACATACGTCGTTTACCTGTGCCGGAACTTTCCAGAGCGGTCGAGGAACAAGGCTGCAGTGCTCCTTTGGATCTTGGCATTCGCGGCGTGCGCCTGCTACCTTGCCGCTACGATCCGATTCGTCAGGTCTGTCTCGATCAATACGGGAAACCAATCGACCGAAACCGTCACGGTCTCGGTGGGGTACCACCGCACGGATTTTGCGAAGTTACAGGGAGCGGGAAGCGACTACGATCTTCTGCGCGACCGGGGCCTTCAGGAGGAGGAGATTCAAAGGCTCTGGACTTTCTGGTCGCTCTTCTGGGCCCGACTCGCCCTGTGGGCGTCGCACTGCGCCGCGTCGTCGGCCTTCGCCGCAGTCTTCGGCTTGGGTGCTCTTCAGCAGGCTGAAAGGCAGCCGTAGCCCAAGCTGGCTGGCCGCAAGGGCAGATGGCTCACTCTAAGTTTGTTCGTTGGCCCAAGCCTGTGACGTGTGAACATCCCCACTCAAACCAAAACCGGGCTTCAGTGACCACCGTCCCGGTTTTCATGTGAAACTCAGCCGCTGAAATCGGTTGCGCGAAGTTCGTATTTGTCGTCCACCATTTCCATCTTGGAAAGTGGAATCTTCTTGTTTTTGCAAATATCGAGCAGTTCCTTGCTCGCAGTAATGTCGAATCTCGTCCCGAGAAAGATCCGCGACGGCACTGGCGCACTGGCGCACTTGCGACTGTATCGGGTTGCACCTGGGGCACCTCTCGCACAAAGCGCCACTCGCGCTCGTATTGCCATCCCTCGAACTTGTATAGCATCGCCAGGAGGGGCATCATCGGTCTGAAATTCTGGCCCGGACCCGCTAACGCTTCCGCAAATTTGGCGAGATCATACAAGTCAGCAGAATAGAACACGGGATACAGATTTCGACGAAAAGCGTGATGATACGGCAAAACAGTTAAGTCGTATTCAATACACAGCCCCCGATGATGATCGGAGTAGTGGCTCCACATGAGAATGGAGTCGTGGACTTCGCTGAATGAACACACTTTAGCCAAGTCACGAAATATCTTTAGATTCTTTGCGGTGTTCAGCGCAACTTGAGAGACGCCGCCTGAGTATTTCTTAGCGTTTCCGCTCTTTTTTTCAAGAGACTGTTCCAACAATTGTGCCAGCACATTGCTGGGCATGCTTAGCCATGAATCATATGGGTCGTTGTACTTTGCAGGCGAACACGTCCAAACGCAATCAGTCTCTAGATTTGTTCGAGTATAGGAATTGTCGCAGCGATACTTATAGACCCGGGCCGGGAGGTTCTGTTCTTTCACCGCAAGCGCCTGCGAGACCAATAGCGTTGCACTCGTGCTTTCCTCCAGATAGGTCACGAACTCCTGTTTCCAAGACTCTGACATCCTGTGCCTCCAACGAGTGGGCCACCCGTCCATTCTAGGGTTACAATCCTCCGAAGGTTTGTCACTCAAAAGGTGACCCCTCGGCAGGTCTCTCCAATGACAATCGATGTTGACACGCTCGTGGGAGAATCCGCGTCTGCGGACTTCAAATCATCCTTTGACCCGGAATCGAAGCAAGAATGGTGCGAGCTCATAAAAGACATAGTCGCCATGTCTAACTCGGGGGGCGGATCGATTATCGTTGGAGCAGATGATGATGGGAACCCTTTGGCGGACACGGACATTGCTCCCTTACTCGCGGTTGATCCTGCTGACGTAACGAACAGAATCCACAGTTACACAGATCAGCACTTCGCAGCATTCGAGATCGCGCAGAGTATTCGTCAGGGCAAACCCGTGGCGGTGATTAACGTCGGGCCCTCTGACATTCCCATCGTCTTTACAGCGCACGGAGGATACGCGATACCCGGCGGTCAAAAATCTGCGTTTGTCAGAGGAAGCGTCTATTTTCGACACGGGGCAAAGAGTGAGCCCGGCACTACGGACGATCTACGACAGGCTCTTGAACGCAAACTTGAGCAAGTAAAAGGATTCTGGCTGGACGGCATCGGAAAAGTCATGGCCGCACCAGCTGGATCGGACGTCCAAATAGTCCAGCGAGCAATCACATTGAAGGATTCAGCGGAAGCAACGCCTGTTCGTCTAACAACAGAAGGCGGAGCGCCCGCAATAGGTATCAGCAACGTTGCGCTTCAGGACGCGCCGGACGCAGTGCCGATCCGATTGACCAACGATGAGAACGCCCCAACTCTCAGCGTTATGCAGGCGGATAAGCTCTACCCCCATCGATTGAAGGAATTGGTTAAGAGGCTCGCAGAACGCATGGGTGGGCAACCTGTCATCGGCACACACGATCTTCAATGTGTTCGCCGCGTCCATAAAATCGATGACGATCCGATGTTCACCTACCAAGCACAGCATTCACCCCGCAAGTATACGGAGGCATTTGTTGATTGGCTCTTGAGTAAGTACGCCGAAGACCCGAACTTCTTCAAGCAGGCCCGCGAGCTTGTTCGCCTGAGGAACCTTGGGTCCACCGGGAAGGAGTAGCCTGGGCCACTCGAACTGCTATCGAACTGAGTTGTTCCCGGATTGTCGGCCAACCGGAACCAATCCTGAGACGCGGGCCTCACCGATACACGCCCTCAATCCTTCGCATGATCCGCTCCGCCCATTGGACCGCACTAGCAATTAACGATTCTGTCCTGGGGCTGGGGCGGGATTCGTGCAGGTCTTCAGGGTTTTTCAGGTGCCGCGCCACTAAGATACCGGCCACGATAGCCAAAACACGCTTTCGGCCTTCATCCATGTGGATCATGCTATCATATTCGCTTTTTGTTCGCTACTGACAAAAGAAAATGGGAGCTGACCCAGTACCAGTTATTTTTGATCCTCTAGGCGAGTCAATTGAACATTAGGCTTATCCCACGGCTCTCCCGGCTCGTATTCGACCGCGATATGTATGGGCGGACAATCTTTAGCTCTTAGCTGTACTTCAAAGCGGAACGAGCCCTGCCGAGTAAGAACATCCCATGCCTTAAGGGGAACGCTGCCAACAGAGGGCTGAGGCATTGTTTTATTTGGGAGCTCGCTGTATAGCGAGAAAACATTTAATCGTTGAGGGACGCCTGGATAGAGAGAGATAGGCGCAAATCCCCCAAATGACCATCCGAGGGCAAGCGGCTCGTTAATCGAAGTAGGCTCCCATGCACTGTTACCTATGCCACTTTCGGGCGGAAAGCGATGCTTTACCCGAAGCAACCAACCTTGGCAACTTTCCACAACGGCCTCGGTCAGACATTCCGGCTCAATCTGTATCCAGACGCTTCTTCCTGATTCGTTGCGAGCGGGCTCAACATGAAGCCTCGCAATGTTCAATCTCGATATAAGCCGAATGTGATCGGCTCGCCAGATGTAATAGCCAGCGACTAAAACGACCCACACAATGAGCCACGGCAGGAAGGCCCGCGAGGGAGCGTAATACAGCGTTAAAAGTCCGAAGGGTATGCCTACCATTCCGGCCCCCCAAAGCGTCTCCCACGCGTGCTCCCTGACCGCACGCCAGTAGTCCCCAATGAGTTTCCAATCGAGACCTTCCTTGAATGATTGGAAGCCATGGGAGAATTTAGACATGCGGAGAATCGTATTCCTTCATTGTGGGCGAGGCACGTATATTTTTGCCCAAATCGAGGAAGGCTTCAACATCGCTTCTTGGTTTTCATCTTCTGGGAGAAGCGTTTTGTCGGGCGAGTGAACGGGCAATAACTCTGAACCCAGCGCGTCTACTGAAAAATTGACATCTTTCCGCATTGAGGTTTTCCCACCTGTCGGCCTCTTTACTTATATAGGGGCAATTCGGCCCCCACCGAAGCAAGTTTCGCCAACTTGCTCGCCTACGCATACACAGATTCCCCGTGTTTGCATGATTCGCACGACAAAAGGTCACGAGCGGCGAATTGAAAGAAATAGCAGCGGCGACTAAATGGAGGTCATTCAATGAAGAATTCTTCAAATCCCAATTCAGCAGGTCTAAGCAAAACCCAAAAACGCTTCTTCAAAAAAGGTTTGCTGACATTCGCGGCTTGCATGGCGCTGGCCGACGAGGTGTTTGCCCAATCCACGACTTCGCCCTGGACGCAGGCTGTGCAGGCGTTGCAAACGGCTTTCACTGGCCCGATTGCCACCGGCTTGGCGCTGGTGTCGATTGTCGTGGGCGGACTGATGTTCGCCTTCGGCGAGGGCGCAGCCAAACGAACTTTGTCGGGCGTGATCTTCGGAGTAGGCATGGCCGTAGGGGCCGTGAACTTCATGTCCTGGCTATTCCCATAGTCCCGAAGCAACTATTCGCCCGCAAGGCCTCGAAACATGGAATGCAGACTCAATCCCGTCTTTCGCCCGTTGAACGCTCCACTCACGCTAATGGGAGCGGAGCGGAAGCTCTTCTTCTTCGCCCTGACGATGGGCGCTGCGGTTTTCAACCTGCTTCACACCTTTTTCGGCGGCATGCTCATGTTCTCGCTGCTGTACTGGTTCGCACGCTGGGCCACCAAGACCGACCCGCAGATCCTCCGGCTTCTGCTCAATTCTTCAAAGGCCCGCACTCAGTACGATCCCATGAAATTTGCCCCAACGCCGGTTCGGAGCGTGCGTGATGTTTAAGCTGGCGCAAGCTCTGAAAGGCCACCGCGAAGCCGGTTCTCTCAACGAGCAGATCAATCTGTTCGGGTTCGTAGACGACCACACATTTCTGACTAAGAGCGGCGATGTAGGCGTCGTGCTCGCAGTGAAGGGAGTGGATTACGAATGCCTGGCGTCGAACGAAATCGACGGATGCACCAAGCGGCTAGATTCGGCGTTTAAGGTACTCGACGACAAGTGCCGCATCTATCAATACCTTTTCAAAGGCAGCAATCCTCTCATCCCACATCGGTCGCATGACAATCCGGTCGTAAATGCAGCTATCGAGAACCGGATCGCACATCTCCAGAGCAAGGCCGATAGCCTATACAAGCTGACCATCTATTTTGTAGTCCTGCTTGAAAGCCCTCGCGCAAAAAAGAATCTTGCTCGTCTTCTGAGCAAAGCCAACTCGAATCCACGACACACCTGGAGAGAGCTGCGGGGACTTCTTTCAACTGACAAGCAAGTGGTGCTGGGCGCTGACGAAATCAAGAGGGCGCAAGCGGTTCTCACCCAAAAGATTTCGAGTTTCACCCAGCAAGTCAATGACTTCCTCCCCATCGAGCTGCTGAACAAGCACGAGGCATTCCGGTTCTTGAAACAACTCCTGAATTTCTCGCCACGCAAGATCGAATCCGCTCGGCTGAAGCATGACACGTTTCTTGACTACTACCTTTCGGAATCCCACGTCGAATGCCATCGCGGATTTCTTCGCGTCGATGACTACTACGTCCGGGTGCTGACGCTCAAAGAACCGTCCGCCCAGAGCTTCCCGCTGATTTTCCAGAAGCTCTTGGAAGTCCAGGCTAATTTCTTCGTCGTTACGGAATGGAAGAAGGAGGAGCCGGACAAGACCCGCAGCCGGATTCATTCGCGCAGACGGCACTTTCATAACACCAAACGGTCTTTCGTCAGCTACCTGAACACCTCTGATTCGCCGGCGTCAGCCCAGGACAACCTGGTTGACGATTCCAAAGAAGCGCAAATCCAGAGCCTCGGTGAAGCGTTGAAGGAACTGGAGGTCAAGGGCAACTACTTCGGAGAGTTCTCATTGACCGTAGTGGTTTACGACTGCGATCTGGGAAAAGTTCAAGCAGCGTGTGCTGAGTTTTACAAGGTGTTCAGCGTCCACGACGCCCAGCTTTACGAAGAACGCTACAACCTGCTCAATGCTTATCTTGCAACCGTGCCGGGCAATTCGGCATTAAATCTCCGCCGCTTGTCCATCACGAACGCCAACTACGCGGACTATTCATTCCTGTTCACCTTGCACACCGGGGACCCAGAAAACCAACACCTCAAAAAGGAATATCTCGCGGTACTCGAAACCAGCCATCAGACGCCCTATTTCCTGAATCTTCACTACCGGGATGTGGCGCACACCGTCATTCTCGGCCGCACTGGATCGGGAAAATCCTTCCTGCTGAATTTTCTGATCACCAACCTGCAGAAATACGAGCCCTACACATTCATCTTCGACCTGGGAGGAAGTTTTGGCAGCCTTACACGGCTGTTCGGAGGCTCTTATCTAAAGGTCGGCCTCGAATCCCGCGATTTCAAGATCAATCCGTTCGCCCTCCCTCCATCGAAGCACAACCTGGATTTCCTGGCGCTTTTCGTTCGCGTGCTCGCCGAATCCCAAGGAGAGACGCTCAATGCCGCACAAGAGCGGGAACTGTACGAGCAGACTCAAAATCTCTACGAGCTAGACGACTCGGCCCTGCATACCCTGAGCACGCTCGGCAATACGCTCCGCCGCGACCTGGACAGCCGTCTCTACAAATGGAAACAAGGCGGACAGTTTGGGTTTCTTTTTGACAATACCGAGGACACAGTCAGTTTCTCGCGTTTCCAGTGCTTCGATTTCCAAGGCATGCGGGAATATCCGCGGGTGCTGGAGCCGCTACTCTTCTACGTCCTCCATAGGGCCGATGCGATCATTCGCGACCCTAGGATTAGCCACGTCTTTAAGGCCTTCTTCATCGATGAAGCCTGGGTGTTCTTGAAGAACCCAAGCATCCGCTCCTACATCGTTGAGGCGCTCAAGACGTGGCGAAAGCACAACGCCGCGCTCGTGCTTTCAACACAGTCGCTGGATGAACTGCGCAAGTCCGACATTCTGGACGTGATCCTTGAGAGCTGCGTCACCAAGATATTTCTTGCCAACCCCGACATGGACCGGGAACTTTACCAGCAACATTTTCACTTGAACGACCATGAAATGGAGCTGATCGCTGGGCTAATTCCAAAGCAGCAAATGCTCATCAAGACGCCAGATGCATCGAAAGTCGCCAATCTGAACGTGGATGCCAAGAGCTATTGGCTGTACACCAATGACCCTTTCGACAACCGCAAGCGTGACGAAGCCTTCGCCGCCTATGGTTTCGACAAAGGACTCGAAGTTCTCGCGGGTACTCACCCAGCCCCGGCTAGTGCCAAGAAAGATTTCAATGGAGGGTCGTTATGAAGCAGATTGTTTGCCGACTTGTATCTCTCTTCGTTCTGGTATTTCCCCTTGCGTTCGTTCATGCCGAAAACGGCGCTCGCGTGGTGAAGTATTCACAAAACGACATCATTCCCATTCAGGCCAAGGTGCGCTTTTCAACGCTCATTGTCTTGCCGGCCAATGAGGAGATCCTTGACTTCACCACCGGCGATAAAGACTTCTGGATCATCAACGGCACCCACAACCTTTGCTATCTACATCCCGCACAGGCCGGCATCCGCAGCAATCTCAATCTAGTCACCGCCAGCGGGCATGTGTATTCCTTCCTTCTGAACGAGATCAGCAAGGAGCCAGACAGCGAACCGGACTTGAAAGTGTTCGTCATGCCGAATGACGAATCGAGCGTTGCAGGAAGCGCAGCCCCAGCCCGATACGTCCGCGCCAGCGAACTCGAAGCTTACAAGAGCGAGGTTACCGAACTTCGGGACCAGCTTTCTCAGGAGCTGCGGAAGGCGCAGGAGCAAACCTCCAGCCAGGTTGATCGGTTCAAGCAGGACTATCCCGCGAAACTCCGGTTCGACTACAGCCTCGACAAGAAAGTCCGCCAGACGCCGTTCTTGGTTTCAGCGATCTACCACGATGACAACTTCACCTATATCAAATCCGCCGCCAGCGAGCGGCCCACGATTTACGAAATGAAGGATGGCAAGCCGAACCTGATTAATTTTGACCAGGAAAACGGCGTGTACATCATTCCTAAAATCGTCGACAGCGGCTATTTGGTTGTAGGCAAGAAACGAGCAACCTTCAAGCGCAGCTCGCCCGGCAACAACTCGACTAGCAGCAACTTAACAGGCGAATGAGTGAGGTCCTTATGGAACAGGCAATCACAGATAAAGCTCCGAAACCCGCAGGACTGGTCCCCAAGAATCTCCAGGCATTCCTCTTGGTAGGACTGGCCCTACTGATGGTCCTGATTATGGCTGTTACTGGCCACAAGCGCCCGGTGAGCCCAGTTGCGCAAGCAACATCGCCTTTGCCGAGCATCTTGCCGCTCAATACGGACAAGGTCACAGATTTTCAAAAAAGCATTGAACAGACACAACTTCAATCCGCACCGCAGGCTGAGGAAGCATTGCTCCAAAAGCAGAAGCAATTGGCGGCGCAGGGGATGGGATCGGCCCAGCCATTTCCACCCAACCCTTATGGAAGCCCGGTCACCTCTGCGAATCCCAACGGCGCGTACCCGCCCGGTGCTTACGCCGCCGCGATTCCCCAGCCTGCGGAAGAACAGCCTTTGGCTGACCCAATCAAAGACGAACAGAAAAAGCGCGCATATCTGTCGCTCTTCTCCGACAATGTTGCGCTTACCTACAGAAAGGAGTTGCGAGGCCAAGACCCACCACGCAATTCATCTGCTCCGATAACCACCGCAGGACCAGCCGCTCTTGCGGTCAACCAAGACCAACTCCTCGCACAGGCGGGCACGGAGCTTGCGCGCCAGGGGGAAATGCTAGAACAGGCCCGAAAAGCTGGGCTGGTTCCACCATCCGGCGCGGGCGGCACTGTGCCTACGATTGTTTCCTCGAAGAAACCAAGCGATTCTGATCCACCAGCATCGCCGACCCATGTAACAGGAACAGTTGCCGACCCCGATCCCTTCGGCTCAATACCGCACCAATCTGCTGACGGCAAACGCTATGTACTCTTCGAAGGTACGGTGCTGGAGGCACTCTTAATCAACCGGCTCGCCGGGACCTTTGCCGGCCCAGTTAGCTGTCTGCTATCCACGAACGTCTATTCGCACGACCGCCAGCACGTGCTCATTCCCGCGGGAAGCAAACTGCTTGGTGAGGCCAACAAGGTCGACACCTTCGGCCAGGTACGGCTGGCGGTCACTTTCCACCGCCTCATCATGCCCGATGGATTCTCCGTAAGTCTCGATCAGTTCAAAGGACTCGACCAGGAAGGCGCAACCGCCCTCAAAGACAAGGTCGACAACCACTACGCGAAAATCTTTGGCGCTTCGGTCGCCATAGGCGTGCTGGGCGGCGTCGCCCAGGTTGGAACCGGAAGCGTTCTGAATGCTGATGGCGCCGATCGCATCCGGCAAGGCTTCGGTGTCGGCATGGCCACTGCCGGAGAGCAAATCCTGGATAGTTTTCTGAACATTCTGCCCACAGTCACCATTCGGGAGGGCACACGGATCAAGATTTATCTGTCGAACGATCTGCTCCTTCCCGACTCCAACAATCACACTCTGCCCTCAGACATTTGAAGGGAAATAGCCAGTTTTACAAAGGGAAAAGGAGATTTAGTTATGAAGAAACTTTTCACCGTTAGCCTGATCCTCCTGCTCATAGTCACCGCGCCCGGAGCGGCAAACGCGCAATTCGGATTCAGCGTTGTCTACGATCCCACAAACTATGCCAATGCTCTGCTCCGCTATTCCCAGCTCATCGCCCAGCTCAATCAACTGCGCGCCACCTACACTCAGGTCCTCAACCAGTACAACCTCGCCGTTCAGATGTCCAAGAACATTCCAAACATGACCTCGCGCTACGCAGCCAGTTGGGCTCCTTGGCGCTACGCCAGCACGCAGGACATCTATGGCAACGCAACACCATGGGTCAACGGCGCGAACTCTGGCGCAGTCCCCGCCGTGCTCGGCGGGTATCGCCGGGCAACCAGCACACTTCAACCGTACAGCCCGACACTTCTGTCCTCGATGCCGGCAAACGAGCTACAGCGCATTGAATCCGACAGTGCAACAATCGAACTCGCTGACGGCGCCGCACAGACCGCGCTTGAGACTATCGGTGCAATCCGCGCCAACGCGATTTCCGCAACCAACACCATCAGCAATATCCAATCCGACTCCCTTTCCAACAATCCAAACCTCAACACCGAAGTTTCGGTCCTGAATAAGGTCAATGCCACCAATGTTCTCGCCCTGCAGAATGCGCAGGACACGAACAAACTGCTCGTCGCGATTCTTGAGCAGCAGACGGTTCTCTCTAAACAAACTCGCGATTCTGCCACCAATATCACCAACGCCGATATCAGTCGCCGCACGAACAGCGTTGGCCTGGGCCAACAGCTTACGAGCGGCATTGGGCAGTCCCTCAACACCTATCAACTGCCGTAGCAAGCCATGTGAGGGGAAGGAGCGTCCGTATGGGACAGCTGAACACGATTACTACCTTTATCACCCAGCTGCTGACCCAGCACGTTGGCCAGTTCGCCTACCTTGGCCAGACGATGTTCCTTTCCCTCGCCACCATCATGATTGTTTGGTTTGGCGTGAAGTCAGCGCTCAGCTCCGGCCGTGGGTTCCAGTTCGGAAACTTCGCCGGGCTGATCATGATGATCGCCTTCGGCTTCGCCATGACACAGTATTACGCCACACCGATTCCCGGCATCGGGCGCAGTTTCTATCACGTCATCATCGACCAGACCGAGTACCTCAGCAACTTGATCGCCGGAACCCAACTGCAGAACGCCTCAAACGCAATCGGCCAGTACCAGAGCCAGATCCAGTCTCCCGGACTGACCGACATCTCCGGCAACATCGCCTACATCATTGATCAGGTAATCATGGCGCTCTGGGAGGCCGTAGCCATCATCATCACCGCCTACGGCTTTGTTGCTCAGGCCATCTGCGTTCTCGTGGGCCCTATTTTCATTCCGTTCTTCATCGTTCCGAAGCTCGAATGGCTCTTCTGGGGATGGTTGAAATGCTTCATGCAGTACGCCTTCTATCAGGTCATTGCCGCCGCAACGATGTTCGTCATGGGGAACCTTGTGATCTACGTGCTGACCCAGCCGCCTTTTCTCCCAGTCCCTGATCCATTGACTCTGCTGACGCTGCTGATCGTCGTTTTCCTTGGCGGAATCTATGCCTTGCTGAAAGTGCCAGCCCTAACCAGCCACATCTTCAGCGGCATGTCCGGGCTCAATTCGGGAGCCATCGTGGAGTACTTCCTACAATGAAAGACACTGAATTCAACGAGGCTAAGCAGCTCTACCTGGAGAAGTACGGTGATGCGATTGTCACCAATAACTACTTGAAGATCGCACTCGCGCTGCTCTGCCTTGCCGCCCTCGGTCTGGTCGTCCTAAACCTCAGGACTATCCGAACCTTTCAGAATTTCCGCCCGTTAGTCATCCGCATTGACGAGATCGGGCGCGCCCAGGCCGTCGATTACAAGAGTCTCGAATACCACCCCGGCGACCGCGAGGCCAAGTATTTCCTGTCGGAATTCTGCCGACTCTACTACCGCCGAAACCGTTACACAATCCACGACGACTTCACCAAGGCCTTGTACTTCCTCGATGGTAAGGTCGCCAACGACATCATGGAGCAATACCGGAAGGACGATACGATCAACACCTTCCTGACCAATCCCTCATCTCCAGAGGTGGATATCGAGATTGAGAAGGTCGCCCTTGAACCCATGCAGGCCGCGCCCTACCGAGCGTCGGTTGACTTCTACCGAATCGAATATGCCCCGGCTGACCATTCGGTTCTGAAGAAGACGCTCTATACGGCGAACTTCATTTTCCAGTTCAAAGACGACGTGCCTAACGAGCTGATTCCGATCAACCCGCTCGGAATGACCATCACCTATTTCCGCCAGGACCAGGCGTTCACCAATGAAGTGCAGCGATGATTGCTAATGCTTTATTTGCGGCAACCGGCCTCACCTTGGCCCTGATTTTCTTTCTCGGAAACGAGTTGCGTTTCCTGATTCCCTATCGTTTCCTACTCCTTCATCACTACGAAACGGCGATCTTGCTCTCCGTCACCGTGCTGTTTGTGAACCTCACCGGAGCGTTTTTCACCTTGGCGCGCCGGTTCTTCCTGAAAGACACCGGCCGCAAACTGGCCCATTTTGACCGCGAATTGAACGCCGGGCGCACGCCCATGCCGCCCCATCTGCATCGAGGGGAGCTGAACTAATGGCCCGTTATGATCGCGACGACAACCCCGACGAACACCGCGATTCCGGCGTTCGCCGCCCCGCGGAACCCGTTGGCGGACAGGCAACTTCTGACGCCAGAGGCCAGGGCGGAGGCAGCGGAACCTCTCACGACCAGCCTCCAAGACACGAAATCCGACCCACCAAAGTTCTTAGGGCCCCGCGGGGCCGCCGTACGAAACATCCCGATCTTGATCGTGACCGCACCTACGCTCTCCGCGATTCCGAGCTAAAGACTCTGACCGACATCGGCACCTTTCGCGTCCTGAAGCTCGACGACCTGGTGGCTCATCGCTACGGAGGAGATGCCGCCGAGGCCCGGCGTGATCTGGACAATCTGCTGCGTCAAGGACTCATCCTCCGCCGCACCACCCACCCGGAGAAGACCGTCTATGTCACCCTTACCAAGGCCGCTCACCGCTTCCTGGAAGGCATCAGGCCCCAGGATTCAAAACAACGTCAGGCTCTCTATCACGGCTTCGTGAAGCCGCGCGAAGCCCGTCACGACGCCGCCATCTATCGCCTATACCAACAAGAGTCTGCCCGAATTGAAAAGGCCGGGGGCAAGGTGCAACGGGTAATTCTGGACTTTGAACTCAAGCGGTCCGTAAACCACAAGCTCGCCAAGCTGCAATCGCTTCCCGCCTCCGAGCAGGCCGAACAGAAACGCCAGATCGCAGAAGAAAACAGCCTGCCCATCGTCAATGGCAAGGTCGCACTGCCCGACCTTCGACTCGAATACGAAGGCCCTGATCAAGAGTTGGCAAAGGTCGATCTGGAGCTGATCACCGGCGAATATCATGCGCAGGGCTTGAAGGCCAAAGCTCAAACCGGGTTCGCGATGTATGGACTGCCAGAGGATGCAGCACGACTCCGCCCCGCCATGTCTGATCCCGAAATCATGTTGGACATTCTGTCGCTATGACCCATCCAGAACATATCGCAGCCCTCATTGATCTCGGTTACAACGACCAGGAATCCCGCTTTCTCTACCTCGTCGCTACGCACTCCGGCTACTTCACCTTACGCCAGTTTCTTGACTACACGGGCACCGCGAAGGGCCGGAACGTGCATGACTTCACCAGCAAAAGTATCCGACTGGAACACGTTCGGGCTGTCACTTGCGGATACCGGACATCGGTTTTCAACCTCTACTCACGCAAAGTCTACGGCGCTCTCGACCGCGATAACTTGCGCAATCGCCGACGCCTTTCGAGTGAACTGATCCAAACCCGGCTCCTGATTCTGGACTTCGTTCTGGCCCATCCCGGCCTGGAATATCTCGAAACCGAAGCCGAGAAAGTCTCTTACTTCCGCGAACTCGCAGTGCCGGAAGCGCTGATTCCGGGCCGGGTCTACAAGGGAATCGACCCGACCTCCACAACCAAAAGATGCTTCGTGGACCGGTTCCCCATCTTTTTTTCAGCGGAATCCGACTGTCCGTCCGGGGGACTGACACACACATTTGTGTATTGCGATTCCGCATGCCGGGGCCTCTCCCACTACATCACGCACCTTCGCAGCTACGAACATTTCTTGCGGCGGCTGTCCGGCTTTTACTTCGTTTACGCCGCCCCAAGTCCGGTGAAATTCCACCGGGCAGAACAGTTCTTTCGGAGCACTTTCGAGGAAAACAGCGCGGCCAATGTCCGATCCATCGCCCGCTATTTTCGCATCCGGCGTCTCTGGGACACGAACAAACACAGTCTTCTGACCCGTGCCGACCGCGACTTTTTACGTTACGGCAACCAGCGTTACCGCGATGAATTCTCGGAATCGGTCTACCGGAAATGGGCCGCGGGAGGGACCGAGGAACAGGCGCTGGAGGCACTCTTGGGAGCGCACCAGACGGCACCGAAGTGGAGGTTCCGCACCCATCTCTTGCCCCATGACTACGACATTTTTGGAAGCGAATCCGGTATGAATCGCGGAACGGGAATTTCCGAGGATCGTTCCGCACCTCGTTCCGCATCCCGTTCCGCAGGGGAGAAGCTTAAGTACTTGTAGACCAAGGAACGAACGATGGAACACCACCAAAAACTGTACGCGGCAAAAACCGTTTCATGGCCGGGCGCGACCCCATTTTTCCCGCCTGTTTGCGGGCCAAATCCCCTTCGGGGCTTCGGGGGTCGCTCCCGGCCATGATGCACGCGCTCAACTCGCGCGTTCGGTGTTTTGCCGCGTACGAGAATTCAGGATCGTGCGCGCAACTCATCAGAGACTCTTTGTCGAGCACGTGTGTCGACTGAAAAGGAACTTCTATGCCCCTACTGAGACCACCTGAACCGCAAATCCTTATGCGGAAGTTCTACGTCCGGATCGAGGAACCCTTGGCTCGGACCATGGAGCGCTACGCCGAGTTTCTCGGCACCGATAACCTCGACCATGTCGTGAGCCAGGCTCTGCAGTTCATATTCAAACGCGACAGCCAGTTCAAGTCTTGGCTGGAACAAAACCCAGAAGCAACATCAAAGCCACTCCGGTCGAAGACCAGCTCGAAGAGCACGAACAGCAATGGAGACAGGCAATGATTCAGCGTGCGCTTGCCTCCAAAGGCCTCGTTGCCTACGTTCTCGCCTGTGCCACCGGAATCACCCTCTACTTCCGCTGGCCATTTCCCGAGAACGATCTCATGCTGCATCTGATTTCGATCCGCGCTCCGCTGATCTACGCCGGCTTCAAGGGCACCTACACCTTGTTTCTGTTCACAACTCCCTACATCGGATACTCGCTCGTCCTTTCAGGCCTGTACGTCTTTGCCCTCCGGCCCAACCCCAGGATCAAACCGATGCCCCTGCCTGCTTACCCCGACCCGAGCAGCCGCGACGAAGTCTTCCTGGTGCTCGGAGAAGTGCACGACCCGAGAAATCCGATAGCTGCTGAGCAGCCCTACTGGTTGACCGTCCCAGAGCGGGGGCTCTTCACCGGCATAGCGATCTTCGGCGCAATCGGCACGGGCAAGACCAGCGGTTGCATGTATCCATACGCCGAGCAGCTCATCGCCTACGGGGCTGGCGAACGCGAGAAGCACATCGGCGGACTGGTACTCGAAGTGAAGGGTGACTTCTGCCACAAGGTCAAGGACATTCTCAAGCGGCATAGACGCGAGAGCGACTACGTTGAGGTCAACCTGAACGCCGATCACCGTTACAACCCGCTGTACAACGACCTCGACGCCTATGCGCTCGCGTACAACATTGCTTCGCTGCTCAACAATCTCTTCGGGAAAGGTAAAGAACCTTTCTGGCAGCAGGCCTACACGAACCTCGTCAAGTTTATTATCCAGCTGCACAAGGTCGCCTATGACTACGTGACCCTGTTCGATGTCTATGAATGCGCCATCAACCCCGAACTGCTGGAGAAGCGAATCCACGAGGCGGAGCGGGTGCTTCAGAGCCGGAGCTACTACATCATCACCGCTCAGGTTTTTCTCGACCATCAGGACCTAGAGCGCTTCGGTTTCGACTTCGTCGAGCCCGCTGGAAGCTACAAGGCGCCGCAGTCGCTTGCCTTGGAGGAAGCTCTGCGGGCAGCGAAGGTTAACTTCCACTGCGAGACGGAGAATCCACCCGAGGCAGTTGACCCTCTGAAACGGGAGATTCTCGAAGGCGTAAAGAGGTGGTTCTATAACGACTGGCGTCGGATTGAAAACAAGCTACGCACTTCCATCGTGGAAGGCATCTCTGTCTTTCTCTCCTTGTTCGACGACAACCCCATGGTCAAACGCACCTTCTGCCCGCCGAAAGAGTGCTACGACCCCAAGCTCAACGCTGACGGCAAGTATGGACGACCGTTGCCGCCGTTCACCGAGTTAATCGAAGCCGGCAAAGTCTGCGCCTTGAACTTCCCCGTCTCACTCAACCCAGGGTTGGCAAAGGCCATCGGCGTCATGATGAAGCTCGACTTCCAGCGCGCCGTCCTGAACCGCATCCCGAACATCGAGAAGAACCCCGAGAAGTATTTCCGACAGGTCTTTTTCATCTGCGACGAGTACCAACACTTCGCCACCGTCGGTGAGAACGACCCGAGCGGCGACGAGAAGTTTTTCGCCCTCTCCCGCCAGCCCAAGTGCATTCCCATCGTCGCTACCCAAAGCATTAGCTCGCTACGCTCGACCTTGCCCGGCGAGACCTGGCGTACCCTCTTGCAGACCTTCCGCACCAAGATCTTCCTTGCCCTGTCCGACGAATTCTCGGCCAAGATCGCCAGCGAGCTCTGCGGGAGGGAGGACCAGTGGAAGGTGAACTACAACATCTCCGAAAGCGGACATGACGCCCGTGTCAGTCTCTGGACGGGCAAGGCGCTCGCACACAAAGCCAACGTCACCACGTCCAAGAGCTACAACACCCAGAGCGACTTCCGCTTCGACTTCAAGACCTTCACGGAAATGAAAAACGCGCAGTCAGTGATATTGGCCTACGACGGACTCAATCCTCTGCCGCCGACTTTCATGTACCTGAAACCCTACTTCAACGACGTGAACAAGTCGTACTTCCGCCAGCTCGCGGATGGAGAACTCTAATGACAACGACGGGCTTTGAGTTGATCTTGCCCTTCCTACGCCCGATCCAGCACCTGATCCTTGACCCGGAGATCAGCGAGATCATGGTGAATGGGCCGGAGCACGTGTTCATCGAGCGCGCCGGGCGCGTCGAGGCAGTACCGGGTCTGACCCTCAGTCCAAAATCCCTCGAAGTTGCCGTCAGGAACATCGCACGCCGATTGGGGGACGACATCTCGGAAGAAAAGCCAGTCCTCGACTCGCGTCTGCCGGACGGCAGCCGGGTCGCCGCTGTCGTGCCACCGTGCAGCTTGCATGGCGTAACACTCACGATCCGCAAGTTCAATGCAAAGCACTTCGTCATCACAGACCTGATTCGCATTGGCACAATCACGGAAGAACTCGCCGGGATTCTGGAGACGGCGGTCGTCAACCGGCAGAACATCCTCATATCTGGTGGAACAGGCACCGGCAAGACGACCCTGTTAAACATCCTCGCCACCTTAATTCCGGAATTCCGGAACACGAACGCCTTCTCATAATCGAGGACACCGCGGAGATTCAGATCAGCGCCCTGAACCTAATCCGCTTTGAAGCGCGGGTCGCTCAGAACGGCTTTTCGGCCGTGACCATCCGTGAACTGCTCAAGGCCAGCCTCCGGCATCGTCCCGATCGCATCCTGCTGGGCGAGATTCGGGGAGCCGAAGCTTTTGACCTGTTACAGCTGCTCAATACCGGACACTCCGGCACAATTTCGACAGTCCACGCCAATTCCGCTCTTCAGGCAATCAACCGATTCACCAGTTGCGTTCTGCAGAGCAACGTCGAGCTCCCTTATCGGGCGATCAAAAGCAACATCGCTGATTCCCTCAACCTGCTGGTTCACGTCGAACGGAGACCGGGACGGAGGTTTGTCTCAGAGGTGTTGGAAATCGCCGGTTACAGCACGGACGCAGACCGCTACGACCTCAAACAAATTTTCGTTCGCGAGGAGGGGCAATGAAACGACAGCCTTTTCGTCTCTTACTCCGGTGGGGTTTAATCACCACTTCACTTTCAGGTCTGCTCTTCGTGGCAGCGGGCACGAGTCACATTGCCTCGCTGCGGGCCTATCTTGCACTGTTCTCCGCATGGCTCTTGGTCACCATGCTAGCGGTAGATCCTCGATTGGCACGGGAACGCGCACATCCAAGAAACACTGGCATCGACGACGGATTGCGCTTCGCGACTGGTTTCTTGTTCCTTCTCACCCTGACTGTCGCCGCCTTGTCCGTGGGCCGATTCCGCCCAGTTTTCAACGTGCCAACTGCGCTTCGAGGAGCGGCGCTGGTCGCTTTTTCTCTCAGCGGCTCTCTACAGGCCTGGGCAATGATCGCCAATCCTTTCTTTTCCCCCTTAGTCCGGCTTCAACCCGAATGCGGTCATCGCGTCATTACAGACGGCCCTTACAGATTCATGCGGCATCCCGGCTATTTCGGCATGCTAATTTCGATTTCCGCTAGCGCTCTTGCCATCGGGTCTTTCGTTGCACTCATCCCTGCCATCGCTTTCCCCTGGGTGATCCATCGGCGAACCCGGATTGAAGACCAGTTCCTGAAAGCGAACTTGCCTGGATACTCGGAATATGCCGAGCGTGTACCCGCCGGGTTGCCTTTTATCAGGAGTGCCTGAATGTCCGAAGTCCCATGCAAACCGTCCCTCTGGGACGTAACAAGACATCACGGAAACTGGCCAAACCATCAATTTTGCAGCGAGGTACTACCCAATGCTAGAAGACGCAAATCAAGACAACTCCGACAACAGTACGGAGCGAAAAGGCGTTCAGAGCCAAAAGCCTTTTGAACCTCTGCTCGACACGGACGAAGCAGCGAAGCTTTTGAGAATGCACCCCAGAACTCTCCGAACGAAGGCTCGGATTGGTTCGATACCGGGCGTGCAGGTCGGGAGGCGATGGCGTTTTCGAGCTTCGACGCTGAACCGATGGCTGGGAGGCCTTGCCAGCTGAACGAACGGCAAGTCAGGACAAAAAGATCTCGACTGAAGCCCACGAACGATCTATTCTGGCGGTGTCCGCCGACACCGTTTAGACAGAGGAGGATCTTTGTTTAGACGGACGCGTTACCAACATGGAAGCGTAGAACGAGAAGAGCGGAAGAAGGGTCCCGCAGTCTGGGTCTACCGATGGTGGGAAGAAGACATCAACGGAAAGCTGTCGCATCGCAAGGTCCAGGTTGGGGATGTCAAGAAATACCCGACCGAATCTGCGGCGCACGCAGCAGCAGACGCTCTTCGGTTAACCATCAACAATCGCTGCGAACATCGGAACCTGCGGCGAACTACCATCAACACGCTCTGGGAGCACTACTCTCAAGAGGAACTGCCTCTCAAAGCTCTGTCCACACAAGATGCGTACATCATCTACGTCAAGAACTGGATTGTCCCACGGTGGGGCAATCTGCCACTGGAGCAAGTCAAGACTGTCGAGGTGGAACGCTGGCTACGGGCTACCGGAGTAGCGAATGGTACTCAAGCGAAGATAAAGTGCGTGATGTCGGCTTTGTTTTCGCACGCCGTTCGCTGGGAGTTCTGTGGCCACAATCCCATCTCGTCGGGCATACCTGTAGGAAGCGGGGGCAAGCGAGGTCCGAGCACCGGCGTGCGGATCAGTGCCAAACGTCAGCGTTCCCCTTTGGTCTTGTCCGCGGAACAAGTCAAGATGGGCCTGGCGGGGTTGGAATTTCGGGATCAGCTTCTCGTGTTTCTAGACGGTGCCTTAGGAATACGTCAAGGGGAGCTCGGGGCTCTGCGCTGGCTCGACTGCGATTTCGAGAACCTGAGCTTCAGCCTGCAACACTCGTACTATTGGCGTCGAGGTGGGCATCTGAAGTGCACCAAAACGGAAGCATCGGCGAAGCTGTTGCCGATGCATTCAAGCCTGAAACATGCCTTGCTGGACTGGAAGTCTCAGAGTCTTTACAACCAACCAGAGCATTTCATCTTTCCTTCGGAAAGACTGAAAGGCAACAAACCACTCGATCTCGCTTCAGTGCTCAAGAAGAAGGTCCAACCTGCGTTCAAGAAGATCGGCATCACAGGCGTGGGCTGGCACACTTTTCGCCACACTGTGGGAACCATGTTGGCGGAGATGGGCGAACATCAACTCACAATCCGCGACTATTTGCGGCACAGCAACCTTCATGTCACGAACAAGTATCTGCAGGCGACATCGAAGACCAAACGATTGGCGCAGGACAAGCTGGTCGACGCTATTTTGCCGACGGGTATTTTGCCGAAGACAAACCTAATCCAATGAGTGCTGTTTGCGAGTGTCCTCGGGACCATTCTCGTTCGGCGCTTATCGTCCCCTAACATCCCCTGATCTGCTGGACGTTAGGGTTGCAAGTGCTTGAAAGGAATGGCGGGGACGACGGGACTCGAACCCGCGGCCTCTGCCGTGACAGTTAGCGGGTTATAAGTATTTTCAACGACATGGAAGAGCACGGACGGCACCGCAAGTCATTGGAAGTACGTCATAGACAACGTTAATGTGTATCGCGATGTGTATCGCGACTCGTTCGGCGAGTTTATCAGGCCACTCCAGCGAATCCCAGGGGTTGGGGGGCCCGGATACGTACCGATTTCACTCTCCCTATTAGTCCATTGCGCAGCGTAAGTCTCATTTTACAAGCGCCAGGCGATACATTGGGATGGTGTATTGAGGCACTTTTGCGGAATCTCTGCGGCGATCCGGAATTAGTCACGCCCCTGCGTGCTCGGCATCTTGGCTATGATTCCGACCACGGCGATTCCTGCGAAGATCCCACCTGCCGTGAACGTCGCGCGGGGACCGACGACCGTCCAGAGCCAGCCGGCTACGACGCTGGCCACGAGTAAAGCCGCGCCGGTAATCAGACTGTACAGACCCAAAGCTGTGCCGCGCAGATTCGCTGGTATCTCGTCAACCACGAGCGTTGAGAGCAAACCCTGAGTCGCGCCCATATGCAGACCCCAAAAAACTGCGCCTGCGAGCACATGCCAGGCCGTTCCTGCCATCGCTAGAACGACATCGGCTACGATCAGGAAGCCGATCCCAAACAGGAGCAACATGCGTCGGCTTATCTTGTCCGACAAACGACCGAACGGGTAAGCCGTAGCCGTGTAGACCACGTTCATCGTCACGAGGACAGCGGGAATGAGCGCAACCTTCATGCCGACATGTCCAGCGGCGAGCAACAAGAAAGCCTCGCTAAACCGAGCCATGGTAAGAACGGTCGCAATGCCAATGAGCCACCAAAAACTCGCGTTGAACTGCGCCAATTCGGCGGGACGAATCGGAAAGGGCCGCCGCTTGGTGGAGTGAGGCGTCTCTGGCTCTTGAACGCCGTATACGATCAGGAAGACGGCGATAGTGGCAGGTATGACCGCCACCCAGAACACGAATCTGAAATTGTCGCTGGTTAGCGCCAT
>JAYTFR010000038.1:0-5476 GCA_043734125.1 Acidobacteriota bacterium | reverse complement strand
GAGATAATTGCTAAGAAATTATGAAGGGGAGCCAGTGGGATCACACAAAGTCGGAAGGCACTGTTGCTGTTTCAGATCGGTACGAGAAGCTCGCTTCTGCTAGTCTGCTGTGAGCGGTAGGCTCTGGGGCGGATTGACGTGCGGTCTCGGAGTTTCTTCTCAGGCAGGCGTTTGATACCGCTTTCCTGCAGAGATGACCCTGGCAAGCAATCCTGACCAAAATCAGTCATGCGGGCTTCCCAAACGATTACTTAGGCTGAGTTATCCCATCTCCTGATCAAAAGCCCCGGACGCTGCCCAAGTAGATGGGCATGACGACGGCTGGAATCGCAACACACATCCCGACAGCAGTCGAGAGCAGTTCAGTTGCAAGTTCTATTTTTCTTTCGGTGGGATATTTTGATTAAGCCGAAAGAAATTGTCGGGATCGTAATGCGATTTAACCTTGGTGAGATGTTCCCATCTTTCGCGGTAGGCCTCGATGACGCGGTCATCTTCATCTCCGCTCATGAAGTTGATATACACTCCCGGAGTCATCGAGTGTCGAAGGGATTGGAAGAGACTACGGACCCACGACACATTGAGTCCGTCTTCAGACTCTTCCACCCAATTGCCTAGCAGGTTGATCACGAACGGTGAACTCCGGTCACCAAAAGCAGTGTCTGCTGCACCGACGCGTGCGGCGGCGCCGCCCAGGTAGGCGAGTTCAATCTGCGTCATGGGGGATGGAATCTTGGAAAGGGATTGCACCATGGTGTCGATTATGTTGTTATCGAGGCTTTTGCAGTAACCGGACTTCGTGTAATACCGCCGGCCATGTGGAAATTCTTGATCCGCCATCGTCTGCAGAGTGAGAAAAGAGACACTCTTTCTGGCTACTACAATAGGATTACAAAGGGAGAGGAGCTGATCCAAGCATTCCTCGCCCTGCTTCTGGTCACCGACCCACACCGCGGTTTGAGTGACAGCCGGGCGTCCTCGTAGTTCGATGGGAACATTCACCGCGTCGGGAGCAAGACGCAGTGAGAGGCTCCATCGTAAGTTATCTGGCGATTCGGGCATGAAGTCCCTCCATCGCCGGACTAGATCTGAAATGTCATCCCCTATGCAGACCGCCTCGAACAATAGAGCCGATGTCACGGGATGCAGCCTCACTTCGAATTCGGTAACCACCCCAAAGTTGCCTCCGCCCCCTCGCAGGGCCCAGAACAGATCGTCATTTTCCTTCAAGTTGGCACGAACCAGGGAGCCATCTGCTGTAACCAGCGTGAACCCTTCGACGTTATCCGAAGAGAGTCCATGAAGGCGGGTCAGCCAGCCAAATCCTCCTCCCAAAACCAATCCGGAGGCACCGGTGTGAGAGACAACGCCCGACGGAAAGGCGAGACCCTCCTGTTGAGTAGCCGCATCGACTGTTCCCAGAAGACAGCCGCCGGCGAATCGGCATCTTCGTGCGTTGGGCTCGACTGTGATCTGTCGCATATTCGACAAATCGATCACCATTCCCCCATCGCAGGTGCTAAATCCGGCGAGGCTGTGTCCTCCACAACGCACGGCCGTAAGTATATTTGCAGCCGAAGCCGTCCGAACCGCAGCCTGAACGTCGGCGACGTCTGCGCAACGTGCGATCAACCCAGGGCGGCGGGCCACCATGCCGTTCCAAATGCGTCGCGCGGTCTCATACTGCGGATCAGTTGGAAGAAATAACTGGCCGCGGAACTGTTCAAGAAGAGCGCGGTAAACCTCGTTCGTCACTCCCTGCATGTAATTCCTAACTAGGCTTTCACCACGCTGTGGTTTAAGGCGCGCCTGAGGATACCGTCAGTCGGAGGACCTTGCTTTTGGACTGAACGATGTGATCGTGCATGTGCCGGCGGGCAGCGTCGGGATTGTGTTCTACGATGTCCTTCATGATCGCTCGATGTTCCCGGGTCGGAAGCTCACCGAAGTAGCGGATGTCAATTGCCGCATACATGATACGCTCCATCTGACATCGCGCTTCGTGGACTGCCCTTATCAGCATTTGATTGCGCGACAGGCGCGCAATCCCGACATGGAAAACGGTATCGGCTTCAATGAACTCCATATAGCTTTTAATGCTGTCGGTTTGGTAGGTAGTTTCGGAAAGTTCAATCAATGTCTGGAGCAGATCCGAATCAATTGCTTTTCTCGCTGCGAGTTCGGCCGCAGCGCACTCGACCGCGACCCGGTATTCGTAGATATCGGTCAGCTCTTGAAAAGTAATCGGGCTTACAAAGTAGCCGCGATTGGGAACGATACGCAACAAACGATCCTCTTGCAGCCTCAGCGCGGCCTCGCGCACTGGAGTGCGGCTGGCTTTGTATTGTTTTGCGAGTTGTTTCTCGGTCAAAGGCTCACTAGGAGGGTGAACTCCGCGGATGATATCCCGCTTCATCGCCTTATAGACCCGCTCGCTCAGTTTGTCGCCAACGCCGGACGCCCGCGTGGAGCGTGTCCGCTTATGACTTACGACTTTGCCCAATATTCCTCCACACCCTGCTGCCGATAAGTTATTGCTACCAGATGGCCAAAGTTCGTGAGCTGGGTTTCTGACTTGATTAGATCACAGCGAAACATAGAGACGTTCATTGCCTGGCGCGGGGCTCGAGAATCTCATCGAGATAGTCTGGCGAATCCTGGGTGCGCACCAAGTGCGGATTGTGGAGACCGCCATGATAGTCGACGTCGTGGCTTTCAACGAACCCGGCGTTTGATACCAGCAGAAGAATGTTTTGAGCACCAGCCTTGGATTCAGTAATAGCTTTGACAAACTCATCGACGGAGAACTGGCGACCATTTACCGCCACAATCCGCGTATACGGCCGAATTCCGCCTTGATACGCCGGCATGCCAGGTATTGCGTCCTGCACCGTGCCGTCTGCCTTGACCATCACACCAATCGAGGAAGTGAAGTCCACAGGTCCAAGGGTAGCTTGTGATGCCGCGATCATCTGGTTGGGGTCCTCGTTATAACTGAGCTGCCATCCACCCCCAACAATCCCTCCAAGTGGCGCATGGGCTTCAACCGATTGCAGGCGTTCGACAAAGAAACTTCGCCAGTCGTAGGCGGCGACCTCATTCATTGCCACCACCAAATCATCGAAGGTATACGTCTTGATAGCGGGCATGACCTCGGATCCACCAAGGAAAGCTCGGCAAAAATCATCCAATGTGCGATGCCCTTGAGTGAGTTTCCTGATCGTTACATCCGCGTCGAGCCAGATCAGTACGCTTTCCGGATAGAAATCGGTTCCACGACGATACGAAGTCCACTCGGAAGGGGAGAAATAAAGAATCTGCGCGGCCCGGGATGTGTTTTCCATGGAACGCCAGGTTCTTCCGGCACGATGATCGAGCGTTGAGGCGAGCAACGCGATGTGCTCGCGAGTCTGTTCTGCGTTTCGCAACCCGCTACGAGCAGCCAATACGGTGCCGAGATATGTCGTCAGTCCCTCATAAACCCAAAGTAAGTCGCCTTTCATGGGTTGCTGGAAGTCCTGTGTAGCGAGTCCTTCCGGGCGGCGATATTGCCCATTCCAAGAGTGAGTAAATTCATGTGGTAGCAGGTCCGCTCCAAGCAGACGTTGGTTGGAATCCGAAAGAGCGTTTGCGGGCACTCGATCATCGCTGCTCTCATGATGTTCTTGTCCCAACCCCATGATGTTGTCGCTCAAGGTCAGAAGAAAGTGATATTCACGGTAATGATGAGACTGGTACAGCGCCTGCGCTTCCTTGACGAGACGCTTGTAGTTTTCAATGACCGCGGGAGGTATTTCGAGGGCCCCATCGCTGTCGGCCGCTAAATCGATTTCGTGGGAAGGGCTTTCACCCGGAGTCAGGGAAATCACTTTCGTGTGAGCACCTGATTGCACGGGAGAGTCGATTAGCAAATCCAATGTCACAGGTTTGAAGGTGAGCGTCTCCGACGATTGTTCCGCAATCGGGAGTGCCGTGTGCGACTTCCATCCTTTGGGAACCGTGAGCTTGGGTTGAAACGTGATCTGACTGGCGGGCCAGCCGCTCGGGTACAGCACTACCTGATTCCACATAAGGACGAACAGCCTTGCCGTTCCCGATGCGCTGAAGTCAATGGTGGGCCCGGGCGCCGAAAGCAGGAAATCGAGCTTGGCGGTAATTGCATTCGTACCTTTAGGGACCTCCACGTGGAAGGCATACATGTCCACGGAGTCTTGGAGCCATGGAATCGCTCTCCCCGCGGCGAAAAAGTGTAGCCCAGCGACGTTCCAGATTGGACCATCGGGAGAGTGATCGGCGGGCATCCACTTTGGATAATAAAGAGTGAGGGTGCCGGGGCTACACGGTATCGAGAGCTCGGCATGCAGTACCTTTTGCGCCGCCTCTGTTGCGTCTACTGAAATACTGATGGGACGAGGAGGTTGCTTGGTCGTCTGCGCCGAGCCCACGACGCTCGCGACGAAGACCACCCCAACAATCAAGAGCCGCGAAATCATCACTGGTAACGTGAGTGTGACAATACACAATCGACGCATGTGCCAATCCCCAGTCAGTATTGAAAATTTATCACCAGGTCAACTTGCCCATGAATTGAATATTGCGTGGTCCGCCAACTCCAAAGTGAGAATCAAAGCTACCGTCGTCCGCCGTGGCAGAGATTCTAGTAGAGATGTCGGGGGAAGGCTCGGCGAAATTCGGATGGTTAAATGCGTTAAAAAAGCTTGTTCGAAACTGGAAGGCAAACCGCTCTCCCATTTTGAAGGTTCTCTGGAGGGAGATGTCCCACGAATTCAACCCTGGGGCCACCAGTGGATTGCGCGGACAATTACCAAATGTCCCCGGAGCTGGATCGGAGAACGAACTTACTGATGCATAGGGCTGAGTGAAATCTCGTAGTTGATAGTGAATCGGCCCGACGCAGTCGAATCGAGTGTGAAAGTTGCCAACTCCGCTTTCGTCCCCGAAAGTCAGAAGCGGTGTAGCCAGACCGTCCCGCATCGTGGTAGTTCCTGAGACCTGCCAATCTTTCAGCGCATAGCCAAGCGCTTTGCCAGTCTTGGGACCTGGGATTGCATAAATATAAGTAATGATCAGCGCACGCCTCTGATCGAATTCCGAGTTTCCATAGCTGCCCTTCAAGTTCGTTGAATCTTGAGGCACGTATCCGCTCGTACCAAAGAAGTCTTCAACCTCCGAGGCCGTATCCATGTTGTGGGACCACGTGAACGAGACTTGCGATGTCAAACCGTGGAAGGCATTCGACTTCAAAGTTGCCTGCAGCGAGTGGTAGTGGGCGAATCCCGGGCTGGAGATCGTGTTGATCTGCGAAAGGGTTGGGAACCTGGAGTTGTATGGTCTGGCGGCTTGCTCACAATCGAAACTCGGAGGGTTTACGCAACCAGGCCCATATGCTGCTCCGAGAGGCGGTTGGTTGATATCCAAAAGCTGGAGCTGGTGAATGCTGTGATTTCCAACATAG
>JAYTFR010000037.1:0-20033 GCA_043734125.1 Acidobacteriota bacterium | reverse complement strand
CGTTTCCCACATCCCCACACCCCCGACGGCGACTACGGACAAATGTCGAACGAGGCGTTACACTAACATTCCACTTGGTACAAAAAATCGGTCAGGTCATGACGACCGAGGAGTTGCACAGACTCTTTGACCAGCTTGGGCTACGGGAGCGCGCGCTCGTGTTGCTGGCCGCCTCGACCGGGGTACGCCGGGGCGAACTGTTGGCATTGCAATGGCGCGATGTGGATTTTGAGGCGAAGACCCTCAACATTAATAAGTCCATCTGGGCGCAGCACGTTGGGTCAGTCAAAACCGAGGAGAGCGAAAGAATCATGCCGCTCGATCCGGAAATGGTCGATTGCCTCGAGTGTTGGCGTCGCGAGACGCCCTACGCGAGCGATGGCGATTGGATCTTCGCCAGCGAACGCATGCACGGGCGTCAGCCCTTGTGGCCCGACAGCTTGATGCGCAACTACGTCGCGAAGGCAGCCACACAGGCCGGCATCACAAAGCGCGTCAGCTGGCACGTTTTCCGACACACGTTTTCGACGTTGCTGATTAGCAATGGCGAGAATATGAAAACGGCGCAATCACTGTTGCGGCATGCCAATCCGAGTATCACGATGGGGACCTACACGCATGCTATTAGCGGTGACAAACGGCAGGCGCAGAGCAAAGTGGTGGAGATGATTCTGCCGCGGGAAGGTGCGCAAATCGCGGTGATGGCGAAGGGTACAGCTTAATGTGTACCACATTGTGTACCACGCCTTTTCAGCAAGTAGTGCTAAGCTGTTGAAAGGAATGGCGGGGACGACGGGACTCGGGGCGTCCCCGCCCATTGAATGTACGCAAGTTATTGAAACTACAATCCGCCAAATCAGCCAGAATCGCCCAAAACGCTTCAGTAGGTACGCGGACGGGTACACGGGAGATGAAAACGGGTTCGTGTGTTTGCTTGCCTCACAGAAAACTCGCGATAGCTTTATCTCGTGGAACGCGAGAGATTACGCTTTGGAATCGGAGCATAGTATTTTTACCTTTGCCCGCCACGCGTTCACCCTTTAGACTCACATCAGCGCTTCGCTTCCTGGCAGGCCGTCAGAAAAGCTGGAGCGCGAGCAGCGAGCGTTCCTGATTAAGTTCAGGCAGGAATTTTGGTTTCCACTACGCTGGCCGCATAGCAAGTGACGTTCGGAAATCTGCGCTGGCATTGCCCAGCTAGAGTTTCTCGGCGCCGACTGGCAAACGGATGGGGTTAAAAACTCCGTGTGTCTTGGTCGGTCATTTTTTTTGGCCATCTCGATACCCATACCCCACGAGAGAGGCCAAATTGAAAAACCACAAACTCCACAAGCCCTGGGTCATAACGGCCAAATCTAGCGATACGCTGGAAATACTTTTGTACGAAATGATCGGCGAAGACTGGCTCGGCGAAGGCACCTCGGCGAAATCCTTTGCTGAGGACCTGAAAGCCGCGGGCAAGGTATCGAAAATCCATCTCCGGGTGAACTCGCCGGGCGGAAACGTCTTTGACGGGTTGGCCATATTTAATTCGCTTCTCACGCATGGCGCCAAAGTTACAGCCCAAGTTGACGGCATCGCCGCCTCTATTGCCTCCGTGATCGTCATGGCCGCCTCGGAAATCTCCATGTCTGCTAACGGAATGGTTATGGTGCATAACCCCAGCACCATGATCGCTGGCGATGCTCCGCGCATGCGGAAAATGGCGGAGACCCTCGACAAGGTCAAAAGCTCGATGATCACCGCCTACCGACGCCACAGCCCAAAGTCAGCCGCAGAGATTGGCGCAATGCTGGACGCCGAAACCTGGATGACTGCACAGGAAACCGTGGACAACGGCTTCGCAGAACGCGTCATGACGCCAGAGGGCGAGGAAGCCGGCGTTGCAGCGAATTTCGATCTTTCGCATTTCCGCAAAGTGCCGCGGAAAATTGCGGCGATGTTCGGTAAGAAAGAAGTGGGGGCTGCAGCCGACGTGTGCGCTTGCCCATGCACAGCATGCATGAAAGACGATTGCGCCAATTGCGACGATCCGGAATGCGACGATCCCAACTGCGACGATTGCCCGATGCAGGAAAAAGTCAGCGCTCAGCGCAGGGCCGTCCTGCGGCACCGTGGCCGCGAGCTGGCTGTGTGGGCCCGGGAGCCGCTCACCGATGCCCAGCGCAGGGCACTGATGCGCCAGCGTGAGTTTGAGTTGAAGGCGTTGGACACGAGGGTACGTGCAGCCACGGTGCGCGAAATTAAAGCTGCTTTGGCCTCATTGAACAGGATCATCGAGTCGGAAGAATCCAGGAGACCAAAAACCGATGCTCAGCGCATCGCCGTGATGAACAAGTATGCGGTTGAATTGGGCCGGAAACCGTTCCTCAGCGCTCGGTTCAAGTACCCCGGGATGTCTTAGATCGTCGAAGAGGTTCAGAGTATGAGCGATGAACAGAAAACTGAAGCAGAATTGCGTCGACGCATAGAAGAACAGGTTGCCGAAATGCGTGCGCAGGCCGCGGCGTTGTGGCTCATGGTCTTCGAGGCGCCGCCTTCGCGAATCAATTAAACCGCGCGGTGTGCCTGAGCAATTGCGCCCAGCTCTTCAATCGTAAAGAGCTGGCGGGCTTCAAATTCCTTCCAAGTTTTTTCATGGTTGGAAGCTTTGACAGCCCCGATACCCCCCCACCCCCTAATTCGCGGTTGCGCGAATCGTGCTTGGCGACGGTCGCCGGTCGCCGAACCTTAGAGATTTTGACCTCTCCCCCTTGCCCCCACACTCTAATCCGCGGTCACGCGAATGCGGCTGTGTGAAACCTAAGATTGGCAGGAACTACGACGTCAGTTTTGGTTTCTCGAAATCGTCAGGATGCGGCCCGAGAGCACGGTAGTCCCGAATCAGGTCGTGCTGATCGGATAGGCGAACTGGTTCCTCGACTTTAATGACAGATTTGATCTTGTCGTAGTCTCTGTCCCAACGTTGGAGTGCGTCCACCTTCTTCAATATTGCGCAAGCGGCATGTATTGAATCGGCTGGCTTCAGATCGTAATCTCTGGCTATCTCGACGGCCTTTTTAGCTGTCCGCTCATCGACCATGATCTTTCTTACCCAATCCCACTCGAACATCGCGGCGATCTTGTTGATTTGATCTTTCGTGAGTTTTTCATAGGGAGTGGTATTTCGGTGATAGTAATCCCATAGTTCACGGATTTGAGCTTGAGCAGAGGTAAGCAGTTTCTGACTTTCGGGCTCTTTCGATAGCGACAGAGGTTTAGTAGCCCACTCGGGCAGACCTGGAATAACAGGCTGCATCCTTCTCGGCCGGATGACTTCTGCGATGGTGAAGGTGGAAGTCCAAATCTCAATATCTTGCTGTTGCGCATGTACTAGGACATCTTGGCAAATCAGTCGCCTCTCTTCTTCCTTGCGATTCAGGAAGCAAACGAAGCACGAAGTATCCCAGTATATTTTTCGCGGTTTAATCATCCGCCATATCCTCTAAATATTCCTTCAGTGTGCGACCAGCTGTGAAGTCTTCTACCAGACCGGACATCTGTTGAATCGTAGGCAAAACACGGTCACCATCTTCGAGTGCAAGTTCCTCCAAATCCATCCTTATCGGAATACCTGCACTGTTAGAATGGATGTTTCCCGAGACAACCACGCTGGCAGGCAATAATTCCTTCACGCGCTCCATCAGGTCAGGGGTGAACTTGCACACTACGGGCCTGTTCGTGTTCTTATCCCAAACTCGAAATTCGTGGCCCTTGTGAACCGAGAGAGATTCCAGCTTGCCGACTATAGAACCAAAGGCGGTATATTTTGGGTCGGTCAATTCCTTGACGTGCCTTAGCGTAGCTTCGGTTATTTGCTCTTCCCTTTTTCGCACACCTTCATCGATGTATATGACCGATGGCCCAAGACGTTTCACGCCGCTGGCAAGGCGTTTCATTTTAAATAGCGCGGCATCGGGCATCCGTGGGCTTCGCTCGGTCGAAACCGTGAGCGAACGGATGTTTCCCAGAACCTGTTCTTGAATCGCTATGCCCAGATCAGGAGCGTTCAACCTTCGCGGAAACGGAGTGACTCCGACAATGGGAGGACTGGACTTCCTCAAAACGGATAACTCCCATTGCATACTTCCGCCGGGGCTTTCCGACAGTACAGAATCGAAGTCCTGAAGAATGCCGAGGAAAAGTTGCAGTTTAGAAATGAACGCGCTGAGAGTGATTTGATCGCTGTTGCCTACGCGAAAGAAAATGGTCTGCGGCATTTTCGGCTCCCTATAATACGCTAGGATCAGCCGTCAGGCACACTCTTGCCTGAGCCTCCCTCCACTGACGCTCACAGTTTGACGACCCCTAGCGACGACCGCCCTCGCATTTCCCAGATTATTTTACCGAGCAGGTTCATCTCTGACAGCACGTTCCAGGCCTCGATGGCGGCGCGCTTCAGCTCCACATCGATTGGATACAAGGTCGCTACCTCACACGTACTCTGAATAGTCGGAAGGAAGCTGAAAACGAAGGCTGGGTCTACGATCTCCTTCTCGTACATCGTCTGTCGTTCACCATCCGTGTGTAGCTTCCTCAATGGGGATGCTTCCCAGAAGGCGGTCTTCGCCATCCATGATTGCGAGGAGCCGTGGGCGTATGCACAGAGCCGCTTGTACTCAGGATAGAGACGCTTCAGCATCTGTTTCCTAGTACTATCGAGTACCTTGTCGATGACCGACCTAGGCGTCGGGAAGGGCCTGATTTTGATCTCCTTCGTTCCGGGGAGAAGAGCAGTCCCGAGCTCTTCAAGTTCCACTGTCGCCTTCTCCTCGTCGGTCACGCCGGAGGCAAGCCGAATCTGTTCCATCAGAGGCATCGCAGTCTGACTGAGCCACTCGCTGAATCTCGGGAGTCCCAGTCGTTCTTGACGATCGAGAAGAAACTGGACGTAAGCGTCTCGCCAAAAGCTCTTGATATAGATATCGACGAAGCTCGGGTTCTCCACCATGAGGCAGACTGCATAGAGTGCTTCCAGTTGCAGTCTGGCCAGGGCTAATGCGTCCACGCACTCAGGAGATTTAGTTCCCTTGGCTACCAGGTTACGGATAGTGGAGTGGGTGAACCTCATAGCGTCGAACATCCAGCTCATGTGAGCGGCCTGGTCTTCCGTGTAGCCTGAAGGTGGAGTCTTTAGAGCGTTAGTCACGGCGGACGCACACCGCTTTACATGGCCGTCGAGGATGGGAGCATCTAAATGGCGATCGAGATCGATGTCCTGAGTGTTAGGCCATGCGACATCAACTACTCTAATTTTTTGCATTGAGGTATCGGCGTTGATTTTACCCCGTGCTCCTCGGGGCGTGCTCATGGGATGCTGATCTGGCGCGGGTCGGGGCTCTTTTTCGCCCTGGATCCTTGAGAAATTAACCACGGGATGCCAGTTTGGCGGTTGGAACTAGTGCCATAGACCGTAGCTGTACAATCGCTCGCATGAAGCTCAAACACTACGGCGAGATCGCTCCTGATCTGGCCATCGCTGCTGTCGCTTATCACTTCCTCCACTGGATCGGGTTCGCTCTCGTTGCCCTGTTCATTGTCTGCAACTACGGTTACCAGATTGCGAATAGTCAGAAGACGATAATGAACACCTTGCTATCGAGGCTGCCTGACAGGTGCGCCTTGTGCCGTCGAGAGATCGTGGACGAAGGCGGATTTATTGACGATGATGGAGAGGGCATCTATCACGAAGCGTGCTTTGACAAGCTCGACGCAATGCGGACCTCGTCAGGCTGATTCCCTCTTCCTGACTTTCAGCTTTGCGACTGAGGTTTGCGACGCCAATGACAAACGAGACACCGCTACCGATCTTCGAGATTCCGGATACCACAAAATCACGTGTATTCATGGCCCGCAACCCGCAGTTTCCAGATGCCCTTGTAAAGCTGTTCAACACTGCGAACAAGTGCTTCGGGAGAGACCCGCGCCCCAAGAACCATCTTGAACATATCTGCTTCTGGCTAGGTCACACGTGCCGGCAGGATTTCCTTGAGGTCGTCTTCCTCGCCATCAACGGTTACGGTGCCGGGGCAACAAAGATCCTTCGTAGCCTTTATGAGCGGGCAGTCACGATCGAGTACCTCGTCCAGAACCCAAACAAGGTGGACCGCTTTCTCCAGTTTGCCGCGATCCAAGAGAACAGAGCCATGGAGGCCGCACTTAAACAAATTCCGCAGGATCAGATCGACGCCGAGATGGGGCCGGGAAACACAGTGGCAGAAATCCGCAAACGCTACCGGCAATACAAGGGCAATTTCAAGGCAACGGCCTGCCCGGCGTGCGGAGTGAAAACACCACCCTCATGGGACGTTGACCTCGTCTCCATGGTTCAGCGAGTCGGGGAACCTTTTAAGAAGATCTTCCTGCTCGCATACACTAATCCCAATTTCGAGATTCACGCCACCCTGGCGTCCGCGAGTGAGCACGATGAAAACCGAGCCGATAAGGCCGCCGAAATGGCGCTGATCGTCGCAACTGAGCTCTGCCTAGCTGTAATCAGATCACAGAACGCCCTGTTCTCGCTGAAGCTGGACTCCGACATAGAGGCTTGCACAAACGACCTTCGAGATGCGATGGCGCGAGCACTTTCACCAACTTAGCGAAATATGGAGACAAAACGTAATAAGGTAACCACTTGCTGAATATGGACTCTTCTCCGCAAGCTGACGAACGGAAGATGGCGAATCAAACAGTGTGACAGTGGAAAATTGGGGTAGTGTCTGAATTCTGGGTTCGGAAGAAGGGCGGGGTGTAAAATGAGTTCCTGAATGCTAGCGGAAGGCGAAGTTAAGCGAGTATGGGAGCGCATGGTTGAAGCGGAAGTGCGCTCGTTCTACTTTGCTGACCTTGCTTCCCAGTTCACCCAGCGTAAGCAGATTATTACCGGGATTTCCTTCTTTTTGTCGTCCGGTGCGGCCGCTTCCCTGATCGCAAAAGCCCCTACGCTGCTTCCGATACTGCTATCTGTGGCCGTCGCCTTGGCATCGGCATATTCAATCGCAGTCGGCCTGGATCGTAGAATCAAGACGCTCACGAAATTACATTGCGAATGGAATCAGTTGTCATCTGACTACGAGCATCTTTGGAACCATTGGGGTGATGATGACGCGGCACGCATCTTGAATGAGCTTATTAAACGCGGACGCGATGCATCTGAGATCGGTACTGAGATGCCATACAATGAGCAACTACTAGAAAAGTGGGAGAACGTTGTCTATTCCCGTTTCAAGCAAGCCGCTACTGCGTGAAATTTAGAGACGATCATCCGGTTAGAAAAGGCGATTGGCCACCGATGCGGAATCCTCCGCCACCGCCACCTCCACCTCCGCCAAACCCGGCACCTAACAGGTGATTTAATTCATTTAATTACGATCTGGCAACCGGCGGACAGCCTGGCGTGCGCGTCTCCCATTCAGCCGTTCGTTTCTCTTCGACGAACCTCGAGTATGGGCGTGCGCGATTCAGTCCAGCATTGCTCATAAAGTGGTCTAAGACGATCTGAGAGTTGTGCATGAGCAAGAATCTGCTCGGCGCCCGAGCGCAACGTATAGACCATCCTTCCCTCGAAAATCTCCTTCAATAGTCCCTTCCATGACCCGTCTCGTATCAGTGCAAGTCGAAAGCGAACTACTGCCTCAGCGTCGATCAATGCTGTTCGAGCGAATTTCAGATCGAGGTGGTATTTGTGTAGGTAAACAGTTTTTGGCTCATATTCCGAGCCCATCGTTAGGCCAAGGAGTTGCAGCTTCAGGTCCTCGTGGAGCTGATCGGCGAAGTGGGCGTCTGCGTAGGCTTTCGAAGCACGGCGCTCCGCCTCCAAAAAACTACCCGCTATTTCATCCAGATCATCAATCGTTCTGTTGCAAGAAAGCATGGCTGACGTAAATGTGGCCACAGCTGTCATCTTTTGGTACCTTGGGTAAAAAAGTAACCGCACCATCTTTGGTGCAATTGGTGATGAAAGATTAGCTATTTGGAAGCGCTACAGATGCGAAGTCCAGATGAACCACGCTGCCGCCTTACTCTCTTGCTACCACGGTGTCGTAAAGCCCGTAATGTGTGAGCCCTTCGTGGCTCTCGATGCCCGTGTACCGTAGCGAGGCATCCTCGTAGCGACGGAACGCGAACACCGCCTGGTTCATCTGCTCGGTATTGAACACCTTGAGGCGCACGAGCAGGTGGAAATCCTTCACCGTCAGACCAGTAACGGCCAGAAACAGGTCCGGCTCCAACTTCGTAATCACGTCTTGTAGTGTGTTCTCGCGAAAATCGGTCAGGTACATGAACGCAGGGATGCGCGTCGCGAACTTAATCAGCTTTTCTTGCACGAGCTTGCGTTTGGACTTGTATTCCTTCTCCTCCTCGGTGAGCTGCTTCTTCTGTTTCTCGGTCAGGTCCTTGTCTTTGGCCTTGTTCTTGAGCTCTTTGACCTTCTCGCTCTTGTTGATGATGGTCTCAATGATGTTCTCGCCCAGCGCCCGCCAGCCCTCGATGCGTTCCACAGCGGCCATTGCTTCGGGGTTATCAAGAACTCGGCGCAGCGTGTCGTTGTCCACGTTCACCAGCAGTGCGCTCTCCCATTTGCGCGCCAGTAGCGTAGCGGAGGTGCCTGACATCGCGATGTCCAGAATGCCGCCCGCATCGATCTGAATCATGACCGCGCCGTTGTAGGCCAGCACCGGGAGGAACGACACGAGGTCCTTGACTGCGTTTTCCGGATTCGACTCGTTGGGCGAGAGTCCGATGCCGTACTCGGCGAGTTGACGGAGCGCGCGCGTGGGAGCAAAGTCGAATACGAAGCAGACAGGTTTGACGATTTCTTCCTCGTTCGGGTCGTCACCATTCGGGTTCTTGATAGACCAAGGCGACTGTACGCGGAAGGCTGCCTGAAAGTACGTTTCAGGGCTCTTCAGGTTACGCAGCATGAGGATCGACGACCATTGCGGCACAGTCACGCCGGTGGTGAGCTTACCGCACGACAGCGTGATTGTCTTGGTCTCGAAGCCGCCCCCGATGGCCTTACGCACCGGCGGTAGCGCGTCGAGCCCGATTCCTGCCGACGCGCCGGCTGCGACGAGTCTCTTATATTCGTGCCAGAAGATGTTGTGCTTTTCAGCCAGCAGGTTCGCCATTGCGTGACATGCCGCGACGTTTGGCAAAAACCAAAACGAGTGCTGCAGGTACGGGAGTAGCCGCGCATCCGAATAAGGGAACGGTGGCGGCGAGCCCGCCTTGAGGCCATCCACAATCTTCGGTGCGTACTGGCCTCGGATGATGTCTAGCCACTTTTGTACGTCGCTCTTGTGTTTGAACTGCGCACCCTTTCCCGTGCCCGTAGCCGCGAAGAACTCGTTGAGGTCGAACTCGTCGAACTCTCCGCCGCTCGCGACCGTCAACAGTTCGTCCGGCATCTGGTAGGTCAGCAGACGCATCTGCGGCAGCGCGTCGTAAGGGTTCCACGTGCCGGGGTTCTTGACGGCGAAATCTTCCTTGGTGCGCTGTTCGTCCGTGTACGTCCAGTTAAAGATTTGTTCTTCGATGAACTCGCCTGTGGCAAGAGCCCTGAATGGTGTGCCGGAGAGATAAAGGTAAGCTTTGGTCGTGATGGGAAGGAACTCGGTTTCCTTCTCCGAAAGCACGCTGAGGTCTTCGTTCACATCTTCCAGCGCGACACCGTATTCAATCTTAGTCTCTTTCTTCGCAACGGCCTCTTCCTCGCCCTCAAACAGTTCCTTCGCGGTTTCACGCCAAGCGCCGAAGTGGTATTCGTCAAACACGACGAGGTCCCAATTCACCGCGTGGAGCCATTCGTTCCTGGCTTTGATATTTCCTGTCTCGTCCCGGCCCAGCAAATCTTGAAAAGAGCCGAAGTAGACGACCGGCTTGTTGCGCTCGATCTCGGTGGGATCGCTGTTGGAGCTGCGGGAGAGATATTGCCAGCCGTCAAAATCGACATGGGATTCGAGATCTGTCTGCCATGCGTCCTCAACCGCAGGCTTGAAGGTCAGCACCAGCACACGCTTGGCGCCAAGCTTCTTCGCTAGCTGGTAGGCGGTGAAAGTCTTGCCAAAACGCATCTTCGCGTTCCAGAGGAAACGCGGTACCGCATCCATATCCTCTTTCCAAATCGAATGGAAGTAGGCATGCGTCCTGTTGACCGCCTCGGCCTGTTCGCGACGCATCGAGAACGTTTGGTGATGCGTGCCGGTGAACCGTTGCCCCTTGCGCAGTTCGGTGAGGACCGTCTTGAGGTCCCGGAGGGAGCAGCGCATCCATTCCAGTTCGGCGTTCTCAAACTTCTTCCTAACTAGCGCCGCGCGTGCCTCGTGGTCGCTAAAGATGGTCCCATCGTAGCGCTCGGCGGATTCGTCCAGTTCGATAGTGTAGTTCTTGATGACGGCGGTCTTGAGTTGCTCGGCGACGCGCTGTTTCACATCGCGCGTTGTCTGCCCAACCTTGAGAAGACCCTTGTGCGCCTTATCGTCGATCGAATAAGCGTAGATGCGCGGCCGAACCTTTGGCTTCGGCGCAAGGATCTCCTCGATGGTGGGTTTACTCATCGTCACCGCTGTCCAGGTTCATCGGGCGTACAAGCTTCTCGACGAACGCAATTTCACCGCCGGATAGCCCGTATTTTGCATACAAGTCTTCGTCCGTCCACCTCCTCGTCCACTTTTGTGTTGGCACGAAGGTATAGACCTTGCGCGTCGTGTGCTGGGACGGCTTGTGCAGCAGGATCAGGAGGCGTGTCAGCCGACAGGAGAGATAGGACAAGACACTTTCAGCCTGACTCTTCGAGTCGAATGGGCCAATACAGAGATAAGTCTCCGATGAGATGGTTCCGGGCTCTCCAATAAATGGTGTGCTGATGATCCTGTGTGGGTAAGTGTCTTTGTTGCCGGTCCCCGGAGCAGCATATCCCGTGTACACCTTCCATTTATCGATGAGATGAACGCCAGTCGAAACGGAGTCTTCGGAGACATAGCTCGTACCGCCGTTCTGATAGACAAGAACGTCACCCTTGCCTTTGGCCATCTTGCCCTTAAACGTTGTCTCTAGTCCGAACGGCTGTCGTGAGCTGACCAGTCGGTCGAAACGCTTCTTTTCAGGCAGCGACAGTGATTTCGCACCCCCACTCTCTACGGCAACGACTTTTTTCAGAATCGCCAGCCCTTCATTGAACCGGATGAACACGTCCACGCCCTCCTCGAGGAGTTGGCGGCTCGTTGTCGAGGGTGTTTCATCCTTGAAATGAGTGGTGACCCGGCAGGTTCCCGGATTGTCCCGATCCCAGAGAAAGTAGCAAACTCCGCCCTTCAGGCCCACCCCTGGGAAGACATCCGACGCGCTAAGATAGTCATCAATTGACCGCAGGCGATCATCGGTGAGCATCGATTCTCTGAATTCATCCAGTCCCTTGCCGCCTGCAAACCAGCGGGCGGGAATAACCATCGAAAGATAGCGCGGTTCCAAGGCTTTCGCTTGCTCCACGAAAAGTTGATAAATGGGTAGCGCGCTCGTTCCATAGCCATCATCGCTTAATTGATATGGCGGGTTACCAATGATCACGTCGAACTGCATATTGCCTCCATACAACTCAGCCACGCGAGCCTTGATGTTATCGGTGTGAATGAAAGCGTAGGCATGTGTCTCAAGTCCTTCTCCGCGATCCAATGCCTTCTGACTTGCTCCGCAAAATTTGCACCTGCCTTGTACCCACGTATGCTCCGTGCGCTCGAACCAAATGTTACCCGCGTCGCTGGCAAAGTTGGCAATTGAGTGCGGCCCATTAGCGTGCTTCGAACAATAAACACTTCGGCGGGCCAAAAGGCTGGTGATATACGTGATGCCGATACCGAAGACCTGCTTGGTGAGGATATGTTCGACGCGCTTCTGGAGATTAGGAATCTCAGCCGCAAGCCCGTTTGTGAGGCGACTCGCAATCTCGCGTAGAAACACACCTGACTTCGTGAATGGGTCAAGAAACCTAATCGAACTATCTGCCCAAAGGTCCGCTCCGCCGTTGTTTGCTGCCCAGTTCTCGGCCAGAGTATCGAGCATCCGGTTGGCAAAATCCGGCGGCGTGAACACTTCGTCGTTGGAAAGATTGGCTATGCAGGTCAGAACGTCCGGGTTGCGCCCGCGAAGCGTAAAACTCGCCCGCTCGTTCATATGGCCTTCCCCAAGCCATTGTCCAAAGGCGAGCAAGCAAGCTCTCGCGCCGTCATTGGTGGATATGCCTTAAGTGGCGTGAAGACATCATGCTTGCCGAGATGGGCGAAGAGGGTTCCTTCCTGACTGAACGAAGACATTTGCGTAAGCGCATCAAAACGGAAGTCCCGCCGCTGGAACTTGCCCTTGCCGAGGTAGCCCCACTCGGCAAAGGTAATGGGCTGGCCGTCATGCATGCGCATCGTCAACGCGTCGCCATGCACGAGGTTCTGCGACAAGACATAGAAAGCGGCCCGATAGAGATCATCCCTCTCATCCAGATTCAGATACTCCGCGAAGACCTCAAGCATATTCGCGCGGCACTCAGCGATATTATCTGCCAAGATTTCAATCCCGTAGGTGCACATCACCGCCAGCAGGGCGTAGTGTCCCTTCTCAAAGTCCGACTTGCTGAACCTCGCCTCGACGGCGGCGAGCTTGCGCTGCAAGACAGGGACAAGAAAATTTCCGCTTCCGAAAGCAGGCTCCAGGAAACGAGAGTCAATGCGCTCGGTCTCGCCCTTTACCAAGTCAAGCATCTTTTCGACCAGCCAGGAAGGCGTAAACACTTCCCCGTGGTCGGCAACACGCCTCTTGGATTTGATCAGGTTCATAAGTATGGTGGCCTGCCCGCTACTTGTGCCAGCAGCATTGTTGGTTGTGATTAGTGTATCGATAGTAGCTACGACGGGACTACAGGATTTCAGGCTTTCTTTATTAATATGACAAGAATAGTTCACGCCTCTCTGAGGAGCGTTCAAATTGTCGACTAGTCCGATTCCCGCTTGCGCAATTCCAGAGTTCCATGTCGTGATCGCAGAGCACGGTGATGTCATCTCGGCCGGTGTCGCTGCCGGGGCAGTTCCTACCGCGGAATTGGCGCGACTCTACTTTGACGAGGGTCTCACCACGCAGCAGATTGCTACACGAAATGGGCACAGCCAAAGAGCCATCTGGCAGTCGTTGACGCGCGCAAAGTACAAGCTTCGCGCGCCAGGGCAGCAGCCGCAATCAGTACCGACCGAAGAGTTAATTCGGCTCTCCGACGAAGGCCTCTCTCCTTCTGAGATCAGTAAGCGGGTCAAGCTGGCGGTGACGTCTGTGAGGAACAGACTATCGCGAGCAGGCTATCAGCGAGGACATTACGGAGCCGAAATGGGAGGGAGGTTGATTGGCGAGGATCTTGATGCCTGCCGCCTAGATGCCGCATGGGAAGCCCGGACGTGCATCGTTGATCGCGTCATCTGTCGCATGTGCGGAGAACGCAGAACGCAACTATCGGGGAAAATGGGCCATTTGAATCTCGTGCATCCCGAAACAACTGTGAGTGAATACCGCAGACTCTACCCAGGTGCCCCATTGCAGAGCCTTGTGATACTCGCTTCGAAAAAGCATCGCGACGTGCAGCAGGACGCCTTGCGTCGTGCCGCGCTCTATCTGACCTCCCAGCAACTGAAGGACTGCCGGAATGACAACAAGTGGGAAGACCGGCACAACATCACGGATTACGTCATTTGCCGACGATGCGGCAGAAAAATCTCCGGGTTTTTGGGCAATGGCTACCGTGGTCACCTTCGCGCTGAAAAATTAAGCTGGGCGGAGTATGAAATCCAGTATCCAGGCGCACCTCGTTCTAGCGCAAAACACAAAGCCAAGAATCAAAGTGTATGGCGCGACATACAGGCGTGGCGCAGGGCGACGCTCGCAGAAGCCGAACGCGGTCTTGCCGCAGCCAAAGGCGAAAACGAACAAATACGACAACTAGAAAAAATAGCTATCGTTGAGACTGTCAGCAAGAAGCTCGCTGCCCCCGCCAAGTATATGTGGATGCCACCTACGGAAGTCGCCGAGGCACTCGGGGTAGCGCCTAGGACCTTCTACCGCAACGTCGGGCGTTACCGGCGCCTGATTAGAAACCAGAAGGGATGGTATTCGACTGCTTCAGTGATTGACCAAATAAAGAGCCAACCGCTCCGAAGGTGAGCTTTTTCTAGTGTCGCCGACTGCCTCTGACTGCCGCTCACTGCCAACCACTGCCACGATTCGTATCCCGCCCGTTCTCGTTCACTGCCTCTGACTGCCACTCACTGCCAACCACTGCCACCTGTCGTGTGACTGCCAGTCCAATCTATTCAAGAATCGGGACGTGCCAAACCCTCAAAGTCTTGAAGCCTTCGCCGCCGGCAACAAGTGCGCAAGGCGATTGGAAGTCTACCGGCACCTCTGTCGGCGCCGTCAAAGCGGCTCTACTATAGATGAAGCATCGGAAAAACTTGGGCTTCTGCCGCACCAGGTGTCCGGCCGCTTTGGCGAGCTCGTGGACGAGTGCCTAATCGTTCCACTTCTAGACGCTCACGGGGCGCAGATCCGGAGGCGAACACGGACTGGCTGCTGGGCTCGCGTCTATGTTGCTTTTCAATCTGGTGATCATCAGGAAAAGCTGCCGTTCGCTGAAGGTCAGACGATCAGGCAGTCGAAGCACCGTGACCCAGAGGAGGAAGGCTGGTCATGACTCCGCCTCTCCGCGCGCGCCTGCATCAGTACCGCCTCACCGTCGCAGAGTTTGCTTTACTCACCGCGATGTGCGAGCACCGGAGCGATGGCTCTGCCGTTTGGGCGAGTGTTACTCGACTCGCGGCCTATTCGAAGCTTAGCGAGCGAACTGTGCAAGCTCTCCTTCGCAGATTCTGCGCCCGCGGCATCCTTAGCCAGCGTGCTCCCGGAAATGCAGCGAAGCAAAGGCCGGCTACCTATCGAATCAATGAAGCGGCACTTGAGGAAGATCCGCGGATGGCTCCGTATCGCAGTACTGGGCAGGAACAACTCCCAGGGATACAGATCCCAGCCGTGCCGGGCGAGGTGATACCAGACCTGGTGCAGCCACTGCACCAGGGTTACTCCGAAGACACTCTGGTGCAGCCACTGCACCAGGCTGGTGCAGCCGCTGCACCCAATTCTAGATTGATTCTAGAAAATCACCCCCCCTTTCAAAATCTACCTACTAAGTCAGAAGCAAAAGCTTTTAGACCTGTTTCGTCTGTGGAAAAACGGTACTCCCCGGAGATCGGCGACGCGATTGATTATCGAAACCTCTGCAAAGCACGCGATGACTTGAACCTGAGACTCAGCCACGGATGGGGATCTGAATTAAGCGAGAAGCAACTCTACGAGCTGCAGTGTGTGAAGGCCCGGCTCATGGTATCGCGAGCGCTCGAACTGGAACGGAGGGCTACAGAGTGGCCGGAAGGGTCAGCGCCGGAAGGGTCTGCATGACGCGATCTGCCTATTCCCTCGAAGCGAAGCGAAAATTCGCTGCTGATCTGCGGCAGAGTCCTACCAGAGCAGAGCAGGCGTTATGGGAGCGCCTCCGCGCGAGGCAAACGGGCTTCGTCTTTCATCGACAGAGCGTGCAACGGGGATACATCCTGGATTTCTATTGCCCGCGGCTTAGGCTGGCGGTCGAAGTTGACGGCTCAGTCCACCGTTTACAAGCGGCAGCAGACGCTCAAAGAGAACAAGCTCTGCGTCAACGTGGCGTCAAGCTCCTGCGGTTTACGAATCGAGAGGTCCTTGAGTGCTGTTCGTGGGTGATGAAGCAAATCACGGCGGCAACCGCATGAGCGCACTCGCCAACTCACCCGCGACTCCGACGTCTGCTGCGCTCGAGCGCCACTTCGCGCCCGATCAAATCGGCGAGATGTGGGGCCTCAGCGCGGATAGCATCAGGCGGATCTTCGAGCGGGAGCCGGGCGTATTGGTGCTCGATCTCTCGAAAGGACGAAGGAACTACCGCACTCTTCGAGTCCCCGAGAGCGTTATGCAGCGCGTACACCGCAGAATGTCAAATTCCGCCTTGACTCGTTAGCCCATATTGGTGTATATATACACCATGAACAAAATCAGGATGAACGTTTACGTCTCACCCGAGCAGAAAGAAGCGCTCGATAAACTGGCCAACAAAACCGGCGCGCCGACTGCGGAATTGATTCGCCGAGCCATCGACCTGTACCTGAAGAAAGCAGCGAAGTAATGCTCGCTATCTATAGACGCCACCTCAAGAACTGCGCTCACGCGACGAAGGGGCGCGCCTACGACCGCTGCCTCTGTCCGCTGTGGGCTGACGGCCTGCTCAAGGGCGAAGGCGACATCCGCGTGAGCCTTAAAACGAACGAATGGGCAACGGCGCAAAAGACGGTTCGGGATTGGGAAGCTAACGGCGGCAGGAGCGCGCCCACGCCGGAGCCAGCTCCACCCGCCACGATCACGCAGGTACAGAAAGAGTTCACCTCTAACGCCGAAAAGCGCATGCTCAAAAAATCAAGTATCCAGCGTTACGAGATCATTTTTCGACAAATGAACCACTGGGCTGCCGGCGAGGGTATTCGGTTCTTCTCCGAGCTCGACACGCGCGCTCTCAACCGCTTTCGCGCTACGTGGAAGGGCGATTCCGGCCTGGCAGACCTCAAGAAACTTGAACGCCTTCGGGCATTTTGTAAATTCGCCGTCAGCAATGGCTACGCCGACAAGAATGCCGCGGAGGGGCTCGAAAATCCGAAGATCAGACCCAACCCAACCTTGCCGTTTTCCCCGGACGAGATGATGAAGATTCTTGCGACCGGGGCTCAGCGCATCAACGAGCGTGAAGGCCGGGCAAAGGTTAAGGCGATGCGCACCCGAGTTCTCGTGCTCTTGCTGCGGTACACGGGATTGCGAATCAGCGACGCAGTGGGCTGCGCCGTTGACCGCATCCAGAACGGCAAAGTCTTCCTTTACACGCAGAAGACGGGGACCCCTGTTTGTGTTCCCCTGCCCCCATTTGTGGTCAAAGAACTCGAAACCGTTCCCCGCGTAACAGAGTGCCATTTCTTTTGGGCGGCCGTCGGAACGGTCGAGACCGCCCGCAAGAAGTGGACCGAATCCCTGGCCGACCTCTTCACTGCTGCCAAAGTGCCTGGCGGACACGCGCACCGCTTTCGGGACACATTCGCTGTCGAGCTGCTGAAAGCCGGCACCCCGATCGAGCGCGTCAGCATTCTGCTTGGGCATTCGAGCGTCAAGATAACCGAGCAGAGCTACGCGCCCTGGAACAGAGCGCGACAGGAACAGACGGAAGCCGACGTCATGCGGAGTTGGGCCACCGACTCTGTGGCAATCATGGAAAATTCACCTGGTGGCCTCGGCGGGTACGCGAACGGGTACACGGAAAAGTCGGATTTTCCTAACCCACACAAAGCTCAGTAGCTTAAGTGTGGCGGGGACGACGGGACTCGAACCCGCGGCCTCTGCCGTGACAGGGCAGCAATGTGGTGTAACTGATTGATATCAAACGGTGTCGGCGGACGTCGTTTGACGCCGGAAGATGCGAGATGTCACTTCTTATCGTCCCCTTAACGTCCCCAGATTTGAAGCTCCCAAATTCCGTGAGCACATGCGAGTTTCCCAGAAACTCCAAACGGATGAGCCGATAACTTCCGGCTTGCCCGTCACACGATAACCAGGAAGCAGCACTTCCTGGCGAGCGTCTTGCGAATCTTCCACCGCTTTACCTTTTACGAGCCACACCGTTAGAATCCAGGCGGCACAATCCCTAAGGAGATTTATGGCCAAAAGCCGAGCCAATCGGGCTTCCCGATCGCGCCCATACGAGGTCCTTTTCCATATGGTGATCGGCAAGTGGATCAGTCAGGCACTCGGCACTATCGTCGAAATCGGCGTCCCCGAACAGCTTGCGAAGGGAGCGCGGCGGTGCAGCGATATTGCCCATGAAGCTGGTGTCTCAGAAGACGGGCTCTATCGCTTGCTTCGAGCACTCGCGAGCGTGGGCCTGTTCGTTGAAAGCGCTGACCGGCGGTTCAAGCTTACGGGCATGGGAAAGCTGCTTCGAAGGGACCATCCTGAGAGCCTTGCTGGGTACGCGCGTTTTGTCGCTCATGACAGCACGTGGCGGCCCTGGGGACAGCTTGGCTATAGCGTGAAGACGGGCATGCCGGCGTTCGATCATGTCTTCAACGTTCCTATATTCGAACACCTCTCGCGGAATCCCGAAGTCGCCGCAGTCTTCGACGACGCGATGACATCAATCAGTGCTACGGAGGCCCGGGCAGTGTCCGACGCATACGACTTCAAAGGAGTCGAGACACTGATGGACGTCGCTGGCGGACACGGTCTGCTGCTGGCCACCGTTCTGCGCCGCCACAAGGCGATGCATGCCGTCCTTTTCGATCTTCCGCATGTTGCGGCTGGCGCCGCAGCGACATTCGCTCGTGCTGGCATCACCGGCAGAGTGCGAATCGAGAGCGGCGACTTTTTCAAAGAACTGCCATCGGGTGCCGACGCGATCATCATGAAGCACATCCTTCACGACTGGGACGATGACTCGGCGACTCGGATTCTTCAAGGATGCCACCGCGCACTTGGGCCGCGAGGCAAGGTGCTGATTGTGGATCCGGTTGTGCCCCCTGGGAACGCGCCGCATTACGGCAAGTTGCTCGATCTGGAAATGCTGGTGCTCACGCCGCGAGGGCGTGAGCGGACGAAGGCCGAGTTTGTGAGGCTGCTGCGCGGTGCGGGTTTCCGACTGTCGCGCGTCATCGCGACTGAGAGAGCGTTATCGATAGTCGAAGCCGTCAAGGCATGATGCCGAAAGATGATCCCGCCCGCGGACGTTGGTCGATTCCGCTGTCCGCTTTAGGTACAGTCGGCCACCCTTACCTTGGGATTACTTCAGGCTTGCTCGTAATACGTCGACCAGCGCAGTTGATTACCGTCCATTTTACGGATTCGTACTCTTTTGCGATCATTTTTAGACAGATTCTTCTGTGGCGATGCGGCGCGACAAACTTACAACCTTTGCACGCGAAACCGGGTCTGAGCTAACAGCTGCGGCGCCAGCGCCAAAACGGGCAAAATTGGCCGCTCCAGGCTTTTACTTTGTCTCCGCCTTAATTTTCCTCTCCGCTGCGAGCGGCTTAGTCCTGGTCGGCAAACCTTACCTTGGGATTACTTCCTGCTTGCCCGTCAACCACCCCGTTTCTGACGTTCAAGAACTCGGCAGCCTATTGTCGCGTTGATTCCGCTGCCGCGGGCCGCTCGCCGATGGCCGCAAGCGCTGCCTGCGGCGAAATTTCTTTTCCAGCTCCGTCGACGTAATGAACGTCGGCAGCACCCTCGCGAATCACGTAGTATGTGCAGCCGTCAAGGCAACTTTCCTGGTGCTGATGGTGGGCAGGAACATAGGCGTAGGACCCCTGGTTTAGAATCTGCGCCTGCTGTCCCTTCATCGTTAATTGGAAAGTGCCGCTCACAAACAAAACCTGTGCATTTGCCGAATGAACGTGCCACGGCACCTTGCACCCAGCCGCCAGCCTTGAAAGGGTCACCGAGGGCCCAGTTTTGGGATCACCTCGCTCAATGGTTTACGTGTAGCAATCAGGGAGGACGGGGCTGGTTGTAAACGTGTTCTCTTGTGCGGTCTTGATGAAGGGTTCCTGAACTGACACGTGACTCGACGACCCGGAGTGACGACCCGACTGCGCCACCACCAACGCGGTCACGAAAAGAGTCGCCAAGAAGAGAATCGTCAAAATGCGCATTGGGCTTCCATAGAGGCAGATTGTAACGCCAAGGCAGTCAATGCTCATAAATGCGAGCGCTCACAACCACGGAACCGGATCGTCGCTGGGAGGTTAGTGGCGGGGCACCTGAAAAATCCTGAAGAGCTGCAGGAATCTCGCCCGAGCCCCAGGACGGAATCGTTAATTGCTAGTGCGGTCCAATGGGCGGAG
>JAYTFR010000036.1:0-33969 GCA_043734125.1 Acidobacteriota bacterium | reverse complement strand
CAACGGTCGGCAAAATGTTCGGGATGAAGCAGGCCATGAAAGCCGGCATCGGTTCCTACACGGTGGAGCTTAGCGGCGGCGTGCGCGTGGCGGCGCTGGTGGCGGTGAATGCTGTCGGTGACGTGCGCGATCCCGAGACCGGCAAAATCATCGCCGGCGCGCGCCAATCGCCCGACAGTCGCGAATTCGCCGACACCGAATTGCAAATCATGCGCGGAACTCCGCGCGGTGCCGTCCGGCGCGCCAACACGACACTGGCATTGATCGCCACCGACGCCAAATTGACCAAGAATGGCGCCACGCGCCTGGCCCAGCAAGCCTCGCTCGGGATGGCGCGGACGATCTATCCGGTCAACACCGCATTTGATGGCGACGTTACATTCGCGCTGTCGCTGGGCGAAGCGCAAGCCGACATCACCGCGCTGGGCGTGGCCGGGGCGGAGGCGCTGGCGCAGGCCATTCTCAGAGCGGTAAGAAGTGCAGCCACCCTGGGCGGCGTGCCGGGCCTGGCCGGCTAGCTTTGCGGCTTATACGCGATGCAGTCGATCTCGACCTTCATCTTCGGATCGGCAAACTTAGTCTCGACCGTGGTTCGGGCCGGCTTGGCATTGCCGAAGAATTCCGCGTAAATCTGGTTCATGGCGGCGAAATCTTTTCCGTCGGAAATAAAGACCGAGCATTTCACCACGTCTGCCATGGTCGAGCCGCAGCCTTCCAGGATCCGCTTGACGTTGTTCAGCACGATTCTTGTTTCGTGCTGGATGTCGCCATACGACATCTTCTGCGTGGCCGGGTCGACCGGACCTTGGCCGGAAACAAACAGGAAATCGCCGGCGCGCACGGCGGGCGAATAAGGGCCCATCGGAGCCGGTGTGCCGGGGGGTGTGATTCTCTCGATCATTTAGTGTCCTTCCGCTTCCAGAAATCGTTCCACTTCAATCGCCGCCATGCAGCCCATGCCCGCGGCCGTCACCGCTTGCCGGTAGGTGCGATCCTGCACGTCGCCGGCGTGAAAAACGCCCGTGATATTGGTTTTCGCGCCGCCCTTGGACAGGATGTAGCCGTCGGGATCGGTATCGATCTGGCCCTTGAACACCGCAGTGTTGGGGATGTGCCCGATGGCCACGAAGAAACCGCCGATGTCCTCCTCCCAGACTTTGCCGGTCGAGGTATCGCGCAGTTTCACGCCTGAAACGTGTCCTTTTTGGACGTCGTAGAGATCTTCGACCACGGTGTTGGTGAGAAATCTGATTTTCGAATTCGCGCGGGCGCGATCCAGCATGATCTTGGACGCGCGGAACTGCTCGCGCCGGTGCACCAGGATCACCTCCGAGCCGAACCGGCTCAGGAAATTGGCTTCTTCCATGGCGGAATCGCCGCCGCCAATGACCGCAATCTCCTTACCCGAAAAGAAGAACCCGTCGCAGGTTGCGCACGAAGAAACCCCGTGCCCGATCAGCGCCTGCTCGCTGGGCAGGCCGAGCCACCGGGCCGAGGCTCCGCTGGCAATGATCAGCGTGCGCGTGTGCACCACATCTTTTCCGACTTGCAGAGCGAAGGGGCTGGTCTTCAAGTCTGCCGCACCGACGTGCGCCAGCTTGTACTCAGCGCCAAATCGCTCGGCCTGCCGCCGCATGTTGGAAATAAGTTCCGGCCCTTGGATTCCTTCGGGGAAGCCGGGGAAATTCTCCACCAGTGTAGTTAGCGACAACTGTCCGCCGGGCTCATGGCCCTCGAGAACCAGCGGCTTCAGGTTTGCGCGAGCCGTGTAAAGCGCGGCGGTATGCCCGGCGCACCCGGAACCCAAAATTACGGTATCTCTGACATTTTCCATAGGAGTAGTTCGATGAACCAAAACCCGATTCGGGTTCAGACTGCGTTTTTCCGACTAATGCTTGTGTGGGCTACTTTTCACAGCAGGCTTTGCCTGGCCGCGCCCAAGCCGCGTTAGTTCCTCCGGAACCAAAGTCCTCGCGCCCAGCAGATCGCGATACGCCGACACCGCCGCCGAGGCTGAGGAGAACAAGGGCTCATACTTACTCTGATCGACGGGCCGTCCGCTCTCAAAGCTCGAACACCTGGCCAGCACAATCGACGGTTTGCCAAATCTTTCCAACTTGATTCGCGACGCCGGCGTTGCCGACGCCAGCATTACCGACGCAGGCGTCACCGCCGACGCGCTGTCTTCGATTGAAACCTGCAAAAGCTCTTTGGGATCGCGCACCCGGAACACCAGCGTCTCGACCATCTGCTTGCGGTCGCGGCTGAAGGAGTACTGCACGGTGGCATATTGCGAAGTGCCGCCTACGTCGTGCCGCATGCGGATGAAATCGGCAACCTCCAAACCTTCAGTGGCCGGAGCAGATCCCGCCAGCAGAGGATTCGTGCTTGGGTCAAGGACCGATCGGCCGCGATCAATCTCGAAATCAGCGCTGAAAGGGGGGCGTTTAGGAATGGCCGAAAGCGCGGCTGCGATTTCCTTTTGCTCATCAGTGGAAGGGGTGCAAACGTTCAGCACGTTCACTTTGACCTGCGGCTTCTGCGGGGGCGTTGCCGGCTGCTGCGCGATGCACGCCATCGCCAGCAATGGCAGGCCAAAGATTAACAACGTTCGGGACACAGCCGCATTGTAGCAGCCGGAGAACTCACATTCCGCGCGCAGACTCTGGCTACATACTCCGTCTATAATTCAGGCGTCCTCCCATGAGTTCCCGCCGGCTGCAGTTGCGATTGTGGATGGAAAAGCATGCTGTGTATCCGCGCAGCAAGCTGGCGATTGTCACCGTGTATCTGTTGGCGATTGATGTACTTTTGTTCCTGATCCAGCAGCTTTCATTCATCATGAAGCGATCGTTCGGCGAATCGCTGGGCGGCTGGGTCACATTTCTGAGCGCGGTTGCAATCGCGTTCCTTCTGGTCCTGATCGTTCGGCGAATTTCGAACGGACTGCTGTGGCGGTTGCGCAACCGGCTGATCGTCACCTACGTGTTCATTGGAGTGATCCCGTTTGTCCTGCTGGTGGCGCTGTTTGTGGGTGGGCTTTACCTTCTCGCCGGCCAGTTCGCGACTTATGTTGCCATTTCGCGTTTGGATTCCGCCGCCGCTGAGCTCAAGGCCACCACCGAAACAGTGGAGCGCGCGGTCGGGAACGATCTTGATGCCGGACGCAACGCCGCGGACCTTTCCGCTCCTGACGGTGCAAATGCTCGTCTTTCTGTTTGGCTGAATGGGCAACTTCTGTTCAGTGACGCTGGTCAGGGACCTGCGATTCAGGTTCCCAGCGGCGTCGCCGGCGGGTTTGCGGGACTGGCGCGGGAAAAGAATAAGGTGTTTCTACGGGCCATGAGCCAGGGGTCCACCAAGCGGGGACAACTAACTGTCATCGGAAGCAAGCCGATTGATGCCCGCCTGCTTACTTCGGTTGCGGCCGACCTGGGTGAGGTGACGGTTGGCGAACTGGATCAGACCGGACGGCTTATCCCGCCACTTTTCAGCGCTGGTAACCTCGCTCCAGCGAGACGCCTTCTTGATATCCAGATTCCTTTTGCAACGCACCTGCGGACCATCGATTGGTCGAGCGGCAGCAAAGCAAACGACGCTGGCATTGGGGGAGGAGTTCGTCTCTCAAGTCTCTACGACGACCTCTTTTCGGCTCTTGGCGAGGTGGGCTCCGCTCGAGAGGTACTTCTTCTCATCCTGGCCATCGTGCTTGGCATTTTCGAAATCGCGGCTGCCTACATTGGGACGCAGCTCACCCGCACCGTCACGGGAAGCGTCGCGGAGCTGTACCGGGCGACTGGTTTCGTGAATCGCGGCGAGTTCAGCCATCGCATCCCGATTCAGTCGAAAGACCAGCTGGCTGCGCTCGCCGGCTCGTTCAACCTGATGATCGAGTCGATCGAGAAACTGGTACTCGAGCAGAAGGAAAAGCAGCGGCTGCAGAACGAAATCACGATCGCGCAGGAAGTGCAGAACCAGCTGTTCCCCCGCCGGGTTACGAATCTGTCGAACCTCGAAGTTCACGGTTTCTGCCGGCCCGCCCGCAGCGTGAGCGGCGATTACTACGACTTCCTTTCGCTTGGCTCTGACCGAATGATCCTGGCTGTAGGCGACGTAAGCGGCAAGGGCATTTCGGCGGCGTTGCTGATGGCCACAATCAATTCCGCAGTACGCGCCTATGCGCTGGAGGGCATGCCCGTCTTTCGGCGAGCGGAAGCCGTGATCGCCGGGGAGGTGATCTCCGCCAGCTACGAATCCATCCTGCCTGGCGCGGAGGCTTCTCCCGCGACGATGCTCTCCCTGTTGAACCATCAGCTGTACCACAGCACGCCCATGGAAAAGTACGCGACGCTTTTTCTGGGTATGTACGACGGAGCCACGCGGCGGCTGAATTACAGCAATGCCGGACATTTGCCGCCGCTCATTCTCGGCGACGACGGTTCGTGTTCCCGCCTGGGACGCGGCGGGACTGTAGTCGGACTGTTCGACGAGATCTCTTACGAGGAAGACACCGTAAAACTCGCGCCCGGCGACATCTTCCTGGCCTACAGTGACGGCGTGACCGAACCGGAAAATGATTTCGGGGAATTTGGCGAAGAGCGGCTGATTTCGATAGTGCAGGAGAATCGCGACCTCCCCCTGGCACGTATTTCGGAAATCGTGACCGCGGCGGTAGATGACTGGATCGGCGCCGCCGAGCAGCCAGATGACGTAACGCTGGTACTGGCACGGGTGCGGTGACGCTCGCGGTTACTTCTCTTTTTTCAGCAGCCGAACGCGCGATTCTACTTTCTGTCCTTTGCCCATGCCGCCGGCAACTACCAGGCCGTCGGAAGTGACCGCCAGGCCCTGGTGATCCATTGTCGGCGCCGGGTCGTTCTCGGAGATCGTTTCCCAGGCATCGCGCTTAATGTTGTAGGCGAACACCACGGGCGAGGGCTCAGCCGCAGTACCGTTCAAGCCCAAGCCGTTGTAGTCGTAAACTTCAGAGCTGCCGCCGGCGAAATACGCCTTCTCGTCCTTGTCGGAGCCTCCGGCTGCAATGCGATAGCGCGCCGCTCCGGGATGCGCCGGCAGTTTGCTCCAGGTTATCTTCTTGGGATCCTTGCGCTCGATCTTTCCCATCCAGCATTCGTCTGAGGGGACATACCGCGGCCCGGTTTTTTCGCCGCCCGCCTTTGCGCCATCGACGTAGAGGATTGTGTCTCCAACGAGGGTTCCGGCGTGACCGAATACCGCCGGCCCTGGGTACGGTGTGGCCTTCGACCACTGCTTGCTCACAGTGTCGTAGAGCTGGACGTCGTTGGTCGGGCCAGTCTTTGAGAATCCCCCGACGACGTAGATGTAGCGGTCGCGATATTCGCCGGCTACTGCGTCGCGCACGGGCGTCAAGAGATCGGGCCCGCGGTACCAGCGCAATCCGATGGGGTCATAAACCGATACGTCGGCCACGATCACCTGCGCACCGCTTTTGTCGGGAACGAATCCGCCCATCAGGAACACTTCGTCCACAACAGCCACGGCGGAGGCTCCCAAGCGTCCCGTGCCCTGCACGGAGCGAATGGTCGTCCACTTGTTGTAGCGAAGGTTAAAGGCGTATGCGGAATTCTTTACTGAATCCCACTGCTTGCTGGTCCCAAGGCCCATGAAGGAATAAATCAGCGTCTGGCCCTGGACTCTTACCCCAACCACCGCGTTGTTGGTCAATGCAACCGGCAGCGGTTCCAGGTCTTCCTGGGCGGTTGCGATTCCGACGGTGGCCGCGAGTGCGGCAATCAAAATAGCGATTTTCCTCATCGGTGTTTCAAAATATCACGAGTAGAGGCGGAACGTACTGGTCGCTGGCCGCAGGGTTTAAGTCAGCCTGCTTATCCGCGATGTTCCTGGATGAGCGCATTCGCTGGGAAATCAGCCCAGGCTGGGAATTGTTATAATTTTCATGCGAGGCGCTATCGTCTAGGGGTTAGGACGGAAGATTCTCAATCTTCAAACACGGGTTCGATTCCCGTTAGCGCTACCAGTTCCCGAGCCTTCAAAGTATGTCACGACGTGTTTTGCTTTCTGATCATTTGTCGAGGGTTGACGGCCGGTCGTGCGTCAAGCGCTCAACTTCGTAACGTTCTGCTCGTCCAAGTCGCCACTGACCTGCAATGTTCCCTTGCGCAGTGCCCGCTGTTTCATCATCACGAAGAACACGGGCACCAGGATCAGCACGTGAATGGTCGAAGTAATCATGCCCCCTACCACGGGGGCGGCGATGGGCTTCATTACGTCTGAACCGATGCCGGTTTCCCAAAGGATCGGTACCAGGCTGGCGAGGACAGCTGTGACCGTCATTAGCTTCGGGCGAAGGCGCTGTACCGCACCTTCAATCGCCGCCTGCTCAATGTCTTCTTCGGTGAGATGAGTTCCATTGCGAATGCGGTGATCCAGAGCCTCGTGGAGATACACCACCATGACCACGCCGGTCTCCACCGCGATCCCAAAGAGGGCAATGTAGCCAACCCAGACCGCTACGCTGAAGTTGTAGCCCAGCAGCCATTGCAGCAGCAGTCCGCCACTCATTGCATAGACGGTGGGGAAAATGAGGACCAGCGCTTCTCCGACGGAATGAAACACTAGATATAGCAGCACGAAAATTGCCAAAAAGACGACCGGCAGGATCAGCTTCAGGCGTTCTTTGGCGCGCAGCTGAAACTCGTACTCTCCCGACCACTGAAAGCCGAAACCGGCGGGCAGCCTCAACTCGCGCGCCAGCACCTGGCTGGCTTTGTTGACGAAGCTGCCATAGTCGTTGGTTTTGAGATCCATGAAGACGTATCCGGTGAGCTGGCCGCCTTCATCGCGAATCATGGCGGGACCTCGCGAGAAGAAGATGCGAGCGACCGAATCCAGGGGAACCTGCGTGCCTGAGGGTGTAGCCACCAAAACGCGGCCGAGGTCTTGCGGCGTATCCCGGAAATCCCGCTGATAGCGCACGTTGATGGGATATCGCTCGCGGCCCTCAACATTCTCCGCGACATTCTCGCCACCGATGCCTGACTCCACGGCGCGTTGTACATCTTCGACGGTCATGCCGTAGCGCGCGGCTTCGAGCCGGTTCACGTCAATGTTGAGATAGAAGCCCTGCGAAACCCGCTCGGCGAAAACGGAGCGGACTTCTGGCAGGCGAGAAAGCAGTTGCTCAATGCGAGCGCCCGCGGCTTGAATACCCTCCACGGTTCGCCCCTGAATTTTCATTCCGATTGGCGTCTTGATCCCGGTGAGTTGCATATCGAGGCGATTCTGGACCGGCATGGTCCAGGTGTTTGACAAGCCTGGGAACTGCAGCTTCGCGTCCATGTCAGCGATGAGTTTGTCGTAGGTCATTCCCGCGCGCCATTGCTCGCGCGGCTTCAGCATGACCGTGGTGTCATACATGTCGAGGGGAGCGTTGTCGGTGGAACTGTCAGAACGTCCGACCACGCCGAAGACGCTATCAACTTCCGGAAAACTGCGAATGATCCTGTCTTGCTCCTGCAGCAACTGAGTGGCTTGCGTAATGCCAATTCCAGGAAGCGAGGTGGGCATGTACAGCGACGATCCTTCATAGAGCGGCGGCATGAACTGGCTGCCCAGGCGCAGTGCTAAGGGAACGGTGAGCGCCAAAAAAATGACGTTGACCGCAATGGTCAGCCACCGGAAGCGGAGCGCGAAACGGATCACCGGCAAATAGAGCGCCTGGGTTATCCGGGAAATTGGATTCTTCGCCTCGGGGCGCAGCCGTCCGCTGACAAAGAAGAGCATGAGCGTGGGGACGACTGTGATTGCCAGCAAAGACGAGAAGCCCACGGAAAGAGTCTTGGTCCACGCCAGGGGCCGGAACATTCTTCCTTCCTGCGCTTCCAGCAGAAAAACCGGCAGGAACGAGACCACAATCACCAGAAGCGAAAAGAAGAGTGCCGGGCCCACCTGCTTGGCTGCGTCAATCAGAATTCGGCGGCGCTGTTTCTCGGTGACCTCGCCAGCTTCTGAAAGATGGCGGTATCCGTTCTCGACAATCACGATCGAAGCATCGACCAACACACCGATGGCAAGCGCGAAACCGCCGAGCGACATGATATTGCTGCTGATGTGCAGGAAATACATCGGGATGAACGCCGCCAGCAGCGCAACCGGCAGCGTCAGAATCGGAATGAGCGCCGAGCGGAAATGGAACAGGAAGACGATGGTGACGAAGCTGACAATGGCGCATTCGACCAAGAGGTCACGCTGCAGCGTTTTGATGGATTCGCTAATCAGACCGGAGCGGTCGTAGCCGGCATGGATTTCAACTCCGGTAGGAAGCGTAGGCGCGATTTCTGCGATCTTAGCCTTGATTCCGTTGATCACGTTCAGGGCATTCTCTCCCGTGCGCATCACAACGATGCCGCCGACAGCTTCTCCTTCGCCTTGCCATTCTGCAACGCCTTCACGGATATCCGGCCCGAAGCTGACGGTGCCGAGGTCGCGCAACAATACCGGCGTTCCATTCTTCGAGTTAACGGCGACTTCCTCCAGATCTTTCAGGGAGGTTAAGTACCCTAGTCCTCTGACCATGTAACGCGCGCCATTCATTTCCAGCACTCGCCCGCCAACTTCGTTAGTGCTGGCGCGTACGCGATCGATAACCATCGAAAGCGGAATGCCATAAGCCAACAATTTGTTGGGGTCCACCTGGACCTGATATTGCTTGACGAAGCCGCCGATGCTCGCGACTTCCGCGACTCCAGGAACTGTTTCAAGCTGATAGCGAACTTGCCAGTCTTGTAGTGAGCGCAGATCGGCGAGGCTATGCTGATGAGTGCGGTCGATCAATACGTACTCAAACACCCAGCCCACGCCAGTTGCGTCCGGACCAATCATGGAGCGTGCGCCTTCGGGCATGCGCCCGCTGAGCTGCTGGATATATTCGAGAACGCGCGAGCGCGCCCAGTACAAATCCGTGCCGTCCTGAAAAACCACGAACACATAGGAATCACCAAACATGGTTTGCGCTCGCACGGCCTTTACATGCGGAGCGGCGAGCAATGTGGTGACGATCGGGTAGGTGACCTGATCTTCAATGACACTCGGCGGACGTCCGGGCCAGGGGGTATGCACGATGACCTGCACATCAGAGATATCTGGCAACGCATCAAGCGGAACGCGCCGCAAGGACCAGACACCGCCGAGCAGCAAAAACAGAACTCCGGCGAACACCAGAAACCGGTTTCGGGCGCACCATTCAATGACACGGGAGATCATTCTTAATTCCCTCCTGTAGCGTTGAGGCTTAGGTGCTTGGTCAACACCGGCTTGCCGCCTTGTTCTGCGCTGATTGTGACCTGCCAGGTTCCCGAAGAGCCAAGTTCCAACTGGCCAGAGTAGTTTCCCATTGCTTGTTCCGTGAGCTGCGCCGTGGCATTCATCTCCGCCATGCCCATCTGCGGCATGGCGGCCATGAAGAATCGCACTGTCACTTTCGCACCGGACAGCGGCTTGCCATCCGCTGACGAGAGCTTTAACTGGAGGGTGTTGTTCCCTTTATGGGAAGGAGATGGATTGGTCGTGAGTTGCGCCGAGACTTGCTGCGCGCCAGTAGCGCTGGCGTCCGTGCCGGCTTCCGCTGGCGGAGTGTAGGCTCCAGCCGCGGCCTGAAGCTGGCTTTCAGAATCGATCAAGAACCCGGCGGACGTTACCACGATGTCGCCCGCCTTAAGGCCCTTCATCACCACGAAACCGTCGTCGGTTCGAGTGCCGAGTTGCACTTCACGCGGTTCAAAAGATCCCTGGCCTCGCGAAACAAAAACCACCTGCCGGGTCCCGCCCTGGAGTACGGCCGAAGCCGGGACAAACAACTGACGTCCCGAGGGAGCCTTCAGCCGGACATTCACGAACATGCCGGGCTTCAGCAAAAGGTTTGGATTCGCCATCGCCAAGCGCACGCGCAGAGTACGAGTGGTGGGATCCACTTGCGGCAACATTTGTTCAACTCGCGCGTGAAAGGTGCGATTGGGATATGCGTCAACCGTGATCTCGGCCGGATCCCCCGGTTTCAATTTGCCGGCGTCTTCCTGAAAAACTTGCGCGTTCACCCACACGCTCGAAAGATCAACAATCGTGTAAAGGCGCGTTTCAGGTTGCACGTAGGCGTTGGGCAACACCGTCCGTTCAGTCACATAACCAGAAACCGGCGAAGCAAACGTAAAATTCGTGATCGGTTTTCCGGTGGCTTCCAGCTTGGCGATATCAGAATCGGAGATGTTCCACTGAAGAAGACGTTCTCGCGCTGCGCCCAATAAGCTTTTCGCTCCGTAAGAAACGCCCTCCACGGAACTCTGGCCGACGCGCTGCGCATTGGCCTTGGCCAGTAAGTATTCCTGCCCGCTAGCGACGAGTTCCGGGCTGTAAATCGTAAACAGCGGCTGACCTTTCTTTACGTACTGATAGGTTGCGTTGACCAGAACATCCTTGACCCATCCGGAATAGCGAGTTTGAACATAGGCGACGCGCCGTTCGTTAACGTCAACACTGCCAGTGGCGCGAATGTCGGAAGTGATGGTTTTGTAATCGATCGTTCCAGTGCGCACGCCGATGCTCTGCATGCGCTCCGGTGACAACTCGACCGGCGTAAGGGGAGGCGCGGAAGCTTCCGGCGGCGCATTGGCGGTGAAGCCCTCCATCGGCGGATGCTCCCCAACGTTCGCCGAGCTGGGCGCCGGCCTCGACGACCTCCAAAGCCACCAGGCACCGAGCGCCAGTGCTACGTTGAGCACTACGGCGACAATAAAAAGCCTGCGGTAGTTCATTGCAGTTCCTCCCCAATCAGCCCTTCGATCCGGGCAATGGCAGCCTCGTGTTCGGCCAGCGCGCGTTCATGGTCGATCGAGAGCTGGAGCGTGTCGGCAAACGATGCCAGGAGGCCCTGATACTCCTGCTTTCCCGCGCTGTACCCACTCAGCCCAGCATTGAGCGCCGCTTCACTTTGAGGGATCAGTCCTTCCTCATACACTTTAAGTTGCTGTTCAGAAGTCTGAACAATTGCGAGTTGCTCCCCCAGATCGCTGTCCATCTGGTTCAGCTTCGATTCCTTCTCCGCTTCCGCTTGCGCGACTTTGGCTTGTGATTCTCCTTCGGCTGCGCGCACCCGGGAACGGTTGGGGAGCTTGATCGAGAATGTTCCCATGTAGTAGTCGCGGAAGTTGTCCGCCGTGTGCTGCCACATATACTGAACACCGAAATCCGGCTTCTTCTCCCGCTTTGCCAGTTCAACGGCGGCTTGGCTCTGCGCCACTCGCTGTGCGCTGACTTCTAACTCGGGGTTGTTCTGGCGAAGTTTCGCGAACAACGCTTCCGCACTGGCGACGTTCCGCGCAGACAGAGGCTCGGGAACTATGTCCGGGGATTCCGCTGGACGATTCAGCAACGCTTTGAGCACAACTTGTGCCTGCGCACTCTCTCGGCGCAGCATTGACAATCCGTTCAGCAGCTTAGTGCGTTCCAGTTGGGAGCGAAGGACGTCCTGCTGCGTTGCTCCTCCTGAGCGGTAACGCACTTCGGCGGCTTGCTCAATCTGATCCGCAATTTGCTGGTTCTTCTCCAGCACAGAGGTAATCTGTCGCGAAGCCGCCAGCTGGAAATAGGCCAGCTTAAGCCGGGTGAGCACACTCCACACAACGGCATTCTTCTCCGCGCCCGAGACCGCGATTTCGTGCTGGGCCACATTCGCGCGCAGCCCGCGCTTGCCTGGATACGGAAGCTCCTGCGATGCGCCGAAGCCGAGGTAGGCAAAGTCGCTATTGCTGTATCCAGCGAACGGCCGTGGACTGCCCACAGTAAAGCTTTGCACCATCACTTCGGTGTCGGGCAATGCGGAGGCCTGCTTGGGACCGTACCCCGCAGTTTGGACTGCGCGCTCGGCGGCTTTGATTGCAGCGCTATTCTGTCCCGCCTCCGCAACCAAGGACTGCAGGCTGACCGGCGTTTCTTGGGCGAACGCCGTCGCCGCCAGAATGGAAAATACGCACATATTTCTGATCTTCGTCATTTTTCCTCGCACACAATTCTGAGAATGAGGGCGCGTAGAGGCACACCAAGGTGCCCTCGCAGTTCTAACCGCGACGAAGAAAAAGATCAGATTCTTAGTACGTTGATTGCTGCGGGAGGACTTTCGGGTGGGGATTCAACTCTACTGAGATCACCGGTGGCGCTGGTCAGTCGCAGCGAGAATGACGCTTCCTGCAATGCCATGGTAGCAAGGCTAATATCATTCATCTCAATTCGTGATGCTTGGGGAACCCCGCGCGAACCAGGATGGGAGCAGCAGGAGTGCGAACCGGGCATGGCAGAAACTTCACAAGCGCCAGCCATTTTCAGGCAGCAGTTGCGCTCGGTGACCGTCATGGTCCGTCCCGGCGCCAAGCATGCGGCAAGCTGCATTCCGCCCAGCATGAGTGACAGCAGGACCGCCACGGATTGTGAGGCTCGCACCATTGTCAGTAATTATATGCCTGCTACTTGTACACACCGCCGACTTTCGGGGCGTCCTTCTCAATTTTACGGTACAACCACGAGTTTCATCTTCTGCTCAGCATGATGTGTGCCGCAAGGCACGGTACATTCAATGACATACTCGCCAGGTTTAGTCGGGGCTTTTAACGTGAACTCTTCCGTCCCTTCTTTCAGGCGGAGATCCCAGCCCTGGTCGGCAAGGGCTTTGACCTTAAAACCGTGAACCGCACCGTCCTTCGCCACCATTTTGCCTTTATGCGAGGTGATGCGAAGAGTCACCGGTTCTCCTGCCTTCACGGTCATGACCGGCTTATTCTCGCCCTTTACGATGAATGTCTGGTCCGCTGTAGCTTCGATCTCCCAGACTTTTCCAGTTTGCGCTGCTGCCTTCGTCGGACTAATTGCCAGAGCCGACGTGAGTGCTAATACGGCCACAAATAGTGCAGTCTTCATTGCGTCTCCTATGAATCATTGAGTTAGGTATTCCAAAATGGCTTTGGCTTCGTCCTGCGTCAGATTGGCACGTACCCTCATGTGACGCACAATAGTATTCGTCATCCTGTCTTTCACTTTCGACACCTCCGCATGGCAGCGGGTGCAGTTTTGCTTGTAGGCGTCATCCCCTGAAACCACGCGCGCCAGGTGCACTGGATGCGCAGCTTCGGACTTAACAACGGGAAGCACACTCTGCTTGTTCGTTGCATCAGAGCCCGCGTTGCCCGGCGTCTGCGCTGCCACAAAGCCGGCAAGCGTCGAAGCGAGGATGAAGAATAGAGTTAACGATATGAGTGATTTCATTTGCCACCTCCCGTCAGTGGAAATGCGAAGCGATATGTCAGGCCTACAGTCCACACATTGTGATCGCCAGAATCGATGAACTCACGCCCATAAGCGAAGTTCGCGCGCACATCCGGATGAATCCAATAACTCCACCCAGCAAAGACGCGCTTGGCATTCGAATCCGGCAGCCCCATGTCAGAAGACCCGGGCATGCCCATGCTGGACGGTGTAAAGAACTGCTCAACCCGGACTTCAGCTTGCGACTTCTCCATGAATGGCTTCCAGAAGGGCGTCTTACTCATCCGATATGCGCCTTCCAGCCAATAGCCACTCCCGACGGCGTTGTTGCGGACGTATTCGAAACGAACGTCAAGCGGCAGCTTGTTCGACTGCCATGTGGCATCTGCTCCGAAAGCATTTACGTGCTCATCCTGGAGCTGGCGCTGAAACGAGGTGCCGATCTCCAGCCGGGCAGCCGGGAAGAAGAAACCCACACGTTCCCCCGCAGCTCGCGTGGATCCCTCCCAGGTGTTGTTGACCGCTGCAGAGAAGAATGTGGCGTAGTTGATGTTGACGAAGTTCCCCACCGAAATGGCCCCGCGTAACATGCCACCGTTGCTGTCCGTCATTTCCATGCCGGTGATGTAGGGGGCAGTTTGAACGTTGCGAATCCAACCGGAATGCAGCCGTTCATTGAAGATGCCAAAGGGAGTCAGAAAGCGGCCACCGACGATCGTAAGATAACGATTCGCCAAGTAGTCGATCTGTGCGTATTCGAACCCTTTATTCCACCCGTGGTCCCAGGCTTGGTTGCTGTGGGTGTAATCCCCTTCCACTTCGAGCTCGGTCTCTACCAGCCACTTGTCTCCAAGAGGAAGCAGGACAACCGGAGCGATTGCCGGCGAAAGCTGTTGCTGTCCCGACTGAAAATCTGCGCCGAAGCCCACAAAACCGGTTAGGAGGGGCGCTCCTCCTTCCGGTCGTTTGAATTGTGGTCCGTCTTGCGCAACGGCGGCGAGCGTCGCCAGCAGCACCAGAATTATGCCAAAACCAAATTGCCTCATCTTTTTCATTTAGGATTCCTGCCTTTCTGGAGGGCGTTGCCGGTAAGTCCTTTCCCAGCAAAAACGAGCCAGTCTGAAATAACGAAATCCGCTTTACCCTTTCGATCTTTCAGAACCTATTGTCCTAGAACGGTGATGTGCCGTCTGTAGCTCCAGACATGCCGGGTCGTGATTGGAATCACAACCCGGAACGGGTCAACCTACTTGCCGGACCGCGCTACTTACCCTCCAATTCCTTCGCCCGGAGGGCATGGAACCTGGCAGACGCGTCTGCTTCGGTAGCCAACGCTTCAGCAGCTTTAATGTAACTTTCGCAATGGAGCCGCATTTTCCGGGCGTAGGGGTTTTCTCCAGCCTTGGGGTTCGAAGCCACGCTTTTTAGAAAGTCGGCCAACATCGTCTTGTGCGTTTCAACATCTTCCCGAGTCTCCGCTGCTACCTTCTGGTAGTGCGCTGCCATTTCGGAGTGGTCTTTTGCGGTTTCCGGGACCTTCATTTCGTGGGCGCCCGTAGTAGTAGATGGTTTGTCTTGGGCTGCGGAGTATGCGGCAGTGAACGACAACATAGCTAGGGTGGCAATCAGTACAGCTGTGTGAACCAGATTCTTTGTGCTTTTCATAAATCCCTCCAATGGACCTTTGGTCCGGTAAAAAAGCGTGTAGGGTGGTCGGCCGCAGTCTATGTCCGGGCCGAAGAAAATCCTTAAAGGAAGACGCGGGATTAAACCATGAAAACGCAGAGTAGCGATTGCGGTGAGGAGCCAGGTGCACGAGGCAGCTCTGCGATCTCGAAATACTTTGCGTTCCGAGGGGCTTTAAATATCGCCCTAGTCAACGCCGGAACAACGCTCGCCGCATTGCTCGTGGCAGTTAGGAACGAAGACACGGCACCGCTTGCTGGGGGCGACACTTCACAGCACGCATTGCTTGTGGCTGTTACAGAGCTGACGGGTGGCGGAAGCATTCCCACCATCCTCATCGCCGAGGCTGAATCGAGGTTTTCTACCCCAGCCATCCCGCGTGGGCAGAGAGCCGAAGCCGCCGCCGGCACAACCACCATTGCGATTACAAGAACGGCTGCCACGAGTTTGGAACGCGGAGTCATTTACGAAATGATCGTACCGGGGCGCATATCGGGGCGCTGTGATTGAGATCACCTAGCCGCGTGGCCACACTCACGATTTCGCTCACGCGCAGCGTTGCGGAGGGAATCGCAGCTGCATTTCCAGAGACAAGCGAAGCGATCCAATGAGGGCTTTTCGGAGGTCCTGGTACCCAAGGCGCTCCAAACCGTCAGCAACAGGCTGCAAGTCACTCCCCCCGAATGTATTCGTCTGCCGGGTTCATCACGTCCAAGTACAATAGTCTCTATCTGGAACGTGGGGAGCCCTTGCAGCGGGCTGGCTTGAAGCTTGCCAACCACCATTCCAGCAAAAGGCAACTCTCATGTTGATTCAAGTAGGCTATGAATTCGTGTTTAACTGTCTGCAAAGCACACCAATGATCCTGGTGGTCAACATCCATCATTCCCGTGCAGCAGATATTGTGACTCCCGATCTGCTGACTACCGACCCGGCGACACCGTACACAACATATCGCGACGGCTTCGGAAACTGGTGTACCCGCATCGAAGCGCCTAGCGGGAGGATCCGGCTTAAGGCCCTGGGGATAATTCGAGACTCAGGGAATCCCGACGTGTTGTCCCCTTTTGCGACACAGCACGATTTGCAGGACCTGCCGGAAGAGACGCTGGTGTTTTTACTGGGAAGCCGATATTGCGAGACTGATTTGCTGTCGGATTTCGCGTGGTCGCGATTCGCGCAGTCGCCTCCCGGATGGTCGCGGGTGCAGGCGATCTGCGACTACGTTCATAACCACATCGCGTTCAATTATCAGAATGCGCGCCCCACTCGGACTGCGTGGGAGGCCTACAACGAGCGCACGGGAGTTTGTCGCGATTACGCGCATCTGGCGATTACGCTCTGCCGCTGCATGAATATTCCTGCGCGCTACTGCACGGGATACCTGGGCGACATGGGCACGCCGCCGCCCTACGGCGTTATGGATTTTGCGGCCTGGTTTGAGGTTTATCTGGGGGGCGCTTGGCATACTTTCGACGCACGCAACAATGTGCCAAGGATCGGGCGAGTCCTGATGGCGCGAGGCCGCGATGCCGCCGACGTTGCCATCGCAACCACGTTCGGGACAAATACTCTAGAGAGCTTTCAAGTTTGGACCGATGAAATCAAGGAGTCCCTGTCGCAGGTTGGATAGTCTCGATCCCCGCAATCAAAATGCGTCTCCTTACAGTTCGGCACGTCACCGTTTATCGTTACTCGCAGCCGGTAAAGCTGGGCGAGCATCGCATGATGTTCCGGCCCAGGGAAAGCCACGATCTTCGCCTCCTGAAGACGAAACTGGAGATTACTCCCAAGCCCGCGCATGTGCGCCTGCTGCACGATGTGTTCGACAACTCCGTCGCGATCGCCACTTTCGACGACCCTACTGCAGACTTGCGTTTCGAGAGTAACGTCACCCTACAGCATTACGAGACCACGCTGCCCGACTACGCGCTCGAAGAGTTTGCCGAGCGCTATCCTTTTAGGTATTCCGAAGATGAGTTGCCCAACCTGAGCCGCGCGCTGGTTCGTCATTATCCCAGCGAGGAGGTAGAACTCTGGGTAAAGCAATTCGTGAACTTTTCGGGGCGGACCTCAACCATGGGCCTGCTGCGCGCGATAACGTTAGCGGTTAAACAGGATTTCGTCTATACCAGACGGCACGAGAAGGGCGTGCAGAACCCAACCGAGACGCTTAGAACCCGCACGGGTAGTTGCCGCGATTTCGCCGTACTGATGATGGAGGCTGCGCGTTCCCTGGGATTGGCTGCGCGTTTTGTGAGCGGATACATTTTTATTCCTGGCAAGGATGCACCCACCCTGACGGGAGGCGGGGCGACACATGCCTGGATGCAGGTCTACCTGCCGGGCGCGGGCTGGATCGACTTCGATCCCACCAACAGCATCGTCGGCAATCGCAATTTGATTCGGGTCGCGGTCGCATGGAACCACGAGCAGGTTTTGCCGCTGTGGGGCACATTCTCTGGCTCGTCCGCATGGTTCCTTGGAATGGATGTGACGGTCAGCGTGGCCGAAACCGCCGCGGGAACTCAGCCGCCCGTAAGTGCCAGGGACAATCGTGACGATGCAATTGTGAAGACCGGCTACGGCAGTTACTAGACGGTACGTTGCGGGGCCCGGCCGCCGGTCTTTCAAAGTCCAGCGATCCTCCCGCTATTTGCTGCCCGGCCGTCGTCTTGCAAAGACTCGGGACGATTGTCATTATGGAGCCATGCAAAGCGTATTCGAAGCAGCGGGTGGCATCGACGGCCTGCGCCGTCTTGCCGACGCTTGGCATCGCCGCGTAGTGGCCGACGAAGTGGTCGGCCATGCGTTCAGTCACGGCTTCCATCCCCAGCACACCGAGCGACTCGCCGCATATTGGGCTGAGGCACTTGGTGGCCCGAGTTTGTATTCCCGCTCCTACGGTGATGAGACCAGCGTAGTAAAGATGCACAGCGGCAACGGGCAGCACGACGAGATGGATCGGCGTGCGATTGACTGCTTCGACCAGGCGCTTGCCGACATTGGATTAGACAACGACAGCGTGCTTCGACAAGTGCTGCACGACTACTTCGCCCTGGGCAACCACGACAACGATGTCCCGGTACCACGTGTCCGCAGATGATGTGCCAGCCGGCCTCAGCGTCCCACCCTGGTCATGGGACGGGCTGCAGAGCTAAGAGTCTGCTGCCCAGGTCTCTTGTTTAAGGAACAGCGAACGCCGAGTCTCTCCCAAAAAACTTGTCCGCCCATCCCAGGAAATATTTCATGTTGGGAGCGTCGGTGTGTCCGCCGTCGTGTTGACGCCACGCCAGTTGCCCACCCAGCAGACTTGTGTTCACCGGCGGCATAGTCCCGGAACCCTGGCCTTCGATTGGCGATAGACCTTTCGCGCCCAGCAGCGCCCACACCGGACTGGCGGCAACTGTAGCCATGAAGCTCCCCTGATGATCAAGCCATTTGGAATCGCCTTTCTCGGGCACACCATAGCTGATGAAGGTGAGCCTTGGCGCACAGAGCGCGATCAGTTCATTCGAATCCACCGGAATATCAGAGGCGTTCTTGCTGCCGAACGCCGACTCTGAGGCGCCATACTTCATGAAGTTTCCCGCCATCCAGTAATATTCGCCGCCGGTCAGGCTCTCGACTGCTTCCCCAAAGTTGCGCCGGAGGAGAGTTGCCCCGCCTTTGCCTGACGATCCCACCAGTACCGCTGCAAAACGCTGATCGAAAGCCATGGTTACAAGCGCGGCCTTGCCGTAGCGCGAAACGCCGTCGATTCCTACGTGCATTGCATCCACCGCCGGGTCAGTTTGCAGATAGTCGAGCGCCCGGCCGGCGCCCCAGGCCCACGCTCGCAGCGCGCCCCAGTCATCCGGCCTGCGCGGCTGCCCCTGATTGACCAACCCAATAATGCCGCGAGTGAGCCCGGCTCCGTTGTCGGCCTGAATACTGGCCGGGTCAAGCAGCGCGAATCCCCAGCCGTCGGCGATGAGTTCCCACGGGTTTGGCGGGTCGCCATCTGCGTTCATCTGCGGGAATTGAAACGGGCGTGGCGCTTGCATTGCGTAAGCGGGATGTTCCTCGAAGACTTTTTTGAGCGACGGGTCCTGTTGAATGACCGCAGCCTTCAGCGCCACGTTGATTCGAGCCAGTTCATCTTGGGATGGCTGATTCGGTGATGGAAAATCAGCCGGGCCAAACATGATCAGGACCGGAACCGGCTTTTTCGCATTCGCCGGCGTGACCAGAATCATGCGTATGTTGACATCAATTGCGGGATACGCCGGGTTGTTCACGTGGCCAACAATTTCCTTCGCGACCACCGGATTAAATCCGACGTATTCCTGATCGACCGCCTTTACTGACCAGGTCACTTCGGGCACGTTCTTCGGCACGCGCCCATAGACGCAGCATTCAAATCCCTCGATGATTTCGGCGCGACGCCTCTCCCAAAGTTCAGGTGTCGTGACCTTTTTGCCGTCATTGAACGTCAGCGCGTCAGGAATGTTCGAAAACGGGTTCGCTCTACTCTCATCGTAGTTAGCATGATTCGGCGCGCGCTCATCACCGCTGGGGCCGGGCCGCAACGCCCGAATGCCGAGTTGCTGCAGCATATTTTGCTGATCTTGCTCGCTGGTGATAGTTACGGGCGGAGTGCCCGCCAAGGCGGGTTTTGCCTTCTGCGCCACAGCCAGCGCCGAGAAGGCGCAGGCAAACGCAAACAGAGTCAGAGATGAAATGCAATACCGATTGGCCATAAAGCCTCCGCGGCTGTGGCGTCCTGGGTCGTTCGAGAATTGATATTACAGATCCAAGCGTGAGAACGATAGAAACTTAGAATCTCTACCGTCCGCGCAGGTAGAAATCCAGCCCAAACACCACGCTACGCCCGGGCATGATTACGCCGGGAATCTCCTGATACTGCGTGTCGCTGACGTTGGAGAGCGCGAGGTGCGCCGCCACGTGGTTGAACTCGCGCGCGACCGCCGCGTCCCAAAGGGCATACGGATCGCTGTGGTAACGACCGACAACCCCGAGCCTGGTGCGCGCAACAAACTTCCCCGGCAAACGTCCGTTCCAGCTGAGAACGGCATCGTGGCTCGGATAGTTGAACGCATATTTTGTTTGCAGGCCCGCCAAAGTTTTCTGCGCGCCGTAGAGCAAGGTATATGCGATCTCAAGGTGCTGCTGGTGCGGGAGTTTTAGATTCACCGAACCTTCCACTCCCGTGAAATTCAAGTGCTGCAGGTTTTCGGCGTGGTAGACGGTTGGTATCGTCGCCGAACACGAGGCGCCGGGCGGCAGTTGGCCGACAGGAATCGCCGAGCACGTCCGGAGCACGTAGTCGATCACCTTGCTATCTCGGCGCTGAAAAACCGTAAGCTCCGTCTTCCATTGGCTGCTCGGCATCCAGAGCACGCCACCTTCGTAATCCCACGCGCTTTCGGGCGCTAGCTGTGGATTGCCGAAATTTGCCGGGTCGTGATACTGCCAGTCGGTGTAACTGGGAAGCCGGAATGCCCGACTGGCGCTCGCTTTGAGCTTCAGCTTGCTGGTGAGCCATGCGCCTCCGGCCAGCGTGGGGTTGAACTCGCCATGCGTGGAGCTGAAAATTTCTTCCCGCGCGGCGGCTGAAAACGAGAAGCGCTTCAGAGCACGAACATCGTAGTCCACGTACACCGCACCGCGACTGCGAGCGTGAACGCCCAGGTTGTTGCTCTGGATATTCTCGTGAACGCCCTCCGCACCGAAGAACAAAGTGGAGTTCTGCGAAAGCTGCTCATGGTGACGCAAGCCAGTCTGCCAGCTGCGGTCAATGTGGTTGTTCTCGTAGACCGAGGGATTATTGCGGAAGAGCACGAACTGGTCGGTATGGCGGCGGAACGCGAAGTCGAATTCCGTCTTGCTTCCCAGGGCTTGCTGAAGGGCGGCGAACCATGACTTCGTTCGCTCCCACGAATTGAATGGGCCGTAGAACTGATCTGCGCCGTAAGGCTTGTCTGCGTAGGCAAGCATCAGCAAAGATCGTCCGAGGGCGGTTTGCAGACCGGTGCTCGAAAAAAATGTGGCACTGCGATAATCGCGGTCCGCACGAAAGCCGCTTGAGAAATCCCGTTCGGCATCAAGTTGGGTGTCGAATTTCTTCCACACAAGAGATGCCGATCCGTACTGCTGGTTCACGCCAAAATTTCCGACACCTGCGCCGACGCGAAGATCAGAGTGTTCGGGATTCGCCGTGATTACGTTGACCGACCCGGCCATGGCGTCGGATCCATAGAGCGTCGAGCCCGCACCGCTCATCACTTCGATGCGCTCGACCGATGCGGAAGGCAGAGGCAGGTCCATGTCGTGGTGGCCGCTTTGTACGTCGTCCATGCGAATGCCGTTCAGCAGAACAAGAGTTTCGCCAAAGCCCGAGCCGCGAATCGAAAGGTCGCCTTGAATGTTGTTTGGCGCACGCTGCCTCAGGTCAACGGACGGATCAAGCTGAAGCAAATCAACCCAGCTTTTGTAAAGAGTGCCGGGGTCTGCCTCGATCACTGTGACCGCGCGATCTATTTCGCTTTCCGGAGTAGGCAGGAGCGTGCCAGTAACCACGACCGTTTCGGCCGGCGGCGTAATCTTTTGTGCGTCTGCGGGGGTGGAACCCTGCTGAGCAATGGCGTGAATGCTTGTCAGGAAAAGGATGGCTCCAAGGCGAAGGCGCAAAACGGGCAATCTTTCCTCCACAAAAAGGTTTTTGCATGTTGAAGAAACATACTAAGAGAAACAGATCGATGCGCATGCCGAAATTCCGTTGAGCGCAAGCCGAATTTTTTGTTGCACTTTTTACAAATCCACAGGCGCTGGAGCCTATCATGAAGGTAACAGCTGCCAATTGTGGGCAGTGTTTGGCCGTCGCGCCCCCGCGGTGGCCCATCGCTGAAAAGAAGTATCAAGGAGTAGAAAATGGCAAAAGCAAAAAACCCCCGCACACCCAAACCCAAGGCTGAGAAAGTCTCGAACAAAGTTCTGCAAATGCCCGAACTGACGGCGAACGGAAATGGCAATTATTCGCCGGTCGACCTCGAGGCGGAAATCCGCATGCGCGCTTACCAACTTTACGAGCAGCGCGGATACAGCAATGGCCGCGCCGACCAGGATTGGATTGAAGCCGAGCGCGAAGTGCGGAGCCGCCAGGAGCACTCTGCTTAGTCAGAGGGCCGAGAAATAAAGCGCACTCTTAGGGTCAGAGTGCTCCAGCAGTTGGTTTGCCGGGCCATTCGCGTGTCCTCTCGAAAGAGAGGTCCGCTGGATTTGCTTGCCGCCCAGCCAGTCTGAAAGAATAGACACACAACCATGCCCCAGATTGGCAGTTTTTTATTGCTGCTCGCGCTCGCCCTGTGTGGGTATTCCTTCGTTTTTGGAATCGTTGCCCTCTTTCGGAAGGATTCGCTTTCGACCTTAGTCAGCGAGACCGCCCGCCGCGCCGGGATTGCCAGTTTCGTCGCGATATTCGTTGCCGCCGCCATTCTGGTCACTGCGGCATTCCAGAATAACTTTTCGATTGCCTACATTTTTCATCACAGCAATCGCGATCTGCCCGCGCCCTACAAGTTCGCAACTCTTTGGTCAGGACAGGAAGGGTCGCTGCTTTTCTGGTCTCTGCTGCTGGCGGGATACGGTTTCGTGCTCCGCCTTCGGCATAAGACCGACGAGCGGCTATTCGCCCATGCCTCGGCGATTATTGCCGGTGTCCAAATCTTCTTTCTACTCCTGCTGAATTTTGCAGCGCGGCCGTTCGCGGTGCTGCCGGGCCCGATGGCTGCTGAAGGCGCCGGGCTGAACCCACTTTTGCAGTATCCCGAAATGGTGATTCACCCGCCCATGCTTTACCTGGGCTATGTCGGCTTCGCCGTGCCGTTTGCATTTGCTCTGGGTGCGCTGATCATGAAGTATCCCGGGGATAAATGGATATACATTACGCGCCGCTGGACCATGGTGACCTGGGGCCTGCTGTCCTGCGGAATTGCCCTTGGCGCACACTGGGCTTATTACGTTCTGGGGTGGGGCGGCTACTGGGGATGGGATCCGGTGGAGATCGCCTCGCTGCTGCCCTGGCTTACCGGAACGGCGTTTCTGCATTCGGTCATGATGCAGGAAAAACGCGGCATGCTGAAAACCTGGAACGTGTGGCTGATCTTCACCACGTTCGGCCTGTGCATCTTTGGAACGTTTCTGACGCGCAGCGGCGTGGTGAGTTCCGTTCATGCCTTCGCGCAGTCCTCGATCGGCGACTGGTTCGTTGGATTTCTCGCGATCATTGCCGTCACCTGCCTCTTCTTTTATGTGCGCAACCGTTCTTATCTGCGCAGCGAGCATCGCTTGGAAGCGCTGGTTTCGCGCGAGTCGAGCTTTCTTTTTAATAACGTCTTGTTCCTTCTGATCTGCTTCGTAGCGCTGTGGGGAACTCTGTTCCCGGTACTTTCCGAATGGATCCAGGGCCACAAGATTACCGTTGGGCCTCCGTTCTTTAACAGCGTGATTGTGCCCTTCGCGCTCCTTCTTTTATTTCTGACTGCCGTCGGCCCCCTGCTCGCGTGGCGGAGGACATCGATTGAAAGCCTGAGGCGGAATTTTTTGTGGCCTACGGTAGGCGCCCTCGCAGTAGGAACTATCCTGGTCGCGGCGCCGCCCTCGTGGGGAGCGCCGTTCGGCCTGCGTCCCTGGGAGGACATTGCGTACTTTTATTCACTGATGGCAGCAATTCTCGCTGCGCTTGTTATGTTCACCGTGGCTTCTGAGTTTCTGCGCGGCGGTCGTGTAATTGCGGCTCATACTGGCCGCAGCCTGGCGTCGTCCATCTTGCATCTTGGCCATCGCAACACGCGCCGCTACGGCGGTTATGTGGTCCACATCGGAATGGCACTCATTTTCATCGGCGTACTGGGAACGCCGTTGAATCGAGCCCAAGAAAAGGAAATGGCGTTCGGCGATACCATCGAGATTGGGCCGTACACGCTGATTTCGAGGTCGTTTACTCAAACGGAAACACCGAATTACAGCAGCAGCATCGCCATCATCGACGTGATGCGAGGCGGTAAGCAACTAACAACGCTCTATCCCGAGAGCCGGTTCTTCACGGCAACGCAGCAGCCGCAGCATGTGCCATCGGTCTTTTCACCGCTCCGCGAAGATCTCTATGTCGTGTTTGAGGGCCTGAATCCAGATACGGGTCATCCGATCATCAAGGCGCATTTGAACCCTCTGGTTTCCTGGCTCTGGATCGGAGTGCTGGTGACGCTGCTGGGCACGGCGCTGGCACTTTTCCCGAATGCGCCGCCGCTTCGGGCCGTTGCACCTGCCGCTCTCACTAAAGATATTCCGGCGAATGCCGCACCTGTGGGCGCAGGCGACTGATGCGTCGATGGATTCCATCTCGCGGGAGAAAACTTCGCATGCTGGGCGCGCTCTCGCTCGGCGCGCTGGTTCTGATCGGTGCAAGCGACAACTCGGTTCGCATGGAGCGACTGGGTCACCAAATGATGTGCGTTTGCAGCTGCGGGCAAGTCCTGCTGGAATGTAACCACGTTGGATGCACGTATTCCGAAACCATGCGCCACGAATTGGCCGCGGCCATCGCCGCCGGGTCTTCCGACAACGGTGTTCTGCAGACCTTCGTGACGAAATATGGGGCGACAGTGCTGGCTGCGCCGACGAATACCGGGTTTGATCGCATCGCATGGCTGGTGCCGCCCTTTGCTCTCGTGGTTGGGATCGGGGGAGCGGTTTTCATCGTCCGCACCTGGCGTCATCGTTCTACAGGCGCGTCCTTCCCGGTAAAATCTGGTGTGAGCTCTGATGATCTGAAACGTTTGCGCGAAAAAGCCCGCAAGGAGACCGACTTGTGATCCTTCTAGTTTGCTGTCTGCTTACGCTGGCCGCGCTCTTTTATGTGTTCCACATCCCGACCGAACTGCGCGTTGGTCCGGAACAGACTCGCGCGATGTTTTTGCGTGAGCGGAAAGACGCGGTCTATGAAAATCTTCGCGATCTGAATTTCGAATACAAAGCGGGCAAGGTGCCGGAATCCGATTACGCCAGCATGAAGCAGTCGCTCGAAGATGAGGCCGCAGAAATTCTTGCCGAAATCGAGCGCATCGAGTCGCCCGTCGCGCCCCCGTTTCGCCAGAAAGGGAAAGTTTGACCGCCAACCATCCTGCTCCCCGCAGCGCGTTTCTCCTGGCTGCGGTCGTGGCCGCTTGCGTCGCATTCTCAGGCGCCTCAACCCTCACCGGGACCGTCACCAACGGCACCAGCGGCAAGCCTTCTTCAGGCGATGCCGTAATTCTCATCAAGCTCGCAGCCGGGATGGAGGAAGTTGGCCACACGAAAACCGACGCGCTGGGGAAATTCGCTTTCAACGTTCCAGACGGCAACTCGCCGTACTTGGTCCGTGCCATCCATCAGGAGGTCACCTATCATGCGCCAGCGCCTCCAGGTTCGAACAGCGTGACACTTACGGTTTATGACGTCGCGGCCAAGGTCGAAGGGGTGAAAGCCGTAGCCGACCTTATGTCCGTCCAGGCGGGACAAGGAAAGCTGAGTATCGACCGGGTTTTTGCCGTGGATAACGGTTCGAAGCCCGCTCGAACGGAAATGAACGACGCTCCGTTTGAGTTTTATATTCCAGAAGCGGCTGAGATCGACGAAGCGCAGGCCCAAACTGTGGGCGGGCAGCCGGTCATCGTTTCTCCTGTCCCACAAGCGGTCAAGGGAAGATATGCGTTGGTGTTTCCGCTTCGGCCCGGAGAGACGCAGTTTCATATCGCGTACCACATGAACTACAGCGGAAAGGCGACCGTCGATCCGCATCTGATTTATCCGATCCAGCACCTGGTCGTCTTCGTTCCGAAGTCGATGACGTTTTCCCCGTCGCAGGCGGGAGTTTATGAAAGCCGCGAAGCTCCCAAGCAGCCCGACACGATGGTTGCGATTGTTGCCGATCCCAAGCCCGGGCAAAAGCTTTCGTTTGAAATCTCCGGCGAAGGATCTATGCCGAACCAGGATCAGTCTTCTTCTTCGGCTGGTAGCGGAGGGGCTGGAGACACGCGACCCGGTGGCGGTCTCGGCGTACCTAATGACGCTCCTGATCCGCTGGACAAATATCGCTGGTATATTCTGGGCGAGTTTGGAATCGCGTTAGTCGGAGGGGCACTATACATCGTGCAACGTTCGCGATCGGTGAGGGTGACGAGTTCCGCCACACCGGCTTCAGCCCGTCAGGCCGCAAATTTGGCAGCGCCTGCAGTTCTGGCGCCGGTCGCAACGTCCAGCTATGCAGGGATGTTTTTTCAGGGCCTGAAAGAAGAGATGTTTCAACTGGAACTTGACCACAAGCAGAGCAAGATTTCCGATGAAGAATACGCCAAAACCAAGTCTGCGCTCGATCAAACGCTGTCGCGAGCGTTGAAACGATCGCAGTAGGGCATTGCATCGTCGTTAAAGTAATCGATTTTCAAAACACGCTGCTTTCCTTTATGCTGTTCCGTCAGCTGGAAATTTCCCGCTGAGAGAAAACCATGAAACTGATTCGCTTTGGAGAAGCAGGCAAAGAACGTCCAGGACTGATTTCGAGCGACGGCACCCGTATTGACGCGTCCGGTTTCGGCTCCGACTACGTCGAAGCTTTCTTTGCGGGCGACGGACTGAATCGCCTGCGCGAATGGGCGGCGAAAAATGCCGCCTCGGCCCCCCGGGTAGACAAAAGCGTGCGGCTTGGGCCGCCAGTTACGCGGCCGAGCAAGATCGTTTGCATCGGTCTGAACTATCGCGACCATGCGACTGAGACGGGAGCGAAAATTCCCACCGAGCCGGTGATCTTCTTCAAGTCCACGACCGCGCTGGTTGGACCAAATGACGCTCTGATGATTCCTAAAAATGCGTTTCAGGTCGATTGGGAAGTCGAGCTCGCAATCATTATCGGCAAGCGCGCCAACTATGTGGAGCAGGCCGACGCCCTGAACCGCATCGCCGGCTACGCGCTGCACAACGACTATTCGGAGCGCGCATTTCAGAAGGACCGCGGCGGCCAATGGGTAAAAGGCAAGAGCTGTGACACCTTCGCTCCGCTTGGCCCATTCGTGGCTACGCCTGAGGAGATCGCCGATCCCGGAAATTTGAAAATGTGGCTCAAGGTGAACGGAGTGCTGCGGCAGAACAGCTCGACGGCGAACATGATTTTTGACTCGGCAACGCTCGTTTCGTACGTAAGTCAGTTCATGACGCTGCTTCCTGGTGATGTGATCAGCACCGGGACTCCGGCTGGGGTAGCGCTGGGGATGAAAACGCCCGAGTATCTCAAAGCGGGCGACCTCGTCGAACTGGGAATTGAAGGGCTCGGGGAATCGCGGCAGCAGGTCATCGCGTTTTCCGAGCAAGCCTACGCCGGCGCCCTTTAGGCAGGACCATGCGCATTGATGCTCATCAGCACTTCTGGCGCTACGACCCGGAGGAGTACGGATGGATTGATGACAGCATGGCGGAATTGCGCCGCGATTTTCTGCCCGCGGACCTGAAGCCCGAACTCGACCGCGCCGGCTTTGACGCCTGCGTCAGCGTGCAGGCGCGTCAGACGGTGGAAGAAACACGTTGGCTGCTGCAACTGGCAGAGGAATCGCCGTTCATTGCAGGCGTGGTCGGCTGGGTGGACTTACGCGCAGAAAACGTGCGAGACCAGCTGGCGGAAGTTTCCAAGAACCCCAAGCTGCTGGGGATCCGTCACGTTGTGCAGGCCGAGCCCGACGATCGCTTTCTTATGAGCCCGGATTTTCTGCGCGGGATCGCCGCCCTCGAAGAATTCAACCTGACCTACGACATCTTGATTTTTCCCCGGCACCTGCCCGTCGCCACGGAATTTGTGCAGCGCTTCCCGCGGCAGCGTTTTGTGCTTGACCATCTAGCAAAGCCATCCATAAAGGCGAATACGGTCGAGCCGTGGACTTCGAATATCGGCGAGCTGGCAAGATTTCAAAATGTCTTCTGCAAGATCTCCGGCATGGTGACCGAGGCCGACTGGAAGTCATGGAAACCCGAGCACTTTCGTCCGTACCTGGATGTTGCTATGACCGCATTTGGCCCTGATCGGCTGATGATTGGTTCTGACTGGCCGGTCTGCAAGGCCGCGGCTTCGTACCCGCAAGTGATTTCGCTGGTCACAGACTTTCTGGAGCAGTATCCGGACGACGCCCGGGAGAAGATTCTCGGCGGGACCGCGCAAAAATTCTGGCGGTTGGGCGCCTGAAGTCAGGGCGGGTTTGTATCTTACAATTTGAACAGGCAATTTGATCAGCGCATGCAAAGAGTTCTGCAACTCGATTCCCGCGACAACGTCCTGATCGCGCTCGAAAACCTGAAAAAAGGTGAGGCGATCGAGTTCGGAGGCACCGAGGTCCCGCTCGTCACCGATATTCCGGCAAAGCAGAAGTTTCCCACCCAAGACCTCGCCGTCGGCGACAGCGTGACCATGTACGGGGTTCTGGTGGGGAAGGCGTTCAAGCCGGTCCAACGCGGCGAGTTGTTGAGCACCGGAAATATTCACCACGAAGCCGCGCCATACCAGGAGAGTTCGAGTCACTACAGCTGGGCTGCGCCGGATGTTTCGCGATGGAAGCAACGCAGCTTCATGGGGTACGCCCGCGCGGACGGGCAGGTGGGAACGCGCAATTACTGGGTGGTTGTCCCGCTGGTGTTCTGCGAAAACCGCAACATCCTAAATCTGAAACAGGCTTTCGAAGAAGAGCTGGGTTTCGGGCGGCCCCAAGTCTATCGCCAGCAGGTGGCGGAACTGGCCCGTCTCTACCGTGAAGGCAAGCAGCCAGCTGATGTGCAGGCTGATTCTGAACAAAATCCGGCGCCTGCCTCGGCGCGGCTGTTTCCCAATATCGATGGGATCAAATTTCTGCTGCACGAAGGCGGTTGCGGCGGCACTCGAGAAGACTCCGACAATCTTTGCGCTCTGATTGCAGGTTACTTGCACCATCCGAATGTTGCAGGGGCCACCGTGCTCAGCCTCGGGTGCCAGAATGCCCAGGTCGCCATTTTGCGCAAACAGCTTGCTCAATGCGATCCGAATCTCAACAAACCTGTCGTGATCTTGGAACAGCAGAAAAGCGGATCAGAATTTTCCATGCTGTCAGAGGCGATCAATCGCACGTTCGCCGGGCTGGCGGAGGCGAACCAAGCACAACGCTTCCCATTTGCGATCGAGAAACTGTGTGTGGGTCTGAAGTGCGGGGGATCAGACGGCTTCTCGGGGCTTTCGGCGAATCCCGCCGTGGGGCACGCCTCCGACCTGCTGGTGGCGCTCGGCGCGAGAACGATTCTTTCAGAATTCCCGGAACTTTGCGGCGTGGAACAGAATTTGATCGATCGCGCGGCTTCACCCGAAGTAGGAAAACGTTTTGTTCAGCTCATGCGCGATTACGAAAAGCGCGCGCACGCGGTGAACGCGACGTTCGCGTTGAATCCCAGTCCGGGCAACATTCGTGACGGGCTGCTCACGGATGCAATGAAATCCGCCGGCGCTGCCAAGAAAGGCGGTACCGCGCCGGTGGCCGCCGTGCTGGACTACACCGAGTACTCGACCAGCAAGGGACTGAACCTGCTTTGCACTCCCGGTAACGACGTGGAGTGCGTGACCGCACAAGTTGGTTCCGGCGCAAGCGTGGTTTTGTTCACCACCGGCTTGGGCACGCCCACTGGCAACCCTATCGCGCCCGTCGTGAAACTTTCCACTAATACGTCGCTCGCCCGGCGCATGCAGGACATCATTGATTTTGACGCGGGCCCGATCATCACCGGCGGCGCAAGCATCCAGCAAACCGGCGAGAAGATTCTTGATTTTGTAATCCAGGTCGCAAGCGGAGAGGTGCGAACCAAAGCAGAATTGAATTCGCAGGAAGATTTCATTCCCTGGAAGCGAGGCATTTCTCTCTGAACCAGCCGCACACATCTGCGAAAGGCGCGGACGAGTTCCGACTGGACGGCAAATCCGCAGTCATCACCGGCGCCGGCAGTGGTATTGGGCGCGCGATCTCGATGAACTTTGCTGCCCATGGCGCATCGGTCCACCTGTTCGACTTGAACCTCAGCGACGCAGAGTCAGTAGCTGGCGAAATCGTGAAGTCCGGCAATTCGGCGACGGCATGGCTGTGCGACGTGAGCCAACACGCTCAAACGGTTTCCGTTTTCGAAAAACTATTCGAACGCACTCGACTAGACATTTTGGTGAACAACGCCGGAATATCGCAGATTGGTAACGTTGAAACGACCGCGGAAGCAGACTTCGATCGCATTCTTCGCGTCAACGTCAACGGATACTACAACTGCATCTTCGCCAGCGTTGGCCACATGAAAGCTAATGGGGGCGGCGTAATTCTGAACATGGCGTCGGTTGCAGGCTCGACTGGACTCGCCGACCGTTTTGGATACTCGGCCAGCAAGGGCGCGGTGATCGCCATGACGTACTCGGTCGCCAGAGACTACGTTGCTCACGGCATCCGCTGCAATTGCATTTCTCCTGCGCGCGTGCACACCCCGTTTGTCGATGACTACCTGCGCAAGAACTATCCCGGGCGGGAAAAAGAAATGTTTGACGAGCTGGCAAAAACGCAGCCCATCGGCCGTATGGGTGAACCGGAAGAAGTGGCGGCGTTGGCCTTATTTTTGTGTTCAAGTGCGGCGGGTTTTGTCACGGGCGTTAATTACCCGATAGACGGTGGTTTTGTGAATCTGCACGGCTGAGGCCATCATCTCAATGGATCTTGAACTGAAAGACAAAGTTGTCCTGATCACCGGAGGAGCGAAGGGGATCGGTGGGGAAGTCTCGCGGGCCGTTGCCGCTGAGGGTGCGATTCCCATCATTCTGGATCGCGACGCCGCCGCGGCGAACAAACTCCACTCGGAGATCCCGCGGAGCGGCATGATCGTCACCGAACTCTCCTCGGCAGAGAATTGCCGCAAGGCCATTGAGGAGACGATCAAGCAATTCGGCCGCTTGGATGCGCTGGTAAACAATGCCGGCGTCAACGACAAAGTCGGTCTGGAGCACGGCAGTCCCGATAAGTTTGTTGAATCGCTGCAGCGCAATCTCCTGCATTACTACAACATGGCGCATTACGCGCTGCCGCACTTGAAAAGCGCGCATGGTTCGATTGTGAACATTGCCTCAAAAACTGCAGTTACAGGGCAGGGCGGCACTTCCGGGTATGTGGCAGCGAAAGGCGCGATTCTCGGGCTGACTCGCGAGTGGGCTGTCGATTTTCTTCCTTATGGAATGCGTGTGAATGCAATCTTGCCGGCGGAAGTGATGACCCCGCTCTATCGCCAGTGGCTCGATACTTTCCCCGACCCGCAGGAAGTCCTGAAAAGCATTATTGCCAAAATTCCTTTGGGCAAGCGGATGACATTACCGGAAGAAATTGCGACGATGGCCGTTTTTCTTCTTTCTCCACGCGCAGGACACATTACCGGGCAGCACTTGTTTGTGGATGGCGGCTACGTTCACCTCGACCGCGCACTGACTTAGACTCGCCGGGCTATTGTTGTCCTTTGATTTCCAGCTCGCGGAGCATTTGTTCCGCGCTATCCATACGAGTCCGCAGTTTCTGCAGAGATTCCCGCATCGCATTGATCTTGTCGTTCAGGCCGCGCTGTCCAGCGAGAGTGAGCACCGATGTGCTCTGCTCAAAGGCTGCGTTCGAAGCATCCATCAGAAACCGCAAGGAGCAGGCATGCGGCTTCCACAAGTGAGCGGAATTCTGGCGCTGCCTGAGTTCCTCGGTTTCGGTGCTCATGCGCGCAATCACCGCAACCACTCGCGACAACAAGCGGGCGTACTCACCGCGGAAACTTTTTTCGTCCCAGTACTCGGCGCCACAAGCATCGGCTTCGGCTGGAGTGAGCGTCAGATTGAAGGAGCGCATGGGGACGACTTGCCGAAACTTCGCCTCAGCCGCACGTACGAAAACTCGAATCGAATCATCCACGCTGCGCAGCTTTCCTTCTTCGAGGGCCGCATCGTATAGCCTGGCTGGTTCCGGCGCGGCTGCCTGAGCGCCGGCAAACCCTCGCGCGGGCAGTCCTCGCGATGGCGTTGCGGAAGGCAGCGTATCAAACCTCGGCATTTCCGGCGCCGGTTTTCCGGCGAACTTCGCGCGCGAAGGCTCGACCGGCTGTGGAGGATTCCAGTCCTCCTCTTCTTCTGCGACGCGCGGAGAGGTCTCGGCGTGTTTCGGGCGCGGCTGGACGGGCTGCTCGGTCTGGGGGACTGCCTTTACTGATAGCTTTGGTTGCGACTTCTCGGATTGCTTTGCTTCATCTGATTTCCGCTGATCCACCGCCTTCTTTACTTTAGATACGCGGCGGAATTTTTCCTGGGCGGAAGCATAGTCAGCATTAAGGATCTCTCCTTCTTCTATGAGGGCCAGATGCTGTACCGTGACTTTGCCTTCCACCGAACTGGTAACGTCGCCGCCCTCGCGATGCACGGTTTCGGCAAAGTTCTTCAATTGCTTGGTGGTGTCGCGAAAAAGCCCTTCCAGTTTCTTGCCGATCGCGGCGTTGTAGGGGCCGATCGCAGCCAGCACGCCGGGATGGTAGAAGTAGGGCCCAAACGCCTGCTTCAGGTCGCGGCCTTTTTGGACCACGCCGGCGTCGGTGAGCGCCTCTAGAGTCGTGTAGCCATCGAGTTCGTCGCGGATGGCCTCGAACTCGTTCAGGACCGGAACGTATTCCTCGGGCAATTCCGGAGACTCAGCGTCGGCGAGGATCTCGATCAGCGCAATTTCAAACGGCGGAATCGGGACCACGCCGTCGAGGGTATAGCCGTGTTTTTCCCACTGGCCCGGTACGCGCGGGTTGCGATACAGAAAACTCGCCACGAAATCGGCCTTGTCGCGGGCGACTTCAGTAGCCGCTTTCTTGCGCGCGTAATACCGGAGTAGCGTCTCGGCAATTTCGGGATCAACGTCGGGAGTAAGTGACTGCCGCAGCATGGACGGCGTGACCGCGAGGTCCAGTATCTTCAACCAGCCTCGAATGCGAGCCAGCGGGTCAGGGAAGTCCAGGTCGAGTTCGCCCAAGGGGATCAGGTGGAGGTCCGACGGCAGGGGCACGGGTTCCTGCATCGAGTCTCGCAGCAGCTTCCTGTAGAAGCCGTAGACGGTTTCACCAATCGCGAGTTCCCACTTGAAATCCTCAGGCACTGTTCTCAACCCTTCGACTTGGAGGGACTCACAGACAACCGACAGTCTGTGAAAATTCTATTGAAACCGCTTTGGGAAAGGGTCATTTTGGCAACGCGGGCAGGTTACCAAAGTGATCGCAGTGCACCTCAAACGGGTGGAGACGATCTCAGGATGGGGGTGTTTCGCCGACGATTTCCCGGGCCAGATCAGGTGTATACTCCCGCTCCGTAGGGCGTACGCATTCGAGGGCGGGAACTCTCCTGGAGGCAACTTATGAAGAAAGCATTAGCGATGACGTATGCGGTGCTCGCGTACATGTTTTTCTTTGGAACCTTTCTTTACGCGATCGGCTTCGTTGGGAATGTGTTGGTTCCCAAGTCAATCGATACCGGATCCGCGACCCCGCTCGGCATGGCGGTGGTGATTGATGCCGCGCTATTGAGCCTGTTCGCCGTGCAGCACAGCGTCATGGCGCGGCAGGGTTTCAAAGAGCAATGGACCAAGGTGGTTTCATGGTATGTGGAGCGAAGCACCTTTGTGGTTGCCGCAAGCGCGGTGCTGGCGCTTCTGCTGTGGCAGTGGCGGCCAATACCGGCCACGGTGTGGGACGTCCGGGGAACGACGCTCGGCTCGGTGCTGACCCTAACCTTCTGGCTCGGATGGGGCTGACCTGACCGATTTTTTGTACCAAGTGAAGTGTTAGTGTAACGCGTCTTTTGATCTGTGCCCGTCGTCGTAGCCGGGGGTGTGGAGATGTGGGAAA
>JAYTFR010000035.1:0-48363 GCA_043734125.1 Acidobacteriota bacterium | reverse complement strand
GCGTTCTGGACCGCTGAGTGCTTCGCCAGAATACTCTCGATTTCTCCCAGTTCGATTCTGAATCCACGCAGCTTTACCTGGTTGTCAATGCGGCCAAGGCACTGAATCACCCCATCCGGACGGAAGCGTCCGAGATCGCCAGTGCGGTACATGCGGGCTCCGCCGCCCACGAATGGATCTTCAACGAATCTCTCCGTCGTGAGTTGAGGACGGTTCAAATAACCGCGAGCGACTCCGGCGCCCCCGATCCAAATTTCGCCAGGGACGCCGACCGGCGTCGGGTGCTGCAACGAATCGAGAATGTAGATTTGCGTGTTGTCAATGGGAGACCCTACCAGGACAGTACCGTCTGAAGCGGTGACCCTGTGAACCGCCGAATAGACCGCGGTCTCGGTGGGCCCATAAAGGTTCCACAGAGCTGAGCACCGGGGTAAAAGCTCCGCCGCAAGATCCCAGCTGAGAGCCTCGCCGCCACTAAGCAGTTTGAACTTTGCGTTGCCCTTCCATCCTCCGTCGACCAGGCTGCGCCACGTGGAAGGTGTTGCGTGCATCACCGTAATACCTGTGCGCGTTATGGTTTCCGCCAGCACGTTCGGATCGCGAGTCGTATCACCATCCACGATTACGAGTTTTGCGCCGACCGACAGCGGCAGATAGAAATCCAGAACAGACGCGTCGAACGACATCGATGCGACGCCGAGGTAGACGTCCTCGCGGCCAACCTGAAAGATCCTTTGCACATAGCCGATGAAGTTGACGACGTTACGATGTTCGAGCTGCACGCCTTTCGGGTTGCCTGTCGAGCCGGAAGTGAAAATCACATAACTTAGGTTCGCGGGTGTAACTTCCGTCTGCGGATTCTTAAGGCTCTGCTTTGCAAGGACTGCCGCGTCGCGATCAAAGCAGACGATCTTCGCATTCTGGGCTGAAATGGTTTCCAGCACCGCGGAGTCCGTCACCAAAACTTCCGCGCCTCCGTCTTGCTGCATGAACTCCACGCGGTCACGGGGATAAGCAGGATCGATAGGCACGTAGGCTCCGCCCGCCTTCATGATGCCCAGCACGGCAATCAGCATCTCTGGCGACCGGTGCACGCAGACCCCGACGCGTGAGTCAGGCTTCACTCCGAGACTGATAAGGTGGTGCGCCAGTTGATTCGCGCGCGCGTTGAAATCACGGTAGCTGAGTTGGCGCTCCTGAAATTCGACAGCGATCGCTTCCGGGGTGCGCTCCGCCTGTTGCTCAACCAGTTGATGGACGCAGATGTTGCGTGCAGCAGGTTTCGCTGTATTGTTGAACTCAACCAAAACTTGTTGACGCTCTGCTTCATTCAGCAGACACAGTTCCCCGGTGCGCCCCTCCGGATTCGCTACCATTGCATCCAGTATCTTCCGTAGATGCCCTAACATGTGCTGCACCGTCGCGGGCCGGAACAGGTCAACGTTGTAGGTGAGTGCGAGCCGTAAACCGTCAGAATTTACGCGAGCACTGAATTGCATATCGAATTTTGCGGTAGTCCGCTCTGCGCCATGGAATGCGCCAATCGTGAGGTCGGCAATCCGCTTCTTCTGCTTTTCGGAAGAGTCTTCGAAAAGGTAAAGCACTTGCACGATCGGATTGCGGCTGAGATCGCGATCAGGGCTCAACTCCTCCACCAGCCGTTCGAACGGCAAATCCTGATGGGCGTAGGCCTCGATTGAAGTTTCCCGCACTCGCGCCAAAAGTTCGCGGAATGTTGGATTGCCGGAAACATCGGTTCGCAGCGGGAGCGTATTGACGAAGAAGCCGATCAAGCCCTCAAGCTCCGAGCGTGTGCGGCCGGAAATCGGAGTACCGACGACGATGTCCTCTTGCCCGGAGTAGCGTGCTAGGAGCAGGTTGAAGGCAGTGAGGATCGTCATGAAAAGGGTGACGCCTCCCTTCTGGCTCAGTGCGGTCAGCGCGTCCTGCAGTATGGGCGGAACAACTATTGCTTCTTGGGCGCCGATAGAGGTTTGGACGGAGGGACGTGGGAAATCGCTGGGAAGCTCGATCACCGGGGGAGCATCGCCGAGTTGCTTTTTCCAGTAGGCCAGCAGGTTGTCGAGGCGTTCGCCCTTCAACCAATCATGCTGCCAGGTGGAGTAGTCGCCATATTGAATGGGCAGAGGCGCAAGCGGCGAGGATTTGCCCTGCAAAAATGCCTCGTAGATCAGCGAGAACTCGTTCAGCACCAGACTCCATGACCAGCCGTCGACGATCACGTGATGGAACACCAGGGACAGCACATAGTCCGTGTCCGTGAGGCGAAAGAGAGTCGCTCGAAAAAGTGGGCCTTGTCTCAGGTCGAAGGCAAGATTCCGATGCTCCATAACGAGCCGTGGAACTTCTACTTCTCTGGGTTTGTGGGGAATGCTTCGGAGATCTGAAACGGAGAGTGCAAAGTGCGGCTCGGCGGCAACGAGTTGTATTGGTCTGCCGGACTCGTCTTCCGAAAGTGTCGTGCGCAGCACCTCGTGCCGAAGCACAAGTTCACGTAAGGCATGTTCGACTACTGAGACCTTGAGGTCGCCGGTTAGACGGACCGCGAATGGAACGTTATAAGTGTTCTGTCCAGGCTCGAGCTTGTCGAGGAACCAGAGTCGCTGCTGGGCAAACGAGGCTGGAAATACAAACACGTCGTCCGAAGCAGCAGGCTGCCCCGTTATGTCACTCAATTCATTCACGGAAGCCATTTGTCCCCTAGTCTAAAGCAAGCTCAGGAAGTTTACGGATGCGCTCTTACTGCGGACCATAACTTCGGTTTCTTCCACGATCGGCTGCTTGCCACGAAGTATGTTTGAGTGCAACCCGGGTGCCTTTTCGTAGCCACCGCAATCATCATGTAATTGTATTTTCAATAACCTAAGAGATAACCAACGTCTCAATCCGGTGCCTTATGCAATGTCTTGCACCTCCGGTAGCAGGCCTCACCGGTGACCCTCCACCCCGGCGCAAATTGTCTCCAAAGTGGCAAACAATTGCACATTTAACTAACCGTTCCTAGCCAGAAAGCGGTCCTCTAAGTCGTTGAGCGCATTGAGATTTAAGTTGCCCTAGTGTGGGCCGTGAAACTTTTGGCCCCTAAACTGCATTTTGTAGGCTAAGCTGTCCCTCTCCCTATTTGGAAACCCAATCGGCTGGTACAAGATTAGCCGTCGTAATCAGCACCCAGCCCCGGGTACAGCGTAGGAATGCAATGAGTATGGCCTTTACTTTCAGCAACTTAAAGCTTGAACGTGAGAATCAATAACTTTGGGTGGCGACGTGCATGTCAGCCCTGCGAGCACAGGAGACGGATCGAGAATGAAGACGACGACGCTGTTAGAGAAAGAAATTGAGCTCTATGAAAGCCGGACACAACGCTCCAAGGCAATTTGGGAGAGAGCCCGCAAAGTCATGCCCATGGGCACGGCCAGCAACTCCCGCATGTACGAGCCATACCCGATTTACATTGACCACGCCCAAGGCTCGCGGGTGTGGGACGTCGATGGCAATGAGTACATCGACCACAATCTGTCGTTCGGCGCGATCGTTGTAGGCCACTGCAACCCGACCGTAATGAGCGCAGTCGCCAAACAGCTCACCATCGGGACCATGTACGGAATGTCGCATCCCCAGGAGTGTGAACTGGCGGAGGAGATCTGCCGCCGCTTTCCATTTCTGGACCGCGTGCGTTTCTCCAACAGTGGAACTGAATCTACCCTTCACGCACTGCGCCTGGCCAAAGCTTTCACCGGCAAACCAAAGATCGTAAAAATGGAAGGCGCCTACCACGGGCTGCATGACGCGGTCATGGTGTCTGTGAAGCCGGGCGAAGAAACTTGGGGCGCATCGTGCGTGCCCACTCCGGTGGCGGCGTGCGCCGGCGTTGATCTCGAAGATTCCCAAACTCTGGTAGCGCAATTCAACGATGCCGACTGTCTCGAGAAAGTTCTGCAGCAGGCGAAAGGCGAAGTGGCGGCGGTGATCCTTGAACCGGTAATGATGAACATCGGCGTCATGCCGCCAACCCCTGGCTACCTGGAAGCCGTTCGCAAACTCTGCACGCAGTATGGCGCGCTCCTGATTTTCGACGAAGTCAAAACTTCGTCCATGAGCTATGGCGGTGCCGCCGAGTTCTATCGCATTGTTCCTGACATCGTTTGCCTCTCGAAGTCGATTGGTGGCGGACTTCCACTGGCGGCATTTGCATTCACGGAAGAAATTTCGAAGGTGATCGAGACCCGCAAGATGATGCACGCCGGAACGTATAACGCCAATCCGGTGGTGATCGCCGCCGGCCTGGCTGCGTTGCGGGATGTGCTCACGCCTGACAAATATGTGAGTATGCGTGCGCTGAGCGACAAACTGGCTGACGGCTATCGCAAGATTCTCAGCAAGGCGGGCGTGCCTGGAATCGTGACCAACGCCGGCATTAACGGTGCAGTCACGTTCGGTGTGGAATCGGCTTCGAACTATCGCGAGTGGAGCAAGATCAACACCGACCTGTGGACCGCCTTCTGGTTCGGAATGGTGAACCGCGGCGTGATTGCCCAGCCTTACTGGTGGGACGAGCAGTGGGCGCTCTCGGTGGCCCACACGCAGGAAGACATCGACAAGCATCTTGAAGTACTCGAGGATGTGGCGACGAAAGGTCTTGCCTACGTATGATCGTCCTTAAATTCGGCGGTACCTCACTGGAGTCAGCCGAAGCGATTGAGCGAGTGGCGTGGATTGTCCGAAGCCGGCTTCCACGCCATCCCGCAGTCGTTGTTTCCGCTCACGGCAAGGCCACCAACAACTTGCTCGCGCTCGCGAAAGAAGCCGCCGAGGGACACCGCGACCGTGCCGTCGAAACCTTCAATGCTCTCGAGGCTTACCACTCCGCGCTTGCGGCGTCGGTGGTTTCTGAGCACGACCGGCGCGCATTGTGCAACTTTCTCGATACACATTTTCGCGAACTCTTCAACCTGATTGGGCGCCTTCCGGGCCCCGGCGAGCTTTCTCCTCAAGCCCAGGCAGAAGTCACCAGCTTCGGCGAACGGCTTTCGAGCGGGATCATGGCCTTCGCGTTGCGCAAGGCCGGGATCAACGCGGCGCATCTCGATTCGCGCGTGCTGGTCCGCACCGACGACCGGCACACTGAAGCCAGCCCATTGCTCGATGAAAGCTGCACGAAGATTAGGCGCGCAGTTTTTTCGCTGAGCAAAGATACTGTGCCCGTGCTCGGGGGATTCATCGGATCCACGACCGCGGGCGTTACCACCACGCTGGGGCGCAACAGCTCGAATCTGACCGCAGTTCTTGTGGCCGCAGCGGTGGACGCGAAAGAAGTTGAAATTTGGACGGACGTGGATGGCGTGTATGCGCACGATCCGCGGTTAGTTTCGGACCAGGCGCCGGTGGAAACTCTGTCGTTTCAGGAAGCCACAGAAATGGCGGCTTACGGGGCGAAAGTGTTTCACGAAGGCGCGGTTCGACTGGCGCAGCAGGAAAACATTGCGATTTGGATCAAGAACTCCCGCCGCCCGGAAATTCGCGGCACGGTTGTCGCCGCGCAGGAAACGGTGGCCCCGAAGCCGAGCGTGAAGGAGTTCTTTCCGCAGGCGGCCGCAGCAGAGAGCGGAGTCGCGTAGTCCGCTCTCGCCCCGCTACCTACTCTTCGATCGAAAACTCTAGCCGACGACTTTCGGCCTCTGGCGGGTAGTGATAAACTCCCGTCGTCGACGCCATCCTTGCCCGAAGCCGTGGAGAGTATCAAAGGGAATGCGCTGTAAAACTTCAATTGCGGTCGCCTGTACCTTGGTGATTTGTACCGCATCACTTCTGTGGTGGGAGCACAGACACAAATCCATTAAATACGTCACTGCGCTGCGCTCACGCGCCGAACAGGGCGATTCTAGGCACAGTTCAGTCTGGGTTCCGCGTTCTACTACGGAAAGGGTGCTCCACAAGATTACGGTGAAGCACTTCTCTGGTATGAAAGAGCTGCCGACCAGAATGAGCCACGAGCAGAGGACGCGCTGGGATATATGTGCCTTGATGGCCAGTCAGTCCCGCAAGACTTTGTTAAGGCGCTGGAGTGGTACAGAAGATCTGCTGAACATGGCAGTGCAAAAGGGCAGTTTGATCTAGCCACGATGTATTACTAGGGAACCGGGGTGTCGCGCGACTATGCTGAGGCTGGCCGGTGGAGCGAGAAAGCCGCCGACCAGAACTACGCTGAGGCTCAGGATGCTCTCGGTTCTATGTATTACGCCGGGCAAGGGTTGCCGCAGGACTTCTCTCAGGCATTCATCTGGTATCGAAAGGCAGCAGAGCACGGCTACGCAAGAGCGGAATTTGATCTCGCGACCATGTATTACAACGGCATAGGAACCACGCGGGATTACGCTGAAGGTCGACGTTGGTGCATCAGAGCTGCGATGCATGCTGATGGTGAAACAGAGCACGCTCTCAAGCTCTTGGCGATGGAAGTAGGCATGGTGACAAAACTGGAATTGTTCGAATTCCTAACGGCCCTGCCATTGGGGGTATGGGTGCTGGCGAGTTTCTTCGTTCATCGAGGAAACGGCCTGGACTGGCGACAGGGATCTCTGCTCTTGCTCGCCATTGTTTTCCTTGCAATTTCCGGAATGAGTTTATATGTTGTCGTCCACGGCGGACTAGGCTACTGTTCCTATCCAGTTGCCTTCCGCATCGTGAAGCGGGTCTTAATCGGAACCGCATGTCTGATTATCGTAACGGTGGTCTTACCTGCGAAGAAGCCAAATGCCGCTCCCGCGCAGTGATATCGAGCGGTTCTTACGACGACACCCGCTTGGCTCTCACCGACTCGCGCCTGACGGCAACGATGGGCGCGTCTTTGGGCTGGCCGTTGCTGCCCTGAGCTTCAATCGCAACGGACAGTTCCGCCACGGTGGGATTCTCGAACAGAATGCGGAGCGGTAACTCTACGCCGAAGTGATTGCGGACCCGCGAGATGACCTGAATCGCCATCAGCGAGTGGCCGCCGAGTTCGAAGAAATTGTCGTGAATCCCTATAGGCGAGAAGTGAAGGACTTCTGACCACAGCGCAGCCAGCTTTTCTTCTTTCTCGTTGCGTGGTGCAACGAACGCTTCGGCCACATCCACGCTCTTCTGCTTCGGCGCGGGCAACGCTTTGCGATCCACTTTGCGGTTGGCGCTCAGCGGAATCTTTTCCAGCACCTCGAAAGCCGCCGGCAACATGTACGCCGGCAGCTTGCCTTTGATAGAGGCGCGCACGTCATGGATGTCGATGGGCTCGCCCGGTTTGGCGACCACATACGCGACAAGGCCGAGATCTCCGGGGCCAAGTTCGCGCGCAATCACGACCACCTGCTGAACGGCTGGGTGCTTTGCAATGGCTGCTTCGACTTCGCCGAGTTCAATGCGGAAGCCGCGAATCTTTACCTGATTGTCCACGCGGCCGAGGAACTCAACATTGCCGTCGGGCAAATAGCGGGCCGCGTCGCCGCTGTTGTAGAGCTTTGCGCCGGCCACTTTGCTGAACGGATCAGGAACAAATTTTTCGGCCGTAAGCTCAGGGCGTTTCAGATATCCGCGGGCGACGCCGGGGCCGCCGATGTATAGCACGCCGGGAATTCCCACCGGGCAGGGCTGCATGTGGCGGTCGAGTACGTAAGTGGTGTTGTTCGGAATCGGCTTGCCGATTGCGACGAAGCCGCTACCGCGCAGCACTTCGGGCGTTATGTCCATGAAAGTGCTGTCTATGGTGGCTTCGGTGACGCCATAGGCATTGATCACCCGCACGCTGGGGTCGCAGACCGCGAGCGTTGCGCGCGCATCCGCGATGCTCCACGCGTCAGAACTGCAAACCAGGATGCGCATGACGTCGAGATTCTGGTTCGACTCGTGCAGGTACGTGGTCAAAGTCCGCAGCACGGCGGGGACAAATTCCGCGCAGGTAACGTGTTCACGCCGCATCAGCCCGTAAAGCCCTTCCGGATTGAGCAGAAGTTCCATCGGGCAAATGACGAATTTCGAGCCGGAGCAAAGCGTGCGAATCAGGTCGGAGCTGAACACGTCAAACGAAAAGTTCGCCATCAACAGCCAGGGGTTATCCGGCGATCCGATTCCGTAGCTCTTCTTGTAGCCGTGGAACAATGTGGCAAAGCCGCCATGATTAATCATCACGCCCTTGGGCACGCCGGTTGATCCGGACGTGTACACGACATAGGCCAGGGTGTCGGGCGTGATCTCGGGTTCGGGATTCTCTTTGCTCTCGGCGGCAATCTTCGACCAGTCGCCGTCGAGTGGAATGATTTCTGCGTTGGTCTCCGGCAGCCGCGCCAGAAGGCTGGTCTGCGTCAGAACTACGGGGCATTCGGAGTCCGGAATAATTACAGGCAGGCGTTCCTTGGCATACATTGCGTCCAATGGGACGTAAGCGCCGCCAGCCTTCATCACGCCCATTACGCCAAGTACCATCTCCGGCGAGCGCTCCACGCAAACGACGACTCGTTTCTCAGGACCGACGCCGCGCTTTTTTAGATAATGCGCCAGCTGGTTGGCGCGTTCGTTGAGCTCGCCATAGGTGAGCCGCCGGTCTTCATACACGACAGCGGTTGCGTCAGGGTTGCGCGCAGCCTGTTTTTCGAACATCTGCGGAACCAGCACGCCATCGGGTTCGACCTGTTCAATTTCGTTCCAGGTGTAAATGATCCTGTGCCGCTCTTCGGCGGAAAGCATCGGCAGCCGCGAAATGCGCTGGTCGGGATTGTCGACAATTCCCTGGAGCAGGTTCTGGAACTGGTTCGCCAGCCGCTGCATGGTGGCCGGCTCAAACAGGGCCGAGCAGTACTCGATGTTGCACATCAAGTCTTTCTTGAGTTCAGTCATGCCCAGCGTCATATCGAACTTGGCGACGCCGCGATCGATGATGATGGGAGTGATTTCCATTCCCGGCAGATCGATGCCGAGGTCTTTGTGTTCGCCGACCGAGAACATCACCTGATACATCGGGCTGTAGCTCAGGTCGCGCTGCGGCTGCATTTCGGTCACGAGTTTTTCGAACGGCAGATGCTGATGCGAGTACGCGGCGAGTGCGACTTCCTTGGTCTGTTTGAGCAGTTCGCGGAATGTGGGATCGCCGGCCAGGTTCATGCGCAGCACAACTGAATTTGAGAAGTATCCGATGAGCGGTTCCAGTTCGGTGCGGCTGCGTCCGGAAACTGGCGTGCCGATAAGCATGTCTTCCTGCCCGGACCATCGCCACAGCAGCGTGCCGAAGGCGGCGAGCATGGTCATGAACAGCGTCGAGCCTTCCTTGCGGCAGAGCGCTTTAAAGTTTTCCAGCATGCCGTCAGGGCAGCGGAGAAATTGGCGTGCGCCTTCGAAGCTTTGCGATGCGGGCCGCGGATTGTCGGTGGGTAGTTCCAGCAACGTCGGTGCCCCGGCGAGAGTTTCCTTCCAGAAATTAATATGGCTGTTCAAAACCTCGCCCTGCATCCAGTCGCGCTGCCAGAGGGAATAATCGGAGTATTGAATGGGCAACGGCGGCAGTTCTACCGGCTTGCCTTCGCAGTGCGCGAGATAGAAGGTCTTCAGTTCTCGGAATAGCACGGCTTTCGACTGGCCGTCGGACGCGATGTGGTGCGAAACCAGCAGCAGAATGTGCTCGTCTTTTTCCAGGCGCATCAGAATCGTGCGCAGCATTAGGTCGTGGACGAAATCGAACTTACGCTTGCCTTCCTCGACTAAAATCCGCTGAGCTTCTCGCTCGCGCTCAGTTACTTCCATGCCGCTCAGGTCAATCACGTCGAGATGAACCCTGGCCGATGGCGAGATGAACTGCATGGGATGGCCATCGATCTCTTGATACGTGGTGCGCAGCACTTCGTGCCGCTCGACGATTTTGTTGAGCGCAAACTCGAGCGCCTCGACGTTGAGCGGGCCTTTCATCCGTAACGCGCGCGGTACGTGGTAAGCGCTGGTGTCGATCAGGTGATCGAGCAACCACATCAGCTCCTGCGCGAACGAAAGCGGGCACGGTCCTTGATCAGTGCGGCGCTGTATGAGCTGCTGCTTGGCCGCGGCGGCGCGCTTCTCCATCAAGCGCTTTTCGAGCAGCGCCCGCTTCTCCGGGGAAAGGCTGCCCATCAATGTGGTCACGTCTGCCATCTAACGCTCCTCCAGTTCGGCCAACTCGGCTAGCATCGCGGCCATCTCGTCGTCGTCGGTGCCCGCGACCAGCAGTTCGCTGATGCGCGAAGCCATTCCCTGTACGGACGGCGACTCGAACAGGAATCGCGGAGTCATCTCGATCTGGAAACGGTCCCGCAAGCGGGTGACCACGCGGGCAGCCAGGAGGGAATGGCCGCCCAGTTCAAAGAAATCGTCGTGAAGGCCCACGGTGCGGACTTCCAGCACTTCGGAAAAAATCTCCGCTACAGCCTGCTCGACCGGCGTTGACGGCGGCACAAACTCTCGCGCCAACTCGGGACGCGCATCGTCCGGCAGCGGCAGGGCCTTGCGGTTCAGCTTGCCGTTCGGCGACACCGGAAGTTTTTCCAGCAGCATGAACGTTGCCGGGACCATGTACTCGGGAAGCTTGGTCTTCAGGAATGTACGCATCTCGGCGAGCGAAGGCTCCGTGCCTGCTTCGAGCACCAGATATCCCACTAGGCGCTTGTCGCCTGAGTTGCCGGCCTTCACGTCGGCGACTGCTTGACGGACTCCGGGGAACTGCATCAGCACGCTTTCGATTTCGCCGAGCTCGATGCGGAATCCGCGCAGCTTTACCTGATGATCGAGCCGGCCGAGGCACTGAATGATTCCATCGGGACGGAATCGCCCAAGGTCGCCCGTGCGATACATGCGGGCATCTCCACCGACGAACGGGTCGCAAACGAATCTTTCCGCCGTGAGTTCCGGTCGATCCAGATATCCGCGAGCCACACCGGCGCCGGCAATGCAGATTTCCCCAGGCACGCCGATGGGTGTGTGCTGCTGCAATATGTCGAGGATGTAAATCTTCGTATTGTCTATCGGACGGCCGACGAGCACAGTGCCGTCGGAGGCGTTTACTTTGTGGACGGCCGAATACACAGCTGTTTCAGTCGGCCCATAGAGGTTCCACAGAGCCGCGCATCGCGGCAGGAGTTCCTTGGCCAGGTCCCAGCTCAGGGCTTCGCCGCCGCTCAGGAGTTTGAACGACGAGTTGCCTTTCCATCCTGAGTCGACCAAGCTGCGCCAGGTAGAGGGCGTCGCATGCATCACGGTAACGCCGGTGCGAGACATAGCTTGCGCCAGCGCGCTGGGATCGCGAGTGGCGTCGGCATCCACGATCACGAACTTTGCGCCCACGGACAATGGCAGGTAGAAGTCGAGGACGGAAGCATCGAATGACATCGAGGCCACGCCTAGGTAGGCATCATCCTGGCCGACTTGCAACGTTCGCTTCACATATCCGACGAAGTTGGCAACGTTGCGATGCTCGAGTTGCACTCCCTTGGGGCGACCCGCGGATCCGGAGGTGAAGATTACGTAGCACAGATTCGCGGCCGTAACTTTCCTCTGCGGATTTTCCGTGCTCTGTTTCGCGAGTTCAGCCGCATCGCGGTCGAAGCAGAAGGTCTTTGCTCCATGCGTCGCGACTGTCTCCAGCAGACTTGCTTCGGTCACCAGAACCTCCGCGCCACCGTCCTGCAGCATGAATTCCATACGGTCGCGCGGATAGGCCGGATCGATTGGGACATACGCCCCGCCCGCCTTCATGATTCCGAGCAGCGCGATCAGCATTTCCGGGGAGCGGTGAACGCAAACTCCCACGCGGGAGTCAGGTTTCACGCCAAGACTAATAAGGCAGTGGGCTAACTGATTCGCGCGCTCGTTAAACTCGCGATAAGTGAGCTTGCGGTCCTGAAACTCGATCGCAATTGCACTTGGCGTGCGCACAACCTGCTCTTCAAACAGGTGGTGCAGGCAGCGATCGAGTTTCTCGTGCGCAGTCTGGTTCCATGCGGCGAGTTGCTTCTGCTCTTCGGGAGCCCAGATCGCGAGCTTTGTCATGGGCTGCGCGGGGTCGGCGACGATCGATTCCAGCAACGTGCGATACTGCGCGAGAAAACGGTAGATCGTGGTTTTGCTGAAGAGGTCGGTGCGGTACTCCAGTTTCACCTTCAGCCCAGCGGCATCTTGAGCCAGGATGAGGATCAAATCGCTTTTCGCGGTCGGCGTGTCGAAGTCAAGAATTTCAACTTTCAGGTTTTGCATCGCCGGAGGCGCAGGGGGCGCGTTTTCCAGAATAAAGATTGTCTGGAAAACCGGCGCTCGGCTCATATCGCGTCCGTGTTCGAGTTCTTCGACCAGGTTTTCAAATGGCAGGTCTTGATTGTCGAATGCGTCGAGGGCGACTTTCTTCACTCGCTGCAGCAGTTCGCGAAAACTTGGGCTGCCGGAAAGATCAGTGCGCATGGCGAGCATGTTCACGAAGTCGCCAATGAGCGGTTCCAGTTCCGAGCGGCCCCGGCCCGCGATCGGCGTGCCCACCACAATGTCTTCCTGTCCTGAGTACCGCGCGAGCATGACTTGGAACGACGCAAACAGCGTCATGAACAAGGTGACGCCTTCGCGCTGGCTCAGTGCCTTTAAATCCGCGAGCAGGTTGCCTTGAAAGAGACCGCCCTCAGTCGTGCCTTCGAAGCCTTGCATAGCCGGGCGGGGGAAGTCGGTGGGCAATTCGAGCAGCGCAGGCGCGCCTTCCAATTGCTTCTTCCAGTACGCTTGCTGCCTCTGCAACCGGACGCCTTTAACCCACTGCTTTTGCCATGCCGCGAAGTCCGAATATTGAATTGACAGAGCCGGAAGGGCAACCGTCGCCTTCGCGACTGCTCCGTTGTAGAATGCCGCCAACTCGCGAAACATCACACCCTTCGACCAGCCGTCGGATGCAATGTGATGGCTCATTACGACTAGTACGTGTTCATCTTCAGCCAGTGGGATCAACGTTGCGCGCAGCATCAGGTCGGACGCAAGGTTGAACGGGTGCCTCACTACGTTCATCACCGTCTCGTCCACCTTGGATTGTTGTTCGGTGTGGGGGACGGCCGTGAGGTCGAAGGTTGTCAGCGGAACTGCCCGAGGCGCTTGCACTACCTGGACGGGACCAGCCTGCGACATCTTGAAAACCGTGCGGAGAATCTCGTGCCGTTCAACGAGAGCATCAACCGCGTGCTGCAGAGCTGCGGTATCGAGGGCTCCAGTCAAGCGGAAGACGCGCGGTACGTTATAAGCGCATGATCCCGGCGAAAACTGGTCAAGGAACCATAGTCGCTGCTGGGCAAATGAAAGAGGGGCTTCCGTCTGGTTCCGGCGGGGAATGCCTTCGGCGTCCTGAGACGCGTTCTGGCGCAGCCGCGCTGCCAGCAGCGCCTTCTTCGCCGCGGAGAGTTCCGATTTTTGCCCGCTCAACTCGTTGTCCATGTCGTTTCTTTTACCTTACGCTTGCCCTTGACCAACGGTAGCCGCCTGCGCCGGAACCGAATTGCACCAGTGCGTCAGGTCGCGTCCTAGCAGATCGCTGAGCCGCAAAATGTCATCGCGATACTCGTCGAGCAGCGCCATGCGAATCGCCGAGGGCATGCGCGGCGGCTGACTCCGGTTCAAATCGGCGGTGCGATCCAGGAAACTCCTCACGTACTTCATGCGCCAAGCAATTGGACCGGGCAAGTATGCTTCCGAAAGCGTGGCTTTGTACTTCGTCTTATTCAAGAACCGTTCAACCGCCGGCACTTTCGGCACATAAGATTCCTTGAAGCGCTTGGTCGTGTCGGGAACGAACGAGGGATCGACTTCGAGGATTTTGAAGATTTCTTTGATCAGCGGCAGCGGCGACTTCTGCAGATCCTCGAACAGATAAATACGCACCTGGTCACGGCCGAACATGTCGTAGTACCGCTTCACTTGCGCGGCGTAAAATCCCATAGCCTTGAAATGCCAAAGCGGGTTCCAGTTCTGCCGAATGCGTTCCGGTTCCTGCTGCAACGCATCCTCGAACGAGCGCTTCTCGCGCCCTTGGCGGACGGTGTGAAGGTAGGCCGAGAACGCGCGATCTGCCGGGTTGCGCAGCACAGCGAACATTGTTGTTTTCGGAACGTGCTTCTGAATCTGCTCAGCGGCTTTCGGGAGATAGAGGTAGAAGATGCTGGCTTCGCCAATCGCTTTCTCATCTTTCACGTTGTCATAAAGCCCGGTGTAGGTCTTCAAATCGGTGACGGTCTTACTGTGATAGGCCCGATGTTCGTCGTACGGACCGTTGTAAAGGACTTCCGGCCCTTCATTGCCAAAGAACGTTGGCTCTTTCGGTGTAGTCATGAAGACCTGCGGGTGCTGGCTTAAATAGGAGTACAGCGAGGTGGTCCCGCACTTCGCAGATCCGATGATCATGAAATTTGGCAGTGTCATGGTTTCCCTGTAGCAAATTCTTTACGACGCGCCTACGCCGCTTTGGCGCAGATTCACGCCATTGGCGCGCATCTTGCAAACTTCTTGGTCCGACAGATTCTCGACTTCGTGAATCATCTCGAGCAACGCGGATTCTTCCGACTCTTCGAGCAGCGTTTCCATAAGCGCCGACGCCATGCCTGCGACCGTTGGATACTCAAACAACAGGCGAAGCGAAATGCTCAACCCTAACCGGCTTCTCAACAGCATGATTACCCGCGTTGCCAGCAGCGAGTGGCCGCCGATTTCAAAAAAGTTTTCGTTGACTCCTACGCGCTCCAGCCCCAGTACTTCTTTCCACACGGAGGCTACTTCCTGTTCGAGCGGCGTCTGGGGCGAAACGTAATCTTCTGTCCGCTCGGGGCGAGCCAGGTCAGCGGCAGGCAAAGCTTTTTTGTCGATCTTGCCGTTAGAGTTCAAGGGCATGCGGTCCAGTTCCACAAAACCCGCCGGCACCATGTACTCGGGCAGGCGATCTTCCAGAAAGCCATGCAGTTCTATGTGCGTAGCCTTCTGCTCGCCCTGCGGGACGTAGTAGGCCACGAGCCGCTTCTCCCCCGATGCGTCGTTGGTGAGGACGACAGTGGCTTCGCGCACGGCCTCGTGCTTCGCCAGCACGCTTTCAATCTCGCCTAGTTCGATGCGGAATCCGCGAATCTTTACCTGCAAGTCCATGCGTCCGAGATATTCAAGATCGCCATTGGAAAGCCGCCGCGCCAGGTCTCCGGTCTTATACAGCCGGCCCGCTCCTGAAAACACGTCGGGGATAAAACGTTCGGCAGTGAGTTCCGTCCGGTTCAGGTAGCCTCGCGCCACGCCGGCGCCGCCAACGTAAATTTCTCCGAGAACACCGATCGGAATGGGCTGCATCTGGCGGTCGAGAACATAAACCTGCAAATCGGGAATCGCGCAGCCGATCACGCTGCCGCCGTTGGTGTCATCGACCGAGATGGGCCGATAGGTGACGTGCACCGTCGTTTCCGTAATTCCGTACATATTCACCAGCCGCGGTTGTTTGTCGCCGTGCCGCTCGAACCAGGGCTTCAGGCTGTGCAGCTCCAAAGCCTCTCCGCCAAAAATCACATAGCGCAGCTTTAGCTCGCGCGATACGCCAAGGACTTCTTCCGCGTACATCAGTTGCCGGAACGACGATGGAGTCTGGTTCAGCACCGTGACTTTCTCGGAGACAAGCAAGCGATAGAAGTCTTCCGGCGACCGGCTGACGAGATAGGGAACCACGACGACCCGGCCTCCATAAAGGAGCGCGCCCCAGAGTTCCCACACCGAAAAGTCGAAGGCGTAAGAGTGGAACATCGTCCAAACATCGTGCTCGCCGAATTTATACCAGTCGTAGGTCGCATCCATCAGGCGGACGACGTTGGCGTGAGTGATCTGGCAGCCTTTCGGCTGACCGGTCGAGCCGGAAGTGTAGATTACGTAGGCAAGATTCGCCGGAGTTGCCGAGCAGGGCAGATCGCTTGCGTCTTCCCGCTCGATTTCAATCCAATCGGTGTCGAGCGCGACCAGTTGTCCAGCAACCTCGGGCAGAGAGTCTTTTAATTCGTAGTGGGTAAGAACCACGGTGGGCTTCGCGTCCTCGACCATGAACCCCAACCTGTCTTTGGGATAGCGCGGATCGAGCGGGAGATAAGCTCCGCCGGCCTTCAGGATTCCAAGGATCGCGACCACCATATCAAGTGAGCGTTCCACCGACAATCCAACCAGCGAATCCGGCCCAACGCCCATGCGTTGCAGATAGCGCGCCAACTTGTTCGCCCGGGCGTTCAACTCTGCGTAGGTGAAAGTCTGACCATCACAGCTGGCAGCGACGTTCGAAGGAGTGCGTTTTGCCTGCTCCTCGAACCGCTGGTGTATGCAGATCTGAACTGGGAATTCTTTTTTGGCGTTCCACCCGTGAAGCAGGCGAGTGCGCTCGGCGTCACCCAGCATCGGCATCGCCCGGACCATCTGAGCGGGGTTCCTTGCGATCGCCGCAAGCAGGTTTTCGAAATGCTCGGCCATGCGTTCGATCGTTTCCGGCTCGAATAAATCCGTGCGGTATTCAAAGCGGGCGCGCAGACCGTCGTGGCGCGGCGCCGCGAACAGGCTCACATCGTGGAACGCAGTGCGGGTTTCTTCCTCGCGGAGGTCAACCTGAAGCTTCGGGAGACGCGGCGTGGAAAGTAAATTCTCCAGAGCAAATACCGCCTGGAAGACGGGCGCGCAACTCAGGCTGCGGCCATGTTGCAATTCGTCCACGAGGCGCTCGAATGGAAGATCCTGGTTGTCCTGCGCTGCCAGAGCTCCGGTCCGCACGCGCGCCAGAAGATCGCGAAAACTCTCATCGCCGCGGACCTGATTGCGGAACACGACCATGTTAATGAAGCAGCCGATCAGGCCTTCGACGCTGGGATGGTTACGCCCCGCGGCCGGACTGCCAACGACCAGATCTTCTTGTCCGCTGTAGCGATAGAGCAGGACCTGGTAGGCCGCAAGCAGGGTCATGAACAATGTGACTCCCTCTTTTTGGCTTAAAGCCTGCAGGGAATCGAGAAGTTCTTTCGGAACGATTCGGATGTGTACGCCGCCGCGAAGGTCCTGAATGCTCGGTCGCGGAAAGTCGGTGGGAAGCTCGAGGACCGCGGGCGCGCCAGCTAGAGCTTTCCTATAGAACGCGAGCTGATCTTCCAATTCGCCCTTGGCCATGCGGTCGCGCTGCCAAAGCGAATAGTCGGCGTACTGAATGGGCAACTCGGGCAGCGCAGGTTGCTTCTCAGCGACGAACGCCGTGTAGAGCGATTCGAGTTCCCGCAGAAGCACACCGCGCGCCCAGCCGTCGGAAGCGATGTGGTGCATGACCAGTACCAGCACGTGATCGCTTGGGGAGAGCTTCAACAACGTGGGTCGCAAGACTGGTTCGGAAGAAAGATCGAACGCCCGCCGGAATTGTTCCTCGCAAGTCTTGGTGACTTCCGCCTCGCGCGCAGCCTCAGGAAGTTGCTCTAAGTTAACGACGGCAAGCTGGACCGCCGCAGCCGCCAGAATCACCTGCAGCGGATTGCCGTCGACCAGTTTGTAGCGCGTGCGCAAAACCTCGTGGCGCTCGGTCAGGGCGTCGAGCGTGCGCTGGAGGGCGGACTGATTCAGTTCGCCTTTCAATCGCAGCACCAGCGAAAGATGATCGGCGGTACCCGGAGCCCACTGATTCAGGAACCACCAGCGCTGCTGTCCGAAGGAGAGCGCGCACGCAGATTGATCTTTCTGGCGGCGGAGAATGTCGCCGCCTGCCAGGTCGCGCGAGGCTTTCGCCGGATCGGTTTTTTGTTCGATCAAGGTTCCCGCGGCCGGCTTCCGGGCCTTCGCCGCAGCTTTCCGTACACAACCGGCCAGCGCGGCGATGGTGGTGTTCTCGAAAATGTCGTGGAGGTGCAGGCGAACTTTCGAAATCTGCCGCAGCCGCGAGATGACTTGGGTCGCGAGCAGCGAATCGCCGCCCAGAGTGAAGAAATCAGAATCGGAACTCAGGTCCGACACGCCCAGCACTTCGCTCCACACGTCGGCGACAGTTTGTTCTTCCGCGGTCAGGGTTGAACTCTGCGCCGTCAATCCAGGTGCTGGCGTTTTCTGCGCGCGAATCGCTTCTGTGATCGCGGCCGCAGTGTTGAGGCGCGACGCAATCTCCTGAAGCACCGCTGACGGGGCGGGCCCCGCCCCCGGGGGCGTCGCCTTCGACTGCTGTTCTTTGACTGCATCGGCAGCAGCCTGGGCGGTGGCGATGATTTGCGATTCCGAAATGGCAGCCGCGAGAGGGCCCGGAATATGAAACACAAAATCGCTGCCATCCGGCTGTTTGTATGGTGCGGCCACGGCTTCGAGGAATGTAAGCGCGGGCGCGTTCTTCTTGCTGGGGACGAACTGCAACTCGACGCGTGCCAGAGAACGCGACTGCGCCATCTCTCCTAACTTGCGCAGCATGTTGTGCTCAACGCCGCGGCCAAGAACCCGGCAACTGAGAAGAAATGTATCGACCTCAAGAGCGTCCTTCGCGGCGCCGTAGCCCAGCACTCCGACCAGTCCGTATTCGCCGAAGCGGTCGCTCACGGTTACGGTGAGAAACTCCCGCTCGCCGGAAGTCCAAAGCTTGCGCATTTCATCTTCATTGCGGCGAAGTGTGGTGCAGTTGAACTGATTGGTGCGTTGGGTAAGCTGCGAGGCCCGCGGCAGCTGTTCCGCGGTCAGCGGATCGATATCGATCTTGAGTTCCAGCCCGGCAAGAAAACCTTCGAGCGAAGGCGCCTGCTGCTGGAACTGGTCGCGCTCCCGGTTCTGGCGATAGTACTCGCTGCGCTTCCGGTCTTCTTCGGTGGTGCCGAACTTGTCGAAGGCCCAAACGTTGGCAAGGTATTGCGGAATCGCGCCCGTTGATACGGGAAGCGAAAGCGTCAGCACCTCGGGATACGCGGCTTTGACCTGGCCGCATTCCAGCGGATTGTCGTCGATGAAGATGAAGCTGTCGAGGCCGAGCTGAAGTTCGTTGGCTAGTTCGCGCAGATTATCCGGCTTAGGATTCCAGTTCACGCGAATCGCCGTAATGTGCTCGCGCTTGAGCGGCATATCGGAGCGCAGGCGGAAGACTTCTTCCACATCTTCCGGATTGTTCTTGCTGCACAGGCAGAGCAGCATGCCGGCCTGCTGCTGGTGGATCAGGAATTCTTGAAAAGCTTTTCGCCCGGCATCGAGATCAATCCCTGTTGGGCCAGCTTCGCCGACCACTCCAGACCAGAGCGTCTCATCGCAATCTACGGCGATCACTTTATAAGGAGACTGTTGCAGTGCATGAATCCTGCGCGCGATCACGGTGCCGAGCGCGGCGAAGAATTCCGCCGTGTAAGGAATGTGGCCCATCTCGTCGCGGTCCGCGTCGTAGTAATTCGCGACCGGATAAGCCGACAGAAGTTCGCGGCTGCTGAAAATGTGAATCCCAGTTGCCCCGCTCAGCGAGGAGACAATGTGCTCTTCCGCTTGCTTTACCGTCGGATTATCCGCCGGTGTGGGCGAACTCGGACACACGCAGACGAGATAAGGCGCTGCCGACCGCTGTGCTGCGCCACGCAAAGCCGTTACGAATTCCGCGGATGTCGAAAGAAGTTTCTCCGGACTCGAAGCGTTGCCGGATTCATGCCCGTAGCGAACCCAATCCTCCGGGCGGACTAGAACGATGTTTGCGCCACTGGGGTTGGCGCCGAAAAGGCTGGTGGGGTCGAGCAGTTGTTGGAATATCTGGTTGTAGGCTGCGAATGTGACCCCAGACTGCCACTGGAGCTTTTCGCCCCAGAAGGTAAGCGAGTCCAGGAGCGGCTCAGCGGTGAAGCTGGCTGCCACTGCGAGTTTCAATCGCTGAATTTCAGTCGAACCCAACTTAAAGCTCCGTCAGCAAGGAAGAGAATTTCGCGCAAAATGGCGAACTCTTCATCGTAGCAACCGAAACCGCATTCGCCCACCGGGGGAGAAGTCACGGAAGTAATGTTGTATTGCTCGCCAAATACGCGGCCTTAAAAACTGGCTCCGCCGTCCACTTCAATCACCCGCCCGGTAAAGAAGTCGCATTCGATGATGAACTTCACCGCCAGCCAGATTTCTTCCACGTTCCCGATGCGGCCCACGGGGATGCCTGCGACCAGGGATTTCATGGCATCGTCGGAAATATGACGCAGCATGGGCGTCTCAATTACGCCGGGCGCGACCGATCCAACGCGCACGCCATGTTTTGCCAGTTCCAGCGCCCAAGTGCGGGTACAAGCGTCGAGCCCGGCTTTGGACGCGGAGTAATTCGATTGCCCGGGATTGCCGTCGTGCGAAATCGACGAAATGTTTACTACCACGCTGTGATCAATGTTCCTGGTCAAAGCTTCGCCGATGACTTCGCGCGTCATCAGGTATGGGCCGGTCAAGTTCACATCGAGTACCTGCTTCCACTGGGCGGTGGGCAGTTTCTTGATCCAACTCGACTCTTGGCTCACCAGCAGGCCGTCGCGGAGGATGCCGGCATCGTTGATCAGCAGATTGATGCCGTTGAATTTCTGCGAGGCCTCCTTGACGAATGACGCGACCGACGCTTCCTGTGAAACATCAAGCTTCGCAGTCCACAACTGACCGGGCATGCCTTTGGTCAATTCGGCCAGCCGTTCCAGGCCCTTTACGTCGATGTCGCCGCCGGCAACCGATGCTCCCGCAGCTGCCAGCTGCACGGCAAAATGCTGTCCCAGACCGCTGGCGGCTCCGGTCACAATCGCACGAGCGTTCTGCAACTGCATTAACGGTTCTCCGACTTGGAGCCGCCTTCGACCTCGCTAGCCAGCAGGCGCTCGGCTTCTTCATCTGAAAGGCCTTCGAGTTCGCTGAGCAGCTTGGCGAGTTCTTCATCCTCGGCGCTTTGTGGGGCACGTTCGATCTCGGCTGCAAGGCCGGCCACCGTAGGCGCGTCGAACAAACTGCGCAACGGAAGTTGAACATGAAATGCGCTGCGCACCCGCGAGATGACCTGGGTTGCGAGCAGGGAATGCCCGCCGAGCTCGAAGAAGTTGTCTTGCACACTGAAATTGTCGATGTGCAGAACTTCGCGCCAGATTTCTACCAGCTGTTGCTCCATGGGATTGCGCGGCGCAATGATTGTCTTTTCCATCGCAACGGTCTCCGGAGAAGGCAGGGCGGCGAAATCTACCTTGCCGTTCTTGGTGAGCGGCAGGGTGTCGAGATGCACAATCGCCGCGGGAATCATGTAGTCGGGCAGCTTGCCGCCGAGGAAAGTACGCAGGTCGTCAACGGATGGCGCGGGCTTCTTCGCCACAACGTAGGCGACCAGGCGCTTGTCACCGGACTTGTCAACGACCGGAACCACTACCGTTTGTTGAACCGAAGGATGCTGCTTCAGCACGTTTTCGATTTCAGCGGGCTCGACGCGGAATCCGCGTATCTTCACTTGCTGGTCAATGCGGCCGAGAAATTCGATGTTGCCGTCAGGAAGGAATCGCGCCAAGTCGCCCGTGCGGTAAAGCCGGGCGTCAGCATTCTGCGAAAACGGATCTTTCACGAAGCGTTCCGCCGTCTGCTGCGGCTGGCTCAAGTATCCCTTGGCGATACCTGCCCCTCCGACGCAGAGTTCTCCCGGCACCCCGGCAGGAACCGGACGAAGCAGCGGGTCGAGAATGTAAACCGAATCATTCGCGATCGGCTTGCCCACAGGAACCGTCTTCGGCGCCCATTCGCCGACGTTATTCTCGCTGACGCTGAACGTGCAGCAACCAACCGTGGCTTCTGTCGGTCCATAGTGATTGATGACTTCGCATCTGCCGGCGGATTGCACGCGCTTCACCAAATCCCAGCCTGCAGCATCGCCGCCAAGGACCAGGTATTTGCGTGGAAGCATGCTCGCGCCTTCGGGCGCCGCCAGCAGCGAACCCAGGTGCGAAGGCGTAATTTTCAAAACGTCGATGGGGTGCTTCTTCGCATAGTCCCCGAAAAGATTTCCCGCCATCGCGGTTTCATAGCCGACCACATGCAGGCATCCGCCCGACATCAGCGCCGGGAAGACAGCTGTATTGCCGAGGTCCGCGCCGAGCGTCGAGACGGTGGCGAAGTTCAGAGCTTCGCCGCGGGCCTTCAGCTTGTCGCAAATGAAGTTGGAGTAGTTGACGAGGTTGGCGTGCGAAACCGCTACCCCTTTTGGCACGCCGGTCGAACCCGAAGTGTAGATCACGTAAACCGTATTCTCGGGAGCATTAACGTGGTCAGGATTTGTTCCCAACTGCGCGGCGATCGTTGCCTGGTCTTGATCGAAGCAGACGGTCTTGCCGGAAAACGGCGGCAATGTCGCCAGAAACTTCTTCTCGGTGAGCAGTACCGGGGCCTTCGTTTCGGAAAGCTGATGAGCCAGTCTGTCTTTCGGATTGTCGGGGATGAGCGGAACGTAGGCGCCGCCGGCTTTCAGGATTCCTAGTACGCCGATAATCATTTCGGCTGAGCGATCCACGCACAGTCCGACGACGGAATCCGGCTTTACACCGCTTGCCCGCAGCAGGTGCGCCAACTGATTGGCGCGCGTGTTCAGTTCGGCGTAAGTCAAAACAGTTTCACCGAAGCGCAACGCCGGCTGGTTCGGAGTCTTGGCGGCCTGATCTTCGAAAAGGTAGTGGAAGCACTTTGCGCTGGAGTAATCGGCCGCGGTCTGGTTGAAATCGACGACGACGCGCTGCTGCTCCGCGGCGTTCAGTATTTCGAGCTCGCCAACCGGCGCGAACGGTTTTGCCGCGGCGCTCGCTAGCAGCACTGAGAATTGTCCGGCGATAAGCTGCACCGCATCTCGCGAGAAGCAGGTTGGATCAAACCGCAATTCCAGTTTGGAAGATTCCGCCGAAGCAACGAAACGCAGCTGAATGCGCGAGCGCAAAGTTTCCGCGCCCTGCTGCAGAATGGAGAATTGCAGGCCGCCGGCGGTGAAGTTCGCGGGAACATTTTCGACCGCGAAACTTACGGTGGCTTCCGTGCTTTCGCCGACGATGAGGTAGTCCTGCTGATCGTAAGCGTGCAGGGTCTTGTCTTTCAGGTCCCGCATTACGTCTGTAAAGCTGCGTGCACCATCGAACTCGTAAGGAATCGGTAGCGGCTTGCCGAACAGACCGACTGAAACCGCAACTTCCTCGTGGTTTCGGCCATCGCTCAATTGCGAAACCGTGATGGCGCTTTGTCCGGTAAGTTTCCATTGCAGAATCTGCCAGCATGCCGCAAAGAATGCAGCGTCTTTTCCGGTCGCCTGCGCTGGAACTTCGACTGGCACCGACTCAGGCTTGAACGCGCCCGTTGACTGTTTCTCAAACGGTAGGCGATGAACGGTCACCTCGGCCAGCAGGTCGCTCCAGAATTTCTTCCCGGTTTTCGCGTCCTCGTCCTCTTCAGCTTGGAGCAGTTCGTTCTGCCACGCGGAAAAATCGGCATACTGAAACACTTCCTCGGCAGCGTTCTGTCCGGCCATTTCCCGCACGACGTTGTGAAGGCTCACCACGTCGGCGCAGAGCGAAGGCGTCGAAAGCAGCAGAGCGTGTTTGTCCTCCGCAAGCGTCACTAGTCTTGCGCGCACGATTGGGCCCTGGCTCAGGTCGAAAGCGGCGCGCTGCTCGTCGGCAAACAATTGCTGGAGCTTTACGTTCCGCTGCTCCGCCGAAAGCGTTCCTAAGTTGAACTCTTCCCACGATGGCGCCAGGTTTGCGCGTACTACCTGCAAAGGCACCCGCATTCCCGGACGGCGCTCGAAGGTCGTCCGCAATGCTTCATGTTGTGCGATTACCTTGCTAAGCGAATCCTTAAGTGCTTGCGCGTTGACTGAGCCTTCCAGCGCCACGACAACGGTGCTGTTAAAGGCAGACTCATCCGCGCCCGCAAGCCAAAGCTGCTTCTGCTGCGGCGAGAGTTGAAACCCGGCGGTGGTTGGTTCCGACATCGTTTTCTCCTGATCCCCTGGTACTAATTCTTAATCGCCGCAGCCTTGGCAGCGGCATCCTGCGCCGAAATCAGCGGACCCATGGCCACGCAGATTTTGCGATCGCCCACGTGCGGGTCGCGGGCATGGCAGACCAGCATGTTGTCCACGCTGATCATGTCGCCTTTTTCCCACTGGAAGCGCACGGCGCATTTTTCGTAAACCTCGCCTACGTGGTCCATCACGGAGTCGGGAATTTCCGAGCCGTCGCCGTAATAGACATGGCGAGGCAGTTCGTCGCGCTTGAAAATTGTGAGCAGTGAGTCACGGGTCTCTTTATCCAGGCAATACACATGGTGCAACTGCACCTGATTGAAGAAGATTTTTTCGCCCGTCTTGGGATGGCGTGTTACCGCCTGGCACAGCTGGCCCACGCGCAGGCCGTCTTTTCCCACCCACTCGCAGGTCATGCCAGCTTCGTTGCATTGTTTCTCGACCACGCCGCGATCATCGGTGTGGAAGAACTGCTGCCAGCTGACGTCGAGGCCCGGCGAGAAGTTGCGAACGTACTTCAGGCCCTTCTCTTCGAAGGTGCGCAGGATGTCAGGATCCATCGCCTTCACGATCTCGCGGCAATCGGCCACCGGCGTCGCTCCGCCTTCCTGTGCAGGCAGGGCGCAGAAGAAGTTGATCCGCGTCGGCCAGCTCGACAGGTGCGAGCTTTCGTTGTGATACAGAATCATTTTGTCGGCGGGATACGGAGTCGATTTGTAGATCTTTCCGGCCACGCCTTCGCGGGGCAGATCGCCGTACTCGGAATACAGTTCCTGGCAGATGGAGGCAGCAGCACGCTCAAACTCTGCAGGCGTCGGCAGATTGAATCCGCGGAAGAGCACCGCACCGTGTTCCAGTACCTTGTCGCTGATGAAGTCGCGATTGTTCGCAGCCCACTCAGCAAGGTCCAAATTTGCGACCGCAGGGCTGATGATCAACGGCAGCTTCTGGTCAGGCCGCAGCTGGGTCGTCTTTACGGTAGGCTGCGAAAGGTCCACTGCCTTGCGCTTGAAATCTTTCAGGCTCTTCATCTTCGGTTTGTCGGCTACGTTTTCCATGGGCTGGTTTCTCCTTCTGAGTTTGCCAAGGGCACTGACGGATCCTAAGGGCATTTCCGGTTGCTGCAATACCGCGGCGAGCGCGCTCTCAAAGTCACGCACAATCCCGGTGATTGTTGAAGCGTCGTACAAATCGCTGTTGTATTCAAAGAAACTATCTTTACTGCCATCGGGCGCGAGTTCGAGGGCCAGGTCGAACTTGGAGGTGCCGGTGTCGATGAACTCAAACATCGGTTCAATCTTCACTCCGGGGAGATCGAGTTTTGGAGCTTCACCGCTATTGACCCGAAAATTTACCTGCACCAGGGCCATGCGGCTGGAATCCCGCTTTGGGCGGACGATCTCCACCAGTCTTTCGAATGGGAGCGAATGGGCGTGTGCGCCCAGAGTCACTTTGCGGGATTGCTCAATCAGTTTTCGAAAATTGGTTTCTGCCGGCACTTCAAATCGCAGCACTGTTGTGTTGATGAAGAACCCGATCAGGTCTTCCAGTTCCGGGAAATTGCGGCCGGCCATCGGAGAACCGATCGAGATGTCGCTCTGCCCGGTGAAAGCATACAGGTACGCCACGAACCCCGCCAGCAAAGTCATGAACAGCGTCGCGTTCTGCTCGCGGCTGAGTTCTTTTGCCTGTTCCACCAAAGCGGGGGACAGCGAAAAGAAATGCTTTCCGCCGCGCGAAGTTGCAGAACTTTTTCGCGGATGATCCGTGGGAAGTTCCAGCGCATGCGCCGCGTTGCCTAGTTGCTCACGCCAGTAGGCGGAGTGGCCCTGGAAAACTTCACCTTGCAGTTGCTTGCGCTGCCAGGCGGCAAAGTCGGAATACTGAATCGGCAGGTCGGAAAGTTTTGCCGGTCCAGAGCTGAGCGTCGACTTGTAAACCGAGCTCAGTTCGCGGTAGAGAACTATCCGCGACGACACGTCCCATGCAATGTGATGGGTCAGAATAAGTAAGTAGTACTGCTCATCGCGCAAGCGTATCAGCGCGGCCCGCAACATCAGGTCTTGCGCGATGTTGAAGGGCTCGCGAACCTGTTCCTGGATGATTCGCCGAGCTTCGGCTTCACGCCCGGGTTCGGGGGAATTTCTGAGATCGAACTGACGGATGCTGAACTCCCAGTTGTCGTTCAGCGCGGGTATTGGATTACCAGCGACCGATCCTACTCGCGTGCGCAGCACGTCATGATGGGAAAGGATCGCGCGAAATCCGGCTTCAAGGGCTGCTATTTTCAGCGGCCCGCTGACCCGCATCACATCTGGAATGTTGTACGTCGGCGTGCCGGGGTCGAGCTGGTCCAGAAACCACATTTGCTCCTGGCCAAACGAAAGCGACGCAGCTTCGGCGGGCGCACGGCGCGGGATAGTCGGCGGACGCCAACGCTGCCGGTGCGCCTGTAGCAGACGCTCTTCCAGCAGAGCTCGCCGGTCAGATGACAGGCTCGTTACGCGTTCCTTAATTAGGCTCATTGAAGATTCAAAAGGGGTTACAGGCAGATAAACCGCGCCTGTCCCAACTACGCTGTGGACAGGGCATTCCCTGGGGGGGACCACAGTTCAAAGGTTAACTGCACTTACAATTCCAATTTGGGATCGTCGAGAGGGGCAGAAGTTTTCTCTTTTCCTACACTTCCCCATGTTCCACGCTAGGGTGCGCAACAACTTGCACTTATTTACACCTAATTCCGCGGATGGAGACACCGATTTTTCCCAACTCTATGACTCCGCAAGTCTAACGTATTACCCTTTGCTCGGGATACCAAAAGGTAACTTCTGGACGTTCCCTTAGTTTATGGCCTCAGAACTGGTCGAGGATTTCAACTTTTCCCATTGCCGATTCACGCTGCAAACGCCTGAGAATGGCAGCCGCGACAGTTTCGGGCGGCATGGCGCCTTTGCGGCCCAGGGGGGTGTTGGTCAGGTCGGTCAACAGGCGTGCGGGACGGACAATGAGAGAACTCATGGTTCGGTATTCGGTGGCTGCGGAGCGTACCAGAGCTTCCGCCGCGCACTTGGCAGTCGAATAGTGGGGGAAATGCGGGTGCGGCTGGGTGGCCGCGACCGAAGAAATAAGCACATTCCAGCCTTTGTTTTCTGCAAGAAGAGGTAAAAAACTCATCAGCGGGAAACTGATCATGGCCAAGCTGGAATTTAGAAAGTCGCTGACACGTTCGGCGGAATCGGGTTCGAGCCAAAGCGGGAGCAAGGGCGGAGAAGCGTTGCAGATCAGGAAGTCGAGCCGGCGAAATTGCTCGGTCACCCGCGCGGCGGCTTGTTTGCACCACTCCAGACTGCCGGCGTCCCCCTGGTCGAGGAGAATTTTGCTCGTAGCGGAAGACAAAGAGTCTCGCAGCTTTTCCGCAGCTTCGCGATTTCGCGCGAAGTTCACCACCACGTTGCAGCCTTGCAGCGCCAGCGCGTAAGCTATCGCCGAGCCCAGGCCACGGCTTGCTCCGGTCACAAGCGCCACTTTTCCGGCAAGCGACTGGCTTCGCCCGACAACCTTCTCCACGCTGGCAACTGTGATCGCAGGCACATCTTCGCGCACGTGCGCGGCGAGTTCAACTCGCGCCCAAACTTCACCGGCACTAGAAAGCGTTCCCGCGATGGTCAGTTCGCCGACCGCGCTCACCGCCCTGATTTCCGTTTCGTAGTCGAACGGCGCGCTCACAGCGCGAACGTCTTCAAATTCCATCCGGAGCCGCGAGAACAGGGCGCGCTTCCCGGGCATTTCCATTCCAATCAGATAGCTGGCCCACAGCAACGCAGCGACTTGCTGCGGCGCAAGCCAGGATTTGTTCATCCCGAGATGAGAACGCAGCTGGGAAAACTCGGCCTCTGCGGGACCGTACTTGCCTGTAGAGCGATGTCCGACCGGCAATTCACTACTTGTGAGTTCGCGTGGGTGCGTCGCATCAGCATGCGCGGCGCCTGGTGTCCATTTCGCTGGGCTGCCTTTGCGGAACCCGAGCAGAGCTTCGAGCACTGGGCGCCTGCCATCCATCACCTGCACTGCGATCTCGGTCTCGTCGTTTTCTCCAGCTTCGGGTTCGCGAACCTGAACGCTGTAATCGATTCCCAGAAGCGCAGTGTCGAAAAACTCAAACTCCACCGAAGAGAGAACCTGCTCGGGACGGTCGGCAACCAACCCGAGCGCCGTGATCCCATCGAGCACGCCGAAGACGACTCGCCCCCCATAAGGCGTTCTCCGCGCGTACTCCTCGGAAAGGTGCAGTGGATTTTGATCGTGGCTTGCCTGGCTGAACCGGTCGAGATCTTGCGGAGTGAAATGGATTCGTGTCATCGCGATGGTTGCGGAAATCGGCCTATTGCTTCGGGTGCGCCGCGAAGAATTTCCACAGAATGTCGTTAGTCGTGGTGCCCGTCGAGGAATTCAAGGTGGAATTGTAAGGCCTGAAGTGGTTCCCGGGCGGGACATTCAATTGCCCCGCACTCCACCCGTGCAAAGCGCCCACTAATCGTATAAAGCGAACCTCCGTGCCGGTGCTGCAACCCGTGGCAGATTTAACCATGACCGACGTGGGGCTTCCCAAACGCGCGGTGCAAAGGCTCGAGGCTACGCTCACTGACGCGCAGGAATTCGCGTGCGCCCAGTAGTCGAAGCTCTCGTCTTGCGAGGCTTCGGTTATTTTAGCGTTCTCCACGCCGCAGTACTTCACAACCTCATCGTCATCGCCGTGCACAATCAGAATGGAAACGGGAGCTTTGGGGCGCGGAGGTCTCTGAGTTTCTTCTGCATGCTGAACCCATACGCTGCCAGCAATCACACCAGCCGCTGCGACCAGGTCCGAGATGTCAATCGCTGCCCGGTGCGCCATGTGACCGCCGGCGGAGAGTCCAGTCGCGTAAATTTTCTTTGGATCAGGGCGAAGGTTCGCCAGCAGCGTCGTAATCAGTTTACGGGTGAAAGCTGAGTCATCGGGGGCATAACCGCCGTAGGTGGGATTGAAATACGCGTTCCACGACGTCGCGCCTCCGGAATTGGGCAGGCCGTCGGGGTATGCGACCGCGAATCCATTGCGGTCGGCGGTCTTGTCCAGTTGGGTTAATTCCTCGAACTCGGCTCCGTTGCCTCTTGCGCCGTGGAAGGCGATTACAAGGGCGCTTGATCCGGGCTGAAAATTCGCAGGAACGTGCAGGACATACCTGCGAGTCACGCCGTTCACAGGAAGCCGGCAGTAACCGCCGTTTTTATAATCGCAAGAAGCGCTGCGGGCTTCTCGCCCGGAACTGAGCAATACAACGAGCACAGCGAGGCCCGCGACGATTTGAGGCCGATGGCGTGCCGAGGTTTGAGTCATGGGATGAGCGTCGCTTGCAGGAATTGCCCCAGCTAGGAATTTGAACTGACGCCACTTCCGCGTTCCGTGAACCAGTGATGCTTGAGCACGAAGACGCCGTTCCAGGGAACACGACCCGTGCCGTAGTAGTCGGACTCGATGATCTGAATTCGGGCTGCCTCGCTCACGAGGTCAATTTCGCGGCGGCTGATGTCCAGCCACACGCGCAGAACGTATTCCCCCGGCACCAGCGTGAGGCTGGGAATGTTGCATACATAAGTCTGCGGGCCGACGTGCTCGCCGCCGACGAGCTGCGGTTCAAACGAACTGTGGGCGGTGAAGACGCGTTGTCCATAGACGTTGTCGAAGCCGATTCCAACATCGAAGTTTTCGACCGGCTCGGGAAAGTTGAAGTTCACTCGCATTTTCAGCGCGGCGCCCATCGGCATGGTGCCCGGCATCACCCGATCGCTGTCGGTGTAAAACTCCATGCGCTCCAGCAGTTTGGGGCGGATCTTTTTCGCCGTGCGTGGCGCATTCGCCAGGTCAATCACGTGCCCCTGGGCAGCCGTGCCCGCAACGCTGTGCAGGTACTGCTGAATAGCGTCTTCGGAGCCGCCGTTGAAAAGGACCTTGCCGTTGGAGAGCACGACTCCGCGTTGGCAAAGATTCTGTACGGCGGCCATGTTATGAGAAACGAAAATCACCGTCCGCCCGCCTTGGCTGACCTCGCTCATTTTCCCCAGGCATTTTTTCTGAAAGGCCATGTCGCCAACGGCGAGAACTTCATCGACGACCAGAATTTCAGGATTCAAATGCGCCGCCACCGAAAATGCCAGCCTGACATACATTCCGCTGGAGTAGCGTTTGACCGGAGTATCGAGGAACTTTTCGACTTCTGAGAAGGCGACGATTTCATCGAATTTGGAAACAATTTCCGTCTTGCGCATTCCGAGAATCGCGCCATTCAGGAAAATGTTCTCGCGCCCAGTAAGTTCTGGATGAAACCCGGTGCCAACTTCGAGAAGGCTTGCGAGCCGTCCACGGACGTGAATAGAGCCTGTCGTGGGGTCGGTGATGCGCGAGAGGATTTTCAGCAGCGTGCTCTTGCCGGCGCCGTTGCGGCCGATGATTCCGATTACCTCGCCCGCATTTACGTCGAAGCTGACATCTTGAAGCGCCCAAAAACTGGACTGGGTCGCGGCGCCGGTGCTGCGCTGCAGGGGCGAGCGCAGCTTCCGCATCAGGAGTTCGCGAAAGGTCTCCTGCTGACGCACGGCTCCGCCCAGCTTGTACTCCTTCGAAATATTGCGAAACTCGATAATCGGTGGCATTAGATAATGTCAGCAAACCGGCGCTCCATGCGCCTGAAAATCAAGAGTCCAAGCATGAATAAAGCTGCGCTCACGATCAGCGACAGGCGGACAACGCTCCAGTCCATCGCCGTGCCAAGTAGGGCGGAACGAAAGCCCATAACGACGCCCGTCATCGGATTCAGGGCCAGCAGCGGCCGCAGTCGAGCCGGCAGGTAACTGACCGGATAGATCACTGGTGTCATGAAAAGTCCCATTTGCACGATGAACGGCACAGCATATTTCACGTCGCGGAAACTGACGTTCAGTGCGGAAAAAACCAAGCCCAGTCCGCTCGCCGAAAGCAATGCCGCAAGAATAAAAACCGGCAACATCAGCGCGTGAAACGTCAGAGCCCAGTGGTATTTAATCATCAGGCCTAGCAACAGCAGAAGGCTGAACCCAAGGTCAACCAACAACGCGAGGACCGCCCCCACAGGGATGAACACGCGAGGGAAATAAATCTTTCCCACCAGTTGCTGGTTCGCGACCAGGCTGTTGCTCGAGGCAGTGACGGCATTCGAGAAAAATACCCAGGGCGCGAGCCCGGCGAATACAAAAAGGGGATACGGCGGCCCGTCGCTTTTGACTCCGGCTAGACGATTGAAAACAAACGTAAAAATCAGCATGGCCATCATCGGCTGCAACACCGCCCACAGCCCGCCCAGCATGGTCTGCCGGTAGCGAATCTTGATATCGCGCCAAATCAGGAACCCCAAAAGTTCGCGATGCAGGAATGCCTCCCGCCAGTCGATGGCCTGCCAGCCGCTGCGGGGTTTTATGACAAGTTCGTAGCTTCCATTCATATAAGTGATGTCAGGCGCCAAGCTTAGTGGGAGAGGAAAACAGAGCCCAGATACGGTTCAATCAACTCGGCCTGAGCGTCGATCTTGGGGATAGAGAAGACACTCAACGGACCACATTTTTAAGGGCAAGGTTCTCACAAAAACACCCTGATGTCCAGAGACAACCGGGCATTTTGCCGCTGGTGCACGGCTCTACACCTGCCTGCAGTCAACATTGGCAAGCCTTTTAGTACCTTTTACTTAAGTAACGAACAAGCCGAAGATTGAGGCGTTACTATTTGCAAGACCAGGCTAACGCCGGACTTTCTGCGCGGCGGGTATTTTTATATGATCAGCCATGGCGACAGGGTGAGCCATGCAAGAGGGGTGAGAGTGTGAGGGAAACTATGGAACGCTATTGCGGCCAATACCTTACGCTCCGGGTTGCGGCTGCCGGCCTTAAGGAAGCAAGCATGCGGGGCTTAGCCAGTTGAAACCAGGCCTCTCGTCCGAACTCGAGAAAAAGCTGCAGCAGCTTTCCCCAGAGAAGCAGATTCTCCTCCAACAGAGGCTGAAGAAAGCGGCGGTTGCTCCCGATGCCGCCTACGCGATTTCGCCTCGCACTGCCAAAGACCTGCGCGCTCTTTCTTTCGGGCAGCAGCAGTTGTGGCTGGTGGATCAGCTCACGCCTGGCGCATCAGCGTACAACGTGCCTTATCCCGTACGCATTCGCGGGCCGTTGAACGTGGCGGCACTGCAGCGCGCCCTCGATACCGTCGTGGGACGTCACCAGGTATTGCGAACCCTCTTTCTAAATTTCAAAGGCCAGCCTCTGCCGCTGGTGGCCAAGCAGTGGTCGGTGGAAATGGGCCATGTTGATCTCAGGAGCATGCCGCAGGAAGAGCGCTTGGCCAAACTTCCCGCGTTGCTCAAAGAAGATGCGGCGCGCCCCTTCAACCTGGCAAAGGACCTCAAGATCCGCACCACGCTCTACCGGAGGGCGGATGACGAGCACATTCTGCTTCACGTCTCGCACCATATTTCCTGGGACTTGCGGTCGAAAGTCATCTTCTACCAGGAGCTGGCGCCTCTCTATGCGGCCTTCTGTGAAGAGAAGGAATGCGAACTGCCCGAGCCGCCGCTGCAGTACGCTGACTTCGCTGTGTGGCAGCGAAAGTTTCTGCAAGGCGAGTTTCTCGACAAACTTGCCGCCTATTGGAAACAGCAACTGAGCGGCGCTCCCGCAAAACTGGAGTTGCCTGCCGACCACGCCCGCCCTGCGGTGCAGCGGTTGAATGGCGCGAAGCACCCGGTACCCCTTAGCGCGGAACTGCTCACTGTGGCGCATCGAGTTGCACAGCAGAGTGGCGCAACGCTCTACATGTTGCTGCTTTCCTGCTTCTATGTTTTCCTGCACTGCTACACGGCAGAGACCGACATTTCCGTGGGATCGCCGTTCGCCGGGCGCCGCAAAGAGACCAACGACATCATTGGGATGTTCATCAACACCCTGGTTCTGCGCACCCAGCTTTCCGGCGATCTGACGTTCCGCGAGCTGATGGGGCGCGTGCGCGAAACCACGCTGGGTGCCATCGCCAACCAGGAACTTCCATTCGAGAAGATTGTTGAAGCCGTGCGTCCGCCGCGGGATTTGAGCCGCAATGCTTTGTTTCAGGTGAATTTTCGCGTGCAAAATGCCAGCCCCGCAAAACTGGAACTCGCCGGCCTTGAAACCGAGTCGCTCGACCTGGTGGACAACAACACGGCCAAATTCGATCTCGCGCTGGAGTTACCTTCGTCTCCCCAGTCGCGGGGCTATTTTGAATACAATACGGACTTGTTCGAGAGAGAAACCATTGCCCGCATGGCTGAAGATTTTCATGCCCTCCTCCCGGTGCTAATGGCAAATCCGGACATGAAGCTCAGCACAGTGGATGTGGTGCGGAGGATCCGCCGTCAGTAGCCCGACGTCCCAAGTCGTGACCCGAACCGGGGGTGAAGTGCGTAGCTACGCCATCGCGAAGCGCGCGCCCGGGGACGCGTGTCCCTTGTCGTTCTCGCAGCAGCGGCTGTGGTTCCTCGATCAGCTTTCACCCGCCGACCCGACGTACAACATTCCTTATGCGATGACGATTCGGGGGCCACTCGACGTCGCGGCTCTGCAGAAATCGCTCGATGCGCTGGTCGGACGGCATGAGATTCTGCGCACGGCGTTTGACAACGTCGGTGGCACGCCGGTGCCGGTTCTGGCCGATCAATGGAAAGTCGAGCTCAAGCAGTTCGACCTGAGGCGACTGAATCCGGAAGAGCGCCAGCCCAAGGCCCGACTACTACTGACAAAACTGGCTTATCGCGGCTTTAACTTGTCGCGTGATCTCATGCTTCGCGGCGTGCTGCTTCGTATGCAGGACGATGAGTGGATCTTTCTGCACGTCTCGCATCACATTGCGTGGGAATTTCGCTCGACTGCACTGATGTATGCCGAGGTGGCGGAACTATACGCGCACTTCGCAGCAGGGAAGAAACCTGAACTTCCCGAATTGCCGATTCAGTTTGCCGATTTCGCCCTGTGGCAGCGCCAGTTCCTGCAGGGCGAGATGCTGGAGCGTTTGGGCGCCTTCTGGAAAGAGCATTTGAAGGATGTGCCCGCGGAATTGAATCTGCCTGCGGATTTTCCGCGGCCGTCTGTACCTACGCGCGCGGGCAAACGCTACCCGATGGTGCTTTCGGACGAGTTGCTTGATGCCGCCAAGGCGTTGAGCCTGCAGAGCGGCGTGACGCCCTTCATGAGCCTGTTCGGGGCATTCAACGTTTTCCTTTTCTGCTGCACGGGTACCGAAGACATTTGCGTGGGATCTCCGATTGCGCGTCGTCGTCGTGCTGAGATCGAGCCCATGATTGGATTCTTCGTCAACACGCTAGTTCTTCGCAGCGATTTGTCCGGCAATCCAACCTTCCGCCAATTGCTTGGGAAGGTGAGCCGCGTGATCCTGGGCGCAATTGCGCATGCGGACCTGCCGTTCGACAAGCTTGTCGAGATCGTTCGTCCGCCGCGGGCTGCAGGACGCATGCCGCTTTTTCAAGTGAATTTCCGCGTGGTCAAAGACCCGGTTCCAGTGTTGCCGTTGCATGGACTCCAAGTGTCTCCGCCGGAATGGATTGACAACGCTACTTCCAAGTTCGATCTTTCGCTTGAACTTGTCGCAACTGGCGGGGCTGCGGGGTTTTTCGAGTACAGCACCGACCTTTTCAAGGAAGAAACCATCGCCGGCATGGCAGTCGATTTCGAGCGCGTATTGCACGCGCTGGTCGATCACCCAGACGTTCCCTTAAACGATCTGGAGGTTGTAAACGAGATTCGCGCGCGCATGCTGCGCAAGGCGGAGGCGCGTTAGGATCAGACCAAGTTTGTTGAGAATCGCCAGAATATGAAAACGCAATCGCTATGGGCACTTGTGCGGGATGCAGCCGCCCGGGTGCCTGCGTCGAAAACGGCAATCTGGACCGCGGACGCATCGTGCACCTACGGCGAACTAATCGCTCGCGCTGAGGGAATCGCCGCGACTCTGGGTGAGGCAGGAGTCGGCCGCGGCGATCGCGTCGGCATATGGATGGACAAGACGCCGAGCTGCGTCCAGGCAATTCTGGGAACGATGGCGGCGGGAGCGGCGTATGTTCCGCTTGATCCGCGTGCGCCGTGGCGGCGGTGCCGAACGATTGCTGACGACTGCGGATTCGCCGCCATCATTGCCGACCAGCCGCGGCTTGGGTCACTCGGCCTGTTCCTCGAAGGCCTGTCGCCACGCAAAGTCATCATCGACGCGCCGGAAGACGCGATCGCCGGGACGCAGCTGCCGGGAACTGTTTCCATCGAAACATTCGCGCGAGCCGCGGCCCGGAAAGCGGCTGAGTTGCCTGAGGCGTCTCCAGAGGACCTCGCCTACATTCTCTACACGTCCGGATCGACGGGAACGCCCAAAGGCGTCATGCACGCGCATCTGTCAGGCCTCGCGTTTACGCAGTGGGTGCAGCGAAGGTTTTCGATTACCGCAGAAGATGTTTTTTCCAGCCATGCGCCGTTTCATTTCGATCTCTCCATCTCTGACCTTTATGCGTCACTGGGATCGGGTGCGAGCCTGCGCTTGATTTCAAGTCTCGAGGGAATGCTGGCCGCACACCTGGTAAAGCTGATCACCGAAACCAAAATCACGGTCTGGTATTCGGTGCCGTCGATTCTAGTCGCCATGCTCAACGCGGACGAGATTGAGAAACATGGCTTGCCCGCGCTGCGAATTCTTTTCTTTGCCGGGGAAGTGTTTCCCACGCCACAGCTGCGCCGTCTGCGGCGAGCTCTGCCGAATGTCGGACTGTTCAATTTGTTTGGCCCGACCGAAACCAATGTCTGCACGTATTACGAAGTGCCCGAAATTCCCGAAGAGCGCACCGCGCCGATTTCCATTGGCCGCGCCTGCGAGCATATGGAAACGTTCGTACTGAACGACGCCGGTGACGTCGTAGGCGAAGGCATGGAAGGCGTGCTGTGGGCCAAAGGCGGCAACCTGATGAGCGGCTACTGGAATGACGCGCAACGCACCGCTGCCACTCTGGTGCCTGATCCGCGAAAGGGATCGAACGGGAAAGGCCTAGCTTATTGCACCGGCGACTTCGTGAAACTTCAAGCCGACGGCAACTACGAATTCCTGGGACGGCGCGATCACATGGTCAAGACGCGCGGCTTCCGCGTGGAACTCGGAGAAATCGAAAGTGTGCTTTCGGGCCATCCGGAGGTGCTCGAAGCCATCGCCGTTCCGCTGCCCGACCCCGCAATTGGCAATCGCATTGTTGCTTCGGTCGTTCCCAGGGCAGGGCAGAAACCCGACGCCAACCAGTTGCGCGCGTATTGCAGCCGTTTTCTTCCCACCTACATGGTTCCCGAACAAATTGAGATACGTTCAGTCATGGCGCTGACCTCCACCGGGAAGACCGACCGGCAGTTGCTGCTGCGCGAATGGCAGAGCCGCGTGACGGTGTAGGCAATGCGTACCAAACCTGCCATTTTCCTGAAACCGCGCGCTGCGCGAAAATGATTCTTCGGAGCCACAACCTTGTCTATTGAAAGCGATCTGCAGGAATTTATCTCACGTGACGTTGTGCCGGAAGGCGGCGTCACAGAAACCGAAGCGTTGATTTCGTCCGGCAAAGTCGATTCCCTCGGCTTGCTGCAGATCCTCGGCTACATCGAGCAGCAATACGGCGTGACGCTGCTGACCTCGGGTAGCCCCAAGGATTTCGAAAGCGTGCAAAGCCTTGCCGGGGCCATTCGCAAAGCCCGCGGCGAATCCAGCTAGTTTCCTCAGGTCTTAGGCTGCGAAAGGGCGCGGAAGAGTGCCGCACCAGACAAAAACCTATTCCACTTTCGACAACCCCAGCATTGCGGCAATGATGTTGCGCTGAATTTCGGAAGTGCCGGAATAGATGGTTCCGGAAATAGAATCCCGCAGATCGCGCTCGATTCCGAAGTCGGTCATGTAGCCATAGCCGCCGTGAATCTGAATGGCGTCCAAGCACGACTGCACGAAGCTCTCGCTGACGAACAGTTTCGCCACCGCCGCCTCAAGGACTGCAGATTTCCCCTGCTGTTTGGTCCACGCGACGCGATAAACAAGGTGGCGTGCAGCTTCCAGGCGCACCTTCATGTTCGCGATCCGGTGCGCTACGGCCTGAAAGCGCCCAATGGGTTTGCCAAACTGCTTTCTTTCGCGCGCATATTTCACGCAGGTTTCAATTTGGCGTTGCATGGTTCCCAGGTAGCTGGCAAGAATCGCGCCGCGCTCCCACGCCATCGAACAATTGAAGATCGCTGACCCCGCGCCTTCGGGGCCAAGTCGGTTTCCCTCCGGGACTTCGCAATCTTCCAGAACCACTTCCGACATGGGAGAAGTGCGCAGGCCCATTTTGTCGAGATGGTGAGGTGTTTTAAGTCCGGGCGTGCCGCGATCGACAATAAATCCGGAAATGCCCTGGACGCCCTTTTCGCGATCGGCGGTGGCAAACACCAGAATCCAGTCCGCTATAGGCGCGTTCGTGATGAACATTTTGGTGCCGTTCAAAACGTACTTGTCGCCTTTTTTGACGGCCAGCGTGCGCAGGCTGAAGGCGTCGGAGCCAGCCTCTGGTTCGGTCATCGCGTGCACGGCGACTTTTTCTCCTCGGCAAAGCGGCGGCAGGTATTTCTTCTTTTGCTCCTCGGTGCCGAATTCCAGGATGGGCAGTTCAAAGCTCCACATTTGCGCATTGATGCTGAAGAGCAGGCCGTTATCCAGGCAGCCATAGCCAAGGGCCTCCATTGCAACGACGACGGTAAGTGGATCGGAAGCGGATCCGCCGTACTCGGCGGGTATCGGCAGGCCCTGAAGCCCAAACTCCGCGCATTTCTTGAAGGCCGCGGCATTGAAGTCGCCGGCACGGTCGCGCTGAATCATGTCGTCGTGGAGTTCGGTTTTCGCGAATTTGAGTACGGAATCGCGGAATGCCAGCTGCTCTGGGTCGAAAGAAAAGTCCATGGTTAAAAATCTACTACGGCATTCACGCAGAGAGGTTTACTTTTTGGATGAACCGCAAAGGAATCGGTATCCGGCGCGCCTGATTATTGCTCGCCGAACAATGCTCTTTCTGACTTTAGTTCGCGGGCGAGCACCCGCACCAGCATGCCGTCGTATTTCAGGCCGCTCAGTTTTTCCAGTTCGGCCATGGCCTGGTCGCGACTTTTCCCTGGAGTCAGCGTGCGGTCGCTGGTGAGGTTGACGTAGGCATCTGCAACCGCCACAATTCTGGCCCACAGTGGAATCTCTTCGCCTTTCAATCCGTCGGGATAGCCGGTCCCGTCCACTCGCTCATGATGAAACGCGACAGCGTTCTGCATGTCTTCGCTGTTGGGCAGTGTGCTGAGGATTTCGGCGCCCAACCGGGAATGCGTCTTCAAGTGTTCAAACTCATCTTCGGAGACCGAACCTTCTTTATTGAGCAATTGCTCTGGAATGAAAATTTTCCCCACATCGTGCACCTGTCCGGCAAACGCCAGGTTCCGAACTTCCTCGGGAGGAAGCGTCAGCGCGCGCCCGATCATTTCGCAGTACTGGGCAACCGCTTCGCCGTGTCCACCTGCGTTCATTTCCCGGGCCTCGGCAGCGCGGGTCAGCGCCTCGATCGAATCTCGAAGAAGCGGCAGATTGCCATGCTCGGGCCCGGTCGACAGTTTTCGCAGAGTGCCCACCAGTTCATCTACCTGTTCTGGGCCAGTAATTTCGCGCTGCAGAAAACCTTCCACATAACCAGCCACTAGCTGGCGTTGTGCCGCCGAATCGCTGTTGGTGCTGCTGCTTTCCACTACAGAGACGCGGTCACCGCCCGCCTTCTTCGCGATGTACATGCCGTCGTCAGCGACGCGAAGAATGTCTTCCGCGGAAAAACCATGTTGGGGGAAGCTTGCCACGCCGAAGCTGCCGGTAATATGGTGCTCGCTCAGCATGGGGTCGGTCGCCAGCCACAAGCGCAGGCGTTCGGCAAGGGTTTGGGCCTGTTCGGCGTCGGTCTCCGGCATTAGAATCACAAATTCATCGCCGCCGTAGCGCGCGACTACATTCGACTGGCGGCATTTCTGTTCCAGCAGCCGGCCAACCCGCGCCAGCACCAGGTCGCCTTCCATATGGCCGAAGTTGTCGTTGACCTCTTTGAATTTATCCAGGTCGATCAGCACCACAGAGAACGACCGTCCCGATCTGGAAGCGCGTTTCCACTCGCCGGAGAGAGATTCCCAGAAGAAGCGGCGAGTTTTGATACTGGTCAGCCCGTCCGTGATCGACTGTTGCTGCAGCTTCTGAAAAACGAAGGAATTGTGCAAGGCTGTGGCCAGCAAGTCGGCCAGCGTGTTCATGACCAGCTGGTCGTCCGCTGAAAAGGCGTCTTCGTTCTGGCTTTCGACATTCAGAATTCCCAGCGTGGACTCTCCATAGCGGATCGGAATGCACAGCACGCTACGCGATGCTGGCAGCAAGCCCTGCATCTTGTCATCGGTGATGGTCCGAACCAGTACGGTTTCCCCAGTGCGGGCCACCCTTCCCACGATTCCGTGGGTGACAGCAACCTTCTTGCCTTTTTCATGGGCGGTAGTTCCGGCTTCCGCGCGGATTTCAATTTCTTTGGTGGCATAGTCGAGAATGCCGATACCGATATGATCGAACTGGAAATTCTTCTGGATGTGTCTCACGATTTCCGCGAGCATCTGCTCGGCGTCCTCGCTGGAAATAGCAGTCTTGGAAACGTTGTTCAGAAAGGCAAACTGCTTGGATCGACGCTGCTCCTCGCCGAAGAGCTTAGCGTTTTCGATAGCGACTGAGACCTGCCCCGCAGCGGTCTTCAGCACATCTAAATCGCGCTGCTGGAAAACGTGCTCCTGCTGGATGCTCAGCGCGACCATCACTCCCGACGCCTTCCCGTTCACGACGATGGGCACGCCGCAAAACGATTTCGCCGGACGTTTAGAAGTAAAAGTGATTCCCATGCGCTCCCGGGCCCGATCGAGGTCCGAGCGGATCAGCAACGGCTGTCCGGTCCGCATGATGTACTCGGTCAAACCGTTGGAGACTTTCCTCTTCCGGCGCGGCATAACTTGCAGATCCTCCACTTCAAGGTGGAAGACGATTTCGTCTCCTTCGAGAAAGGCAACATAAAAATTCGAAGTGTCGAAAATTTGTCCAAGTTCTTTATGCAGGGCGCGAAGAACTTCCTGCTGGTCGAGTCGCGAACTGATGGCTTGGCCGATCTGGGTAAGGAGCTGGTATTCCTTGGTGCGGCGCTGAGCATCGTGCATGACGACGTAATTCTCGAGCGTAAGCCCGATCTGCAGGGCCAGCCCGATCAGCAGGCGCAGATTCGATGCGCCGAACAGGTGCCGCTCCGCATGCGGGAACAGCAATACCCCGAAGTTGTGTTCACGGGTCTGCAGGCTGACGACGGTGACGTTGCGAATGTGGTCCGCCGCCATGGCTCGCCGAAACTGCTCAAAACGTCCACCTGGAAAAACCGGAAGGGGCTCGGTCATTTCCGGAACATTGCGAAAAGTGAAGAACCCGCCGCGCCTGTAAGCCAGTTCGCAGACGTATTCACTGGCTCCGCTGGTATCGAGCGCGGCCGCAAAAGCCGGGGAAAAACCCAATTGAACCGAAGGTAATACCGCGCGCCAGCGTTCTGAAATGCAGATCGCGGCCCGGCTGGTCGGCAGAGGCGCCACCAGGCGGTCGAGAATGCTCTGCATGCTCGGGGCGAGATCGCTCGACGAAAGCAGTCGCGTCGGGTCCACTCCCAAGGTTGAAAACGCCAGCGCATTTTCCTGGACGGCATTGCGCTCGTTTTCAAAAAGCACCATCACCATGGCAATCCCCATCAGCATCTGGGGAATCGGGCCCAGTTGGCCTGAGACTCCAAAAATCTCTGACAACCACGGTCGGTATTGCCCCAAAAGCATCAGCACAGCCCAGAACGCAAGCGAGAGGCAAAGCAAGTAGAACGCGGGAGAGCTTCTCCTCTGCGCCGCCAGGTAAAAATGGAACGAGCTGTACGTAAGCGCAGCAGCAATCCCGATCTCCAGGCGCTGGTGCGGATTTGCCATCGTGCCCGGGGGATGGGAAACAAAGTCCCATACCGCGAGTCCAACTCCCACCGCGCCGGCTAGCAATTCGTACCAGCGAGGCCGCAGCGCTTCTGCACGTTCCGTACTCGTCAGCCGCCGGGTGACACGTGTTGAAACCAGAATGCAAAGCGACATCACCACCAGAAGGATGGAAGCCGCGAGCTCCAGAGGCCGATTTCCGGGTGCGGTTTTCGCCCATTCATCCAGACCAAAATGCAGGGTGTATGCCGCCCAAGCCATTTGCCACGCCCGGAAGTACGGCTGCCGACTCTGCACGTAGAGGTACGTGAACAGCAGGAACAGCAGGAGCGGGACGACACCAGGCAAAACCAGCGTCGAGATGACAGAGTTATTCATGAGGAGGCAACAAGACGTGCCTCTACCCTTCTGCGGGGAAGCGCAACTCAATGCTTCCATAGGTTGAAGCCCGAAACAATAGTGTTTTTTCGGGATTGGTGCCTTTCGTACCAATGGCTGCCTGTTGCTTGACGCTCACCAATCAGCCCCTTAACATCCAGACTGGTTACCCCGGTTACTAAAAGATGCCAGTTCCCGCCGCCCTCAAGGAATTTTCCGAAAAACCGCGGGTTCGCTTCGCTCCCTCCCCGACCGGTTATCTGCACGTTGGAGGTGCCCGTACCGCCCTTTTCAACTGGCTCTTCGCGCGGCATTTTGGTGGAACGCTGGTTCTCCGTATCGAAGACACTGACCTCGAACGCTCGACGCCCGAGATGGTCGAGGGAATCCTGCAAGGCTTGCAGTGGCTCGGCATCCATTGGGATGAAGGCCCGTACTATCAGACCCAGCGAATGGATCTCTACCGTGCGGCCGCCGCAAAGTTGCTGGAGTCAGGCGCCGCCTACTATTGCTTTTGCACCAAAGAGCAACTTGACGCGCGGCGGTCGAAGGCCGCGACAGATGGCCGCCCGCCGCGCTACGAGGGCACGTGCCGGAAGATTGATCCTGGTGAAGCCACACGCCGTAAGGCTGCAGGGGAGCCTGCAGCTTTGCGTTTCGCGATTCCCGAAGGCGGGACGACGTCGTTCGCGGACGCGGTTTTCGAGAAGGTCGAATTCTCCAACTCGGAACTTGAGGACTTCGTGCTGCTGCGGTCGGACGGAAATCCTACTTACCACCTGAGCGTGGTCGCCGATGACATCGACCTTCGCATCACCCACATCATTCGCGGCGCTGACCACATTTCGAACACGCCCAAACAGGTACTGCTTTACAAGGCTCTGGGGGAACCCCTGCCGGTATTCGCCCATGTGCCGCTGATCCTGGGCGCTGACAAGACGAGACTCAGCAAGCGCCACGGCGCAACCAGTGTCACCGCTTACCGCGAAGAGGGAATCGTCCCCGAGTCGTTCCGTAATTTTCTAGCGCTGCTGGGATGGACGCCGCCGGAAGGCTCGCCGGAAGTTTTGAGCGACGAGGAACTTATCCTGCTTTTTGGCTTAGACGCGATTTCCCGGTCGAACGCGGTCTTTGACCGGGCGAAGCTCGACTGGTTTAACACGGAGTACATTCGCGCCTATTCCGCTGAACGCCTGTTGCCGCTGATCGAAGAAGAGTGGAAGCGTGCCGGATTGAATCTGCCAGCTCGCGATCGAGCTTGGCTGCTTTCGACTATCGACCTGCTGAAATCGCGGGCTCGAAGTTTGAAAGACTTTGCCGGATCCTTTCGGGCGTTTTTTACGGACGAGTTCGAAGCCGACCCGGCTGCAGTCGGAAAATTCTTGAAAGACCCGATGGTTTGGCAGATGCTCGTGGAACTTGGCCATCGTTATGCGCAGTTGCAGGAGTTCACCGAACCGGAAACAGAACGTGTGCTGAGAGAGTTCGCCGCCGAAAAGGGCGTGAAGGCGGGCGCGTTGATCAACGGCGCGCGGGTGGCTATCACTGGGCAAGGCGTTGCGCCGAGTCTGTTTGCAGTCATGTGCGCGCTGGGGAAAGACAGAACAACGGCTCGCCTGGCAGCGGTCGAGAAACTAGCTGCGGCCAATTCACCGGGCCAAATTTCTTCAGCGGTCGTGTAGGGACGGGCGCCCACGCCCGTCCGGCGGAGTGAAACTCCGCCGGAACTTATTTATGCGCGTGCGGGCTCTGAGCGGGATTGCCCTGCTTGCGCCCATCGGTACCCTTGAGCACCTTGACTTCAAAACTGAACGGCAACTGCTTGGGCGGATAGCAGGCGGCGTTGTCGCAAGCTTGATATTTCAAAACTCCGTGCACCGCGTATTTTGTCGGTAGCACCGTCTTCAAAGGCCTGACCAGCACCTTGATAGCAAGGTCCCCGGTATATACGCTCAATTTCTCATCCGGAGAGAAGGGAAAGCTGCGGTCCTCGCCCGGAGGATAGGTAACGCCGGCAATGGCGATATCGGTAGGCGGGCTGAGTTTTAGGTCAGTCTTCTTCAGGTAGTCCTGTTTCGGCTGATTGGAATTGATGTGATAGCCCCCGGGAATCCGGAACTGCAGCGTCACACCGCCCAGATGTCCGCGATCAATCGAAGTGAGTTCCGGGGGACTGTAGCTCAAGGTTGGCTGTCTGTTGCCGGAAAAATCCTGTGACGCAGCCCCGGTGACCAGGATCAGCAGCGCGCCGATTGTTTGAAGAGCGCGTGGAGACGTCACTTCGCTGCCACCGATCCTGCGCCAGAAAGCGCCTTCTTGATGTCGTCCTCGATTTCCGAACGGCTGACCAGTCCGTAAACCCGGTCGATGACCTTGCCGTCGCGATCGATATAAAACGTGGAAGGCAGATAAGGAATTCCGCCGTACTGGTCGCCGACAGCTTCCTTGCCAACGACGACCGGATAATTTACGCCCATCTTGTGAGTGAAGGCCGTGATCTCCTTCGGGTCCGTGTCATCCATGGCGACGCCAAGCACCTGCAAACCCTGCGGGCCGTATTGCTGCTGGAGTTGCACAAACCATGGCATCTCAATTTTGCAAGGTTCGCACCATGTCGCCCAGAAGTTCAACAACACCGCTTTCCCGCGGTAATCGGAAAGTTTCAACGTCTTTCCATCGAGGGAAGCAAGGCTAAAGTCGGGAGCCGGTTGGCCCTGCAACTTCCCCGCGCTCGGCTGGCGGTTATGGCGGGTCTTCTGAATTCCGAATACCAGCATGAGCGAAATGACGACCGCTATGACGATAAGAATTACCGGATCGCGTTTCACGAAGCTCCTTTACAGAACGAACCGATTGAGAAACGAGAAATAATGTGACAGCAGCGTAAACTTGCCGAATACGAGAAGCAATCCAAGGGCAATCAGCAGAGCCCCGCTGGCAACTTCAATCACATGCATGTGCCGGCGAAAGCCGGTGTAAAACTTCATGAACCGCTCAATCCCGAGCGCAGTCAGTAAAAATGGTACTGCAAGGCCGAGCGAATACACAGTGAGTAGCAGAATCCCCTTGCTTACAGAATTTTCTCTGGCTGCGAGGAGCAAAATCCCGGAGAGGATCGGCCCCACGCAGGGCGTCCAGCCAAAGGCAAACGCGAATCCGATGACAAATGCGCCCCACGGCGTGCTTCCGCCTTTCACCCCATGAAGGCGCTTGTCGGCATAGAGCGCCTTAATCCGTAAGATGCCGGTCAGGTGCAGTCCGAAAACAATTACCAGCACCCCCGCCACCCTCGACAGCGTGGTCTTGTACTCTGCGGCCAGCTGGCCGACTTCAGTAGAAAGAGCCCCCAGCGTCACAAAAACAATGCTGAAGCCCAGGACGAAGGCGATGGAATTCAACATCACCTTGCGAAACAAGGCGGCTTCCTGCGTCTTCAGTTCTTCAATCCCCACCCCGGAGATCAGCGAAATATAGCCCGGCACCAGCGGCAGCACGCAGGGGGAGAGAAACGAAACCAGCCCGGCAAGAAACGCCGCAGGTATTCCAACGTTAGACATGCTCGCTTATTGTACCCGTGCCTGAACTGATGCGAGCGGGTCCGTGAGGTTACACCTGAACAGCGGCTTGCTGACGGTGCAATCTGCGCGGCATCAGTTTCGGGGCGTGCCGGGAGCCAGCCCTGAAGGAGCTTCAGAAACTAACTTACGCACCAATGCAGAGGGGATTTTCGCGGTGAGCACCACGCGATCCTGCCTTTGCTCAGTTTGAATGCTCTTCATCGCCTTATCAAAATCGCCATCGTGCTCCTGGCCCGATACCGAAAATTCGGCGGACTCGAAAATCTTAAGGAAGCTGCCGGCCTGCAAGTTCAAATGCTGCGCTGCCGCTTCATCTTTGGTGAAGGCTTCTGCGCGAAAATGCACGTCGCCCAGATACTGGACGGACGCCACGATGGTTGCCGGTCCGGGAAGGGCGAGCGGAGAATTGGCACCGGCCGCAGCCGGCTTAACGCTGAAGATCGCCCATCCCAGGCTGGGCAGAGGAAGCTGGGGAACCCGCTTGTAAAACTGGCGCAGCAGCGCCGGCCCGGCAAACGGTGAAGCCATTTTGTGCGAACGGGTGACGATGCCGTGAATGACCTCCGCGCCAGGATGGTTAGATCCGGCAATCATTGTGCACAGGTGCGGGGTGCAAAACTCAACTCCAAGTATGGCGATGCGGAAGGTGTGGCCCTCCACAGGGATGCTAAAAATATCGACGTGCTCGAAGTTTTCAACCGAGTTCGCAACCTTCTTCAGGTAGCCGCGGAGTTTTTCTCCGTTGACCTGCGCGACCACGACTTCCGAGTAGCGGGTTTCGCCCCCCGTTGCAGGACTCGCGTAATGAACGGCAATGGCAGCCTGGGCCAGGTCGCGCTCGAAATCAAAGCCGGTTTCCTGGATGAAGCGCTCATACTCGGGATCGTGCTGCGCCGCGGGCGAATGTCCGCCTACGTCTGCGCGGCGCATCCATTGCAGGTTCACGTACACAAAGCCGTCGGCCCCGGGCAGCAGGCGTGCGGCTTCCGGCGGCGCATGTTTGCGCAGCAGAACGACGATGGCTATGGCTGCGAGGAAGATCAGCAGCCCGATGAAAACTGGGATTCGTCGACGAAGTCGCATCTGCGGGGGACGATAAGGATAAGAATAATAGCATCCGGGCGCCCCACACGCGGCTCAGACGTTTCGGCAAGGAATGCGCTCGCGCTTCCCAATCCCAACCGGTGGTTCTTGAATGCTGATTTGATCGTCGCGGGCGATGCCGGTTGAGGGTTTTGATCCAAATAGGCGGTTTGTTTGGGGCACTACTCGTCTCTCGCCCTTGCACCCTAAATACCAGTATGATAACTTCTACAATTGTCCCGTTAAACAAAGAGGGATTAGTGTGGGAGTCGGAGCTTTGGCATCGACTCTCGCCTGCTGACGTAGCTCAGCTGGTAGAGCATCTGATTTGTAATCAGAGGGTCGGGGGTTCAAATCCCTCCGTCAGCTCCAGTTTGAGGCGGTTTGCGGGCGTGATCCCGCAGCCGGAATTCCTGGCGAGGACGAAGAGGCTCAGTGGCGGTTTCGGCATAGAATGTAGTTTGCAGAGCAGAAAGTTTTTCCATCGGCACTCCATAAGGGAATTCCCAGATGAGTTGGTAGCGCGGATCGGTTCTGACGCGCATTCTGATCCCCAGTGGCGCAAATCGCGGCGAGTGACGTTGCGGCGTGTCTGAAAAGGCTTTAGGGATTAGCTTTTAGCCCTTAGCTGAGTCGAATTGGGTATTGGCTACGACTAATTGCTGAGAGCTGAGTTCTGCACAGGTGGGTGAGTGGTTAAAGCCAACAGACTGTAAATCTGTCCCTCCTAGCGAGGTACGAAGGTTCGAATCCTTCCCTGTGCACCAGGTTGAGCCGTAAAGCGGGCATGAGGCTGAGTGGTGACGAAGCCGGTAGTCCGCTGGCGAAATCCCGAAGCGCTTTGCGAGGGATCTGCAGTTGTGACGAAGAGATTGGCACTTGCGATGGTGGCGTTCGTAGCGCTAGGCGTGTTGGCTTTCGCGACTTTAAGCGACCACAGAGTTCGCGGTGTGACTTTGGCGATCCTGGCAATGTTCGCGGTGAGGACGTGGGTGCGGCGCAAGGATTTCTCGCACTCGGGCAAGGGAGACGACGTAGAGACGTAGTTTGCTACGTCTTGCCGGGAAACATGAGACGTTGCAAGCAACGTCTCTACGAAACGGCTAAGTTTAGGCCGATGTAGCTCAGTTGGTAGAGCACTCCCTTGGTAAGGGAGAGGTCATCAGTTCAATCCTGATCATCGGCTCCAGAGTTCGTGAAGGAAGTTGGGAAGGGCACGACTTTAGTCGTGCTGCTGAGTGCAAGATTGCAAAGCGACTTTAGTAGCTGAGGTTCGGGCGGGAGTAACTCAGTGGTAGAGTCACAGCCTTCCAAGCTGTTGGTCGCGGGTTCGATTCCCGTCTCCCGCTCCATTATTTGAGGTGTGCGGTGGCTTTCGAACAAGCAACGCTTAAAGTCGAGAAGGAAAAAGAGTTTGGGGAGTTGAAGAGCGCGATTCTTGCCGCTTTCGCTCCGGACAATCTTCAGAAGTTTCTGAAGACAGTAGCAAGCTCAGGGCTGCGCATACGCGATTTTGATTCTGTGCTCGCGAAGCGGCTTTTGGAGCAAGTGGGCACGGTTAGTGCAGGCGGGAGCGCCCAAGCTTTGTGCTCAGCTCTGACGCTTTCCGACCAGGCGCAGATGAAAGAGTTCTACCTGTCGAAGCTGGAAGAGGTAGGCCCAGAACTGCGGGCAAAGTTTCAGAAGATTTATCAGTACTACTGAGCGGCAGAACTACTGAGCGGCAGAAAAGCAGGTTCCTCACCCCGATGAATCGGGGTTCGGAATGACAGGGATTTGGGTTCGAGCTAAGAGCTAAAGGCTAATAGCATAAGAGCAGAGGGAAAGAAGAAATGGCGAAAGAAAAATTTGAGCGTAATAAGCCGCACTGCAACGTAGGGACGATTGGTCACATCGATCATGGCAAGACCACGTTGACGGCGGCGATCACGAAAGTGTTGTCCAAGCACAACCCGAAGATTCAGTTCCGGTCGTTTGATTCGATCGACAATGCTCCGGAAGAAAAAGCGCGCGGAATCACCATCGCGACGGCGCACGTCGAGTACGAGACGCCGAACCGGCACTACGCGCACGTAGATTGCCCGGGCCACGCCGACTACATCAAGAACATGATTACGGGCGCGGCGCAGATGGATGGCGCGATTCTGGTGG
>JAYTFR010000034.1:0-5798 GCA_043734125.1 Acidobacteriota bacterium | reverse complement strand
TTCGCGCTAGTTTTCGTGGCCTGGTCCAAGAGCTGACTACACACATGATGAAAGAAGAGATGGTGCTGTTTCCATACATAGTAAGGATGGAGGAGGCTTTCATTCAAAAGGAAGCAGTCCTGCCGTCGCCGTTTGGCAGCGTGCAAAACCCCGTCTCAATGATGGAGCATGAGCACGAGTCCGCCGGTAATGCGTTGCGTGCAATGCGTGAGGCCAGCAGTGGCTATACCGTTCCGCCTAAGGCGTGCATCAGCTACCAGACCTTATACAAAGCACTGGCGGATTTTGAGGCCGATCTTCACCAGCACATTCACCTGGAGAACAACATTCTGTTTCCGCGCGCGATTGCAATGGAAAAGGCGGAGTGACCGGAGCACAAACCATGTCCGGACTACCGACTCGCGTTGAGAAAGAAGCCGGCCGACCGCTCACGCCGCTACAGATCTTCGACATAACTGCGGCGCGTGAAACGACGCTGTCGCGTCTGCTGATGCTTTATATCAGCACCGGACTAATATTCATGTTGCTGCCTGGAACATTTCTAGGAGTTTGGAATTTGTTGTCAATCAGTAGTCATCGCGCTGCAGATTCCGTATCCCCCGCGTGGATTCAGGCACACGGCCACGCCCAGATCTTCGGTTGGATCGGGACATTCATCTTGGGTATCGGTTTCTATTCCATTCCGAAATTGCGCCGCCTGAACTCATTTGCGTTATCCGCAGTGTGGTCAGCATGGGCGTTGTGGACAGTTGGGGTTAGCGTGCGATGGTTGACGAGCGTCTATCAGTGGGAGTGGAGGGTACTTTTGCCGTTTTCAGCGGTCCTCGAATTAGCTGCTTTTGCGATTTTCTTTCGCACGGTTTCCGGCCACCGTACCCAACTGTCCGGACCTGGAGACTCCGGCAAGACCAAGCTGCAAGAATGGGTGGTCATAGTCATTGCGGGCTCAGTGGGCCTACTCCTCACGCTTCTCGTCAACTTTGGGGTGACATTGTTTCTTGCACTACGCGGAACGTCGGCGGCAGTACCCGCGGACTTCGACCAACGTTTTCTGGTTCTGCAGACCTGGGGATTTCTGGTTCCATTTGTCTGGGGGTTCAGCGCCAAGTGGCTCTCCGTTTTTCTCGGGCTACGTCCCGTGCGCGGGAGAGTTCTATTGCTGGCTGTCGCGCTAAACTCCGCCGGCGTTTTGGCCGCATTCGCGGGTTCGATAATGGCTGCAAGCCTAGTGCTAGCCGTCGGGTTGATGACTGCTTTGTATGCGCTGCGCTTGTTAGAAACGTCAGCGCGTCCTGCCAAGGTAAAGGGTGTGCACACGAGCTTTCCAGTCTTCGTTCGTCTGGCTTACTTGTGGGCCTTGATTGCAGCCAGTCTTGGAATTTGGGCTGCCTCAGTCCAGAATCCACGAGGAATTTGGGGCGCATCGCGCCACGCTCTAACCGTCGGTTTTCTCGCCACGATGGTGTTTACAATCGGACAGCGGGTACTACCAGCCTTCTCGGGGATGCGACTGCTGTTCAGTTCCAAACTTATGTTTGTGGCCACCCTGCTGCTCGCCCTCGGATGTCTACTCCGCGTCAGCTCAGAAATCCTTGCATATCAAGGTTTAGTCCGTTCCGCTTGGTCGTGGCTTCCAGTTTCCGCCATCACTGAGATGACCGCTGTAACATTATTTGCGGCCAATCTGCTCGCAACGTTCGTGCGCCGTCCTTCATCTCCACGCAGACTTAGAATTGACGCTTATAAGTTGAAAGGATTAGACCGGCCTGTTCGACGACATTAAGCACGCGGCGCGTGATGTTGAGCGTAGAATCCTTCAGGGATTCGGCGAGGAGTAAGACGTTGGAGCATTCTCAAGGTTCACAGGACCGGCATCTACTCCTCGGGACTGTATCCTTTACAGTTTGCTTCGCGGCATGGGGTCTCATCAGCGCCTTCGCCCCGCAGTTTCGCCAACAGTTTCACCTCTCCGCGACACAAACCGCTTTTCTTGTCGCAGTTCCTGTTTTGCTGGGCGCCCTGGCCCGCCTTCCGATAGGAATGTTCGCGGATCGCTTCGGAGGCCGCTCTGTTTTCACGGCTTTGATGTTCTTTGTCGCTGTGCCCGTGGCATTAGTTCCGGCTGCTACGAGCTACCGGAGTTTGCTCATCATCGGATTCCTTTTAGGAATGGCGGGGTCCTCATTTGCCGTTGGCGTCGGTTACGTCTCCCGCTGGTTTTCAATGGAGAACCAGGGCAGCGCGCTCGGTGCGTACGGTCTGGGAAACATTGGTCAATCGGCAGCGGTGTTCCTTGGCCCTGTCGTGGCTGCGGCATACGGATTTCGCACGGTGTATTGGGGAATGTCCGTCATCTTGCTGGTTTGGGCAGGTGTGTTCGTCATCTTTGCTCGAAACGCGCCTCAAACGGCCCGGCCCAAGGGATTTTCAGAGATGCTCGGTGTGCTGGCGCGCGAACCGTTGGCGTGGGCGCTGGCGGCTCTCTATTTTTTGACCTTCGGAGGATTTGTCGCCTTCTCGATTTATCTGCCAACGTTGCTGCGCGACCAATTTGGCCTCAAGCCGGGGGACGCCGGTTTTCGAACCGCGGGCTTCGTCGTTCTAGCTACTCTATGCCGGCCGCTGGGTGGATGGCTGTCGGACAGAACTGGCGGCTCGCGAGTTCTTTCATGGATTCTGCCGGCCCTGGCTGCTTTTGGATTGTTGCTCAGCGTGCAATCGATGCTGCCGTTCACGGTTGGCGCGCTGGGATGTGCCGCTTTGCTCGGCATTGGCAACGGAGCGGTATTTCAACTTGTACCTCGATATTTTCCGACGCAGCGAGCTACCGTCACTGGACTGGTAGGCGCAATGGGTGGGATGGGCGGATTTTTTCCGCCTTTGCTCTTAGGCATCTTTCGCGACCGGTTCGGTGTGGTTTGGCCGGGCTTCCTTATGCTCTCCGCGATAGCTTGTGTTCTGTGGTGGATGAATGGCCGGGTGTTTTTGCCGAGAGAAGAAGCTCTGGCAGCGAAGCTCCCTCCCGCTCTGACGCGCACGGCGGACAAAGTCCGAGCGGGGGCCTGGGCCACGTTGTTGACCGGTGTTCTGATCGCCGCCATAGTACTGGGCTCGCGCAATCTGCAGTACTTCGATCCTGCCTTGGTGATCTACACGTTCGCGATCATTTTCGCGACGTGGGGTGTGATTTACCACTACTCAGTCTGGATACGAAAGCCTCCCACGTACGTGTACTGGCAGCGCGGATGGCAACTGTTCAAGGAACGAGGAATAATTCGAAGCTTCGGCAATCTAGTCCCGATGGTCAGCACCCACCTGCTTGCCCAAACATTCATCGCGAAACGCTCCAGACTGCGCTGGGCGATGCATCAGATGATCTTTTGGGGATGCGTGCTCGCCATGCTAATCACGTTCCCGCTGGTATTCGGATGGATCAATTTCACCAGCGCCCCGAACGACCAGATGACATACGTTCCCCACCTGTTCGGGTTTGCCGTAGGCAGTTTCCGGCTCCATACATTTACGGCGCTGCTTCTATTTCACGGACTCGATATTGCAGCCTTTCTGGTTCTGGGCGGAATTGCGCTTTCCCTGTGGCGACGTATGCGGGACGAAGGGGCACGCGCGCTACAGACTTTCGCCATGGACTTCTGGCCGCTAATCTTGCTGTTTGCCATTTCGATCACCGGGCTGGCCCTGACGGTCTCCCAAGAGTGGCTGGCAGGAAGCTTCTACGATTTCATCGCCATTTTGCACGCTATCACGGTGATTACGGCTTTGCTCTATCTCCCCTTCGGAAAATTTTTCCACATTTTTCAGCGCCCCGCCCAGTTGGGCGTGAAATTGTACCAACGCGCGGGCGAAGAGGGTGAAGGTGCGATCTGCGCCCGTTGCGGTGAGCGCTACGCATCTCGTATGCATATTGACGACCTGGAACGTGTGCTACCACAAGTCGGATTCAACTACTCGATGTCGGGGCCAGTGGGGAATTGGCAGGAACTGTGTCCAGCCTGTAAGCGCAAGTCGATTTCTCTCGCGCAATTGAGGTTGAAAGAGGAAGCGAATGGCTAAGGCTCCTGTCTCCGGAGAGATCCTCAAAGAAACGTTTGGGCCACATCTGAATTACAAACCGCCCGATGGTTGGAACGACGAATCGGTCCACCCTCCCGAGAAGCTAGTGAAAACACATTGCTGCTTTTGCGGACAGCAATGCGGAATCCAATTGAAGGTCCGCGACAATCGCGTGATCGGGTTCGAGCCGTGGGAGGAGTTTCCATTTAACCGGGGCATGCTTTGCCCAAAAGGAGTGAAGCGTTATCTCCAGGCAAACCATCCTGATCGTCTACTTTCGCCACTAATGCGCAGCGAGCATGGATTTCGCCCCACGTCCTGGGACGAGGCTTTGAACTTCACAGTGGGCCGGATGCGCGACATCCAAGAGAAGCATGGCAAAGACGCAATTGCCATCTATGGCGGCGCATCGCTCTCGACTGAGAAATCCTATTTACTGGGTAAATTTGCCCGCGTGGCGTTGGGCACTCGTCACATCGACTACAACGGGCGACTATGCATGGTTTCTGCCGGAACGGCATACAAGCTAGCGTTCGGGGTCGATAGAAGCACAATTCCATGGAGTGAGATCCCCAAAGCGGAGGTACTGTTTGTGATCGGCGCGAACATTGGCGACTGCGCCCCGATCACGACCGACTACATCTGGCGCTGTCGCGACAAGGGCGGAAAGCTTATCGTAGCCGATCCCCGGATGACCCCCATTACGCGTAATGCCGATCTCTATCTTCCACTGCGTCCGGGAACTGATTTAGCGCTACTGATGGGAATGCTCCACGTCATTCTGCGGGACGGCCTGGAGGATCGGGACTTCATCGAGCAATACACTACGGGTTTTGAAGCCGTCGCTGAGTCTGCTAAGGCGTGGGATCTCCGGCGGGTAGCTGAGATGACGGGTGTGCCGCCCGAGTCCATCGAGAAAGCCGCGCGCTGGATTGGCAAATCAAAGCGAGTCATTATGATGCATGCTCGCGGACTGGAACACCAGTCTAAAGGCGTGGAGAATTGCCTGGCGGTAATTAATATTGTACTCGCCACCGGCAACATCGGACGCGACGGCGCTGGTCCCACCATGATTACCGGCCAGGGAAACGGCCAAGGCGGGCGTGAGCATGGGCAGAAGTGTGACCAACTTCCTGGTCAGCGTTCGCTCACGGATCCCGCCGCTCGCGAGTATGTGGCAGGTGTCTGGGGCATTCGGCCTGACGAACTTCCCCAGCCGGGCTACAGTGCACAGGAGATCATGGACGCGATTCATAGCGGCGAGATTAAGGGATTGCTGTCCACGTGTTTTAACCCGCTGGTTTCACTTCCGGACGCAAACTTCACGCGCGAGGCGTTGTCGAAGTTGGAATTCTTCGGCGTGATTGATTTCTTTCTCTCGGAAACCGCGCATCATGCGGACGTGATTCTGGCCGGCAGCTTGCAAGAGGAAGAAGACGGGCTTGCTTGCAATACCGAAGGGCGTGTCATTCACTGGAAGAAGAGCGTCGATCCGCCGAGCGATGCGAGATGTGACTCCGACATCATCATCGAGTTGGCGCACCGGCTGGGCCGCGGCCAGTACTTCCCATTCAAGAACCCTGCCGAAATTTTGGAAGAGCTACGCATCGCTTCGCGGGGCGGTGTAGCCGACTACTATGGCATCACCTACGAAAGAGTGGATCGGGAGATGGGTATTTTTTGGCCCTGCCCTTCGCTTGACCATCCCGGAACGCCGCGCCTCTTCG
>JAYTFR010000033.1:0-18545 GCA_043734125.1 Acidobacteriota bacterium | reverse complement strand
TTGCTCTGGCTTATACCTCTGGATGGGCATGACCCGCTTTTCCTCCAAGTGGATTCTCTCTCATTCCACCTGGTACAAATTTCGCCGGTCACGTCAGTTCGACTGTAATATTCGCGTTGCAGCGGATACCGCTCGCTTCCATTATAAAAGCCGAACACTTCGTTGTTGAGGTTGAGCGCCGAGACGATCGCCTGAAGTCCACCGGCGCGCGGAATCCAGTAGCTTACCTGCGCGTCCACCTGGGTGTGCGGATACAGATAGGTGTCGCCCAGAGGACCATGAATTCCGCCGGTGACGCCATCCTGGAACCCATAGGACCATAGGTTTGCATCGTTGTGCGTCAGGCCCATGCGCGCCGAGAAGCCTTTCTTGTCATAGGTCGCATCGAAGTTCCAGTTGTTCGGCGCTGTGCGTTGAAGGGTGGGATGGTCGGTACGCCCGAACCCTGCCGGGAAACTCGCGCGGGATGCGGTGTAGCTGTAATTTGCTCTCACTCCCATTCCGTTGAGCGGTCCTGGCAGAAAGCGCAGCGGCTGTTGCCAGCTCATCTCGATTCCACTGATGTGTGCCCGCGGCCATTGATCGGGAGGTTCTCCATCTGCCCGGAGTATGAGCCTGAAGTAAGAAGAGTGTTTACGCTGTAAATCGGGTCTGTCAGGTATTTGTAGAATCCCCCAATCTGAATCAGACCAACCGGCTTAATGTAGTGTTCGAGCAAAAGATCAAAATTCTGCGCGTGCGTAGGCTTGAGGTTCGGATTACCAGCAGAGATGGGAATGCTCGAAGTGGGGTCATCGGTAATAAACGGCGCCAGGTCACCGAAATTCGGACGGGCAATGCCCATTCCGTAGGCTCCGCGCAATACCGTATCCGACCCCAGCCGGTACTGGGCCTGCACGCTTGGAAAAACATTGGTGTAGCTGTTCTTGCCCGTGGTCGGCGCCACCGAAGAAAAATTACCGCCAGAGTCTAGGGTCACCACATTGCCTAGCATGGAGTCTTCTGTGGCCTCGATTCGAACTCCCGTCTGCAGCCGGAGCCGCCCAAAGCTGGTGGTGTTCATCACATAGCCCGCCCAGATCCGCTCATTGACGTTGAAATCGTTAGGTAGCGACCGCACGGGATCAAACCCTCCGCCAAACTGCCCCGAGTTCGCGTTGAAGTATGTCAGCACCTTCTTGTAGTCGGAGGTGGGACCAAACTGATACTGGTGAAAGTAATAGTTCGGATCGGTGTATGACCCCAGAAATCCACTCATCTGGGGATTGTTGTTAGAACTGAATCGATCTTCGATATCGATCGAAGACTTTCTCGCGTCCCATCCTTTGAATCCAACCTCCAGATTCCCCGGATGTGCCCACGCCCTGTATTGCTTGTTCAGCGTGATGTCTCCGACCACGTCACGTTCGAAGATGCTCTGGTTTCCGCTCGACAGCCCGCTCAACGTGTACTGCGTCGGATCGTACAGGTTCACCCCGTTAAGCACGGGAAACTTTGGAGTGAATGGATGACTCGTATCCACACCGAACGCGACCGAGTTATCGCTGGCCCCGGGACCATCGAAACTCGCGCGCGGAAAACCACCTTCGTACTTCGACTGCGACAGCGCCAATTCATAGGTTACAAGCATGGTCCTGATCGCGTGCCTGGCGCCGGCTTGGACGCTGAAAGTGCGCTCTGCCGGTTGGCGGTACACATCGGTGAAGCTGGTCCCCCCGCAGCCCTGCACCCCGCCGGCCGTGGTAATACCGCAGGTATTGTTTGGGTCTAAGGGATTCTGAATGAAGGTATTGATTCCCGGCGAATAGATCCAATCTTGACCGTAATCATTGAATCGGGAAAACAATCCGCGCAGGTAAACAGAGGACATGTCGCCTAGTTTGTAATCCAGGTCGCCATCGAACCCGTAACGCTTCCGCTCGTAGCGATAATTGCGTAGATCAGCCGTGTTGGGCCCGAAGAACAGGCTTCCATCGGGCAGCGTGTTTACAGTTGGCGCGGGCTCGATGTCGTGGATGCCACGCGCATTGTAGTCGTAGCTCCCCCCGAACAACAGGCCGAAACGTTTCTTCTCACCGAAGCGCTGGCCGTAAGTGCCATCAAATTGATCCAAATGCCGGCCGCGAGTAATTGGAGTGTACCCGCCCATTCCGAGAATAGTTAGATAAGAGCGGTCTGTCGGAGTCTTGGTGACCAGATTCACCGAACCTCCGATGGCATCTGAATCCTGGTTCGCGGAAAGCGTCTTGCTGACTTCGACCGAATCAACGAGATCTGCGGGAATCACGTCCAACTTGACATTACGCACACTTTCCGAAGACGGCAGATGGATTCCATCCACGGTCACATTGCTCAGCCGCGGTTCAGTGCCGCGAATCTGAATGTACTTGCCCTCGCCCTCGTCGCGTTCCAGTGAAACGCTGGACAGTCGTCCGACCGCATCAGCGATGTTTGTATTTGGCAGGCTAGTAATTACATCCGCAGGTAGGACTTGGACAATATTATCCGCCGTTTCTTCGCGATTGATGGCTTCCACTTCCCCGCGTTCACGTCCGCCACTGACTGTAATTACCTCATTGTGCATTCCCACTTGAAGAACAATATCCAGGCGAGACGCCTGGCCGGCAACTACAGTCACCGCTCCGGAGTACGTTGCGAAACCAACGTATTCGACCGTCACCGAGTATTGACCTGGCGGCAAGTCAGTGATACTGAATTCACCTTGACCGCTGGTAAGGCCCGACGCCTTCCTGGGCTTCAACTCGACGCGCGCCCCGGGCAGGACAGCTCCCGCGGAATCCACCACGCGTCCGCTGAGCGCGCCGCTGCCACTCTGTCCGACCGCGGATAACGTTAGACAAATAGAGAAAATTAACGCCGAGGCACTCCGGACACACTCTTAGTAAACATGGGATCTCCTTCGCCGCCGAGAATTCGATCCTTCTGTGCGCGAGGTATGTCCCGGATTGTAAGAAGCTACCGTGAATTCATAGTGAACCCGAAATGAAATGAGGATTAATAGTGGACCTGACTTCACCAGAAGTCACTGCACGTGGGAGAACAAATTACTGGGCCGTCCTTGGCACCACCCATGGTACTAGACAGGCTGGGGCGCGTTGGCATGCCGGAAAGATTGCTTGCATTGCTGCCAGTGATCATCAGGCATTTCTGATTTTGTTTGTTCCTATATTAGATTGAAGGACGAGTCCAACCGCTGGTTTCGGGCTAATCGCCCCTCCTCGAAGGCCCCCTTGCGGAGGACACCTCGGCAGATTCATTTGGAAGCACAGCTAGCCCACACGTTCGCCCGCTACCAAACTCCTCAGCGATTCGATATTTCGGTAATTGGGATGCAGCTTCCAAAGTCCATCAAGCTCTGTCTTTTGTGCTCGCCGTTCATCCTCCAGCAGGTGAAGCGCCTTACGAATTATGGGTGGCTCTTCTCTGAACCGAAATGCCAATTCATCCACTTCCACGAGGAAAATCCCGGTTGGGCTTTCATCTGATCTCATCCGGGCGTATTCCATAATGCATTCCGCAATGTCCGTTAACTCATCCTTCGTGACATCTCTTCCGGTCTGTCTCCGGAATAAGAATCTGTAAACGCGGGCTGACGCTTCCTTAATGAGCTGCATGCTTACGCTCCAATGCACTTTGTAACGGTAGGGATGGGGTTGACTTGTTCCTGGCAGTTGTGGCGAGTTCGTGCAGCAACTTCGAGATCAGGCCGCTGTTGCCCCTTGCAGACTCGCGATCTATAACCAGCCGACTCTTATTGGAATCCTTAACGTGTACTCCCCCGACCCGAAGGAGCTCGCGAGCATCAATTCCGTAAATGACACACAGGGTAATAATCTTTGCGATGTGCCTCGGCAATCTATTTATTGCTTCATAATCAGATAGCTGGCCTATCGAAATCCTAAACTCGGGATCGTGCAACAGGCGTGCAATGTGCAGGCTCATCTTATGGGCCTCGCGAAAAGTCAAGCCGCTGCGAAGTCGCGAAGCTTGAATCAATTGTGAAAGCGTCATTTTGTCTTTCCGGCGCAGGGGCAAAACTGACTCATGCGGCTCTCTCGCGCCACACAACGACTCAATGCTGCCTCCCTGGTATGGCAGGGCGTGACCATCGACTAGTCCCAGTATCCGTACTTGTGTCGAGAGACGAAGCGGCCATGGATATAGTGGCGCCGAATTCGGCAACAGAACAACTTCGTTCCCTCCGACCGACTTCACGCGGCAACAGGTTATGCCGGTCGGGTGTTCGACGAGCCAGATGTGCTCGGCGGAAGACTTACTCTTCAATATCTCTTGGGAGAAGCATCGATCGGCACGCACGATGCTGCCGGGGCGAACCACGGGATTGAGGACGGCATCACGGTTGCCGACTTTGGCAAAACAATATCTGTCCTGGATCTGGTTCTCTGTCGAATTCGTTTGATTGTGGCAGTTCACCCGTTCTAACCCTCGCCACGGCGTAAGCAAAGTTGTGCGCTCATTCGGGATGATCAGTTGCATATTCGCGATTAGAGTCAAATCAAATCCGCAAAGGGCCATCCAATCTTCAAAACGGTAGCCCGTAATCTCGCTGAGAGCTACAACCTGACAAATGTGCGGCGTTACCCCGATCGCTTGTTTGTAAAGAAAAGTCCGCGAAATGAAATAAGCGCTTTCTTTTCCGAAGCGGCGCCGCGTCTGAGCGGACAGTTCAACCACCGTCAGTCTCTCGTGCTTTAACACGCTTCCAATCCCACGCGCAAGCACGCGCTTGTTTCTTGGGGCGTCGGCGCATCCCGCCCAGGGTGCAAGGCCGACTTCTGGGCCGTCGCGGGTTGGGCCAGAATCAGGTGCCGCAATGGGAACGAACATGCCTAGTCGCTAGGGTTTGGTCGTCCGAACTGCGTTGATCTCACGCTCACGAGACGATCGGATCTTTGGACCTTTCGATGCATTCCAGCACAAACCTTACCTCGGGGTCGTTGACATCAGAATTACGCAGGATCAGCTCTTTAGCAGCTTCTGATGATATGCGCAGCACGCTAGGCGAAGAATAGGGCGTCCGGCCGCCGTGGCCCATTCTCGCAGCCTCGTCATTCTCATTCGATTTAACTAAGTGAACCACAATTCGTCCTTTCTTGGGAGGAAGCGACCGTTTTCCGGAGAGGAAACCTGCGCCGCAAAGAACTGAAACTCTTCCGACCGGCACCAGAATAGCGTTTTGGCCCCGTTTACTGAAGCGCAACAATAGTCGTCGGCTTGCCGACGAAGCGCGATTTTGTGTCTTGTCGGCGGAAAAAGGTTTCCCCCGGTACTTCTCAGGGAGTTGTCACACTTGGTGACAGACTGCCGATATATCTGAGCGGGACTGCGCTTCCGTCGGCATGCCGACGATTGCGAGACGTCTACCACCTGCCCACGACTGATTGTCGATGCCGAAGATCGCCCGATTTTCGAACATGCGATCGCTTCGGAGGTGACTTGCCCTATGGTCGCTAGGTACCGAATGCGGCATGAGATCTTTCACCCCAAGGAGACACAATATGAAACGGATTCTGCAGCTTATCGTTGTGGCATTGATACTGGCGTGTACGGCTTCGACGGCCTCGTTGGCAGAGAGCCCAATTCCGCTTTGCTCACCCGGCCACTGCCAATAGCAAGATGGATTGACAAGTGATTGCGGGCCGCCGGCTTTGCGGGTAGTCTGCCTGTGCGGCCCATGATCTTTTTTTCAATTGCAGTTCACGCCCTGTGGTATTTGTCGATCGCGCTCGAAGCCGCCATTGTTTTGGCAATGGCCAGGCGCAAGGTCCTGTTTAGGATTCCTTTCTTCTTTTTCTATATTGCCACGATGCTATCTCGCGATATTGTCCTGGCATCCATCCATTACCCCAGCAATCTATATGCTCGAATTTATTGGTACGGAGAGATCGTCACCATTTTCCTTGCTTTCGCGGTCATCTGTGATACCGTGAAGCATATTTTCCCGAGATATCCATTTTTGCGAGTATCCTTGAAGTTGGCTGTGACCTTGGGCGCCACTGCGGCGCTCGCTGCCATACTTATGGTGGTTCTGACTGAAGTGGGGCCCAGCAAGGATCGCGTTCTTGATTTCATCGTTTTGGCTGAGCGATCGGTAAAGTTCGTGGAAGCAATTTGGCTGATCTTGGTAATCATGCTAATCTCGCACATCGGCGGCGGTTGGCGGCGCTACTCCGTCGGCATAGTTGCAGGTTTGGGCGTCAATGCGGCAATAACACTAGCAATCTTCGACTTGCGAATGCATGTAAACGTGGTTAGCGACGCTGCCTTCGTACTTTGCAATTTGGCTGCCTACAATGCAGCGGCCCTCATTTGGGCATTCTTTTTCTGGAATTTTCAATGCGAGGGGGCCCAGCGCTTGCCTGAAGCCAATTTATCGGAATGGAATGACGAAGTGCTTGCGTTTACGCGACGATGGTATCGACGTTGATCATTTTGGCGGTGGCTCTGGCTGCTCTTGTGGCGGTGGCGTCCCTTCTTTTTCACAACACCCGCCCCAGGGTGTTAACCCTTAGTGATTGGGAAAAGAAGGAATGGAATATCGACGTCGGCGTATTCCGTTACCTCGTGGATATCGATGAAGACCGTTACATTGCTCAGTCGTTACCACACAACAAGTGTGCGGCCTATCGGCGGAAACGAACTCAGCTAGCTTTGCGGATCGTGCAGCTCGCGAAGAACAACGCCGACATGGTGATTCGACTTGCAGCGCTTACGAGAGCGCAAGACGATCCAATGCTTATCCGAGAAGCTGACTACCTCATTGCTGCGGCAACGAAGTTGCGCTTCAATTTGGTGCTCGCGAGGTATTGCCTCTGGATCAGATGGATGGTTCCCAATTGGCTAATCTCCGTCCCATCACTCGGGCCTCAGTACCAGCGTCTGCTTGACTCCTTCGCGCGTTTGCATGAACATGCGTGGCAAACCTGAATGAGTTAGCCCAGCCGCCTTTCGATTAGCGGTGCCTTCCGGCCTCCCTTGAATCGCTTTCGAACAACTCCTGATACCATAACGGGTGTAGCGCCGCAATGCTGGACCTCGTTTCGGAGCCTCTGAGTCATGAAGGAACGGGACCAAATGGAACCTGGGAGCTGGATTCGGTCCGTGCGGGAAGAACTCCTGATTAAGCCGAGCGATGTCGAGCGCATAAGCCGAAGTATCGCTGCGGAGAAGGGCAGCACCGATTTCTATATTTCGCATTCAACGCTAGCGGACATCGAGGCCGGCTCGGTTCCAGGGATTCACAAACTCTTCAGCCTAGCCGTCTGTTTACGGTTGTCGTTCCAAGAATTGCTTCTTCCTTTCGGAATTAACCCCGAAGACTTGTCGCCGTCGCAGACCGAATCCGGCAAAGAGAGTTTCGTTCCGACCTCGATCTCCAATAAACCCCGTTTTCGATTCCAGCTAAACTTCGACGTAAATTACAGCAACAAGGAAACGAATCTGCTTAGATTGTCGACCGACGAGATCGGACACTTGCCTTCGTTTTGTCGGGCTACAATTGATCCGGTACGTTATCGGTATGCGTCAATTGGAACAGAGGACGATTCGATGTCAGATCTCCTGCCACCAAGCTCCCTTGTAGAAATCGACACAGCGCAGAACACGGTACAGGTGTTTCCGTGGCAAACAATTCGGGATCGTCCTGTGTACCTCGTCTGGCACACCGACGGGCATTCTTGCTGCTGGTGCCAGGTGGACGGACGGGAACTGACCTTGCTGCCGCACCCCTTGTCGAGGCAGCCGGTGCGTAGATTCAAGATGCCGGGGCAAGCATTGGTGGTAGGAAGAGTGATCAATGCATGGCTTCCTCTTGGTTCAAGTCAACTCCATCCCCGACCTGCATGAGAGGTCGAACTGCCTGACGAAGCTGCGTTTTGCCTTAGAACTACAATCGCCATCTCGACGTTAAGGCAAAACAAGTCGCGGTAGACCGGGATTACATGTGCGGGCACGGTCGCGCGATAAGCCTCCAGCGACTCCCAAGTCGCGAGCATGACGCTTCGCTCCGTTCGCGTGTAGCGGATGTACTCTTCGAGTTGCACCACATATTGCGCGACCGGAGTTGTCAAGAGGCGGAGAAAAATCCGGTTGTGACACGCGCTCAGTGCCCGATGACCTTCATCAACGCCTATACCAGGAGAAAGTTGCGGATGGAGGTAGCGCCCACTGTTGCAATCCCTCAAGGAAGAGAGATATAGCATTCTCGTCAGGTCGTTCGGGAGATCTTCTACCCCGGCCCTGCGATCACAACGGTCCAAAAACTCTGACTGTGCTTGACTGACGGCACTGGTGAATGGATCGATGCTAACCCCCCAAAATATTCAGCCGTGGAGTCGATTAATCGACGCCATGCTGGGTGCATTCCCAGAACAGTAGAGGCACCGGACGACCGATGTTACGTCGGTTTTTCGACGACGCGACGATTTTTCAATTCCCAGAAAGAAGTTTCCGAAACAATAGCCTCACGTCATCATGAAGCCAAGTTCATCAAAACTACAGACACTTAGGGCAGTTGTCAACACTGAGAGCTTGGCCATGCTCGTGTCAACATCACGCGAGGCAATCGGCGGCACAGCGACGTGCCCGAATCGAGAGTCGCTGGCCAAAGGAAAAGGGTGGCGTGAGGTTCACCGTTATGCGGAGCGCGCTACGCACAAATGAACATGGTGCACTAGTAGGGCATTTTTACATAATAGTGAATCGTGCTTCATGACCTCGAATGCGGAGGCAGGACTTACTACTTGCCATTTGGCACATGACCTGCTTTAACAAGCTAGCCGTAATCGCGGGTAACTGTGACCAAATTGAGGCGACGAAATCGCCGAATTTCGAATGCTGCGAAGGGCTTCATCGCATTCGCTCGTTAGCGATCCTGATGGCAGAAATGCTCCAGCATCGACAATGCGGGATTGACGTTAGGGGCCGCCTCCTGGCTCTAGGCGAAAAGTCCTAGAGCGAGGGTCAGAGGCCCGAAGTGGCGAAGGTTCGAAGCGCAGCTCGACATCCCGGCTAACAACGCGGTCGCGAAGACCTGAGCATATTCTGCATCAGGATGGGTTGGCACCAGGAGGTTACAACAATCATGCGGAACACGCCAAACGGCAATGGATACATAGATGCACTCGGGCATGTTCATACGGTGCTCCCTGAATTGCCGGCATGGTTTCGGCGGCTCACGCCAGGGCAGCTGGAAGACATTGCCAGATTAATGGCGGACTGGACAACTCCGTCTCGACGAGTAGAACCTGTCGATCAACCCAGCCACAGCTGCATTCCGAAAATGAAAGATGTCGAGCGCGACCTTATTCACCAAGCCATCCAAGCCTGCGGCGGTGATATCAACCAAGCTGCGAGGGCTTTGGGTGTGGGCAAGACCACGATCTATCGCAAGCTGCACGAGTGGGGCGAAAACCCTAAATTGCTTTCCCAGGCCGCCGCTTTAGGCGAATACTCAACAGGCTCCGAAGATCGCGCCGCGCATCAGTAGCGCGGGTGCAAGGTCCCCCGCGACGGCGGAGCCTCGCACATTACACTTTCTCATTTTGGCTCTCGCTTCCTTGGGTAACTCGCAAACAAAGAACTAAGGTGGCGCCCGAACGCACTCTCGCTATCGTCACACTAGTTGGCGACCCGAATGCGGCCAGTGGGCGAACTCAGCGCGCGTTTCTGAAAAGTGGGTACATTAAGCAAGGATCGTATGAGCGACTCGAAGAATGGATTCCGTGACGCAGCGCCTGAGCGGGCTTCGCGCGAGTACTTGTTGACGCAACAGTTATATCGGGTTCGCCAAATCGCCAGGGTGGTTCACGCTCGACTGCCGCAACACGTTCCCTTAGAAGACTTAATACAGGCTGGCGTTGTTGGCCTTATCGACGCCTTAGAAAAGTTCGATCTAAGTAAAAGCGTGCTTTTTGAGCCCGACGCACAGGTCCGAATCTGGGGCGCAATTATTGACAGCCTCCGCGAGATGGATTGGGCGCCCCCCGACTTAAGACGCCAATCGCGGCAACTGCATGCGGCGCGACACAGGCTTCGGATGAGGCTGCACCGTGACGCAACAGAGCCCGAAGTGGCCCCGTGAAATGGGTGTGTCTCTATTTGGAGACTCAAAGCCTGATCGGGGACCTAGCATCTGTTTCCATCACCAGCTTGAATGAGGTTTCACCGGATGGCAAAGTAAGCGACCTTTGCGAAACTTTATCGGCTGACCCTGGAGACACTCCCCTCAAGTACTTGCTGCGCTGGGAAGTAAACAAATGTCTCGGGATGACGTTGCAGAAACTGACGGAGCGCGAGTACCAAGTTCTCGATATGTACTACTTCAGCGAGATGAAGATGAAAGAGAGTCGCAACTTTGATGGGAGTCGGCGTGGGCAGGATTTCACAGATTCATTCGGCCGCGATTATGAGATTGCGCACTCACATGGCGGGCGTCGATGACGACGCCGAAACGATAAGGGCAACGGCGGACTAGCCATCAACGCCGGACTTCAAGAAGACCACTTTGTTTCATCCTTTCCCTGCGGCGACACTCCGTCGACCCCGCGAAACAGGCGACACCATACCGACGCACAATCCGAACTTCTGAGGAACGAATGCAGTTTGTGAGCATTCGTAGCCGCGTTTGCAGTCACTACAATGGATCGTGTCCCGATTCGGGATCGTCCCGTCGTGGCACGTTTCCGCATTACATAGGTACCTCCCGGCGACACCTTGCGCGGCTTACCGGTGCCAGCTTGCCTCATGATTTTCACCAGCCCGAGCAGTTCAACAACTAGTTGCGCGATTCGGCCCTTGATACGGAGAGATTCAATGAAGCGGACGCTTATTGTTTGTGTCAGCATGCTGGTGGTTGCGGTAAATGCGCCGACGCTCGGCGCGACGAGTGTGCAGAACGTCACCTCGCCGAATCAGATTTACTTCCCGCCCGTTCGGCGGAGTGCCGCGAAGCCTGCGCGCGCCACCGCGAGAACCCAATCGGGAGCAACTAGTGGAACCAAACTCCAGAGGCCCAGTCTGTCCAGAAGAAGTAATCAGCAAGGGCCAACCGGCAAAGCTCGCCTCCCAAGGCCGCGCGCCAACTCTAATCTGACAGTTGCGAAAATCGGGTTGTTTTCCGCAACTCAAATCCCTGCGGGTGGAGGTCTCGATCAATCTGGACAGTATCCCACGGTGCGAGGTGATTTCAATGGGGACGGGAAGCCGGATTTTGCGAATATCGTTCGGGTTTATTCCAGCAGCCCCGGCTGGACTTCGTCTGTCTCTGTAGTTCTGGGAAATGGGGACGGAACATTCAATCCGGCGATTCTGACGCCCGTCCAGGTCAGCGAATTTATGGTCGGCGACGTGAACGGGGACCATAAGGACGACATCATTATTTTGCACCAAGTGGACTGGCAGCACGCCATGGCCACGTTCGATGTGCTTATCAGCAACGGTGACGGCACGTTTACGCCGGGGAACAGCTATTCGATCACGTCCAATCCCCTCGCGGGCGCCACCCTCGCCGACGTGAACGCGGATGGCGTCCTCGATCTTGTGGCCGCCGACCAAGCGAGCCCCGGGAATGTGTGGACCTTGCTCGGCAATGGCGACGGCACTTTTCAGACCCCGACATTTGTCTCCCTAGGCGGAACGCCCGCAGTGTTCCCTCCGCTATATCTCACATTCGCAGATCTAAACGGGGATGGCATGCTGGACATTGCGCTAATTAATGGAGACGGCGGCGAACTCCAGGTTTATCTGGCAACGTCGGCTACCAGCTTTGCGCCCCCAGCCTCCTACATGACGGTTGACGGACATCTTAACTCCGGGGGGTTAACCGCCGGGGATCTGACGGGCGATGGCAAACCCGAGTTGCTGGTTCCTAACGAAACGGATGACGACATAACCGTCTATAAGAACAACGGGGACGGTACATTCCAGATCGGGCAGTACTACGCCGGTGCGTTGAGCGCTACACCCGGTGGAACCGTCGCAGATGTTTGTCCGTACGCAGTGACTGTGGCAGACGTCAACAGCGATGGTAACGCCGATGTGATTTCCACGAACACTTGCAGCAGCGACATAACCGTCCTTTTAGGTAACGGTGACAGTACGCTAAGGATCCCTTCGGTTGGCTATGCGATCGGAGGATATCCCACCACCTCCGCTATTGTTGCCGACTTCGATGGCGACGGCAGGCCTGACATCGTTGTGGGAGACAATGAGTTCAGCTTGGTATACATGAGAGGTTATGGGGACGGAACCTTCGGCGCAGCTCTCAATTACTACTCGCCAATCGCGGACGGGGGACACGCCTACGGGGTGACTATAGCAAGCGGTGATTTCAACGGTGATGGTAATGAGGATTTCGTGGTGGGCAACACGGGCGATCCGACCGTCGGCATCACGGTCTTTCTGTCAAGGACAGACGGCAGTCTATTGCCCGGCGTAAATTACGGTACCGGCGACGGCAACTATGAATCAGTCGCCGTTGCAGACTTCGACCAGAATGGCAAACTCGACATCGCCGTTGCTGACGTTACCGGCGGCGTGGTTCGCATTTTCAACGGAGTTGGGGATGGAACTTTTACGACCGGTGGAAAGTTCACGACTGATTCTTCAGCCACATGGCCAGTCGCGATCGTGGCGGGCGATTTTAATCACGATGGCTATCCCGACATAGCAGCAGTGAACTACTTCAGTAAGAATGTCGGAATATTACTAAATGATCAAAATGGTGGCTTTGTCCTTTCCGCGAACTATTCGCTTTCGGGATATCCTGTGTATCCGAGTAACATCGTAGCGGCCAGCCTGAGGGGAAATAGTACCCTTGATTTGATCTTACCCCTGGCAGGGCGGGCATCGGTCGCCGTGCTATCGGGCAACGGGGACGGCACCTTTCTCCCGGAGGGCGATCTTGCTCTCGACGGCTTTCCCATGGATGTTGCAGTCGGAGATCTCAACCAAGACGCGAAACCGGACTTGGCAGTAACGGTCGGCTCTAACGGAATTGACGTGGTCCTCGGGAACGGAGACGGAACGTTCCAGACGCCGCAATTGTTCGTCAGCTCCCTCCAGGACGTGCGCGGAGATCTTCCCTTGACCAGCAATGTCAAAATCTTAGACATCGATGGAGACGGGAAACCGGACTTGGTTTACACGAACCCGGAATTCGGCACCGTTGGGATTCTATATGGGCGCGGCGACGGGACATTTGATGCTCCCGCCGAGTTTCCTGCCGGTGGGTATGCATGGGGTTTGGCGACGGCAGACCTCAACCAGGACGGGGCTCCGGATGTTGTCGTCGCCGGTGACAATTTCGCGGGAGTTACCGTTTTGCTCAATGCAAACGGTGCCGGTGTCCAGCCGGGCTTCACCCTTTCGTCAAGTACATCCAGCGCCGTTGTCACCGCCGGGAACGCTGCGAACTTCGATCTCACATTGGCCTCACGAAATCGCTTCAGTGGGGCCGTAACCTTTGCCTGCGCAAGATTACCAGCCGGAGCATCTTGTACATTTTCACCGCAATCGCCCCGGTTGGAGGGCAACCAGCAAGCGAGCGTTCACTTAACGATTTCCACCGCTGCGCTAGCCATAATCCGATCAAAAAGCGACGTGAAGCCAGTGCCCCGCTTGCAGAGTCAGATCGCAAGCCTCGGTAGCATCGGGATCTTTGCCTTTGTACTTGCTAAATTCAAGAAGCACAAACGGCTCGTACCCGGCACGGCGAGACTGATCATTCTGTGTATGGTTCTCTCGCTTGTGGGATGCGGTAGCCCCAAATCACCCAGCATACGGAATGCGGGCGTCACTCCTGGAACCTATGTCGTACTGGTCACTGCCACTGGAACAACGGAAAATAGCGGTGGCCACTCGGCGTCGCGCACCCTCTATCTCAACTTGACTGTTCGTTGATTGTCGAACTCCAGGAAAACAGAAATCAGGATTGCCTCATGGTGAACAACAGCGACAAAAGCGGCGACTACGGATTGACAGGCGGTCTGTCTTCCAACGAAGTTCACGATTTGGGCCAATGCATGTCGAAACCATGCACTTCGCGCTGCCTGAGCAGCGTATCGGTGGGTGCCTGATGCGCACTACACGGACTACCGGCGGGGATGCAGTGCGGCTGCTGCTTGTCACGCCGGACGCCCAGTTAATGAGGACCTTCGCTCAGGCGAGCAAAGAGCTTGGAATATCGACGGAGTGGAACGACCGCCCAAATCGTTTCCCCGAATTTCTCACCCGCGACAAGTACGCGGGCATTGTCATTGACTTGGACGCTGTCGCAGATATACCAGTAGCGTTAGCACAAGTGCGGGAAAGCCGCTCAAATTCAAAGATCATCGTAGTGGTCGTCGCCACCTTCATTGACAAAACCGTGCCGGCACTTGAAGGCCGCACACACTTTCTCCTACTCCGCCCCCTGGACCGAGATGCCGTAAGAGGGACTTTGGAAGCAGCGGCAGTCCTCATGCATGCCGAGCATAGGCGCTACTTTAGGCATACAGCAGTGCTCCCCCTGCAGATCACAAGGGAGGCAGGAGACAACGTCGAGTGCTCCACGCTCAATGTGAGTAGTGGCGGATTTGCCCTCTTAACGCCGGTTCCTCTGAAATTAGGTGAGCTAGTAGAAATTGTTTTGACGCTGCCTCATGGAACGGCGCTGCGGACGCCGGCCATCGTAATTTGGGACGACAACCATGGCAAAAGCGGTCTACGGTTTTATGATTACGCCCCCGACAAGAAAGAAGAACTGGATGCGTGGCTGGAGATTTGCGAGGCGGAAACACGGTCGACTTACTAATAACTTTCGTGTGCGTGGCCAAACTTAGGCGTGGTGCAAGCTCGTGAGAGGCAAGAGCCCGCGAGCGCGCACTTCGCATGACAGCCAGAGCCAAGAAACAACACTTTCAACTTTAGATATCTGAACAAACACGACGTGAGGTTGGTATGACACCAGAGATGCAATTTGAGTGTTTGCTGGTCTGCCGCGACTCTACGGTTTACAGCGTGCTTCAACGAGTGCTGTGTGACTTCTCCATCAGCGTGGAGCATTGCCTGAGTTCGTCGACGGCGCAAGCTGCGTTGGATGGAGGAGGGCACGATATCGTGGTTGTGGATTGGGAGGGAGCGGCGTCATCGGAATTTGCGGCTCAGATAATTCATAAACGCAAGAAGCCTACAGTCGTAGCAATTGGTCCCGATGGTGATCTCCCCCACGCTGTCCACTTCACCGTTCGCAAGCCACTAACCATCGATTCAGCCAGGAGTTGTCTGAAGTCGGCACATTCTCGAATGCTTTTGGAGTATCGACTTAACACCCGGTATGCGCTTTTTGTGCACGTGACAGCAGCTGACGAACGCAACCAGCCCTTCCCCTTGACAGTGACTGACGTAGGCGAGGGTGGGATCGGCATTAGGACCGGGAAGCGTCTAGCGGTGGGGGAGGCTTTGTTCCTAACTCTACCTTTGCCAGAACTTCATCGTGCCGTCCACATGCAAGTACGCGTTGCCTGGACACGCAGTTACGGCACTGCGGGTTGCGAACTTTTGAGTATGCCGCCCGTCGATTGTGACGTCCTGCGGATCTGGCTCCAGAACAAAATCTGCATAAGGAAGCCGTTGAGTTCATCAGGCCAGTCGTGAAATGGAAACTGTGAACAATCGCCATAAAATTGTCATCGCGGACGATTCCCCGCTCTACAGAAAGCTGCTGCAAGGGACTCTCGCGCAGGAGAATTACTGTACGTTCGTCGCCAAAGATGCGCGTGAAGCACTTGCCCTGGTTTCAGAGCACCGACCAGCAATTCTGATTACGGATTGGGAAATGCCCGATGTGACCGGTGTAGAGTTGTGCTCTCTCGTTCGTAAGGAAAATGGGTCTAATACGTATTTGATTCTGCTCACCACAAACGCCAAGAAAGAGCATATCGTCGCTGGCCTTAACGCGGGAGCGGATGATTACTTGACGAAGCCATTCCATGCAGGCGAACTTCTGGCCCGCGTGCGCGTGGGAATTCGCTTTGCGGAACTGGACCGAGAAATCCGGGCGAAGAATCGCTTGCTCGAAGAGTTGGCCCTCACCGACGCTCTAACTGGATTGTCCAACCGACGAGCTCTTGAACATTGGTCGGGTCGGGCATTCGCTGCAGCACAACGGCACAGCATTCCGCTTTGGATCGTAATCGCTGACCTCGACCACTTCAAGGCCGTTAACGATACCTACGGCCATGACGCAGGTGATTTCGTCTTGCGGGGATTCGCGGCTATTCTAAAGTCGCACGTCCGCGATTCTGATATATGTGCTCGTGTGGGTGGTGAAGAATTCGTTTTGGGTTCGAGCCACATTGACCGCAAAGGCGTCGAAACCGCGGTCGCGCGAATCCGAGACGCCATTCGCGAAGAATGCTTTGACTGGAACGAAACCATAATTCGTCTGACTGCTAGCTTCGGGATAGCGGGCTTGCACAACGAAATCAGAAGCTTTGAACAGCTTCTTGCGAAGGCCGATTCGGCCTTGTACTGCGCGAAAAACAGTGGGCGAGATTGTGTCAAGTTTGCCGAACCCTAACCGTCATGCAAATACGGAAAGTGGGTTTTCATCAAGAGAGCGCTGGACGAACGCGGGGGCATGGTGCCCGAGAGATAGAATTCGCCCGCTTCAAATCAAAAGAGGAACCTTAGTAGAGCAGTTCGTTGAAAGCTACAGGACAGAACGAGAAGCGCAACGTCCCTTGCAAACAATCGCGTATCGCGCTTCGAGGGTTGTCGAACGTGGAGGAAGAGCGATTCGGGCAAGCGTGAAATAGGCGAACGCATTCGTGTCATATCGTCGGATTCGCGTGGAGGAGCGTTACAGGTGATAGCTTTGCTTGATGGCTCGAAAGTATTCGTTCTCTCTTCCGCTTCCCTCAACTGTTTACAAGACTTCGAACGTCAATTCTACCCCTGAAAAACACCGGGCGATGGCACCGGATCAAAGAGCGATCTACTCCTATCGTACCGTAACAGAAGGCTGATTTGATAACCGTCTCGGCTCTCAGCGCCGGCCCGGCTTGTGATCTCGCTGCCACAAACAATACCGTGGGGCGCCCTACCGTGTTCGCGAACTCAAGAATCAGATCGGGCTGCGTCGCTTGCGCCTGCGAAGACTGAAGTTTGTGCGGAAGCAATTCTTCCTGTGCTTCACGGAATACCTCTCAGCGTAAGCGAGAAACTATCAGGCGCTTGCTGCGCGGAAGGCGCACAGCTTCGCTTGTGAACAACATTTGGCCTTAAGGGGAAGCGAGGTGCGAGCCATTTTGCTCCCACGTTTAAACCCTGTCAAGATGATTTACTCCCGATGATTTACTCCCGACTAGGCCCGCACGGAAGCACTTTACCAAAGGATCGGAAAAGCTCACTTTGAGGCACACTGGCTCGAAGCGTACGGCACACCGCAAAATTAAGCTGATTGTCAGTGGATCGGGCTGGAGAGACGGTGACAGGGCAGCGTTCTAACCAACTGAACTACGTCCCCTCTTGCTTTTCATACGGTTAGCGCCACACCCGCATGTTTACTGTCTATTCTTACTGTCCACCGTTTCGCCTGCTTCAACCCATTCCATGGAATATATCCATTTTCAGGGGTCAAATGGACAGTAAATGGACAGTAAGCCAAACGTCCAAAACTGTCGCACAGGCACCGCAAAGCCGAGCGTCTGTCCACGCTCTCTGAGGGAATTGTAGCAGACCGAATTCAGATCAGTACAGGCTCTGGCTAGCCTTTCTGGCACCCAAGCCGCGTGGTCGCAGCTGGAACATTTAACAGAAACCGTTGGTGTCGGACGTCTACCGTGACAGACCGTCGTTGGCGACCGAGCTTCCCTCCATATGGCCTGATCCGAGTAAGAGAATTGCGCCGGCCAGGAAGAGAATCCCGGCAACTCCGAAAGCACCGGAGGGCGAAACCGTTGTCCACAGAAGGCCGATCGTGACGCTTGAAGCAAAATCGCCAATCGCATTAACAGCCGCGAGAGTGCCGAAGGCCATCCCGTGTTGCGCGGCGGGAACCAGCTCGGCCGCCAGAGAGTCTTCCAGCGCCTCTTGAACGCCGACAAAGATCCGACCGAGCGAAAAAACCATCGCAAGCCAGAGGACAGTGTGTACGCCCGTCACTAAAAGCCCCGCCATAAGTGCAGCCAAAACGTAGCCCACTACCAAGACCATTCTGCGGTGCCGAACATGATCGCTCAGCCAGCCTCCGAGATAGGCAGAACCCGCGTAAAAGACATTGTGCAGCAAGTAGAGCCCGACGGCGATACTGGCCGCGGCCGCCCTTCCTCGCTCCTGCGCCAGCGTCTGCGTGGCATAGAGAATGAGAAGCGTGTGCGAAAAATCGCCCAGCCCGAAAACTCCGACAGCTAGAAGAAATCGACGAAATGAGCGCGGGAGCTCGCGCAATCCTCCCAGGAAAGAGCGCTCAGATGGCGTATGGTTCGGAGATTCGCGGACTAGCACTCCGAAGCAAACCATTG
>JAYTFR010000032.1:0-6393 GCA_043734125.1 Acidobacteriota bacterium | reverse complement strand
ATTTGCTCTGGCTTATACCTCTGGATGGGCATGACCCGCTTTTCCTCCAAGTGGATTCTCTCTCATTCCACCTGGTACAAATTTCGCCGGTCACGTCATCCAAGACAATGTTCGTTGCTTCGTGTTTCGCACCAAACTTGGCGGAAGCGAGTGGGAGTCGAACCCACCGGCGACATCGCTAGAGGTCGCCCGCCGGTTTTGAAGACCGGGACGATCACCGGACCGCATGCGCTTCCATTGTTTATTTACAATAACATACATATGGTTACCAAAGATTTTGTCCCTCATTTGTCCCTCATGGTACTGTAGTTTTGGGGGAACGAGATGGACACAACCTTGCGACAACCGATCAAGAAACCACGGCGAAAAGCCAAACGGCGTAGGCAAAAGGGCGACGGTTCCATTGTCGGGCGACACAATGCTTTCCATCTTAGATATTGGAGTGTAGACGCACAAGGCGAGCGAGCGCAGAAGTCGGTCAAGCTTTGTGACAAAGACAACGCCCACTTTAGCCCAACCTGTCAGCCTGTACGCGACCTTGCGGCGGAGAAGATGTCGGCGCTCCGTGAACTACGAGAACTCGATGAGGAAGCGCAAGACGCACGGGTCGCGGACTTTTGGACAGGAACGTACCTTCCCTTCATCACCGAGCACAAGAAGCCGAGCACGGTCACGGGCTATAAGCAAATCTGGAACCAGCATTTGAAGGAACACTTCGGCGACGGGACTTTGCGCGAGTACAGGAAGCACCTCGGCTCAAGGTTTTTGCTCAGCCTGACGAAGACACAGGGCAGGCGCACACTCAACCACATCCGCAGCCTTGCATCAGGCATCTTCAGCCACGCGGCCAATCTCGGGGTGATCGAATACAACCCGTGGCACGGGATGAAGATTCTGGGAAAGGTCACAGAGCCGGAAGGAACTCTCCATTACACACTAGACGAAGCCGAGAACACTATAAGTGCCTTGGTCGAACACGTCGATTGCCAGCTTGTGATGGCGCTGTCATGCTTTCTCGGACTTCGCCCAGGAGAGATCTCAGGATTGAAATGGGAAGACTTCGATCAGAACTGCGTGCACATACGTCGCGCTGTCGTCCGAGGCGTCGTTGGCACGACGAAGACACCGGAATCTGTCGCCAGTCTCCCGCTGATCGATCATGTCCGCGTTCCGCTTGAACTCTGGCGTCAGAAGTGCGGCGGCCCTTCTCAGGGATGGCTGTTCCAAACGAAGTCAGGGCGACCTCAGAATCTTCGGGACTTGGTCAGAAACAGGATCGTACCGACACTGACAGCGAAGAAGATTCGATGGAAATCGCTCTATGCTGGCAGACGCGGTGCAGGGACTGCTGTCATCGATCTGACGAATGGCAACTATGCGGCTGCTCAAGAGCTTCTTCGCCATAAGCACATGAGTACGACGCTTCAGTTCTACAAGAAACAGACGGAGACCTCCTTGCAGCGAGGGATTGATGCGATCACAAACGCTTTAGAGCAGAAGGCCTTGAAGGCGGGGAAAGCGCAGTAGGCATTAGCCTTGAGTCCGCAGGATTGGTGCAATTCGCGGAGGACGCACGTCCGCTAACGTGCACAAGAGTTATAGATGAACCATGACGCAGGCGATTGATTCGGTTTTCATCGACGCAATTTTGAAGGGACTGCTGCGGGAACTCGCATTGCCCGAGATGCTCCCGCTCATCAAACTCAGCCCACGGATGCAGAAATGGATCCTCGATGAAGCTGAGGCGTTGCAACTGGATGCCATGACCCACCAAACGGCGGCCGTACTGCGAAAGTACGGTCAACCGCTGACCCGCGAGAACTATCTCAATCTCAACAATTTGGATGAGAATGATATCGACGCTGAACAGGAATGCGAGCTGCCTCAACTGTTTCAGCAGTCGGTGGTCGATGAGCGGATTGCGTCAGTGATATTAGAGATCGAGATTGACGACACCCTGCGAAGGTTGTCTGAGCGTGGACAATGACGAACACCGGGGCTCTCTGTTCATCGGGGTTCTCAAGCGCCTGACGGTTCCTGTTTGGGGCGAACCCGCTTGACGAATGGACGCAGACCTAACGAAAACCGCCCAAAATCCTCTACACGATTCAGCAAGTACTTGAATCCACTCGGACTACAAGATCAGCGGATCTTCGCCCATAAACTGGTGTTTTTGAACCGCCCGACGTGGACTGCACACAATCGGTGCACTCCCGTCACTTGCGACTAAGGAATTACGAATTTGCGGCTTACCGACAGTCAGTCGGTTTGAACTCCAGGTCCGCATTTGCGGACCTTTTGGGAAGGAATAGAGGTTTGTGACAGGGCAGCGTTCTAACCAACTGAACTACGTCCCCACTTTGTTTTCACCGGGTTAGGGCTAACCCGTTGATTTTCCTGTCTTTTCTTACTGTCAATAGAATCGCCTGTGTCAACAATTTCCACCCCATATAACCGAATTCCGGGGTTTTATCGACAGGAAACTGTAAGGAAGTAAAACTTACCGATCCCCATGCGAGCGCCACGACCCGAAGCATCTGTCCATGCCCCGTTGGTAAATTGTAACAGACGTAATTCAGATCAGTACAGGCGTTGTCCCAGATTGGCGTTAACGCTGGAGGAGTACGCTCCTCACAGTTCAAGCAGCTGCCGCTGCTAATAACGCCTCTACTGTAGAGTCCGATTCTCGCCCGACTCTTAGAGCCTTCTCCTTCCGAATGAAGTGGCAAAACTTGCCATCCTGTCGTACGACAAGCGGCACACAATCCGAACGCTCATCGCTCAGAATCGTCACCGGGCATTCGACCTGGCATCTGGTAAATGTAGAACCATCCTTCATGATGAGCGGATTCCTACCCGTGAGATCGGCCGCACGCTTATTAATTTTGTTCGAGTGGCACTTCGGACGGGACCGCACCCGATGTCGAGCTAGCTGGTCTCTTCCCTGCAGCGAAAAACGCCGCAATTAAGGATGGGATTGTTGCTGGCGCACCGTGCGGACTGCTCGCAAAAGGTGCGGTCGGTGGAGCTAGTCGGGATCGAACCGACGCTCTGTACTCAAAACACGCAATTTAAGGGATTTGCGTGAATCGTGAATGGGCTTAAATGCCATAAAAAGGCAGAAATGCCAATTCCATTGTGCGTTTATTGTACGGCGATTTTTTCCAAAATCAATCACATACTTGGCCCAAATGATCGGAAGAAATCTCGTCGCGGTCCCTAGCGAACGGTCTTTGTTTCGCCCATGTGCGAGACTTTCTTAAAACACCTACCCAGCACAGTTTTTCAGCTCGCGCAAACATGCGCCCCCAACGACCGCCCACCTGAGCAGATGGAATCGTCGCTTTCTGCGTGAGTGGGCTTGAAAAGGCGCCCTCACATCTGTCGAATCTCTATCGTGTACCCGGTAGGCGTTGCTAGGCAACGTGAATGGGCCGTGGATTTCGCCTTCGGGGCCGCCATCTTGCGGGAGCGGGGCCGGACCGGGGCTACAGAACGAGTGAACGAGTCGGGGTCCAGAGTCTGGGGAGACGCACCCTCGCGCTCGCCCCGGTTTGGGCATAGTTGACCAAGTGAGCAGCAAACACGGCGGAGAGAAGTATTATGACCCGCGATTTCATTGGGGTGGAGACAACAACACAACCGCCGACAATAAGATCGCCCATTGCCGCGGTGTATTCTTAGCCACTTTGAGAGCTAAGCGCGTAGCGCGGTTTTTGCCTCCCATTGGAGGACAATGATGTTGCTTGTAACAACGAGGAGTTTCCAGAGGTCCCAATGTAGTCAGCGTATTTACTAATTTCTCACTAATGATCAGGTGCCGCACTCGCAATTTCTTGTGCTAAGCTCCATTGTTTCACTAAATGCCGAGCTTCTCAGAGCAGCATCGCCGAACCGGAGTTCTTATCCTGGCTGCAGAGGAGACCGGGGGACTGCGTACTAGCGAAGCGCAAATGACTGTAACCCCAACAATCCAAAACCCGCGGCCGGGAATGCTGGCCACAATTCGGAATAGGCGCGGAATTATCGCATCGGTCGAGTCGTTTGGGCAAGAAGGACGGCTTCATCTCGTCCGAGTTGAGTACACTGACAGTGACGGCGTGGCAGAAGACACGGTCGTTTGGGAGCGGGAGCATGGCCGGGATCTGCTGGAACCGAACGCCCTTCCGCAGGTTGGGGTCGAAGCGTCGATGGAGCCTCGAGAATTCGAGGCGCTGGTCCGTGCCGCGAGATGGATGGCCCTCACCCCTTTTCTGCATCCCGATGGATCGGGCCGGGTACCGGAGTCACCCATTTCCGCGCCATTTTTTGGTGCGGTGCAGGTAGATGACTTCCAGCTTGTCCCACTCCTCAAGGCTTTGGAAATGCCGCGAGTATCGTTACTTCTCGCCGACGATGTTGGATTAGGGAAGACGATAGAAGCGGGTCTTATCTTGACCGAGCTCTTGATTCGCCGTCGTGTGCGGCGGATCCTCATTCTCACTCCCGCATCGCTCACCCAGCAGTGGCAGCGCGAGATGAAGACCAAGTTTTCCCTGAACTTCGATCTGGTTGACCGCACCGAAACGCACGCGCTTCAGCGGCGACTTCCCGACGCCAACCCCTGGCGCACGTTTCCCCGCATTATCGCGTCCTATTATTACCTGCGCCAGCCAGACATTCTGGAGCAGTTCCTGGCGACTTGTCGGGCTCCGGAGTCTGCCACTGGTGGCCCGCGTGCTCAATTGCCGTGGGACCTCCTCATCGTCGATGAAGCCCATAACCTGCTTCCTTCTTCGTTCGGCGAGGACAATCAACTTGTCAAAGCGCTCAGGGAGATCAGCCCACTATTTGAACATAAGCTCTTCTTAACCGCCACTCCTCACAATGGCTATACAAGGAGCTTCTCTGGATTGCTCGAAATTCTCGATCCGGTTCGCTTCACGCAAACCAGCGAGTTTAAGGATAGCGAGAAGGAACGCGTCCAACAGGTCCTAGTCCGGAGACTAAAGAGCGAGATCAACGAACTCGACAGCACGAATAACCGGCCGACTCGTTTTCCGCAGCGCCATCTTGATTCCAAACAACTCTTCCTCGCAAGGGAAGAACGCGCACTTTCGCAAGCCGTTGAGGAATTCCGCAAGGCCGTGAGGTCCAGGATCGCAGCAGCTCAGAAGTCGGAGCAACTAGCCGGCAGCTTCGCTATCGAGATCCTTTCCAAGCGCCTCCTTTCATCGCCATTTACGTTTTCGGAATCATGGCACCGCTTCCTGGATGGCGCGCACGGTGATCCGGCCGACGCCCTGGCGGTAAAAGCTGCACAGCGCGCTCTCGAAGAAGATATCGACGATGACAGCGAACTTGAGAGCCGCGCCCACCACGCCGCTCGCACCGTCGGGGCCTGGCTCAAACCGCTTTTGCCGGAGCTCGCCAGTGAGGTTGGTGCGATTGGTCATGCCCTTGAGAGTCTCGGACTTACCCGAGCCGAGGGTGCCCTGCGGATACCAAAAGCAGATTCCCGGTTCGAGCGGCTCATGGAAGTAGTGAAGCAGTATCTGCGTAGCGGCAAGAAGTGGAATGATGACGAGCGCCTCATCATCTTTACCGAGTACAAGACCACACTTGATTACCTTTTCCTTCGACTCAAGAGCGAATTCTCGGAGGATTACGACTCACGAATTCGCATCCTTTTTGGCGGTAAGAGCCGTGCGGGGATGATGAATCGAGACGAAGTAATTGAAGCATTCAATGACCCCGCAGACCCGATACGTATTCTGATTGCCACCGACGTCGCGGCCGAAGGCCTGAACTTGCAGGAGTCAGCGCGACTTGTATTTCATTTCGACATTCCCTGGAACCCTTCGCGGCTTGAACAACGTAACGGTCGCCTGGACCGTCACGGTCAGGCCCGCGATGTAACCGTATTCCATTTCACGAGCGAGGATGACGCCGATCTTAGGTTCGTCGGCAAGGTTGTTCAGAAGGTTCATGAGATTCGCGAGGACCTCGGGTCGATGGGCCAGGTGTTTGACGCCGCTTTCGAGCGCCGATTTCAAGACCAGGAGGAGACAGATCCGCTCATCGAGCATCTGGAGCACGACGTCAAAGAGGCCAAGGGTCGTGCCGACGTCTCCCGTAACGTAAACGAAGTGAACGGTGAAGATTACGCCAGGAAGTTGGTAGAGTTCGGGCGTCATATTGACCTGTCGCCGGAAGCGCTGCGGCAAACGCTGGAAGTCGCGCTAGCCACGGGCTTTGGTTACCCAAGGATTGACGGGCCCGACGCGAAAGGCCGAATGCGCCTGGCTACACCAATTGACCTGACCGATTTTTTGTACCAAGTGGAATGTTAGTGTAACGCCTCGTTCGACATTTGTCCGTAGTCGCCGTCGGGGGTGTGGGGATGTGGGAAAC
>JAYTFR010000031.1:0-12215 GCA_043734125.1 Acidobacteriota bacterium | reverse complement strand
GTTTCCCACATCCCCACACCCCCGACGGCGACTACGGACAAATGTCGAACGAGGCGTTACACTAACATTCCACTTGGTACAAAAAATCGGTCAGGTCAGTTTGTGCGAGAAGATCGAAAGTGCGGGCACGCGGCCTTTCTGATGGGCTGGGCAAAAACAGCAGAACGTACTTGAGGGCATCCCGCAGGTGTGGTTGTCCTTCTTCTCTGCGACTACCATGCGAGGCAGGCCGCTGTGAGGCTATGCAGCCGAACTGTTCCGACCATTAGTCGTCGAGTGCTCCGATGTCTCTGCTGCCAACGGAATCGACACGGTTATGGCCGTGCCGTCGCCACTGGATTTAATTTCCAACGTTCCATCTAAATCGTTGACACGCTCTCGCATCCCGGTCAGGCCGACACTGAAGCGACCTTCACCCGTCGGGGATCCTTGGATTAACTCAGCAGGCATTCCGCATCCAAAATCTCTCACTGTGAACACCGCTTGATCCTCAATAACGCGCAGGTGAACTTCAACTGAAGAACTCCCGGAGTGACGGTGAACATTCGTGAGGGTCTCTTGCAAGATACGGAACAACGCAATCTCTGCTAGTTCTGGTAGCCGATCAGCACTCTGTGGCAATTTCAGTTCCACTTTGATTCCGCTTCGTTTTGCAAATTCCTCCGTGTAAAAGCGAGCTGCGGAGACAAATCCCAACTCGTCCAACAGCGGTGGATGCAAGAGGAAGGATAGTGTACGAGTTTCAGCGATACTCTGATCGACCGATTCCAACGCTTCGGACAATATCCGGGTCTTGTTCGGCGTGTCTGAGCGGGCCAGCAATTCCAAGCTCATTTTCACGCTCGCCAAATACTGTCCCAAACTGTCGTGAAGATTGCGCGCCATGCCCCTGCGCTCCTCATCTTGTACGCGCATGAGTCTAGCCGAGAGATGCCGGAGGGCGGAAGTACGACGCTCGACTTCCGACTCGAGCTGTTCATTTTGTTCATTTGCAAGTTTTGTAGAGTTTATGGACTGCAGCGTTTGGTAAGCCACCGACGCGAAAGTGCCCAGATTTGTCATCACACGCAGGTCTTCCGTGTCGAAACGGCGACTGCGGTCGTGCACGATGACCCAGATCGTACCGACAGCTTTCCCTCCAACATAAAAGGGAATTAACAGCTCCTCTTCAATCCATGGTGTCACCGCAGCGAGGTACAGGAAATGCCGTTCAGGATGAGACATGAGTTGCGCGGCATCGCGGTCGAGAACAATGCCGCAAGGACTGAATGCGCGTGGCATACCGTCCCCTACGTGAGAAGCCCACACACCTGCGAGGGCTGGCCAGTAAAAACGCTCGCCGTCAGACTGCACGAGGCTGACCCCGGCTGTCTGCGCGTGGCATAGGGCCAAGGCGGTCTCCGCGAGCTTCTGCAGAAAGCCGTTTGGCGAACTGGCCAACTTCTCCGCCAAAGCGATCAAAGCTTCGTTCTCGGCAACATGGTTGGGAGCGCGGGTCAGTCTCGCTGTCAACACGGGCGTCGAGATAATCGAATCCAGACCAACTGCGGGCTGGTTCTCGAAGACCGTCCCAGAGGTACTCATATTTTTATCCTCGATTGAACAGAAGCTTTGCGACGCGGCAAGGAGTCCGGCAGGTAGGCGTAAGAGAACTCACGCTGCAAGTTCCGAGCCGTGAAAGGATGGAAACGACGGGCGGAGACGGGGCATCAGCAAACCAAGATCATGTTCGTGCTTCCATTCTCTAAGAAACGCCTCCATTTGATCCTCCGAGAGTCTCGGATATCTCCTCAGACTCGAATTCCGCCCATATCCCGTGGGCAGAGGGCGAGAGCCGCTGCGGGCATCACCAGCACTGCGATTACAAGCGCGACCGTCACGAGTTTGGAATATGGAGTCATGTTGCTAAAAACATCGTAGTCGGTACTAGACGGGAGCCGCTGTGATGGAGATCACAGATGCGAGTGCACACCGGATTCGCACACTTGGAAAGCACAGTTGCTCTCTCATAAAGACAGGATTTTGCACTTTTAGCATCGCCACCGCACATTTTCTGTGTCCTGGATCACCAGACCGGGTGATGATGATCACTTGGCTGTCGTGATCGGACCGAAAATTCAACCCATCAGTGGTCAGATCGCCCTCCATTTCCCAGCCTCGTAAAGCGATGATTAAAAGCTACATGGGACATGTCTCCCAATTGCGCCCCATTCTCTACGCTACCCTCAATGACGGAGAAGTAGACATAATCGTAAATATCAACGTCTTCTACCTTCACCCGCAAACCCGTTTGATCTCCACAGATGTCACCTATATCGAGTTGAGAATCATGGATCATTCTTAACCTCCAAAGGTTTCGTGAAACTCCGGCCAGTGACAATGTGCACATGCCTCGCACGATCCGATCGCGCGCCGATTCAAAGGAACACAATGGCAAGGGACGGCTTCGAGGCCGAAGCCGTCGGAGGCACAAACCCAAACCTCCGCCCCAATTTAGTCAAAGGACAAAGAATGGTCTTGGCAGAGGGATGTCTACTTAAATTATTTGGGCCGTGTAACGACATTCATTTGTAAGGTAACCGCAGTCTGTGCAAACAGTCGGCCGTTGATGGTTGCGCCGGTCTGCATGGCGATCAGGGTTTTGGAGAGTAGGATTCCCTCCATGTGGGAGGTCGTTCCAAGCACCGCATTCCCCCCGACCTGCCAGAATATGTTCTTGGCCAGTGCGCCCCCGCTCAGATGAACAGCGATACCGTTGCTTTCTTTTAGATTCCCAGCTATCTGGAATATCCAGACATCATCTGAGTTGCCTGAGATCGTCACATCAGTGGGTATCTGTACATTGGTGGCCCATTTGTAAAGGCCGGGGGCGAGTGTCAGTCCGCCAATATTTCCGGCGCCCAGTTCGGTGAAATCGGGCAAGGTTCGCCCGGCGGCATCGGTGTATGCGTGTTGCATGTCCAGCACCGCGGTGGTTAGCGTGGAAGGAGAGGTCAGTCTACACGGAAGGGGGCCAGCAGCATCGACTGAGTAAATGGTCCCCAGCACTTCTTTGCAGGTTACAAGGATCGCGGTACCGCTGATTGGGCTCGCCCCGACATCTCCCGTAACCGCCGAAGTCGGAACATCTGTAATTCCTGTTTTCGTCAAAATCACAAAATGGCCGGCGGTTCCAAGGTTTACCGGCACTCTATCGGAATCTTGGGCGTTTGTCGTTCCAGCAAACGCGAAAAGCGAGACGGCGATAGCTCCTGCAATCAAAGGTTTCATGGATAAAGCCATTAAGCGACCGTTCTTCAAGTTGAGCCTTCTTTCTGATTTCCTGGACTTATCCGGCCACGTGATTGACAACCGGTACAAATCGAAGTGCATGTCGATGGCCGGAGCCGGCTGCACTGTTGACTCATGAAGTTGCGAAGCTCTCTAGGTTCTTCGGCGCCCGATCCACCCGGAACAAATGGCGCATCAGAGTAATTTCTGCATCACTCTAGAGAAGTCAACCATCAGTGCCGTGAAGACTTCGTCTCTCCGCGCTAATCCGGATCTCGCGGGGTGACCAGACCGATTTGACAAGTGGTCGTTCCCCCATTACTTCGCGCCGGCCGCGTCTCTGGTGTGGTACCTCGAAATAGAAGGACTTCGCCGCACCTGGAACTGGGTAACCGCAGTTGAAATCATGCCCGTGACCGAGAAAGATCCCCAAGAAGGATTCCTTCTTCCATGCTAAGACCCGCAGGCATACCGTTGCTGCCTCGGGTCATCGGACCCGACACCGAGGACATCTGGTTCATCATGTGGTGCGGCAGATGGCAGTGAACCATCCAGTCGCCGGGATTGTTGGCGACGAACTCGACGTCGGCAGCCTCGGCGACTCCCACCAGAACCGTGTTCTTCGGTCCCCAAGTGGTCTTCGGCTGCCGCCCACCCTCTGTGCCTGTCACGACAAACGTGTGCCCGTGCAGGTGAATCGGATGGTGGTCCATTCCCAGGTTGATGAAGCGCAAGCGGACGCGATCGTTCAACCGGGACTATCAATGGAGTCGTAGCTGGACCCGCCTTCCCGTTGAATGTCAGCCAGTTGAACTCCTAAACCTGCGCGGGTTTGCCATGAACCATGCCAACTTCTCAGAGACCTTCACGTCACGGGCAATCTCGTAGCTGCTGAGTCCCGCCAATCCACTCGACAAGTAGATGACCGAAACTTGGCTGGTCACTAACTGCAAGAACGGTGAGCGGCGCAGAGACCGAAACCGTTCCACTTTCCGAGTTGCACGTCGGCGATGTTGTCCTAGTCCGGCCCGGAACCCGCGTTCCGGCAGATGGCACAGTCGTCGAAGGCGCTGCCGATGTTGACGAGTCGATGATTACCGGTAAGTCTCGAACGGTCTCAAAGGGGCTAGATGCCGCCGTCATCGCGGGAACGGTCGCGAGTGGCGGAAGGCTTCGAGTCCGCGTCACGGCAGTCGGCGCAGACGGCCCTGTCCGGCATCATGCGGTCGTTGCTGCTGCGCAGGCCGCTGGATCTCGCACGCAAGCCCTGGCCGATCGTGCCGCCGCAATCCTTTTCTACGTGGCAGTCGCATCCGGTTCGATCACGCTCACCTACTGGTGGTTGCTGGGAGACAAAGAACACGCGTTGATCAGGACTGCAACCGTCCTCGTCATTGCTTGCCCGCACGCACTGGGACTCGCGATTCCACTCGTGATTTCAATCTCGACATCACTCGGGCCCAGAACGGTCTTCTCGTCAAGGACAGACTCGCACTCGAACGCGCCCGTAATTTGGACATGGTGATTTTCGATAAGACAGGAACACTCACGTGAGTGCCGAGAACGAGGTTGGCCGTTGTTCCTTCCTTAGCAAACATTGCAATTAAAACCTCGGGAACTAGTATGCGGCTGGAGTCGCACGCGGAAGAATGTAGCGTATTGTCAGGCTTGCCCCCGAAGTCGCTCGGCGCTTCATGCAAGACCTTTGTCTCCCAAGCTGGCACCATCGCCGCTTTCATCACATCGCAACAGACTGGCACCCGATGGTCTCTGCTGGGGTATCCTCCCAAGCCCTTGTGTATTTCTCCCGCATTGACATCGATGTGCTTGCGGGCTTCACGTTCTGCCTCGTCTAGAATTCGCAAAAGTTCATAGCGGTAATGTTTGTTTTCGGGCATGGTTTTGGTATGAGCGCACCGATTTCAGGCGTGATATCGAAGTTCATGGGAAATCCGAGATTCCGGATCGGCTCAAGGCGGGAGTCCGAGCTGGTTTCTACGCTTGCGAAGTGAAGGATCCATCCGGGAATTGCTGCCTCGGCGCTTGAATCGCGCTACTAAAGAGATAGCAGCCGAAAAAGCAATCTAAACTGTGCCGAAGGTCGGGTTAGGCCAAGGGTCGCTTTATGAATTTTACGCAGTGGCAAAATGAGTCCGACATCGTCTCCAGTGGCTGTCCTTTGCCAAAATCAGAAATGCCTGGGCATGGCCGTGCATGTCTTGGCTAATCTTGGCCCGCCGATCGTCAATGGCGGAAAAAGCGACGTTCTGCATCAAAAAGCGCGACGGACGACTTGCAATCTAGTATGCGCAAACGGGTGCTCAGCCCGCTAGCGAGGAGCCCGCCCGAAGCGGGTCAATGGCGCTTCTCCGCCTACCAACAAAAGTTTCCTTGCGACTACTTCCAACTCTGGATCGACCCGGCCTGCTTCGAGCAAATCATCTGCTTTAGTGGCTTTGCAGGCTGCGGACTCGCACGTTGTCGATGGCGACGCCGCAGCTGTGGCCGGGGCGAACGTCAGCACAAGTACCGCTGCTGTCCTGGGTGAATTCAAAGCGCAATTGCGCATTGGTGCCGGCCATGCCGAGGAATATTAGATGCACATGTTTAAATCCAGTAGAGTCTCCCGCCCAGCCGACATGTCCTCGAAATATGCGGGATCATTGCTGCGCGGCAAGTGCTTCGGGTAGTGCTGAAGATTGCCGGTGGTGAATTCCTTTTCGAACGTCTCAGCCAGAACTGAGCGAACGGTGCGGCCGGGCGTGAGATCGGTCACACGGAGGAAGAAACCATCGTAGGCAAGAATGTTGAAGTTGGGATCGTCTTCGGTGTCATAGCAGGCATCGAAGTCAACCGTGACCAGGTCTGCATTCGCCGGCTCCGAAAACACCGGAGAAAGCAGGCGTTCCCACCTCGCTGGAGAAGAGTCAACGTTCGCATCCGGCGGCAATCCGTCATTAGCGTTGACGTGGAAGGCAACGTTGGAGCGCGTCCCGCAGAAGCTGTCGTCGGTAACCCAGGGGACAACGTTAGCTCCGGCGCCGTGAACTACGCGCCAGGTCGGAGGCAGAGTGCCGAGCGACAGACCCGGTTCGTCGAAATTCTCTTCGAGCAAGGTCGTGGCCTGGAGGTTGGCACTAGGGTGAATTGGCGTCGGCCCCGCGTGAATGCCGGCTGAAACCGGAAGATCGACGGCCTGAGTTGAGCTGGGTACCTTGCGGAAAAATACGTCGGGCACGGTGAGCTGTGTGGCCGGTTGACCGTCGGTGAATCCCACCTGATAGGTTCCTGCCCAGACGGAATAGAGCTTGCCCCACTTGGCTACACCTTGATTGTAGTCACCCAGGTTGGGCTGACCGGTATCGTTGCCCCAGCCCGCTCTAAACGGAGAGTTGGTCAACGGGGCCGGTTTCGTCCACCTGAGGCCGCCGTCGTCGCTATAAGTGAATGCTACCTGCGTAAGATCTCCGCTTTCGGCAACCCCCTGGTCGTAATAGAACACGAAGACCCGACCGAACTGGTTGTCCACGGTCACCCACGGGAACCACTGAGCGCGATCGAAAGTTATTCTTCTGACGGGGGTTTGTCGCAAGGCGAGTTGAAGAGGATTCCTGGGCTTTTCAAAGGTCCGGATTAATCTCCTTACACCCCCTCACCATGTTCGCCGGCAGCAACCGCAGCAGCACGTTGGCGATCCCCGAAGGCTGGTGCTCTCCCGCGCTTCCCACCAATGTGTGGAACCGCTCAAACCCGTTCGGTCCCCAGACCTTCATTTCCCATCTGTCGTTTTCGCACTCGTAAGGATGCCGAGGCGCTCCGCGGAACCTGCTGCTGCAAAGCTACCTTAACTACGGCGCCACGAGGGGTGAAATGATGGCAGCAATACGTTACGGCGTTTTTCTGGGCGCAAATCGGGCAGTCTGCGATCACAGTCTTGGATCGTGATGCCTTTCTCGCCTCCGCCGCACAGGAGGTTCACTGCCCAGAAACGGGCTTCCGGGACGCGAGAAAAAGAGGCTCTGCGCGGTTTGTCGGGAATCCGGAAGTACTCGGGGCGGGCAGTGCGGATCAGTACTGATAAGTCGGCTTATCGGAAGCGATTTGCGCGGATGATCACGGACCAGCCTGTCTTCATAGCGCCGCATGACGAGCCCACAGGCGGTGTCTACCAGAAATTGCGGTAGACACCCCCTTAATTAAGGGTTCCGTTTTCCCACTGAAGGTGAGAAAATCGACAAATTGTCGGAGGAGACTTGGCTTTAACTTTCGGCTGCGCCTGGAGTTAGGCTTCCGATTTTCCAATGAATCTGGGAAATCTTGAGCCTTGCGAAAGAGAGTAAATTGAATCCCTCTCTCTCCGCCAGTTCCTTTAATCCTCAATCGCTTACGTTCAACTCGATCGCAAGCGTCAACCCAGCCGATTGCGATCCAGATGTCCTGTAGGTGTCCTCTCGTGGCTGAATACTCCGTAGTCCTCAGTCTGGCATCTTGAAAACAGTGTCTAAGGTGCATCGCCGGGCGCGCCCGCCGAAAAAGGCGCGGCGGTATCGCTCATAGACGGTCAATTAATGTAATCGCCTGTGGGTGTTGAAAAACTCCTTGCCGTGAAATTCGCAAAAATAAAATTGCGCTAGGATGCCCTACAAACGGCTGTCTTAATTTTCTAGACATTTTGTATCCCCAAAATTTTGGCTGATTGGGAGGAAACTGGACTTGTTCAACACCCACGCCTGATTACAACAGTTGGGGGTAAGCCCTTGCTCCGGCAACGGGGTAATGCTAGAACTCTGCGGGAGGTGTCTGTGAATCTGACACAGGCGTTGGAGCTGGAAAGGCTTAAGTGCGCTGAAGCGGTCGGACGGCGAACTAGGGCGTTCCAGCAAATGGCTGAAGAAATCAATAGCAGGATTGATCGCCGCTCGGGTGCTTGGCACGCGGCAAGGGGCAAGCTGAAGTTTGAGCGAATTGTTGCTGGTATAGAAGACTCACTTCGGATTCGCGAAGAGCTGATAGGGAAATGCGCAGAACTTGGCACTCCGCAACAACTTCGGATGCTTGGGCAGAGGATCCATTCCACAATCGAGGCACAGTCTCAACAAACCCTGAAATCCTTTGAGGTTGAGGGAATTCGCCCGCTGACCAGTGTGATTGGCGAGGGTCAGTCCACAATGTATGGTCTGAAAGCAACGGTTTCGCGAAGGCTGAGAATGATTGAACTGCACGACTCAGGAGACCCAGATAGGTCTGCCGGTCCAGATGCTTGTCCACCCGTACAACCGATTCCCGCCGGAGAACCTCCCGACCACCTGGTTAGCCACCCCCCGCGTGTGTTTATGTCGTATTCCTGGGACAACCTCGATCACAAGGAGTGGGTCAGGGACCTCGCTGCCCGCCTTCGGCAAGAAGACGGGAAGCGATTCGCAATTAGTTGTTAACAGATTACACTCATTGACCAGTTCTGGGTCGGGATGAGGCATGGAGACTGCCGGACGGGTCGCTCGGAAGGTATTCCTTTCAGCCGCCTCCATTCGCGGAATTGTGTACGTGTAAAATCAACAACTTACGCCTAGGACATTTATCACCCTTTTGATCAGTGGCGAATCTCAAGCATCGGGCCTGATTGGTCGGTTTGCGTCAAGTTTAAGAGGGCAGCATTCAGGGGTCAAACAAGTGGAGGGATAGGAGATAGAGCAATTCAAATGACACGCTGCTGTTAATCACATAGTTAATATTGAGCTAAGCGTGGATTCTGCGGGGATGTTGGAGGGGGAATTGAATGGGGAAGTTGGGAGATGAAATATCATTCCGTGATGGACAGCCAAAACTCGCGCATCAAGTCACCACCTGTGCAGGAAAATAAACATCTTGATTTGGCGTTGCCAACCCTAGGCGACGACGATATTGAGGAGCTCGTACGTTTTTTTCAGCGGCTTGCCGAGTGGGATCGGCAACATAAACTCAGCCCGCAAACCGGGATCTGATCCGGATCTCGTTCCTCGGCGAGACCCCGAACCTGATCCGGACACGGTTCCTCTGCCGGTGCCTGAGCCGATGCCTATCTAGCTACGATTCGGAAGGGGTTTTGAGTGTAATTGCGATTTTTCGCCAGAAACACACCTCTTCGTTCTGGGCTAAACCTTCTTGAGCGACCGTTGGTGGAGTCGCGCACGAACGTCATCATCCCACTTGACGACCGCATCTTCTTCATTCGCCCGCTCAACTGTGCCCAATTTCCCCGTCGGCTTCCCGAAATTGCCCAAGCTCTCGACGCGATCTCCGGCATTCAGTTCCGACTCCGGCGGAAAGGGCTGGACGAGCGAGGGACTTCTTGCACGGTCTGAGTCACGCGTCGCGCCGGGGTATGACAGAGGGGGTTGCGGAGCTTTGCGCAACTTCGGTATGGGCTTGTTTGCGATGTGGGTCATAGGCCATTGTTTCTTTCCAAGAGGCGAGCGACCTTTGCTGCAGTGGTTCAGCTTTCATGACGTTGGACTCTGGATCGGCGTAGATAATGGGCTCCATTCAGAGAAACAGTAAAAATCTGAACTTCACTGCCTTACGCCCCCCACCGATCTTCTGACACTGTTCGTCTCCGTTAGTCCAACCCTCGACCGCGTAAAAGGATACGTCTCCACATTGGACATGCTACGTTTCGCAGATCGGTACAGACTGTTCAAAACTGCTCGGTATGGAAAAGATTCAGGCTGCCAAGCCCTGACACCCGCCCGCAGCGGCAAGTTCTAGTCGTGTAAAACGATGTTGAGAAGTGAACTGTGAACCTGCAACCCACTCCCGCCCTCATAGTCGATGAGGCCTAACTTCCTGAAGCGGTTCATGAAAAAGCTGACCCGCGACCGGGTTGTGCCTACCATCTCGGCGAGAGTCTCCTGACTGATCTTGGGGATTAGACTCTCGCGCTTGCCTTCCTTGCCGAAATTAGCCAGCAAGAGCAATATCCGTGCCAGTCTTTTTTCACTGGAATTGAAAAGCTGGTCAACCAAATCCTCTTCGTACCGGATATTGCGTGCCAGCAAATAGGCTACGAACAGGTCGGAAAACTCATGTTCCCCGTGAAGCACTTCAAACATGGACTTCTTCCCGATTTTCATCACGGTGCAATCGGTCATTGCGGTGGCGGAGCACAGGCGGAGAACTTGCCCTGTAAGACAACCTTCCCCGAAGAAAGCGCCTTCGTTCAGGATAGCTATAGTGGCTTCCTTCCCGGTTTTCGAGACGACGGTGAGTCTTACTTTTCCCTTCTGTATATAAAAAACAGCATCGGACGAGTCCCCCTGAGTAAAGATCGTTTGCTTTTTGGAAAACGTTTCGATCTTTCTGCCACCGTTGAGGGTCGAAAGGAAGGTCTTGGGGTCGAACTGGACGAGTTTCTTGGCTGCGACCACGAGTGCCATCATTGGCCCCCTTCCAAGAGTTCCGAGTGCGCAGAATGCACTGCGGAAGATGAAAAATGCGCACGAGCGGCGAGGGAACAACCGCGATACGCTTGCAATAATGTTTTCACCGTCGGTGTCGAAAGTCAAGGTCCGCGCGGTGCGCGGTAGCCCAATGAGTGCTATGGGGGGCGACAATTACTCGGGAGGCAATGCTGCCCTAACCGGGCCACATGTCGCTGCATGCCCGATCATCTGGGAAAGGGGCTAGACTCGCTCGGCGTTCCTTTTCGCTCTCCGTCTAACGCGCTGCAAAGTTGTCCCACGAGGATTATGAGCCTCTCCTGGTCCATTTCTTTGCTGGCTTGTTCGGCAAGGTCGCGCCAATCACTAACTTGATGTGGGGTCATTTAAGGAATCCCCTTTCTACTGTCACCACTGTACGTGGGTACTCAACAACTAGTCTGAGCAAAACCGCTCACTGGATTGTTCGACGCCATCTTTAGGTTGTCCTGGGGAACAGGGACTCGCCGTTTTGGCTCGCTTTCCCTCAAAAGTGCACGGCGGCCAGACCCCGCAACGTCAGACGTGTTTTGGAAACAACGAGTTGCGTGTCGAGGCAGGGGGGCCACCAAGGTGCAAGAGTTAAACCGAGTGAGCACTCTTCTCCTCTTTCAGATTTCCTGAAACTAAGTCAGCCCATCTGGAGTTCTCTCCTCTTAGGGAAAACAACCCTCAGGAGGTTCCTAATATGTTTGCACGCAATGTCTCTTTCCATCTGAAGCCGAATATGCTGTCCGATTACACGCAAGCTTTTGAAAAAGATGTCCTGCCTATGCTGCGTAAGCAGAATGGCTTTAAGGACGAAATCACGTTCGCCGCTCACGCCGGAGTCGATGTGACCGCGATCAGTCTGTGGGAGAACAAGAAAGAAGCCGACAACTACAATACGAATACCTATCCGCAGGTGTTGAAGACGCTGGCGAGATTTATCGACGGGATTCCCCAGGTTCACACCTTTGACGTTGTCACCTCGACCCTCAAGAAGCACGAACTCGCAACCGCGTAAAAGCCGCTCTAAGTTAGTGGGGCACGAGGAGGCGGAATTGATCCCGCCTTCTCGGGTCACCAGCCAAGATGCAATCGACACCATCAAAGGAGTGAATTCCCATGCAAAACCCGACGACGATGAAACCACTCACATTCGGTCGTAACGTAGAGAACAACCTCGAAGGGCAAATTCGCACTCGCGCCTATGAACTATATGAGGCGCGCGGTCGTGAATCAGGTCATGATCTGGCCAATTGGATCGAAGCGGAAGCCGAGATCGCGGGCACAGCCGTAAGCCCCCGCGGCAGCATAATTTCAACAAGGGCAAGGTAGAGCATCAGCATCGGAGCAATCCGAGGCATTTCTGTTTCTGCCAACCGGGGTCTCGCCCAGATGGCGTTAACGGGCGTGGGTGTTGAAAAAGTCACGTCGAATTAGCGGGATGAGATTCAGCAGAAGCATGTTAGAAGAAAGTGATCCTGCCCATGCTCTGTTTGATTCTGA
>JAYTFR010000030.1:0-3569 GCA_043734125.1 Acidobacteriota bacterium | reverse complement strand
GTTTCCCACATCCCCACACCCCCGGCTACGACGACGGGCACAGATCAAAAGACGCGTTACACTAACACTTCACTTGGTACAAAAAATCGGTCAGGTCACACGACTGAGGCGGTCGCGCAGGCCAAGAGAAACTTCGAGCAGGAACTTGAAGTGAATCCTCGCGATGCGAGTTCCGAATATGTGCTCGGTGAACTGGCGAGGACCGACAACGATTTGTCAGCTGCCGCACGACACTACACGCGGGCCACCACCCAGGACACGGGGTTTGCCGAAGCTTATTTGGGACTGGGGATGACGCTGGTGGCGGCGAAGCGGTTCGCCGAGGCTATTCCTCCACTCGAACGCTACGAAAAGTTCGCGCCAGACAGCCCAACCGGACACTACCAGTTGGCGATGGCCTACGCAGGTGCAGGCCGCCGGGACGATGCGAATCGCGAAGCCGCACTACAGCGCGAAAGCGCTGCCAGCCTGGAAAAAGTTAAAAGACGAGTTGCCGAGGGGATTGAACAACACGGAACTCCGTCCGGTTCGGATCAACCGAAATAGCCGCTGCAGTTCCGCGTCCAGAATGATCAGGATTCCGCACACGCCCGCAGACTTTTCCCGCCGCAAATTTCTCTTCAATCTTTCTCGTGGTCTCGCGGGAGGCATGGTTTTCGCCGCACTACCGGGATCTGCGCGTGCGGCTGATTCCCCAGCTTACCCTTTTTCTGAAATTCTGCCCTCGGCAAGCGGCATTTCCTGGAAACACGTCTCCGGCAGTTCCGCAGAAAAATATCTGCCTGAATCCACCGGCGCGGGCTGCGCCTTCCTCGACTACGACAACGACGGCTGGATGGATATTTACCTGGTGAATAGCGGCCCTTGTGATTTCTTCACGCCTTCCTCGCCGCTGCGTAACGCTTTGTACCGGAACAATCGCGACGGCACCTTCACCGACGTTACCGAGAAAGCTGGCGTTGCGGGCGGCGGGTACGGAATGGGAGTTGCCGTCGGAGATTACAACGCCGACGGTTTCCCGGACATGTACGTTACGCAGTACGGCCGCAGCATTCTTTACCGCAACAACGGCGATGGAACTTTCACCGACGCCACTGCGCAGGCAGGTGTCGCTGCGCCCGGCTGGGGATCCAGCGCTGTCTGGTTCGACTATGACAATGACGGCAAACTCGACCTTTTTGTCTGCCGGTTCGCGGATTTCAGCAAGACGAAACACCACCGATGTAATGCGCCGAATGTGCCAGGCATTGCCGGCCAGGCGGAGTACTGCTATCCGCGAATCTATGTTCCCATGCCAAGCTGGCTGTTCCACAACAACGGCGACGGCACCTTTACCGATGTCAGCCAGAAGATGGGCATCGCCGACAATCCCGGGAAATCATGGGGTGTGGTTGCAACCGACATAAACAATGACGGCTGGCTGGACCTTTTCGTGGCCAACGATACCGAAGCAAACTTCCTCTTCAAAAACAATCGCGGCCAAAACTTCGAGGAGATCGGTTTTACCGCCGGCGTCGCTTACGGCGAAGGCGGCAAGGCGCGATCCGGAATGGGAGTGGATTCCGCTGACGTGGACCAGGACGGATGGATGGATCTATTCCTCACCAACCTAAATCATGAGTTCTATGCGTTGTACCAGAACAAGCATGACGAGACTTTCGAAGATAAGGCTGCTTCCACTGGAATCGCGCGCACCACGGAGCTGATGAGCGGGTGGGGTCTGAAGTTCTTCGATTACGACAATGACGGCAACCTCGACTTGATGATCGCCAACGGCCATCCCGACGACCTGATCGAAAAGCTGCACCCCGGAGTTGGCTTTCGCGAACGACTCCTCTTGTTTCAAAGTGATGGCAGAAATCTGCAAACCGTGAATGCCAAAAGCGGACCCGTGTTTTCTACGCCCCTATCCGCGCGCGGGCTCGCTGTCGGTGACTTCAATAACGACGGTGGTGTCGACGTTCTGATCTCCGTCAACGACGGCGCCCCGGTGCTGCTTCGCAATGAAGTCGGCGCGAGAAATCACTGGCTGGGCCTGAAGCTGGTGGGAACCAAGTCGAATCGCGACGCTATTGGAGCAGTCGTGACGTACAAAGCCGGAGATTTGCAAAGAAAGTTGTCGAAAGTAGGCGGCGGAAGTTACCTTTCATCCCACGATCCCCGCATGGTTTTGGGGATTGGCGCAAGGACGAAGATTGACTGGGTCGAGATCAAGTGGCCCGGTCCTAGCCATTCGGTTGAACGATTCACCGACCTGCCTCTCGATCATTACATCACGCTAGTTGAAGGCGAGCGCGGCTGGAAATAGGCAAACTGCTAACGCGAGCGCCTGGGAGGGGTTTGAGTGGTGAGAGTGGCGGGAAATCGCCATTTCACTCATTCCGCTACGCGGTGCTAGCTTCGGCGTCGACAGCGGGGATGCGGCCGAGGCGTAACGCCTCTGTGTAAGCGAGCATATCAGTGGAGGCTGCGTACCCACCACCGGCGGCGCATCCGGTCGCGCCGCGCATCACACGTTGGTTCTCAACTGCCCATCTTCGCTTGCTCGTCGTGTATATCCCAGGCAACATCAGGAAGAATGGCGCCGGTTTGCAACGGCCCGGATGCGGCCATGCCCGCAGGCTTGAAGATGTTTTCTTCAACGTATTGTTGGTAAGTAATGCCGGAAACGCGTTCAATAATAGCACCCAGAACAATGTAGCAGCCGTTGCAGTACTGGGTGCGCGCACCCGGCGCGAACAGAGGCTTCAAACTGGAAACGAAGTTGTAATAATCGCCATTAGAGCGGAAGCGATCCTTCTCAAACACTTGCTTGCGTGCCTCGGCTGAATGGCGCTTCAGTTCCCCTGGCGAGAAGTGTGCCTGCGCCATCTTCTCCCATGCATCGGAACTGCCGCTGTTGAACGCCTTCACCAACGCGTCGATGTGGCCTTTGATCTCGGGCGGGGGGCCCTCCTGGCCTGCAGCGAGTAGAGCCAAGACCAGACTAGAAGCGAGAAGAAATACGCACCTACAAACAGATCGAAGCATAGTGCCTGCTTGTTCGACGGGAGACTACGAAATGGTTGCTAAGAAATTACGAAGGCGACTGAATTGTGCGAGCTGAAGGTTTAGTTCAGAGTGCGTTACTTCCGGCGGGATCGATCTCTAAAGCCTGCCATCAGGAATCCCAGCGGATGTGGCTCCGGTATTCGGCGTCTTCCCGCGGCGGAGGTGGAGGATCTCGTTTTGCGGAAGGCTGCGTCCATCAATCCTTCATGCTCCAGTCGTTGACCTGAGGCTGTCCACGATCGCCTGCAACAGGATTTTGGAGTAACTGTCCGTCATCGCCGAGCAGGGCATAGTCCACGCCCCAGGCGTCCACGCCGATTCCGGTCAATTCCGGTTCATTCACACGAGAAAAAGAGGCGCAAACTTCTTGCCACAGACGCCGGACGTCCCAGCGAAGGGATGTCCCGTCGCGGACCGGCTCGTTGGGAAAGCGGTAAACCTCTTCGCTGGTGAGCACACCGGCGTGAAGGCGTCCGAGCACAGCTCTGCCGCTCTCAGCGCCCAGGTCGAAAGCGAGA
>JAYTFR010000029.1:0-27434 GCA_043734125.1 Acidobacteriota bacterium | reverse complement strand
GTTTCCCACATCCCCACACCCCCGGCTACGACGACGGGCACAGATCAAAAGACGCGTTACACTAACACTTCACTTGGTACAAAAAATCGGTCAGGTCACTAAGTTATTGCAAATATTGGTTGCGGGGGGTGGATTTGAACCACCGACCTTTGGGTTATGAGCCCAACGAGCTACCAGACTGCTCCACCCCGCGAATCAATCTTAACAACCATGTTACGGGCCGTCAACGTGATGGCCGTTTGGAAGTGCCTCACTGAGGGCGTGCCGACTTGGGCATTCCTCGCGTTTGCCTCGCAACAAATGCCAGGCACAGCGCACACTAAGATTTGTCTGCGCTGCTCTACTGGCGCGACGGGAACGGGTCGAAAAGCTGCGAGGGTCTGGGGACCCGCGGCAACATTCCGGCGCTGGGATCCGTCAGGGTTTCATTTACTGAGGGAGCGTACCTGCGGCAAGCACTTCTGACGCGCAGGATCACTGATCATTCACCCGCGCGTAGCGTGAACTTCCAGGTATTCTGCCTCAACTCGCGTGGTGCCGCTGAGTGACTGGTTGTGCTCGCGCCACAGCGATTCGAGGACCTTAGCGAGAAGACTTTGCCCGGCGGCGTCCAGTTTGGCAAATGCCATCTTCGTCGGACCGAAATACTCCCGGAAGAACGCGACGACCTCGGCCGGAGGAAACGGGTATTCGAAGATTGCTGGACGTCGCGTGGTTTCAAGCTTCGAAACTCCTCCGCCGAGTCGCGCCCGCACAATGTCTTCCCTCCCCCAAAGGAGCGGCGCCGGGACTCCGGGGGGCGGGGGAACAATATCTGCCATCGCCTGAAATGTCTTTCCGACGAAACCTTCCGGCGTCCAATTCGCCATCGCGATGGTGCCGCCGGGCTTGCACACGCGCAATAGTTCTGCGGCTACGCGGTCAGGACGCGGCGCAAACATTGCGCCAAACATGGTCAGCACGACATCGAATTCGCCGTCAGCGAAAGGCAATTGTTCTGCATCGCCCTCCTGGAACTGCGCTGGGAGATTCTCGGCGTCGGCGCGTTGTGAGGCCTGTTCGAGCAGGTTGGTAGCAATGTCAACGCCGATCACATCCGCTCCGGCGCGCGCTGCTGGGATTGCAGTGTTGCCGGTTCCGCAGGCCACGTCGAGAACCCGGGCCCCCGCTTTAATCCCGATCCGGGTGACGAAGTCTTCCCCCTCGCGCGCCGTATATTTAGCGACTTCACCGAAGTCGCCGGCCATCCACGTTGACTTCATCGCTGACTTAAGTTGGGAAAACTGAGGAGGGATCGCATCCATGTTCGGCCCCGGGTTCTTGGATTGACAGTCGATGAGCCTTAGCCAAAAAACGCGTGAAGGACTTGACGTCCCTCACGAGTTCAGACCGCTCTACTGTTTCATTTTCGGACGCTCACAGGCATCGACGATCTTTGACGGATCAATCGCGTCGTTGTCAACCTGTTCTTCCTTGATTCGTCCATCTTTCCCAATTAGAAAATTCACCCGGCGCGGGGCCTTATATTGATCGACGAAGATGCCATACTTCTTTGTGGTTTCCCCGCCCCAGTCGCTGAGTAACGGAAAGGTGACGCCGATAGAGTCGGCGAAGGCTTTATTGGCGAAGGGACTATCCATGCTCACACCCAGGACCTGGGTGTCGGTAGCTTCCAGCTTTTTCAGGTTCTGCTGGAAGTTTTTCATTTGCTGCGTTCAACCACCAGTGAAAGCGAACACGTAGAAGGCAAGCACGACCTGCTTCTTGCCGCGATAGTCGCTCAGGGATACATTGTGCATTCCCTTGGCGTCGGCATACCCCATCTTAAAGTCAGGAGCGAGGTCGCCGATCTTTGGCATCGCAGGAGAGTTGGTCTCCTCCTTCGCCGCTGCGCTCGAGAATGGCTGCGTAAGGATGACCGCAGCGAGGAGTAAACCCACGAAGAGTTGTCGCATTGAGAGCTCCATGTGTTGGAAAGTCTAGCGCCTGCCGGGCTGGGAGGTCAACGACGGTTTCCGCGTTGTGTACCGCCTTCGACTACTTTACGGAACCGCACCAAGGTGATTCGTGACACATTGCGCTCCACGCCGAAAAGGCATTACAGTTCCTACGCGCGCATGAGCCTTCAGACCCTGAACGACATTTTTTTCGCTATTGCCGGTCGCGAGCAGCCTGAACTGATGCTGCGTAACACCGGCGAGAGCTGGCAGCCGATCTCTTCCCGAGAATTCACTGCCAACGTTGAGGGCGTTTTCGCCGCGCTTCGCTCCTTCGGGATTACAAAGGGTGACCGGGTAGCCATCCTGGGAGAGAACCGCCACGAGTGGGCGGTCGCCGACTTCGCTTCCCTGCTGCTTGGCGCCGTCGTCGTTCCAATCTACACCACGCTCACCGGAGAGCAGACGGCTTACATGTTGCGGGATTCCGGCGCGCGAGTAATCTTCGTTTCCAGGAAAGCGCATCTGGAGAAAGTTCTTTCGGTGTTGGGAACAACGCCCGTCGAGAAGATCGTTGTCATGGACGATGGAGCCGGCACCGGCGCGATAGCCATGTCCGAGCTAATGCGACGCAGTTCCGGAAATGATTGGCAGGGCAGAGCACGCGAGGTTCAAGCTGCAGACCTTGCGACCATTATTTATACGTCCGGCACAACTGGCGTCCCCAAAGGTGTAATGCTGACGCACGGAAACATGGCGTCGAATATCAACGCCTTCTGCGAGGTTTTTGGATTCGGGCCGAACATGCGCTGCATTTCGTTCTTGCCGCTTTCCCATGTGACGGCGCGCGCGGTCGACTTCGGGTTATTGAATCGGGGGACTACCCTGGCGCATTTGCCGCAGCTGGAAAAGCTATCGCAAGCGTTACTGCAGGTGCGTCCGAACATTTTCCTTGCGGTTCCGCGACTGTACGAAAAAATACATGCACAAGCTGAACTGCAGTCGACCAACTTTCCCTATAAGCAGATCTATCGATGGTCGATGAAAGTCGGGTGGGCAAACCGCGGCGCGGTTCTTGCGGGTAAGACTCCGCTGTCCCCGGCCTGGAAGCTTGCAGACAAACTGGTGTATTCAAAGATCCGGGCCGGGCTGGGGGGGCGAGTGAGCACCCATATTTCGGGCGGGGCTCCTCTCGGCATGAAACTTGCCGAATGGTATGCGGATATGGGGATTCGCATCCATGAAGGATATGGCCTGACGGAAACCTCGCCGGTGATTGCCGCCAATACCCCGGACCAGCATCGTATGGGAAGCGTAGGCAAGCCGCTGCGCAATGTGGAAGTGCGCATCGCCGAGGATGGAGAAATCCTCGTCCGCGGGCCTTCTGTTTTTCATGGGTACTGGAACAAGCCAGAAGAAACGCGGGCCGCATTCACGGATGGGTGGTTCAAAACGGGCGACATTGGGCGGCTGGACCAAGACGGCTTTCTTTACGTAACCGACCGTAAGAAGGATCTGATTAAGACCTCCGGCGGAAAATATATTGCGCCGCAGCCGATCGAAGGAGTGCTGAAACATAATCCGCTCGTGGCCGAGGCGGTGCTGGTCGGCGACAAGCACAAGTTCGCAGCGGTGCTGATTTTTCCGAACTTTGTAGCGCTGGAGGCCAGGTTGACTGCGAACGGAATAAAAACGATGTCTCGCGCCGAGTTGGTAGAACTCCCGCAGGTGCAAGAGCTATACGCCGAAATCATTGAACAAGTGAACCAATCCCTGGCGCAATTTGAAAAGCTCAAAACATTTCGCGTGGTCGCAGAGGAACTTTCAGCAGCGGCGGGAACCCTGACGGCCAGCCTCAAGCTGCGGCGGCGGGCCATTGAAGAACAGTTCAGCGCATTGATCGAGCAAATGTACAGCGACACGCAGAACTGACCGCCTCCTCCTGGTTCGCGCAGCGTAGTGCCCGGACTTGCAGCAGTTGCTACAATCACCTTATATATGCTTCCCTGTGCGCCATTTACTTCCGTCCCCGATGCGGTGGAGGAAATCCGCGCTGGGCGAATGATCGTTATCGTGGATGACGAAGATCGCGAAAACGAAGGCGATCTGATGCTCGCGGCCGAGAAAGTTACCCCGGAAGCTATCAACTTTATGGCCAAGTTTGGGCGCGGGCTGGTCTGCCTGACGCTCACTGAGGAGCGGCTCGACCACCTGCGAATCGGGCCCATGAGTGCAGAGAATACGTCGAACTACGGGACGGCGTTCTGCGAAGCGATTGATGCCAGGACGGGGGTGACGACAGGAATTTCCGCTTACGACCGCGCACGGACAATTCTGGTCGCGATCGATCCTGCGACTCGACCATCAGATCTTGCGCGTCCCGGCCACGTGTTCCCCCTTCGCGCACGCAAAGGCGGCGTGCTGGTGCGTGCGGGGCAGACGGAGGCTTCGGTGGATCTCGCTCGCATGGCGGGCATGATCCCCGCCGGGATTATCTGCGAGATCATGCGCGAAGACGGCACCATGGCGCGTGTTCCTGACCTGGTTGAGTTCTGCAAGACGCACGAAATGAAAATGCTCACGGTTGCGGAACTCATCCGCTACCGCATGCAGCATGAGCGCTATGTGAATCGCGTGGGCGAAGCGCTGGTCGATACGCGTTATGGAGAATTTCGTGTCATCGCCTACGAAAGCGAAGTGGATGGCGGGGATTCGCACCTGGCCCTGGTGCGTGGCGACATCGAGAACGGCGATGAACCCGTCCTGGTGCGCATGCACTCGCATTGCCTGATTGGCGATGTGTTTGGAGCAGCCTCCTGCGATTGCCGTGCGACACTTGAAGGCTCGCTGGAAGCGATTGCGCGCGAAGGACGGGGCGCGCTCATTTATCTGCATCAGTCGGCCAAAGGATTTTCAGTCGAGAAAGTTGGGGATCGAACCGCGATTTCATTTCATAAGGCCGCAGCTTCGCGGCCGGAAACTCAGCGCAACACACAGCGCGAAATCGGCTTGGGCGCGCAGATTTTGTCGGATTTAAGCCTGCGGCGAATTCGCCTGCTGACGAATCATCCCCGGCGCCTGGCAGCGCTCCATGGATTCGATCTCGAGATTGTGGAACAAGTCCCGGTGGCAATGCAGAAGACCAGTGGCTAAAGGTCAGTAGTCTGAACGGATGCCAGAGCACGACGACAACTGGGCACTAGTATCCAATCACTGACAACTACCCACTATCCACTGGTTTTAAAACGGCTTCCGAATCTGAACTTCGCTGTCGCGAATGAAGAATTGGGCTGAACATCCCCTTGATCCGCAAATGACGGCGATCAGGCCGGCTATCTGTTTGCGCGTGATCAATCCCAGAGTTCCACAGCTAGGGCAAGACAGCACTGCCCAGTAAGGGTCTTCCCTCTCGCCGATGTGGCCGGCGTTTTCGAGCACAAAGATCGTGCCCGGTTGCATGTGCTCCGGAATCCATTCGCTCAGAATTTCGAGTTCAGCAACCATTTCCCCTCCTGGCGGGCAAATCCACTACTAAGAACCGACTCTTGCTCTGCGTATGGAACGAACTTTTTCTGGAGCGCTTCGGCCGGGTCGCTTGCGCCCACCGACCACGGCCTTCACCTGGCGCACCGTGTCGCTAAGGCAAATGGCGAACATCGGCTGCCGCGAGTTCTTCAGAATTTCGACAATCTGTTGCGGCGAGGTCTCGAGGTAAAGTGCGCGACCATCGGTCAACAGGTGATAGTTGGACTTTCCGCTGACGGTCTCCGCCAGGCGCTTACTGAATTCCTTTTGCAGGAAGCGGACGACTTGTCGCATGCGCTGCAGGGAGAAACCCTTGCGTCGCAACTCGCAGATCACGGCGACCTCCGTCAGGTCTTCAAACGAGTACACGCGACGATGCCCTTCTCGAACGGGTACGACCAGGCCGCGCTCGTCCCACCATTGCAATTGGCGGGCAGTGATGCCGGTCAGGTGAATCACGTCACGGGATGAGAAAGTTTGCTGCATTTCACGCACAATCTTCAAACATTCTGATGAGGAAATGTTTAAAACATTGTAGGCATGAGTTGTGGCGTTGCGATGTGGGAAAGACAGGAAAAGGGGTTACTAAGAAGCTACTGGCGTCGAGATCCGCGACAAGAACAAAGCCACTCAGGACCCTCAACACGGAGGGCACAGAGTTACACAGAGGAAAACTACAGAGACGGCTGCGGGACGCCTAACGTTTCTAGCTGTAAAGATCTGTCTCGTCGATGGCGGTGGGCATGGTTTCCGGGCCGGCAATTTTTGCGCGAGTGCGGGCGGAAAACATCGGACCGCGCGCGGTCGATACCGGGGCGAACACCGCGAGCCCAACAGGTTTCGGAATATCGTCGTAAATTGCTTCCATGCCGCCGCGCATGAAGTAAGTCTCGTGCCAAAAGCCAGTGCCACCGGAGTCGTGTAGGAATTGCTTCCACCAGAGCATGTGCGGCTCGGAACGCGACCAGCGCTCCAGCGATTCGAAATCCCTCCAGTACTGGCGCATTCCGAGGTGCATCGGCAATAGCGACAAAATAAAGTTCTCGTGCAAGAGCAGCCCATCGGGCTTGGCGGCGACGGAATGCTGAATTTGCGGCCCGAGTCCGAGTAGGGTTTTGACTCCGAAGAGCGTGTTGACCCGCATGCCGAGATAGATCACAGCGAGATCGGGGTAACCAGAGAGATCCACGGTCTTGCGATTTATTTTCATACGCCTCCTCGCGGGCAGCCGCCGCCGACGAAGTGGACAATCTCAAGTTGATCCCCATCTGAAAGCTTGGTCTCGAGCCAGCGGTCGCGCCGAACCAGTTCGCGATTGAGTTCGATGGCTACCCGGTCAGGCTTCATACCGAGTTGGGCGACGAGGTCGGCGAGAGTTGCGACGGCTTCGAATTGCCTTTTTTCGCCGTTAATTTTGAGGGTCATTGGAAGAAGCCAGAGTTTTCGGCTCAGGATGATGCGCCGCATCCAGTCTAAACTTTTCTAAGCTGAAACTTCCTGGTGGCAGTTCGCCCGTTGGAACTGACTTGCACGAGCACTGAAGAATCTGCGAGAGATGACTCGTCAACCAGCACTACCAGTTCAGCCTCGCCGGACTCGTCAGTCACCAGCTGAGTGTAAAACGGAACAGCGTTGTTGCGAGCCAGTCGAACGGTAAGCCGGGCATTGGCGACTGCCTGCCCGCCTTCGGTTGCGCGCAATTTTACCGAGAGTTTTTCTTCCGAGTGAATCGAACTCGCATTTACCCACTGGATGTCGAGTTCTTTGATCGCGGCCAGAGCCTCCGGGGTTTCGCGTTTGTCGAAAACCTGTTCCAGGCGTCCTTCGCGAATGGCGTCCAGCACCACGCGGTGCTGCTCGCGCAGGATCTGTTCCTTTTTCAGGTCGGTGAAATCGGGGCTCTTGGCTTGCTCGGCGTAAGGCGTCGCGCGCTTGCCGATGCACCGTCCGCGGACGAAGACCTGGGTTTGCAGCAACAGGTCGGCTTCGCGCGCCTCGCTCTGCACGTGATAAATAGTCTCTTCGTGTTTGACGTCGGTATTGAAACCAAAAATCATGGGTTCTCTGGTAGGCTCTCGCGTCGAGACCGCATCCTCTGAGTGTCCCCGAAAATCGTAGCGCGCGCAATAATTACCGAGGTGAGGCCCAGCGTCCAGGGCTGTTACTTTCTACAGTTAGGGCGTCGAAGCGACTGCGGTGGGCTGAGGACGGAAAAGGATATCTACCAGGCGCGAAAATTCTCGAGCTTCTCGCGCTCATGTTGAAGCTCTTTGTTCTGTGTGCGCTTCTTCTGGATGTAGGACTGGATCGCATTTTCCAGGCGGCCGTGGTCATCTCCCGAGAAGCCGATGAAGCGGAACGGCTGGAGTTCCCAGGACATTGGCATGAGCATTTCGGCCGATCCCAGCACTGCACCCGAGGGTGTAAGGAACATCAGCTTGCCGATTGACCCCTGGCGAACGGGCTGAGGCAATGCCAGCAGGCCACCGGTCATGGAAACGACTTTAAGCCGGCCGGAGGAGCGCTTTCCGTCGTCAAAACGGACGACTGCGGGAATGCTGTCGTCGAGCCGGACTCGTTCGGCCCGGCGCTGCCCCGTGGATTGGTTCATAAACGGCATAATTTGAAGTGACTTCAGTATCCACGCTGAGGCTCTAGAAATCGAGATTACGTAAGGCCAGACCGGCGGCTGCACAGGGACAGCCCTTGGGTACCTGTGCAAAGGAATAGGCTTCATTTGGGGGAACAAGTGCAATACTTTGCATCGTGGGCGGCCATGGGAGCAACGAAAATTCAACTCTGTGCGGCGAGTTGGCGAGTTTACCGCAGAAGCCGTGCCTATTGCGGCTTTTAACTTGACACCCCGGCGGTTTTCTTCTAAAACGAAAGCACTTACGGCGAACAGTTTTTCGTGCGTCCGACCTTTTCGCCGTACGCTCCCAGGAGGGCAAGATTCATGCGCAAGCTTCGTTGCATTTCCCCGCTCGTAGTGTGTCTGTGTACCGTTGGTCTTTGGGCGCAGGGTGCGCCTCAGGTTTTCGTTTCCACCGGCACTGCAGGAAGAATTTACAGCATCAACACCCTCACCAACACCACCACCCTGATGGTCTCGACCTCCGGGGCAGATTACGAAGGTCTGGTCGTAGCGCCGCACAACGCAGCCGCGGACTTACCAGTCACCGATCCTGCGGGCACAACTCATTATTTGGTCTACGCCTGCGATACGGCGAACAACAACATTTGGCGGTTTGATCCCAACGCGCCCGCAACCCTTGAAAAAATATATGCGGGCGGCACGTTGCAACACCCGCAGTGCGGGCGCATCACCACGACCGGGGACCTGATCGTTTCCAGCACGGCGGCGGGATCAGGACTTTGGAAGTTCAGCGGCGTGACCAATCTTGCTCTTGGGTCGGGGCTACAGACACCGACGGCGCTGGTCGGCGTCAGCGGCAGCGGCGAAGGCCTGGCACAGAAAAACATCGGCGACATTCTCGTGGTAGACAACACCAATAACAAGGTGCTGCGTTCACCCTCCAGCCAGTTCCAGACAACTTCGAGCTTTATCACCTCAGGGCTGTCGCAACCGTTTGGGATAGCGCGCGGAAGCGTGGGCGATGTATTCGTCGGGAATCACGGCACGTCAAACGTTGTTCATTTCGACCCGCAGGGCGCCAACCCGGCCACCTGCCAAACGTTTGGCGACAGCGACTCCCCCAATTTCATGCAGATGTCGCTCGATAACACGCTCTACATCGCAGTCGCAGGCAGCGAAGCCGGATCGGTGCGCGCGGTGAATGCCTCAAACTGCAGCTTGACCCACACCTATCCCCTGCCCTATCCGGCGGTTGGCGTGGCACTCGCGCCAACCATGACTGCCACACAGAGCGTGGGCGCCAGCAACGGGGTTTCGCTGAATAATTTTGGCTTTACCGCCTACGCCACGAATCAAATCGTCGGGACTTGCAGTGGAAATATCTCGATTGGATTGGCCAGCCCCGCGGCACTCTATACCCTCATCGCACTTTCCGGGAACCCGGCAGATCCGGCCGTCAATTTGGCATTGGACGGTTTTGAGGTTGTGTTCAGCACCCTTAATGTGCACGGTTGCCTCACGGGGAACGCGCTTACCAGCAATTTCCAGATGTCTGATTTCCTGCCGGTCAGCGTGACCAATCCCGGCATTGTGGTTTGCGACGATACGAACCAGTCTTGCCTTCCCACCAACGTAAGCCTCATGCAAACCGGGGTCTGGCCCATCGGGGGATATCTACCGAAGGACATGACGGGCGGGGGATCAAAATCGCTAAGGTGCAACATATTCATGGTGAACGCCCGTCCGCAAAACAGTGGCCAGGGAGCGGATACATTCTGTGGCTATGAACCGCCGGTCAACAACACCTTTGATCCCTTGCTGGCGACATGGAATCTGGCGCTGGCGTCACAGTTCGGCGATGGCAGACCGGTTCCCATCAAGTTCAAGCTCGGAACTGGTAGCGGCAGCAACGCCTGCCACGGCGGAAACTACATCAAGAACGCGACTGCGCTGCTATCGGTGGCTCAGATCGCCGACTCACAAGGCAATCCTGTCTTCGTTCCTATGGGGCTGGTCGCGAATGGGAGCTCCGGAGTCATCAGCGCATTCTTTAAACCTGACAGCAATCAGCAGTATTTGTTCAATTGGGATACCAGTAGTTGCGTGATGCCGTCCGGCGCAACACAGCTCTGTCCGAAGGGAACCTACAGCATCACCGTGGATTTCCCGAACGACCTAACGGTGCAAACGATTTACGACCGGCTCACGACTCTGGTCGTTCTCAAGTAGAGATCGTTCACAAAAGTACAGGGACAAAATGTAAAGGACGGGCTCGAAATGCCCGTCCTTTTTATCTTTCCGCTACGTATTGCCGCGCTAAGAAGAACCGCCGGCTGAATACTGCGTAATGGGCCTGAGGTCAATTCGCTTTACAATGTCTTCGCTGCGCGACTCGGAGCGCATGTCCTGCAGGGCCTTCTTCGCCAGTTGCAAGTGTCCATCGGCTTCGGCGCCCTGTCCGGAGCCGCGAAGCGTAACCGAAAGCCAGTAGTGGGCCTGCGGCATAAGAGACTTCATGCCTGCATCCTGAGCGCGCCGCACTACAGCCTCTAGAACAGGACGAGCTTGCGCGTAACTCTTCGATTCCGCCAGGGCGTGACCGAAGACGAGCGAACTCTGTATAGAAAGTGACGCCAAGCCGAGCGAATCCGCGCCATCCGTGACTTCTTTTGCGCTCTTGGCCGCCGCCGCCGCTTTGCCCAGGTAGATATCGGTCTGCGCCTGATTGAGCTTAATGCGCAGAATCTCTCCGCGGTCTTTCTGTTTGGCCGCCAGCTGCATCGCTTGATCCAAAGTAGACCGGGCGGCCGGCAAGTCCCCCTGGTAGAACAATCTTTCGCCCTGCTGGTTGAGGAACTTCTCCATGAGCACATTGTTTTGTAAGGAACGGGCGAGAGCAAGTGCGGCATCGAGACTCTTTTGTGATTCGTCGAACCTGCCAACCAAAGCGAGCATGGTTCCGTAGTCCGCCTGAATCTGCGCAAGGTCGCCGCTCTGCTGCTGCAGATCCTGAATGTTTTTCAACGCATCCTGTTGGGCGCCGAGTGCAGCCCCGTTGCGGCCCTGGAGCGCGAACAGGCGCGCCATGCCGTCGGACGTCATCGCAATCAAGCCCTTGTCGGCCGCACCGCGCGAAACTTCCAGCGCATGCAGATAGTTCTCCATGGCTTTATCGATTTTGCCCATGCGCAAGTAGGTGTCGCCGAGGTTGTTCAAGGAGCGGGCCGTGTCGGTTGGCTGCTTGAGCTTTTGCTGAAGGTCGAGAGTTCTTTGGAAGTACGTCAAGGCCTCGTCGTAATGACCCTGCTCGATGTAAAGATTGCCGATATTGTTCAGACAGATGCTTTGGGTCTCTTCGTCGCCGAGTTGCAGTTCGATCTGCAACGCCCGCTTGGTGATTTCCAGGGCCTTATCGAATTTGCCCTGCGAATCGAGCATGTTGCCGTAGTTCAGCAGGACTCCGCCCAGCCCGACCTGGTCGTTGAGTTGGGTTTCCAGCTTCAGGGCCTGTTCGTAATTCTTAGCGGCTTCGTCGGGCTTGCCTTTCATGGCGTAGGAATCAGCCATCTGGCGAATGCTGAAGGCCAGGCCGCCCTTGTCGCCTATCTGTTTTTCGATTTCTGCTGCCTGCTGCAGGTTTTGCAATGCGTCATCCGGCTTATTAGTCAGGCGATAGGCCGCGCCAATGGTTTGCAGCACGTTTGCCTTACCCTGCTGGTTGCCGAGCTGAACGGCCAGGCTCAAAGCGCGATTCAGATAGTCAAACGATCCTTCAGTTTTGCCCCGCTCGATTTGCACTCCGCCGATCGCCAGCAGGGCATCCAGATTTTTTGGGTCGCTCTGTAGAACTTTAGAATACAGTTCGAACGACTTGTCGTAATTGCCCTTGCCCTCGTAAATCGCGGCCTGTTCGGTCCAGATTGAGGGGTCTTGCGGCATCAGCTTGGCAAGGTTGTCGTAAGCTTCGAGCGCCTTGTCGGAATTATTCTGAACGCGCGCCGTGGCGGCTTGAATCATGTATTTTTCGGCCGCGGGAAGGTTGGAGTCCAGGTCGGCGGCTTTGTTGGAATATTCCTGCGCCTTGTTTCCGTCTCCCAGGCGCAGATAGGTTTGCGCGAGGCGCGCGTAACCGAGGGCAAAGTTCGGGTCTGCTGCAACCGCGGCCTGGAAGCGCTTGGCGGCTTCAATGTCATTGTTCTGCCGCGACAGCTCAAGGCCCTCGCTGTATTGGTGCAGCGCATCAACCGAGTTTGAGGTAGGCGTAAAGGCTGCCGCCTTCATCTGCTCGATCGCCTTGGACGAAAGGGTCAGGTTGCTTTGCACGGACTTGGCGAGCTGATCGACGGCGGTGAGCAGCGCCTTTTCGCTGGACGCTTCGGCCTTAATTGGGATGACGCGCTCGGTCTTCAAATTCTCAATCTGGGCATCGATGCGAATCTGGTCGCCGAGTTTCACATACTCGCCCCAGACGATCTGGTCGGCGTTAGTAAATTCGGCTATCTGCTTAATGGATGACGCGTCCAATTCGGTGCCGGGGGAGACGCGAAGGTCGGTAAGAATTTGATGGAGGCGTTCCGGCGAAACAGTGTGCAGGCTCTCGGACTGGCCAACGTCGGTGCGGAGCATTTCCGCAAGGCTCTTGCCCATCCAGTCGAGGGATGGGTCGCCCGACGCGTTGCGCAGCGGGAGAATCGCCAAAGCCACCTGCGGACCGGGTCCTGCTTGTGACGATCCGAAAACCTTGTCGCGCAGCAAATATCCAGTGACCGCAAGAACGATTACGGCGACGGCGATTCCGATTGCGGGCCACGGCAGGGTTCGAGCCCATGGGCCACTCGACGATGCAAAGCCCAACGTGGCCCCGGCCCGCTTTCCCTGCCAGGCTTCGAGATCATTGAGCAGATCAGCAGAACTCTGATAGCGATGCTTCGGGTCGCGCTCCATGCACTTGGCGACAAGATTCGTCAGCGATGTCGGGATGCTGCTGTCGTGATGAGAAACCGGGATCGCCCGTTCCTGCGTGCGTTTTATCAGGCTGGCCAGGGCGCTGTCGGCGGCAAACGGCATCTTCCCGGTCAGCAGTTCGTAAAAAATCAGCCCCAGCGTGAACAAGTCGGACCGCTGGTCGAGCGAACCGCCCAGCGCCTGCTCCGGCGACATGTATTCCATCGTCCCCACGAGCGCGCCGGTTTGGGTCATGCCGTTCGACTCAATCAACCGTGCCAAACCGAAATCCATCACTACCACACGGCCTTGGGTATCGCGCATGATGTTTTGAGGTTTCAAGTCGCGATGGATGACGCCTACGGTATGCACTGCCTCAAGCGCGCGGCACACCTGCAGCATGATTTCCACGGCTTCGGTGGGCGAAAACTGCTTCTTCTCGATAATGATCGAGCGCAGATCGCTGCCCTCGATGTACTCCATGGTGATGAACTTCACGCCGTCGGCTTCGCCCAAATCGTAAATACGCACCACGTTCTTGTGCGTCACTTGGTGGGAAAGGACGAGTTCCTGCTTGAATCGTTCGAGCATTGCCGAGTTTCCGGCAAGTTCGGGTCGGATGACTTTAAGAGCCACGACCCGATCCACTTCGCGATCGCGGGCCTTGTACACCGCGCCCATACCGCCGCGTCCAAGGACACTAATGATCTCGTAGCGCTGGCCTAGAATCGCACCGGGCGGCAGAAGAGACATGCCGTCGAGGTTTTGGTTCATGGATCCAGGAGTTTGGCGGGTCGACGGGGTGATAAGAGTTGGGGAGTCGGGTCCGATCCCGACTGTCATCATTGCATCGGAAGAGGGAGCTGCCGGTGGAACCGAAGATGGGCGCGAGTCTGAAACGGCCGGACCGGCGATGCCGTCGGCTACCGTTTCAAAGTCATCAGGACGGAATGGATCACGTCCTCCCATGGGATCTCCACACAATACCGATCGAAACGCTAAGAACGAATCATTTCTATGCAGCTGCGAGGCAGAATTGCTCTTGGCGAAGTATAGCATCGGCGCCCGGCGGGCCACATAACCGGGTGTATGCCACTTAGCGACGGATGAGATAGCTAAGCTTTACGAATAATTGGCGCCCATTGTTGAAGTAACGGTTCGGGGCAAAGAGCAGTGCCGGGTTGTTTGGATCGCAGGGCTGACCACCAGGCTGCGGCAGGCAGAGCGCGGGATCGTTCAGCAGGTTGGAGTTGTAGCCCACGTACACCGCAGTCCCCGGATGGACCAAGTAGGTGAAAAGGACGTCGAAGTTCATGTTCTTGCTGGATTGGAGCGAGGAGTATTGCGGATTCGAGAGCAGACCGTTGTACTGCGCAATGAAACGCAACGAGAGTTCGCGGCTGAACTGGTAATTCCATTTCGATCGCACGATATCGCTGTTGAACACGGCATGGTGCACCAGGCCGTTCGTGATCCGTTCCAGGATGTAGGTGTTGTCGATCTGCAACCGGTTGGTAGGCTTCAGGCCGATTGATTGAAAGATCGCAGTTTCGTTTCCCGTGTAAGGCAGTTGTCCGGCAGCCGGAACCACGACCACCGTTCCGTCGCGGACGATTCGGGTCGTCCAGTTGAAGGCGCGCCACGGGCTTCCGCGGAAGACGAGTCCGCCTGCAGTTTGAGCATAGCGGTGGTTGAAGGGCAGGCCATTGAAGTCGCTAGGACGAAGAACGTCCGACTCATACGACACGATGGGCGCAACAATAATATTTCGCCGGAAGCCGAAGACATAGTCGAAGCTGCCGTTTTGCGTCAGTGTGGTATTGGTGTGGTCCCATAGCTGGGTAAAGTTCTGCTCGGGACCATGCAGGACGAGATGCTTCCCTTCCGGCCTCCAGTAAAAGTGACCGTATTCATTAATGGAACGCTGGTCAGTGCGCTGAATGAAACCCGACTCCGCGATGAAATGCGGCGTGATGTCAAGATACTCGCCGCTAAACGCAAAGCGTCGTCCGTTTCCGACCACGGCCGCATCATGACTCTGGCCGAAGGAGTATCCGCTAGTATCCAGGGTCGAGCTCACGTATCCGCGGTAGCTTGCATTCCAGTTCTGGTTCAGGCGAAAAACGCCGTCCAGGCCGCCGGCGCGATTGAACATCCCGTTGAATTCGCGATTCACAAACATCGCGCCGACACTGGATTGTTGCCCGAGATCGTGGCTGACTCTTCCGATGGCGAAATACGCGCGTTTTCGATACGCGGGGTCACTGGGAAGAACTTCGAGCCCTGGCGCGCGGTCGTCGGCGACTAGAAAGCCCAGGTTCCATGGGCCTTGTTTTCCGCTTAGGCGGATCCCGAACGTCGGGTCGGCGATTCGCCGGGTAAACAACAAGCGAGGCTGGAAAACGCCCATCGATATGAGGGAGCCATCAAAGAAGTTCGAATTCTCCAGAAAAAACGGTCGCTTTTCCGGAAAGAATACCTCGAAGCGCTGGTTGACCGTGTTCTGCGGTTCATCGGACTCGACTTGAGCGAAATCAGGGTTAACCGTCGCGTCCAGCACCAGCGAATCGTGAAAAACAAACTTCGCGTCGAGGCCCGCCTTGCCGCGAAACTGTGCGGAGTCGTATCGGGGTCGCGTGGGATCGGTGGTATCGAGAGCCCGAAAGGTCCGCGACTCCACATACGGAATGAACTGCATGTTGCGGCCCGGGGAAACATTCTCAAACCCGGTAAGCTTGGCTTCCTGATTCAACAAGCCCGCCAGGCGCGACGAGACTCGCGGCCAGTAGTCAGATTCGTCGGCCCGGGCGTTATAGCGAAGCAGAGTGATTCCCCAGGTATTTGTCGTCGAGGGATGGAACCGCAGGCTGCGGAACGGAATCGCGATCCAGACGACGTACCCCTCGCCGTTAATCTGCGCCCGTGAATACCAGACGGTGTCCCAGGAGTAATCGGTTCCCTGCCCCTCGGTCCACAGGCCGTCGGCTTGCACCCCTTTGGGATTGACGTCGAAGACAAAGGCGTGGCGCTGGTCCTGAAATGTATCCAGCGTGATCTCGACATAATCATCGGAGTCGAACGGCTGTGCAGGCTCTCGCCGCGTAAGGCTGGCGCGCACGGCGTGCTTGGCATCACGGCACACCATCACTATGTAGAGATTCTGCTGGTCGTATCCGAGGTAGGCATCGGTACGCTCGGTCGCTGCTTTGCCGTCTGAGGGGGACTTTTGAATAAATTCGGCGGCTTGGGAAAGGGCCTCAGCCGCTCCCTGCGGCGCCATGCCGGCGAAGTCTTCAAGCTTTGGGGCCTGCGTAATCCGCGGAACGTTCAGAGTTGTTGTTGATGCAATACAAAGCGCTGGCGTCAGGCACAACAGCGCCGCGCAGAGTGCCCGACCACCGGTCCGGAAATTCAAACACGTTCTCACGTTGCTCTTAAGACACACTGCTGGCTTAGGACAGGTTAGACGAGGGAAGACTAGGTTTCGTTAGCAGCCGTCAAAATCCCGGCGGACGTTCCTCCACAACATGAAATGCGCGCTCCAACGCGAGACCTGCGCGGCCTACGGTGCCTTCGTCGAACAAGCGACCGATGAGTGTAACGCCATGAGGAACGCGGCGCGGTGGAGAAAACTTCGGCAGCGGATTCTTCGGATCGGGAGCCCAGTCGCTGCGTGCCTGGGAAACCTCGACGAATCCTGCGCGCATGGTGAGGGATGGATGTCCGGTGAAATTCGTGATGGTCAACATCTCATCGCGCAGGGAAGGCACCAGCAACAGATCAACCTCGGAGAATACGCGGGCCATTTCCTGCGCGACTTTGCGGCGGAAGCGGTCGGTCTGAACAAAATCGACAGCCGAAAGAAAACGCGACTGGCGGAAAACATTGGGCCATGCGTCCGGAACCTGAATCTTTAGCTCATCGAGTTTTCCGGAGAGCGTCAGTTCTTCAAATGCAGCCGCGCCTTCGGCGAACAGAATCAGAAGCAGCGAGTCGTAGGGCCAGTCGGGGATGGAGACTTCGACGGGAACCATGCCGGTCTTCTTTACTGTGTCGAGGGCGGCACGGTCCACGTCGGTGGCGGGATTCTCTTTCATCCAGCTGGGAAAATACCCGACGCGCAGACCTTTCACGCTGACATTGGAATCGAAGTCCAAGTGCGAAGGCACGCTCGCCAAATCGCCTGCGTCAGGGCCGGAAATTGCGTGCAGAACAAGCAGCGCGTCTTCCACCGAGCGCGTCATCGGGCCCAGCTTGTCGAGCGACCAGCAAAGCGTCATCGCGCCAGTGCGAGGTACGCGTCCGTAAGTCGGACGAAGTCCGGTCACCCCGCAACGCATGCTGGGCGCGACGATGCTGCCTCCGGTCTCGCTGCCGATCGCGAACCCTACCAGGCCGGCCGCAGTGGCCGCACCGGGCCCGGCGCTCGATCCCGACGCCCCTTCTTCGAGCATCCATGGATTCATCGTCTGTCCGCCGAACCAAATGTCATTGAGTGCCAATGCTCCGAGGCTCAACTTTGCAATCAGCACCGCCCCGGCTTGGTGCAGGCGATGGACCACGGCTGCGTCCTTCTGCGGAACCCGGTCACGAAACGGTTCAGCACCGTAGGTGGTAGGAATGCCGGCGGTGTCGAGCAGGTCTTTTCCTCCCCACGGAATTCCGTGCAGCGAGCCGCGATACTTTCCGGCTGCAATTTCTGCGTCAGCCTGCTTAGCCTGCTGCAGCGCGAGTTCACGAGTCACCGTAATGACGCAGCGGAGCTTGGGATCGAACTGCTCGATACGCTTCAAATAGATATTTGTGAGGCGCTCGGACGTGAGCTTCCGCGCTTCAATCCAGCGAGAAAGTCTGGTGACTGGAGAAAAGGCAATGTCCTCGTCCTTCGAGGGCAGCGGGCCGGGGCCGGAGTGGGTGCGGATGAATTGGTCGCGGGCGTCGGCCAGAGCAATCCCCGGCAACATCGGATTCCACTTGGTGGCTGGAGCGAGCGACGGTTCGAGCGCAAGTTTGCGTGGGCCGGTACGCCGCTCATAAATCGAAGCCATATTCGCGCGCCAACTGGAGGCTGCGACCTCAAGATCGCCGGCCTTCATTTCGACTTGGACCAGCTTCTCCGCCTCGGTGAACGTGGCCGCAGAAACTTCCGGCCCGACCAGAGGCCCGGTTCCGAACGCAGGCGGCATGCCTGCAGGTGGTTGGGTTGAGTCTTGCGCAAGGGCCCGGGCGGCTGCGGCAGCGCCCAGCACACCCAGAGAGGCTGAAGTCAAAAAGTGGCGGCGTGAGTTTGGCATGGGGCCTTTGTGTTGGATCTTTTCGCTGGGAAAGACAGAAAACCTTATCACAGAGAACCACTCGGCGTTGTATCGGTAATCGGCTCAGTGCCTTTTCCACCCGCTCGGATACTCGATGTACGATTCATCGAGATTCGCCACCGACGCGCAACCGAGCAACCGCAACGTGCGCTCTACATCGGCGTGCAGAATCTGAATCGCCCTTGCGACCCCGGCCTGGCCTCCCGCTGCAAGTCCATAAGCGTAAGCTCGGCCAACGAGCACGGCACGAGCGCCCAGGCAGAGCGCCTTCACAATGTCGCTGCCGCGGCGAATGCCGCTGTCCATAAGAACTTCGGTTTGCTTCCCCACAGCAGCGACCACCTCGGGCAGCGCGCGAATGGTGGGAAAGACTTCGTCCAGTTGACGGCCGCCGTGATTTGAGACGACCACCGCCGCTGCGCCTTCATCCACGGCGCGACGTCCGTCGTCAGCCGTAAGAATTCCCTTCACCACAATCGGGCCGCTCCAAACTTTACGAATCCAACTCAAGTCTGACCAGGAGACGGCGGATTGCGCAAGCGACGCGCTCACGTCGATCAGCTGCATTGGCCCTTTGCCACGGATGATAATGTTCTCGAGTTTCGGCAGGCCGCCATCGAACAGAAAGCCGGCGAGCCACCGGGGGTGCGACATGATTTCAGGAATGAACGGCATTTTGGCGAAGATACTTCCGCCGAGAAGTTCCTTCATTCCGTTGCGGGGATCGCGCTCACGCATTCCTGCGACCGCGGTGTCCACGGTAAGCACGAGGGCGGAAAACCCGGCTTTGCTCGCACGCTCGATAGCGGCTTCGGCAGCTTCTCTTCCGCCGACAAGGTAGAGTTGATACCAGGCCGGACCAGTGGTGGCCGCCTTGACGTTTTCCAGCTTGTGTCCGGAGATGGTCGAAAGAATGTAACCGGTGCCAGCTTCGCCCGCAGCACGAGCCGCAGCAACTTCGCCGCCCGGATTCATCATTCGGCTATAGCCGACCGGCGCCAGCATCGCCGGAAATGAGATCTGGGAGCCGACGACCTGAGCGCCCAACTCGCACTTCTCGAAAGCGACCGCCTGGCGCGGCCGGAACAAAATGTCGCGGAAGGCGCGGGTGTTTTCGGCCAGGGTGATTTCGGCTTCCGCGCCGCCGTCGAGGTAGTCGAACACCGATTTGGGCACGCGGCGCTCGGCCAGCCGCCGAAGGTCGCCGATGTTCACCACCCGCGAGGGAGAAAATTTCATCAATGGGCTCGTGGCCGAAACTCGATCGACCGGCCTACTTCGCCGCCGGACGCGTAAGTTCCACGTCGAGAGTGATCTGAATCTCGTCTCCGACGATTCCGCTCATGGTGGTAACGCCGAAGTCGTTGCGATTGATCTTGGTCGTGGCTTCGGCTCCGACGCGAACGCCGGCCCTGTCTGTAACCGGCGCAGACGGCCCTTCCACGTCAAGCACAACTTCTTTCGTGACACCGTGAAGGGTAAGGTCGCCCGTAATCTTCAGCTTACCGGTGCCAGCGGCTTCAGCCTTCTTCGACTTGAAGGTAATCGTCGGATACTTAGCCACGTCCAGGAAATGCGGGCTGCGCACGTCGTTGTCGCGCATTTGCACTCGGGTGTCGAGGGTAGCAGCGTCGATGCTCACATCAACCTGCGTCTTGGAAGGATCGGCAGGATCGTAGGTGACGGTGCCGGTCGTCTTCTGGAAGACGCCGCGTACGGTGGAAATCCCTAGATGACGCACCGAAAATTGCGATGAGCTGTGATTGGGATCAATCTGCCAGGTTTGCGTTTCAGCTGCGCAGAGCGAAGCGCAGGCCAGGAGGGCAACACCAATAAATCTTTTCATAATCTCTCAATGTGACGGATTTACCCAAGCTGCTGGGTGTTCCGATTATCGTGAACGATTCCTTCGGCGTCAAAGCTCTTTACACGAAATTACGCGCAGCGAAACGCAGGTTCGCAACGCGGATGGGTGGCGGAAAGTTTGTGCGCTCACGCCAGGCCGTATTTACCCCGCTGGATCACGGATTCCGCGACCTGTTGCTGGAGGGCGATCACGTTATAGGGATCATGCTTGGCCAAGCGTCGCACGATGGAGAGTTGTGTGCGCAGCATATCGCCCTCGGCGACCGCTGCAATGATTTTCCGCGATGCCGACTCGATCTTCTCAAACGCTCCAGAAAGATACAGGCGGGTCATAGCTACCGGCACAGCCGCCGCCGCTTCGCCCTGGCTTGCGACCATCTTCGCCGTCCGAAGGTAGGCCGACTCCATCGCATAGATCTCGATCACCACATCGGCGATGGCGCCCATGATTTCCTGCTGGTCCTGAATAGTCTGCATGTACTTTTGCGTCGCCGCTCCGGCGGCGAACAGGCCGAGCTTCTTCGCGGATGCGACCAGCTTCTGCTCCTCCGCGAGGGCGCCCTGAGTTTCGTCCTCGAGCGACGGGCCGGAAAGCACTTCGTCCATAATTTGTTTGATCGCCGGCATCAGTGGAAGCTGGCCGCTCATGGCACGCTTCAGCAAGAAACCGGTGATGATGAGGCGATTGATTTCGTTGGTTCCCTCGAAAATGCGATTGATGCGCGCGTCGCGATAGGTTCGCTCTGCGGGGTACTCCTCGACGAAACCGTAACCGCCGTAAATTTGAACTGTCTCATCCGCAACGTAGTCGAGCATTTCCGACGCCCACACTTTGATGATCGAGCACTCGACCGCGTACTCCTCAATCGCTTTGAGCGTCTGCTTGGCCGCATCCGGACCCGCTTTATCTACCGAGGACAACGCAGCATCCATCATCCCGACGGTTCGGTATACCAGCGCCTCGCCGACGTAAACCGACGCCGCCATCCTGGCCAGCTTTTCGCGCACTAGCCCGAAGTCGGCAATCGTCTTGCTGAAAGCCTTGCGCTGCTTGGCGTATCCAATGGCATTGTCGAGCGAGCTTCGCGCGCCGCCCACGCACATGGCGCCCAGCTTGAACCGGCCCACGTTGAGAATGTTGAAGGCGATCAGGTGCCCGCGGCCGATTTCGCCGAGCATATTTTCAACCGGAACCTGGCAGTCATTAAGAACGACTGGGCAGGTCGACGACCCGCGGATGCCCATTTTGTGTTCTTCCGCGCCAATGGAAAATCCGGGGAAGGTTCGCTCAACCAAAAACGCGGTGAACTTTTCTCCGTCAACTTTGGCAAAGACGGTGAACAGGTCGGCGAACCCGGCGTTGGTGATCCACATTTTTTCGCCGTTTAGAACGTAAGTTTTCCCGTCGGCGGAGAGCACTGCGCGGGCGCGGCAGTTAAGGGCGTCCGATCCCGAGGTCGCTTCCGAGAGCGCATACGCGCCAACGAGATCTCCGGCGGCTAGGCGCGGAAGATATTTTTGCTTCTGCTCTTTGGTGCCGAAATAGACGAGGGGCAGGGTTCCGATTCCGGTATGCCCGCCCCAAGTGGTGGCGAAGCCGGCGTATTTGGCGATGCCATCGCAAATCACCGCCGCCGTGACCTTGTCCATCTCCAGGCCGCCGTAAGCCTCGGGAATTTCGGCCGCGCTGAGGCCCAAGTCGCCGGCTTTCTTCAGCAAGGCGCGAGAGATGGAGAAATCCTTGTGCTCGATGGCTTCGATCTGCGGCAGAATTTCGTTCTGGGCAAACTCATTGGCTGTCTGCGCGATGAGCCTGTGCTGCTCGGTGAAATCTTCGGGCGTGAAGACATCGTCAGGCGACTGGGAGTCGAGAAGAAAACTTCCGCCGGGTATGACCGATTCCTCCGCTGATGCAGTTGACATTTGCAACCCCTTCTACCACCAAGGGCGCTAAGGTACACGAAGGAAGGCAACCGAACTGGTAAACCTGCAAAAAGACCGGGCCTGCATCCTTCACTTCCACCCTGTGCCATTGACGAATCGCTTAATGCCGTCCTTCAGATGAACGACATTGAAGTTTATAAGCAGTCCGAGGGATTTGCCACTGAGCTTGAGATATGTGATCAGCTGGGCGTGGTGAACGGGGGAGATGGCGTCCACTGACTTGACTTCGACCACTACCAAGTTTTCAACCAACAGATCGATTCGGTAACCGGCCTGCAGCTTCACTCCTAAGTAGACGACAGGAAGCGGTACTGGGCCGCGCAGTCCAGGCCTGTGCGTCTTAGTTCATATTGCAGGCATGCGATATGGGCGCTCTCTAGAAGGCCTGCGCCCAGTTCAGAGTGTACCTTCATGGCGGCGGTAATGACGGCATGGCTTACTTCCTGGGAGGTAAGTCGGCGAACGGCAGCGGGTTGTGAAGACATGGCAGCAAATTATCGAAGCCCGGAGCCTCCAAGTACAGACAAATGGTCGCTTCAGTCACCCCGCTTCCCGATTTGGCCTTGCCTTCCTTTGTGCGCCTTCGTGTCCTTGGTGGTAAATGGTTTGAGATTTGCTAGAATGCCTGCCATGAGCGGGAACGACTTCCTCGCTCAGCAGTTGTCGTCGCAGAAAATCATGTCAAGGCTAAGTGATCTTTTTGGCGCCGGGCCGAGGCCCGCGCAGCCGGTGCCGCAGGTGACGCCGGCGGATATCGAACGCGTGGTTCGTCGCGACTTTCCCGATGCAGACGTGCCTGAGGCGCTTGCCCTGCTCGCGGAGTACGGCCCGGAGCCGTGGCACCGCGAGCCTGATCGAGTAAGGCTGGCTGCATTGAAGCTGGCCGAAGGCAGCCTGCAGAAACTGCGCATGGCGATCGATCGCGCCAAACGCGACTATCGCGAGGTGCTGGCTCCCGCCGAGTATCCTAAATTCACGCAGCACGGCGTCCGAAAAGGCCGATCGAGTTCGCAGGAGCGGCAGCAGCTTTACAGCGACGACTGGCAGCAGTACGAGCGCTGGCTGCGGAAATAGGTTCACGGTTGTCGAACTCCCAATAACGGCAGGATCACGTGTCGTACAATGGCGTTTCGTTTTTCTTAAGGAGTCCACATGCGGAAATATCTTGCGGCTTTCGCCCTGCTCTCCAGCCTTGCGCTGGCTGCTCAAACCGTGCCAAAGCACTCTTCGGCCTCAACGCCCAAAAAGTCCGCGGCCGCGGTGCCCAGCCATCCGACTGCAATCATCGATACAACTGCCGGCACTCTGACCTGCACTTTGTTTCCTGACAAGGCTCCCAGCGGCGTCGCCAACTTCATCGGCCTGGCCAAAGGGACGAAAGACTGGACCAGCCCCGCGACTGGCCGCAAGATGCACGGCGTGCCGCTCTACAGTGGGACGATTTTCCATCGCGTGATTCCTGACTTCATGATTCAGGGCGGCGATCCCATGGGCAGCGGCATGGGCGATCCGGGCTACAAGTTCAAGAACGAGACTTCGCCCGACCTGAGTTTTGATCGCCCCGGCCGCATGGCGTACGCAAACGCCGGACCGGGTACAAACGGCTCGCAGTTTTTCATCACCGAAGTGGCTTACCCGAGTCTGGATGGAAACTACACAATCTTCGGCCAGTGCGACGCCGCGAGCATTGAACTGGTGAAGAAGATTGCGCGTATGCCGCGCAATGGGAACGACCGGCCCGACAATCCGCCGAAGATCAACAAGATCACAATCGCCGGAACCGGTGCGGCCGCTCCGGTACACCATGCGCCCGTCCACCGGCCCGCGCCGAAGGCGCCGCTGAAGCTCGCGCCAGCTCAGAAGTAAATAGTGCGCGAGTCGGGATGCTTGGATTCGAGCGCGTAATTGTGGGCATCTCCGAAGGCAGTTACGCTGATGTGGCCGACCGAAAGCCAGCGTTCCATTTTGTGATGCCCGGTTCGGTGCAGAAGGTACGAAATGCCGACTGAGGTCGCCGTGCCCGCCGCCTCCAGCGCGGCAAAGCCTGCAGAATTGTTCACCACGTCGTCAGGGATGAGAACTTCCGTACGTCCGCGGTGCAGGAAGTTCTTGGTCGAGGTGTAATCGAGAGTCCGAACAATCGCGACTCCGGAAAACAGCCAAATATTTTCACGGTCCCAAAAGCGGTGCGTTGGTGCCGGGTTCAGGAACGAACGGGATGACGCGGCGGGGGTTGCCTCGCCCTTCCTGACAGCAGTGGGAGCTTCAGGAAGTCGTTGCGATGCGCCTGTTGGATTGTTTAAATCCGCTTGCGCCTGGGCGAACGCGCACGGCAGCACCAGCATAATCGCTAGAATCGGCGCCAGACGCATGCTTTGATTGTACCCAGCCGCAGCAGAATCCTTTGTCACAGATTATTCAATTCCGCCGCGCGCAATCTATAATTCTTAGTTTCCACTCACAGCGGAGGAAGTGTTCCATGGCGGATTCCTATAACGGCTTGCCTGTGCCCAAAGACGGCCAGCGTATCACTTATAAGGATGGGCAGATTCAGGTTCCGGCAAATCCGATCATTCCCTTCATCGAAGGCGATGGCACCGGGCGCGACATTTGGAAGGCGTCGGTACGGGTGTTCGATGCAGCCGTCCGCAAGGCCTATGGCGGTAAGCGCACCGTGGCATGGTATGAGATTTTTGCGGGGGAAAAAGCCAAGGCAAAGTTCAACGAGTGGATGCCGCAGGACTCGGTCGATGCCATCCGGGAATTCCGCGTCGCGATCAAAGGACCGCTTACCACGCCGGTCGGCGGCGGCATTCGCTCGCTGAACGTCACGCTGCGTCAGGTGCTCGACCTCTATTCATGCATTCGTCCGGTGAAGTACTACAAAGGCACGCCTTCACCAGTAAACAATCCCGAGCGCATGAACATCGTCATCTTCCGCGAAAATACAGAGGACGTATACGCCGGCGTGGAGTGGGAGCAGGGCACGCCGGAAGCCGCCAGGCTGATCGAATTCCTTAATAAAGAGATGCTGAAAGGCGGCAAGAAGCAGGTGCGGACAGACTCGGGCATCGGCATCAAACCGATTTCAATTTTCGCCACCAAGCGCCTGGTGCGCATGGCCGTTCAGCACGCGCTCGACCATGGCTTGAAGTCGGTCACGCTGGTACACAAAGGCAACATCCAGAAATTCACCGAAGGCGCATTCCGCAAGTGGGGATACGAACTTGCAACCGAAGAATTCCGGGACAAGGTAGTCACCGAACGCGAGAGTTGGATGCTGGACAATAAAGACAAGAATCCGAATTTGTCGGCGGAAGAAAATGCCGCGCTGATTGAACCGGGCATCGGATTTGCTCCGCCGGAGTTTGGCAAGTCGGTGGCCGAAGAAGTTCGTTCGGTGCTCGAAAACATTTATTCCACTCACGGCCACGGAGCATGGAAGAAGAAACTGATGATCAACGACCGAATCGCAGATTCGATCTTCCAGCAGGTGGTCACGCGCGCCGATGAATACTCCGTGCTCGCGACGCCTAATCTGAACGGCGACTATATTTCAGACGCGTGCGCGGCGCAGGTTGGGGGCCTGGGAATCGCTCCCGGAGCGAACGTTGGAGATGGTTATGCCGTGTTCGAAGCCACCCACGGCACCGCGCCGAAGTATGCCGACAAAGATGTCATCAATCCTGGTTCGGTAATTCTTTCGGGCGTGATGATGTTCCGCTATCTGGGATGGAACGAGGCTGCCGACTTAATAGAAAGCGGGCTGGAGCGGACAATCGAAAAGAAAACCGTAACCTACGATTTTGAGCGCCTGATGCAGGGCGCGACCAAAGTCAGCACCAGCAAATTCGCGGATGCGATTATCGAGAATATGGGTGCAGCAGTGTTGGCGACAGCGTAAACCAGTTACCACGAAGGACACGAAGTTCCACGAAGGCTTTGGAAATGTGGGGTTCCTTCGTGTACTTAATGCCCTTCGTGGTTGAGCTCTCTGAAAGGAAATCATGCGTAACAAAGTAAGCATCGTAGGATCAGGAAACGTGGGCGCGACGGCCGCGCACTGGATTGCGTCAAAGGAACTCGCGGATGTCGTGCTCATCGACATCATTGAAGGCGTGCCGCAGGGCAAGGGCCTCGACCTGCTCGAAGCCATGCCAATCGAAAAGCGGGACTCGTACGTCATGGGCACGAACGACTACGCCGACACTGCGAATTCCGACATCGTCGTCATCACCGCCGGCATTCCACGGAAGCCGGGCATGAGCCGCGACGACCTGCTCAACACTAACTACAAAATCATGGCGGATGTGGTCGGCAAAGTGGTGAAGCATTCGCCGAATTGCATTCTGATCATCGTTTCGAACCCTTTGGATGCCATGGCGCAGGCGGCATACAAGCTGAGCGGGCTCCCGCGTGAGCGCGTCATCGGGATGGCAGGCGTGCTCGACTCCGCGCGCTTCCGAGCGTTTATCGCCGATGAATTGAAGGTTAGCGTGGAGAATGTTACGGCCTTCGTTCTCGGAGGACACGGCGACACCATGGTCCCGCTTCCCCGCTATTCGACCGTCGCTGGCATTCCGATCACCGAACTCATTGCTCCCGACCGGCTGGCGCAACTGGTGCAGCGTACGCGCGACGGCGGCGCGGAGATCGTGAAATATCTAAAAACCGGCAGCGCGTATTACGCCCCTTCGGCTGCGGCCACCGAGATGGTCGAGGCTATCCTGAAAGACAAGAAGAAGATCCTTCCCTGCGCGGCCTATCTCGATGGTGAATACGGAATTAAAGGTTTGTACGTTGGGGTTCCGGTAAAGCTGGGCGCAAAAGGCATCGAGCAGATCATTCAGATTAAGCTCACTGCCGAAGAACAGGCCGCGCTGAACAACAGCGCCGACGCGGTGAAGGAGTTGATCGGAGTGATTGGGGTGTGAGGCCGCGCCTCGCACTCCTGCCTCTTGCACTCGTCATTTTAGCGGCAGCTTGTCATGAAACGGCACCGCCATCGCCGCCTGACCATCCCCGCTTGACTCCAAACGTCCGCATGCAAGACGTCACGTTCCACAGCGCTTCCTTGCAACGCGACATGCCTTATCGCGTCATATTGCCTGCCATTGTCTCCTCTGCTAAGAAGTTGCCCGTTGTGTACCTGTTGCATGGTGGAGGCGGAGGCTACCGTGACTGGTCTAACTATTCCGATGTCGCACATCCGAGGAGTGGAGCGAAGCGAAACGACGAGGAACCTGCTTTTCCCATGCGCTACGGGTGCGGCCAGCGAACAGCAGGTTCCTCGTCGCGATGCTCCTC
>JAYTFR010000028.1:0-2762 GCA_043734125.1 Acidobacteriota bacterium | reverse complement strand
ATCGAAAATCGCACGAAGCCATCCTTTGTCGCGCCATCCCGCTCCCGACGCGATATGCGCCCGGAGTGCCTGGATAAATAGAACCTCGGCTAGCCGAGTCGCGACTACTTCAGATCCCGGCGCCTGTTCTGCCATTTCTGACGCCAGCGCTTGCATTGTGTTATGAAGAGCAAGCGTGCGTGCCTGATCGGCCTTAATCAGAATGAAGCTCGGCAATAACTGAGTGATCGGCCTCAGGCTGGCGCGATCGAAACTCATGGACCCACAGACGATTGTCGTCGGTGCGCCACCGCCGCCACACAGAGCGACATTGCCGTTGGCCTTGGCCCCGATCTCGCGGAAGCTCCATCTCGGACGCGTTCGCGGGCTGTCGCGCAAAACAATCGAAGTCCCCTTAGCTAGTAAAAAGCAATCGCCACCGGTGAGGGGAATCGGCTCCGGAACCCCTTCCACACTCAACCAGCAGTTGCCGCGCGAAAGCATGGCAAAGTGCGCCAAATCGGTGGGTGACATCTTTTTGTCGGAAGGCGCGACTTTTTCTTCGGTCTGGTTTTCCTGTTTTACACCCCACGGGGCTGTGGCTTCGAGCCTGTGCAGACCGAAGGCGGTTACGTGCATCGTTCTAAAGATGTCTGTTATCGGGTCCAACTTAGCCTCCCCGTTTGGACGAATAGACAAAAGATTAGGACTCCCGAGGAGTTCTCGTCCACCACCAAAGAAATCTACTCCTCTGTAGTGAATGTTACACATCTACCGAAGGGAGTCATTATGGGAAAGCTTGAGGGGAAAGTTGCAGTCATCACGGGCGGATCAAGCGGCATGGCGCTGGCGAGCGCTAAGCGGTTCGTTGAAGAAGGTGCGTACGTTTTCATCACGGGCAGGAGGCAGAAGGAGCTCGATGAGGCCGTAAAGCTGATTGGCCGGAACGTGACCGGCGTGCGCGGCGACGCGGCCAATCTCGACGACCTCGACCGCCTGTTTGATACGGTCAAGCGGGAAAAGGGCAAGATCGACGTCCTGTTCGCAAGCGCTGGCACGGGCTCAGCCGCCAAACTGGGCGAGATTACCGAGCAGCACTTCGATGCGGAGTTCGGCCTGAATGCGCGCGGCACGCTGTTTGCGGTTCAGAAGGCGTTGCCGCTGTTCAACGATGGCGGATCGATCTTCATGACCGGGTCAGTTGCTTCGGTGAAAGGTTTTCCTGGTTTCGGCGTGTATGCGGCGAGCAAGGCGGCATTGCGCTCATTCGCACGCACTTGGCTCAACGAACTGAAGGGCAGGAATATCCGGGTGAACGTGCTGAGCCCGGGGCCGATCGCCACTCCGATGCAGGACCAGGTGCTCGACGAGGAGGCGAAGCGGATGTTCGAATCCCTGATCCCGCGGGGAAAGATGGGTCGTCCTGAGGAAATTGCGACGGTCGCGCTGTTTCTCGCTTCAGACGATTCGAGCTTCGTGAACGGGGTGGAGTTGTCGGTTGACGGCGGCATGTCGGCCATCTGAAATCGGCGGATCTCGGTGAGTGGCTGACCTTCCGGCCGTGCGAAAGTCGTGCACGGCGGACGTTTACGCGAAGGTCGCCACACATCGGGACGTACAATCCCCGCGTTCAAGGCTGGGGAATCAATGTCAACACAAATTGGAGAAGCATCATGAGTTATGCCATCGTAGGATTCGGCAAGATCGGCCAGGCGCTTGCCCACGCCTTCGCCCGTAAAAGCATTGACGTGATCGTCGCGAGCCGCCGGCGGCGCGAGGAGTTGGCACCGCAGGCTCAGGCGAGTGGACCCACGGTCGTCGCCAAGTCGCTGCGGGATGCACTCGAGGCGGACACAATTATCTTGGCGGTACCGTTCGGGGAATATCGCGAGGTTGCGAAGGCCCTGCCGAGCTGGAAAGGCAAGACGGTCATCGACGCGATGAACGCGTTTGGAGTTCCACCTGAGGAACTGGAGGGACTTCTGTCGTCCGCCTTCGTCGTGAAAGCGTTCAGGGATGCCAAGCTCGTGAAAGGCTTCAATCACCTGGTCGCGGCCACCCTGGCTACCGATCCGATTGTCGAGGGCGGCCATCGTGTCGTCTTCCTGTCGAGCGACGACGAGGACGCGATCGCTCCCGTGGAGGATTTGGCCAAACAACTCGGGTTCGCGCCCGTCAAGCTGGGAAAGCTCAACGAGGGGGGCGCGCTGGTGCATGCACGCGGCCGCACTTGGGGTCGGCTCATCATCTAGGATTTGTTCAAGAAGGAGCAGTGATCGATCTACGAACGTGTGATTTGGCCCGAGATGCACGATTCCAAAACGTCCGATTAGATCGGACACACTTGATGTAAGGAGAAAGGAGAGATTTCGATGAGCATCGAGAAGAATGTCCAGATCGTGAAGAATTTTCTTGCGGCACTCGGCCGCCGCGATAAGCAAGGTTTGCTGGCGTTATCTGCCGAAGAGATTGAGTGGATCATTCCGGGGGAGGACTGGCCGCTGGGCGGCACGCACCGCGGGCACGCGGGATTGGAGAATTTACTTCAGAAGGCTAACGAGACGGTGGAAACTTCCTACCCAGAGCCCCCCGAGTTCATAGCGCAGGGAGACCGGGTTCTGGTTGTCGGCTTCGCTACGGGGCTCAATGACCGTTTGGTGGCGCAACAGCAGCTTGAGGCGCTGTACGGGCGATGGGGAGAGCAAGTTGAGATCCAGCGAAAAATTGTACTTCACCTGATATTGCGATCGCTGGCTTTGATTGCGGCGATCTGCCTGCTGATC
>JAYTFR010000027.1:0-10479 GCA_043734125.1 Acidobacteriota bacterium | reverse complement strand
GCGCTGCGCAGATTTCCCGGCAGTTTTAGCGCGTCAAAATCAGCTGGTCGGCTGGCTGCCAGCCTCCTTAGATTTGAGGAGGCGAAGAACTTTCTGGAGCCAGTTCATGCTCGCGATTCTTCGGATCCGGAAATTTCGTACTACCTTGGGATCGCGTACGACGGTGAGCAAAATCAACGACGTTCGAGGACCGCTTACGAAGAAGCTGAACGCTCCTATTCATTTCGTTCTGCCGCAGCCCTGCGGCTGGGAGAGATGCTGGCTCGAGAAGGAGACTTTGCCGGATCGAAGCGCCATCTTAGCGTTGCGATGCACGCCGCACCCGACGACCCGCGTGCATTCGAAGAGTTGGCGGCCATTACTCTTGCCGACAGCATGACGCAAGAAGGTAGGGCGCAAGAAGGAAAGGCAATCGCACATCAGGGAATCGCGCTTTTCCCGCTGAGCTACCTGCTGCGAGAGGAAATTGGCGATCCCGATCTTCAGCAACTCGCCAACGACTCGACTCGGGTTCTGAATCTCGCTTCTCAATACATGCGACTTGGACTGTACCAGCGAGCTCTGAATATGCTCTCGCGGGAATATCCACCGTCGCATCCCGATCAAAGTGAACTCGGCGAACTGCCTCCGGGCCGCCATCCAATGGTCGCCTATTTTCGTGGATATTGCCGCGAACGGCTCAAGCAGCCGGGTCTAGCCGACTACAAGGTCGCGTCTCAGCTATCGACGTCGTATGTATTTCCGAGTAGTGCTGTAGAGTTTACGGTTCTGAATGCGGCCGTGAGGGCTAATCCGGAAGACGCGTCCGCACATTATTTATTGGGCACAATGCTGTTCTCCCGCGGTTTCACGGACTCCGCGCTTGCCGAGTGGTCGAAGGCGCAAAAACTTAATCCCAATATTCCCGTCCTCGCGGCGAGCACGGGGCTCGCTCTTCTGCACGAAAAGAATGAACCGGATCACGCTGCGTCCGCTTTCCGTGACGGGCTTCAGAGCGATCCTGCGAATGTCACAGTCTATCTGGGCACCGACCAAGCCCTCAGCCTGCTTGGGAAATCCGCCCGAGAACGCGCGGAAGTTCTGGGAAAATATCCCCACCTCTCAGATGCTCCCTCCAACCTGATTTTCGAATTGATCCTCAATCTTTCGGAAGCAGGAGATTTTCAGCGCGCCGAAGCACTGTTCCACAACCATTTCTTTGCGCGTGAGGAAGGTGGCACCAACGTTCGCCAGGTTTGGCTTGAAGTGGAGTTGCAAAAGCTGCTCGCATGGACGCGGGAAAAGCGCTGCGCCGATGCGACCGCACTCGGCAATCGCCTTGGGGCGGAGGTCTCTGGCCTCGCCTTTACCAAGGACGGGATGGAGCCGATCGTTCAGTCTGCTCGGACAAACTATCTCCTGGGAACGGCATATGCCAGCTGCGGAAAATCGGCGGAGGCCGCGCTGAAATTTCAGAGTGCCACAACTGCTTCGGCTCCGGATCAGGCGCTCTGGGCGTGGTTGGCAGCGAAACAATTGCCTGGTTTTGACGAGAAGCAATGGCAGGCGCGGCTGCAAACCGCGCTCCTGCAATCGAAGACTCGCAGTGAAACTAGCAGCTACCCAAGCTTATGGAACTACACGGCGGGCGTGCTTGCGGAGGCGCTGGGCGAACAACAGGAGGCTGAACTGAGGTTTCGGAAGGCGCTCCTGTTGCCTGATCGCATGCTGGCGTACCACTTGACGCGGCTGGCACGTCCCAGCGGCGTGCACTAGCTCGAAGTTCGACTTAAGAAGTGAGGTTAAACAACAAGGATGTCACAATTGCAAATCAAGATTCTTTCGGACAAAGATTCCTTGGGCCGTGCCGCCGCTGATCATGCCGCCAGTTCCATGCGGCGAGTGATCCAAGAGCGGGGAAATGTACGCATCATTGCGGCCACGGGAGCCTCTCAATTCGAGTTCCTGGACGCGCTGACCAGCGCGCCCGACATCGACTGGAACTGCGTTGAAGTGTTTCATCTCGACGAATACGTTGGCCTTCCTCTCACTCACCCGGCCAGTTTCCGAAAATACCTTTTCGAGCGCCTGATCCATAAGGCCGGGATTACCCGATATCATCTTCTGGACGGCGACGTCGATCCCCAGGGTACGATCCGAGAAATAGGGGATAGACTCCAATCGCAACCCGTTGACGTCGCATTTGCCGGCATCGGAGAGAATGGACACCTTGCATTTAACGATCCTCCGGCGGACTTCGAAACGGAGATGCCGTATCTCATCGTTGACCTTGACGAGGCTTGCCGCCAGCAGCAAGTGAATGAAGGTTGGTTCTCGAATGCGGAGGATGTTCCCAAGAGGGCAATTTCAATGTCCGTGCGGCAAATCATGCGGGCCAAGGAAATCATTGTGGTGGTACCGGACACGCGCAAGGCCCAGGCAGTGAAGGCGTGCCTGGAAGGACCGGTGAGCCCTATGATGCCGGCTTCGATCCTACGAAACCATCCTAATGCTACGCTCTATCTCGATACCGATTCGGCTGCACTTCTAAGTTCGCATGTTTTTATCCCGTCCTAATCGGCGCCTATGCCAGGTTTCGAGCAACTCAATGCCCCAGCCGTACGGCCCATTCGAAACCTGCGCTGGTGGATCTGCGCGCTCCTGTTTGCATCGACCGTCATCAACTATATGGACCGGCAGACACTGTCGCTCCTCTCGCCTTACCTCAAACAGATCTACCGCTGGACCAATTCCGACTACGCCAATCTCCTCATCGGATTCCGCATCGCATACGCAATCGGCCAGACTGTGTGCGGACGGCTGATGGACCGTCTTGGTACGAGGCGTGGGCTCACGCTTTCTGTTCTCTGGTACTCGGTCGTTTCCGTGGCAACTTCTCTGGCGAGCGGATTCTATAGCTTCGCGACGTTCCGATTTCTTCTCGGTGCCGGCGAGTCGGCCAACTGGCCGGGCGCGACAAAAGCCGTTTCCGAATGGTTCCCGAAACGTGAGCGAGCTCTCGCCACCGCTTTTTTTGACAGCGGTTCATCGATCGGCGGCGCAATTTCACCTTTCATCGTGCTGGCAATTTACTCCCGCTGGGGATGGCGACCCGCCTTTGTCGTTCCCGGAGTCCTTGGCTTTATCTGGCTGCTTGCATGGCGAACCATGTACGACACTCCTGAACAACATCCGCGCCTCAGTGACACAGAACGCCAAATGATCCTCGCTGACTCGGTTGATCTTGAAGGGGTTGCCGAGAAGCCTCGCCTCCGCTGGATCGACCTGCTGAAGTTGCCGCAGACTTGGGGAGTGATTGTAGCCCGGGCTTTCACCGATCCAGTTTGGTACTTTATCGCCGACTGGTTTCCGATTTATCTGGTAGGTAAGGGAATCTCTCTGAAGAGCGCGTTGATCGCAATATGGATACCCTTTGTAGCAGCCGACTTGGGGAATTTCTTCGGCGGCGCGGCGTCAGGATATTTGATCCGGTCAGGCTGGTCGTTAGGTGCTGCCCGAAAGGCACTGGTTGTTTTCGGTGGAATTGGTGTGACGTTGCTTATTCCAACCATCTTCACTGTAAACCTCACGGTCATCACATTACTCTTCGCGTTCGCCACGTTTTGCTACGCAGCGTTTTCAACGATCGCGAATGTACTGCCTTCTGACCTCTTTAGAAACGACTCTGTGGCTTCCGTTAGCGGAATCAGCGGCACAGGTTCGGGCATTGGGACAATACTGGCGTTCAAATTGATCGGCTATCTGACCGACGCAAACCAGTCGCTGGCGACGCATTCTTTCGATTCGATTATTGTCGTGGCGGCCTTCGTGCCATTCGTAGGCATGATTCTCGTTCTGCTGCTGGTTCGCAATACCCGCGCAACCGAGCAGGGATTCGTGCGCCCAATCTAGAGGAATTACAGAACGGTTTCTTGAAGGTAGGACGAAGCGACTAACCCGGGACGGGCCGCGATGGTTCGCACACTCTCGCGGCGAATGAGTTCGGTTGGCATCACGAGTTGCTGTGGAGGCAGGTCGGGTTCCTGAATCCGCCGGAGAGCAAATTCCGCAAGATGGCCCCCAAGTTCTTTAGCAAACTCACGCACCGTGGTAAGTCCCGGATGGAGAACTTCGCCGATCGTATCGTTAAAGCCTGCAACGCTAATGTCGTCGGGAATCCGAATTCCCGATTCTTGAAGGGCCTGATACACGCCGGAAGCCGCCTGGTCCGTTCCGACAAAAAGCGCTGTAGGTCGATCGCCTCCAGCCAATAGCGCTTTGATCGCCAAGTATCCCAGTTCGCGGTCCTCCGATCGGATTTCACTGAAGCGTGGTTCCAGGTCGACTTCCTTCATGGCGCGAAGGTAGCCGTCGGCGCAGCGGGCAAACCAGGGAAGACGCCGGTTGCCGATATATACAATATTTCTATGTCCTTGAGCGATCAGATAGCGCGTGATCTCGGTGGAACCTCGAATATCATCAGTGAAAACACAGTCATACCGTTCCGGTCGCCAATCCCCGACAATATTGTTCCCCACCAGCGAGAAGGGAATTTGTTTTTCGGAAAGAGCTGCGAGAATACTCGCGGAGTGCGTGCCGGTAAGAATAACGCCGCTTGGTCGGTTCGATCGTATCAGCGCTTCGGGAAGACGCAATGCTCCTTGAGGAGCATTAAGGTCACAGCGAAAACACATGAATTGCAGATCCCAGCCATGCTGAGCGCAGTAGCCCTCGGCTCCCAGCAGTACTTTGGACTGGAACTCATTGACGGTATCGCGATTGCCTAACACGAATGCGATTGTCCGATTCTTCGTGAGGGAGGCGAGATTTATGCCCAACTTACGGGCTGCGGAAAGCACGGTCGACTGTACTGAAGGCGCCACCCGTCCGGTTCCATTCGCAATTCGTGAAACCACCGATACACTGACTTTTGCCATCCGGGCAACTTCGGAATAGCCTTGAGTGGGGCTTGGATTGGCTGAGGAAGTCGAATCACTCTCTAGTTTGCGGATCGCACCGCCATGCGATCGTAGTGCCAATCCCTCCGAGCACAGAACGTCCAAGTCTCCCCGTGCCGTAACGGCCGAGACCGAAAATCGTTCAACTAGTTCGCGGACCGTGATTTGGCCTTTTTGATCGATCAGGTCGAAGATTTTTCGCCGGCGCTGCTCGGCTAAAAGGCGCGATTCTTTGATGCCCATGGTGAGGTAAATAATCTCTTACCGGCGAAGTATCGTCGGTGCAAACCAGCTTTCTGGTCTTTTATACACCCGCACGAGAGAAAATAAAAGAAAGTGATAGATACCAGGTCGATTACGCATAAAACCCCAGCTTATCAGGGGGGAACGCGGGGCGGATTTGTTCGCTGCCCAAACGCGTTGGTTTTGGGGCGTTTGTTTGCTTTCGTATGCTTGCGGTTACTTGCGCTGCAGTGTACAAGAGAATACTCGTTATCTCGGCATTATTCTGTTGAGACGATTCAAAGGGGAGCCCTTTCGGCATGAGACGGCGCGAGTTCATGACAGCCTTAGCGGCTTCGGCTTTGCTTGGGCCCTTGAGAAGCAGAGCACAAACTTCCCTCCAACATCCTCGACTGTTGATATCGAACACCGATCCGTTCACGGGCTTGGCCTTGCTTCGCGCACGCTATGCAAGCGGAATGCGTCCTTCGCAGGACATGGAGGGCTTTGCCCTCTCCTGGTTGTTGACTCATCACGACAGTTTCGCAGAACAGGCCCTGGCTCAAATGCGAGCCGGGCACATCGGCAAGGGGACGAAGCCGTCGCGGTCGTGGGTTGACTACGCTCGTTGGTCGTTAGCATTTGATTGGCTCTCCGGATTTCGCGGATTCGAGCCGACGCTTCGGGCTCGGATCGCCGCCGAATTGATGGATGGAGCGGCAGCTATGCTGGCCACCGCTGACTTTGCGGACCCCGCTCAATTCTCATATCACAACTACGCTGCGCGCTATCTCGCCTTGCCGTATTTTGTCGCCGCGGCACTCGAAGGTTATTCCGGCTGTAATGATCGTTGCGGATCCTGGCGAGCGGAGGTAGCGAAGTGCTTCACAAATATTCTCGAAATCACGAATGTAGTTTCGCCCGAGGGCAGTTATCACGAGTCCATGGACTACATGCGCATCACATGGGCTTGCCTGACCCTGACCGCCGAATTGCATCGAACCACGACCGGAATCGATCCGGCTCATCACTATCCCATGTTCAGCAACATCGGGAATACTTACCTGTACAAGCTGCTGCCAGACGGCACGCCCTCTCGAGAGGGGGACAATGAATACCCGATTTTGGATTCGCGCGACACTTCAGTACTCGGCTATGCGGTCAATCGTTTCAAAGATCCCTATGCCGCATGGTTGCTGCGCAAGAGCGGATTCTTCCCGAAGGAATGGGTGCTGCCGGTTTTAGAATTTCTGTGGGACGATCCCGAAGTCACACCGAGCGATCCGGCTCTCGCCACCGAGAATGACTTGCCGCGTCAGCGCTACTTTCCCGGAGTGGGCCATCTCGTGATGCGGGATGGATGGAAGCCGGAATCGACGTGGATCGAGTTTGACTGCGGGCCCTATTTCGCGAAGCATCAGCACCTCGATCAAAACCAGATCACCATCTATTGCGGCGGCTATCTGGCGGTCGACAGCGGTGCGGATTACACAGACACCGAGAGTCCCCACTACCTGAATTACTATCGCCGCACGATCGCACACAATTCCATGCTGGTCTACGATCCTGCGGAAAAGTTCTTCTGGTCAGAAAACATGGTACCCGCCGCCAATGACGGGGGACAACGCATGGATTCCTCTCGCTACTGGAACAGCATACGCGGCGTGGAAGAATGGAACCGCACACGAGACTTGTGGGACATCGGCTCCATGCGTGCCGTCGACTACGTCCCCGGCCAATATCACTATGCGCTCGGCGACGCCACCAACGCATATTCGCGTGAAAAATTGAAAAAATTTACACGAGAGATTCTTTATGTGCCTGGAAATGATCTCCTCATCGTTTTCGATCGGGTGGTGAGTTCCCAGCCTTCTTTCCGAAAGGCTTGGTTGTTGCATGGAGTGAATAAGCCCGTCATCGATTCCGGTTCGGGGAAGGGAACGGTGGAGGGAAACGAATTCAAAAATGCCTCGACGTTTCGATTCCGCGAAGGGTCGGGAGAGTTGCTGGTGCATTCTCTTTTGCCTCGCGACCGGCTCGTCACGCGTCGCGGCGGCCCGGGCGCTGAATTCTACACCCCGGGTGACGACCATGGCGGGCCTTGGGGAAGTGGCGAAAATTGGCCTTTGGAACCTGTGGAGGGCGCCCCTTTGCCGGAGGATCCGAAGCTCCATCGTATGTGGAAGACTTTTTGGGGCGATGACTTCTCCAAAATTCTCCCTTCGAACCGGAAGAATGTTGTGCCCGGCGCGTGGCGAGTCGAAGTGTGCCCCACAGTTCCCGCCGTGGAGGACTTCTTTCTTCATGTCTTCGAAATCGGGAAGATCGGTACTACAGGCAAGCGCATTGAACTGATCGATGGAGTCAACTTTAAGGGCGCTGCTTGCGAGCCTGGCGTACTTGGTTTGTTCGCAGCCTCGGAGTTGGCTGCCCAGGGCGGAGAAGTATCGCTTCCGGACCTGACATGCAGGTTGCTGATTGCTTCCGGCCTTCTACCACATACGGTCTACGAGCTTAGCTTCATTGGACCGAACGTATCCTCTTCCTCCGCTGCTGTGTTGCCGGGCGTTTTAACCGAGGTGCTCCAGCAGCGATCGAACGGCAAGGGGGTTTTGCGACTGGAAGGCGCGCGCCCCGGCAACCTGCGTCTTCGTATCGCAAAGGTCTAAATGTCCTAACCGGGATCGACGCCTCATTCGCTGGCCGCTCCCGGTAGCTCACTTCTCGAAAGCCATTACGACTCCATTCCATTGACACTCTGCGATGAGCGGAGAGATTGACCTTCGTAAGATCGATTTACAATTCGACCGGAGCTCGCTCACTATGCACCTGCGCATCATGACAATGGAGGACGTCCGCGCTGGACTACAGCTGAATCGGAAGGCTGGCTGGAATCAGACGTCCGCGGACTGGGAACGGTTTCTCAGAGTCAGCCCGGAAGGCTGCTTCGTGGCGGAACTCGACGGGCACATCTGTGGAACCGTCACCACTAGTTCATTCGAGAATCGATTTGCATGGGTCGGGATGGTTCTGGTCGACCCGGAATATCGCAGTAGGGGGATTGGAACGAAGCTTCTTGAAGCCGCCATTCAACACCTCGATGATTGCAAGATCCCAACCATCAAGCTGGACGCAACTCCACAAGGCAGATCACTGTATGAAAAGTTGGGATTCGTGCCGGAGTATGAGATTGAACGCTGGGTTCTACAGAGATCCGCAGCCGATGGTTCCACGGCCGATGTGTCCGCGGCTGCGGCAGAGGCTCCAGGTAAAGTACTTTCGCCTCCGGATCTGGAATCCATCTTCCAGATTGATGGCGAAGCCTTTGGCGCCGATCGGAGTAGCTTGCTCCAGTCGCTGCACGACGATGCTCCGGACTTCACGATCATGATTCGCAGGGGAGGCGTTCCGGATGGCTATGCGTTCGGCAGGCATGGCTTGTTCGCGGACCATCTTGGTCCGTGGATGGCGAAGGATCACTTGTCGGCCCAACATGTGCTCGAGCTATTCCTCGCCCGGTCAACGCGCGAGACTCTTTTGGTCGACTGTCTGAAATCAAGAAATCTTGTGGTGAGCCTGCTCACCTCCCGCGGATTTACTTTCTCTCGCCCGCTGACGCGGATGTACCGCGGTCCAAATACCTATCCGGGCCGACCGGAGGCCCTGTGCGCGATCTTGGGCCCGGAATTCGGATGACGAAACCTCTTGAATTGGATTTTCTACGGCTGGTAGATAGTCGCCGCGGCGTTTCTTAATCTGTTCGTTGCTGTTGGGATCATCCGGACCAAAAGTGACATGCTGCTATGCCTCGCTAAAATCACTGGACATGCGGTCTTGCGCATTTTTGCAAGCAAGCGACGGAGCCAACCCCATTTTCTAAAGACGATTCAGGATCTTTTCGAACACGGAATTCGCTCTTAGCAACTTAGCGCTACTGTACGAGTCCCCTGACGACCTACGCCGCCGGAAAAAATGAATTACTTCTTGTTTGCCGACCATACGCTCGAAACCACGTCATCCATTTTCACGGCGCATTTACCACCGATAGTAACTCCGCAGTCCATCTGGAGCGCCCAACTATCTGAATTCTGTTCCATATTTCCGGGCGATCTCCTTAATCTGCTCCCGAGTGAGCTGCTTTGGCGGTACGCCGGGTGGATTGCACGTTTCGCGAAAAAAGCCGTCTAAGCCTCCAGGTTGCATAACCCACAGCAAAAGTAGTTCGTGATCGGGATTAGTAAACCCGTGCCAAGAGTTTTTCGGGATAAATATCGTTCCCCCTGGCTCAATAGAGTGCGGTGCATCGTCGAGAAGGACAGTTCCGCTGCCTTCCAGAATGTAGAAGGCCTCGTCCATCTGCAGGTGTCTATGGATCGGGATGCCCGCACCGAGTGTCACTTGCTGGGTTCCCAATGCGAGATTGTCGGAGCCTGTGGCGGATCCGGTTTTGATAAAAATATTGCCATGGTCACGAAAATGAACCAGATGTTCGCCTTCATTGGCGCTCAGCACATATCCTCGCCGCGATACGGCCTGGGCTTCGAAGATGTCTTGCGACAACACTTGGCTGATGCCGAGGCCCCCCATGCTGAAGAGAAAGGATCGGCGTTTCTGCTCAAATCCGTGCATGACAACATCCTTTGATACAGCGCGATTATTTCGGACGCAGACTCATCTCACAAGCGGTTGAATTGCCGCAATCACCGCAGGTACTCGTACACACGGTGTTCGCGCCCATTCTCACTGCTTGATGATAGGGCTTCCTTCCCTAATGGTAGGAGTAACTGCGACCACGAACGCAATCGAAAAGTAAAGGTGTGCCGCACTCAGCAAGCGCAGCTTCTACTTGACGATTGCCATGGGAAGACTCTGTGCGCCTCCAGCGCTTGTCCCGCAACTTTGCCATGTTCAAACAGACGAGTCGTTCCCGCGTTGCTGGAGATCAGGGTACAGTAACGGTAGTCCCGGTTCCAAAGGGGCCGGGCGACTGGAAGTCCACTTCGCATATGTTCCCGGCATTTCCTCCACCGCCCGTCAGATTGCAACCCGCGCCATTGCGCACCGTGAATTCGAGGTCGTAGCTGCCCGAGGGGATGGGGCCTAGAATGACCCTTAGCGAGCCGTTGCCGTGGATGTCAGTAGTGACAACTCCCATCTCGATCGCGACCACGGCTTTGGTCACACCTTGTCGTGTCATCGTGAAACAGCTACCGTTGCCAGCGCCATGAGTTGGAAACTGGCCGAAGGTCGCGGGAAAGGTAGTGCAGAAGATGTGCATACCGACCTGATAGAGCTTGTTCGGTGTTCCCTTAACCAAGGT
>JAYTFR010000026.1:0-2057 GCA_043734125.1 Acidobacteriota bacterium | reverse complement strand
CTACCACTCTCATTGGAGGGCCAACACTTGGGCACGCTGATCGCGGGGCAGGTATTCGATCGCTATCCGGAACCCCTTCCGCTGCAGCGATTAGCCCGGGATTTCGGTCTTTCGGCGCAGCACGTCTGGCATTTGGCGAGCCAGCAGGCGGCCATTAGCCGAGCCAACTTAACCGTGTACGGAGAATTGCTGCGCACGCTGGGACAGGCGTTTCTGAAGGAACGTTATAGCTCCATCCTTGAGAAGAGACTGGCCGAAACCAGCAGGAGGTTCAACGAAGAACTGGAAACCGTCAATGTTGAGCTTTCCCGCAAGGTGATGGAATTGGACCGCTCGAATGGGGACCTGCAGAATCTGTTGGATGGCACGCAGATCGCTACGCTTTTCCTGGATCGCGCGCTGGACCTGAAACGATTCACGCCTGCGGCCGGCAAGGAGTTTGGTCTCACGGATCGGGACCTGGGGCAGCCCATCGCCGATCTCGCCTCGCGGTTCGCCGACGCCGGCCTGTTCAAAGACGTGAAAGAAGTTCTTAGAACGCTGGCGGTGCGGGAGCGGGATCTCATCGGAACCCAAGGACGGCATTTCCTGGTGCGTTCGAGCCCTTACAGGACTATCCGCCACGCGGCGGACGGAGTGGTGGTCACCTTCGTGGATGTCACCCAGTTGAAGCAAGCCGAGCAATCGGCCGAAGGCGCCAGGATTTATGCCGAGAACATCGTGTCCACGGTGCGCCATCCGTTGATGGTGTTGGACAGTCAACTGCGGGTGAAATCCGCAAACAGCGCTTTTTATCGGACGTTTCAGGTGAATCAGGACGCAACTGAAGGGCGATTCCTGTATGAACTTGGTACTCGGGAGTGGGACATCCCGGAACTTCGGCTCCTGATGGGCGAATTGCTTCCCCTAAACGGGACCGTGAAAGATTTTCCGGTGGACTATGATTTCGCCGGCCCGGGGCAAAGAACCATGCTGCTGAATGCCTGCCGCATCGATCACGAGCAGCTCATCCTTTTGGCGATGGAAGACATCACCGAGCGAAAGCGGGCGGAAACGCAACTGCAAACGCTGAATCTGGACCTGAAGCACTTCTCGTTCGCCGTGTCCCACGACCTGCAGGAGCCGCTGCGGATGGTTGTCAGTTATACGCAATTGCTGGCCCGGCGGTATAAAGACAAGCTCGACCCGCAAGCGGGCGAATATATTTCCTATGCGGTGGAAGGCGCCCGTCGCATGGAGCGATTGTTGACGGATCTGCGCGGGTATTGGCTGGTGAATGAGGAAGGCGTGCTGCGCACCGGCGTTGACTGCAATCTGGCGGTTGAAAACGCCATCGAAGTCTTCCGCGAGCCGCTCAAGCAAAACGGCGGCATGGTAACCCACGATGCGCTCCCCACCATTTTGGCCGAAGAAGTGCCATTGGCGATGCTGTTCCAAAACCTGATCGGCAATGCCAATAAGTATTGCCGGCTCGACCGTCCCCCGCGCATCCACGTCTGGTCCCGGCCGCTCGCCAACGGGTGGTGGTTCTCGATAAAGGATAACGGCATGGGCATCGAAGCGCCCTATTTGGAACAGATTTTCTTGCCCTTTAAGCGCCTGCACGGAGCCGATTACCCAGGCAGCGGGCTGGGCTTGGCCATGTGCCAGAAAATCGTGGAAAGGTACGGGGGCCGTATTTGGGTGGAGTCCACATATGGGGAGGGGTCAACTTTCCACTTTACGGTCCCCGCGTCTTTGAGCCCGTCGGATTAACTTAAACCCCGAGCTTTTCGGAAGCCATTTGCGTCCCTTTCACGCGGTTCGCAATCTTTTGGAATGCGATATCGCGCGCCACGTCGGGCGAACCATGTTTCGGCTTCACGTCTATGCTGAAAGGCGAAAAACCGCAATCGTCGGTCGAGCCCAGACGGGCCTTGGGGATGTGCTTCGACGCCAGCATCAAGTCGGCGCAAACTTCTTCCGGCGTCTCCACCTTCGGGTTCTGGGGATTGATGACTCCGATGAAGCAAACCTGCGCGACGCCGTTGGCATCTTCGCGGCTGTGCTTGCCAACC
>JAYTFR010000025.1:0-2411 GCA_043734125.1 Acidobacteriota bacterium | reverse complement strand
CCCGCAGCCCGAGCACACCATCTTCTTGTTGCCCGGCTTGCGCCGGAGCCACAGCTTTAGAGTTTTGGCCTTTTCGTCGATCTCCTGCCGCCAGACCCGGTATCCAGGCCAGCCACTACTTTCGTCCAATCGGTGTCCTTCATCACCAGCAGTGCACCTAGAAATCACCCCGCCCCGAATTGGCCGCCGTCTGCATCCTGTCGGATTCTTTCGGAGAGCCGAAGAATCATCGCATGCCCAGGTTTGTGGTCCGAAGCCCGAAAGTGTGCGCAGATGGTTCGCCAAAGAAGCTGCCTGGGTACTTTCGCCTCCGGCGAGGTAGGATCTGTGGAGTCCGTATGGAGTCCAAACCGACGAAACGGGCGTTCTGGCGTCCACTTGGCGTCCAAAGCGAGTGGTACTAAGCCTTTTGTTTTCAGTGAACGCGCTCTGTAAGTGACTGATATTTCTTGCTTGGGGTGCAAGAGGTCCCGGGTTCAAATCCCGGCAGCCCGACCAAACCCCTCATAGACTTATGGCTGGCCACATTCCCAAAGTCGTATTCTGGAGTCCAACTGGAGTCCAAAGAGGAACTCCGGTGCCAACCAGCCAGACGTTCACCCGTTTTGATTCGTTTTTACATACTCTTTTTGAGAAAACGCCCATTTTGCAGGCCTTTCAGGCAAACGAGTCCCACGGACTTTTGCGGGGTGACGCTAAGCAACTGATTCTATTCGAGTTCTAACCGGACACGAGTGGTGTAATATCCAGAAGACCGATCGGCTTAATCGAATCAACCTCGATTTCGCCTTCCTCGAAGCGGTACCGGCTCCCCTCTTTGACGTGCGGACGCTGCCATATTCGTGCACTACAGGTGATGTCCCCTCGACGCACTCCATCACGAAGCCGCTTGGTAAACGTCATGAGGAGAGCTTACACGGGCCTTCTAAAAGTCGATGCGTCTGTTGACGACTGACTCCCGCGATTGGTATTGAGGGAGAGTGAAACTATCCTCCGATTGCGAGCGCCCGACCAACATCGACATCCAGATCGAGCGATGGCCGATCAACAAGCTGATCCCGCGCGCGACGAACCCGCGGACACACACCCGTGAACAGGTTGCCAAAATCTTCTTGAGGGGCACCGCGCCGGGAAGGCTATTCCAGATCTCGACCAGTCGCACGGAGGGCCAGCCTGGCGGCAAGATTGGCCAGTCCGGCCTCGTTGCGGAACTGTTCAGTTTTCGCTACCGCTTCCGCGTCTTGAATCGTCGCGTGAAGGGTGATGTTGTTCGTTTCGTTTTCAATCGTAAAGACTTTCATTTTCGTTCTCCTAGCGGGGCGTCGACCGCCGCGATCACATTCATCACTCGGGTCGGGAACACAAGCAAGAGAATTGTGCGGGGATTCGGCGGAGTGCCGGGCTCCGCCGATAGCATTTTAGATCACGCTGCCAAGGCGATTGAACTTGAAGGCATCGAGGTCCGCGTATCGGAGCTGGAGCGAACTGCCGAAGCCAAGAAATCCGGAGCTATGATATGAAGGCGAATCCGGTTTCGCTACGAAGGGCATGGCCGGTGGATTCACGGCTGACCCTGCGCGTCGTGCAGTGCGACCGGATCAACGCGAGTTGCGGGCACAACTGGCCTTCGCCCCGTGCCATCGCCCAGCTGCAAGTTGGAAGGCTGGGGGAGGGGAACGTCCAGAGTGGCAACCTACCGATTGCGGTGATCGACGGATTAGTCAGCCGACCGAGTTCATTTGCTGGCTGCCGGTGATTGAGATCGTGCTGTCGGCATCTGAAGAAGGAAAGGCATGCCCAGACGCCAGACCCCGACGCCGCATCGCCCATCGCGACCTCAGAATAGCTACCGATATTACTCCATATCGGTCCATGGCGAGACAAGGTGCCCGCGTTTACATCGCCGGTGTTAATTAAAGAAGGCAAATGAGGTTGAACGGTCGCATTACCAAGCTCGAATCGCTCGTGGAACCGACCGCCCTGGACCTTTTGCGCGAGGTGCAGCAGGCTGCGCTGAGCCAACTCCCGGAAGCGGATAGGAGGGCTGTTCAATCGGCTCGCCATGGGTACGGACGCGAATCGACAGAAGCGGAAGCGAGCGCAATCGGGCGGGACCGGGCGCTTCTGGCTTCCGAGCTGGATGAAGTGTCTGCGGAGGACCTGGACAGGATGATCGAAGCTAGCAGCCCGTGGTTTAAGTGGCCTATTTTCAGAAACGCGATTTCGGCCCGCTTAGAATCAATGACTTAGGAAGCAGCTTTTGGCTGTTTTCGACTTTAGCCACGGGCTGCTAGGCGGCGCAACCCTGGTCTGGGGTGCACGTCAGATTTATTTACGCGATGCAGGGGGCTCACGCGGCAGCCTTGAACTGAGACCAGCGGCGTTCAAAGAAATCCTCATAACGTCCGCTG
>JAYTFR010000024.1:0-9000 GCA_043734125.1 Acidobacteriota bacterium | reverse complement strand
CACCGCCTTGTATTTCATTTCCACGACTGTGTCGAATAGCGTCAGCGAAAATCCGTAGTCGACGGCGGGCTCCTTCGCGAGTTCGTCGAGGTAAAGATTAAAGCCGCCAATGACATCCTTAACCTTGGTACTCATAGAGCCCGACTTGTCGAGGATGACGTTGACCAGAACCCGCTGCTTGCGGTCCGCTACGGCGGATTGCGAATTGTTTGCGCTCATTTTCTCTTCTCCCGGCTGGCAGCAGTAGGCGACCGGATATAGGCGGTTTGCCGCGTGAAACCCAGTTTTTCTAGCAAGCGCTCGCTGGGTTCCTTGTGACGGTTGTAGACGTTGCTGAGATATTGCTTGGACATATCCAGCTCGGCTGCGAACTTGGTCAGCGTCTTCTCGCCTTGCACCCGCTTCATGATGGCAATTAACTCTTCGATGGTCGTCGCTTTGTATGCCATGCTGGGATACAGAATATCCCGATCAGGGATACTCGTCAACCGAGGTAACTATGCTCGCTCCGTGCAAATTCTCAACACTCTGCAATGGACAACCAGAAGGGGGCGTATCGGATGGCGCTAGTGTTTACCCTGTCTCAGTGCCGGCTCACGGGTCAGAGGCAAATCTCCCCGGTAGAAGCTTGCCTAAGCAGCAACCAGCAGCAAGTAAGTCGCTTAATGGATCCATATCAGAGAGAGAAATACATCCTGAGGCAGGATGCCAACTGAAACCGTAGCTGCAGTCGAAAGAGTAACCTGCGCGGAGAAAAGCCTCAGCCTCGAACCGTTTTCCATCGGCGCTCCTGCCATGGGGGGCTTTTCGCTTTCTTCGGCCATACGGGTTAGAAAGTCGCTGATCTGATCACCGAGTCGGACTTCGGTCCTCCCGTGAATTCAATCGCCCTCCCGAAATTATGAAAGAGTCATTGACATTGACAACTATTCCAATTGGGTCCATGCTTCCCGGCGGGAGTGAGAAGTTCTCCCTAGCCCATTCGTTCCACTCTTCTCCAAGGGCCCGGGCTGCTGAGACTGTTCGATCCGTTCAATCGCCGCTAAATTCCCCAAGCGCGACGGGCCCCGATTTCACAGGAGAAACACCAAATCTTGCACTGAACAGCATCTGATCGCGCTTCGACTTTGCGCCAGTCTCTCCACATCTGATGACCGCGCACCGTCGACAAACAGCCCACTTAAAGTGGCACGATTGAGGAGGAGAACATCATGAAACGCGCCTATATGAGCGCCGCATCGCAAGCATCCTTTGCTCAAGAAAGATTGTGGTTCCTTGACCAGCTCGAGCCGGGGACTGCTGCCTACAATCTCGTCCGCGCTTTCCGTGTGACTGGACCCCTGGACATTGATGTTCTGATCTCGGCCTTTAGAACAGTAGTTCACAGACACGAGTCATTGCGCACAGTGTTCGAAGACGCCGAAGGCTCTGCCAGACTGGTCGTTCTCTCAAACGGGAAAATTGAAATGCCGGTCGTGAATCTGACCGAACTTCCGGAAGGGGAACGCAGACCCGAGGCGCTTAGGCTTGCCAGCGAGATGGGGAAGAAGCCATTCGATCTGACTACGGGGCCTTTACTTCGCACCTTGCTTTTAAAGCTGAATCGAGACCAGTACCTGCTTGTATTGGCGATGCACCATATCATCACCGATGGCTGGTCTATTTCCATCCTCTTTCGCGAAATCGCGCAGTGTTATGAAGCGTTCGCGCAAAAGAAAGCGCCCGAACTAAAAGAACTCCCGGTGCAATACGCTGAGTTTGCGCAATGGCAACGAAAGTCCCTCGCGGGTGAAGTGCTTAACAAGCAAGTCGCTTATTGGAAGCAGAAGCTGGCAAACGCGCCGACTATTCTTGAACTTCCGATGGATCATCCGAGGCCCAAGGAACATCACTGGCAAGGCGCAACCGAAGAACTGATCCTCGAGCATCAAGTTTTGGTCGCCCTTAAAGACTTCGCACAAAGCGAGGGCGCAACATTGTTCATGGTGTCGCTGGCCGCCTTCGAGGCGCTCTTATGGCGTTATACCGGGCAGAGCAGCATTCTGGTAGGCACGCCTACCGCTGGCCGCAACCAAATAGAGACGGAAAATTTGGTTGGATTTTTCGTCAACACTCTGGTTTTTCGTGCCGACTTCGATCCGAACATCACCTTCCGAGAGCTAGTTCGCCAAGTTCGGTCATACGCACTCGACGCTTACTCGCATCAGGATGTGCCGTACGAAAAATTACTCGCAGAATTGGTCCCGCAACGTTGGATTAATACCAGCCCCTTGTTCCAGGTGATGTTCACCTTTCAAAACATTCCGAAACAGATATTCGAAATTTCGGGATTAGAAATGGAAGAGCTGGAATTTGAGACCGGGATTGCCAAGTTCGATCTTTCCGTAGAGGCGTTTGAAGACGATCGCTTTCACTGCCGCTTCGAATACAACACAGACTTTTTCGACATGACGACCGTTCTTCGCCAGATTTCGCATTTCCGCAATCTGATTTTGGCCGGGTTGAAGAACCCCGACGAGCCAATTGCGCTCATCCCGCTGATGGATGCGAGCGAATTCGATCGAATGGTCTTTGAATGGAATAATACCGGGGCTGTTTACTCGAAGCAGGGCCGCGTTCATCAAGTGTTTGAAGAGCAGGCGGCCCGCGCTCCAGATGCAACCGCGCTGATTTATCGAGACCAGGAATTTAGCTACGCGAAGGTGAACGAACAGGCAAATCAATTGGCGCACTTCTTGAGCAAGAAGGGTGTGCAATCCGGGTCGCTCGTTGGAGTGTCATTGGATCGATCGCCAGAGTTAACGATTGCCTTGCTCGCAGTATTAAAAACCGGAGCCTCTTACGTTCCGCTCGACCATACTTATCCCGTCGAACGCCTGGCCTCGATGATTGCAGATACCGAGCCTATCTGCGTAATAACCGTCAGCCAGTTGCGGGACAAGCTTCCGGAGTCGCAGCGCGACTTAGTTTTACTAGACCGTGAAAAGGATTCGTTAAAGAAAGAGCCGATTGCAAACTTTGCTTCAAAGCCTTCAACTGGCAAATCGGAGCGTCTCTATGTGCTGTACACGTCGGGTTCTAGTGGGCGTCCGAAGGGGGTAGAAGGAACGCACCGAGGAGCGTTGAACCGGATGGAGTGGATGAGGGAGCGTTATCCGTTTCAGGCAGGCGACGTGGACTGTCAGAAAACGAATGTAGGATTCGTGGATTCGGTTTGTGAGATTTTCGGCCCGCTTTTGTCGGGAGTTCCGAGCGTGATTTTGCCGCAGGAGGCGGTGCTGGATCCGGAAGTGATGGTGCGGACGCTAGGGGATAACCGGGTCACGCGAATAATTCTGGTGCCGCCGCTGTTACGGGCGCTGCTCGAGCACGCGCCGAATCTAGGAGAGCGTTTACCGCACTTGAAGCTGTGGTGGTGTGGCGGGGAGACGCTGCCGTGGGAATTGGCGAAGAAGTTCAGGAAGGCGTGTCCGCGAGCAACGCTGCTGAATATCTACGGATCGTCGGAGGTGGCGGCGGACGTGACTTGGCACGAGGTGAAGGCGGAGGAAGAGGAGACTGCGGAGACGGAAGCGGCGACCTCGGTGCCGATCGGACGACCGACCAGCAACAGCCAGATTTATGTGCTGGATGAGCGGATGAATCCGGTTCCGGTCGGAGTGCGCGGTGAGATTTATGTAGGGGGCGCGGGGCTGGCGCTCGGCTACTGGCGGCAGCCGGAGTTGACGGCGGAACGATTTGTGAAGAATAGGATTGCCCCGGCGAAGTCCGAAAAGCTTTACCGGACGGGCGATCTGGGGCGCTGGCGTGTGACGCGAGACGTGGCGGGGAAAGAAACGGGCGAACTGGAATATCTTGGCCGCTTAGACAGTGAAGTGAAGGTGCGCGGGATGCGCATCGAGTTGGGTGAGGTTGAGACGGTGCTTGGCCGGCACGAGTGGGTGGCGGAAGCGGTAGTGGAGTTGAGTGGAACGGGCGTAGAGCAGCGCTTGATCGCGTATGTGGTGGGCAAGGAAGGCAAGGCGCCGAGCGCGCGAGAGTTGCGGCGGTATGTGCGGACGAAGCTGCCGGAACATATGGTTCCGGCGAGTTTTGTGAAGGTGGATGAGTTGCCGCTGTTATCGAGCGGCAAAGTGAACCGGCGGGCGCTGTCGTCGGTAGCGGGAGTGAGCTTGGCGGAGCAGGGCGTGGTGGCGCCGCGGACGGAGGTAGAGCAGAAGCTGGCGGCGATGTGGGCGGAGGTCTTGAAGCTGAAGGAGGTAGGCGTGGACCAGAATTTTTTTGAGCTGGGCGGGCATTCGCTATTGGTGTTGCAGGTGATGGCGAGGATCCGCAGGGAATTTGACGTGGAACTAGCCGTGCGAACAATGTTTGAGGAGCCGACGATCGCGGGCCTGGGAGTCGAAGTAGAAAAAGCGCAGGCAACCGGGATAAAATCGCGGACACCAGCACTGGGGCGAAGACCGCGACCAGCGCCGAACGTGAGCTTGGAGGCGTTGCTGGCACAACTCGAGACCCTCCCCGCAGACGACGCTGAAACATTGCTTAAACGCGTCCTCGATGCAAAATCATCCGACGAAGCTGAAGCTGTGGGCCAGGAACCGGAGCCTTAGTCAGTAACTCGATTAGATTGTAACTACATATTTCTGATTTATGTATCCACGAACTCGTGCAACTCTAGGCTAATGCGCCGCTAGCGCTGCTGTCTGAAGATTGCGAATTACCAGGGCGAAAATGAACGCCTGCACTAACCAACATGCACCATAGACCACCGGTAAAGCTGTGCAGGACGGTCTCCGAGTCTGCTGTTGTGTGACGCACCGCCGAGGAATTGTCTTTAGCTCTCGCCCTGAACTGGGGTGCGAGTGTGACCTGACGTTTCGTCACTGCTGTCCGCTCTTTGGTTGTGCTTCCCGTCTGCGGCGATGATACTCCTGATCGAATTGCTCCACCACATCTCTGCCCCGTTGCGCAGCCTGCAGCGCTTGGGCCAAATGGGCGAAGGCGGGGTGCAAAGGCTCCAATTCCTCTTGCGCGAGTTCGACGTACCTAAGGCTTGGGCCAACAGAATTCCTGATCTCGAAGATCACGCCGCGCACCAGTCCTGCGTACTCTTCTATCGTGAAACCGAGTATGGGGTCATCCATAGAATATTTAGGCTTTCTTTATATTTATTCGTTCTGGGATCGACTAACGGCCCCTCAGTCTGAGCAAATGCTCTCAGAGTTGGTTTGACTTACGTTTCCAGGAGGCTTCGCAGTGCGGATACCAAGGAAAACTATAAATGTCGCACGGTCTCCGGCTTTCGGGTAGTTGTGGGAAGGAAAGAAGACTACGCGGTTTTTAGTTTGGTAGTCGTGGACGGCGACACATTTGTTTTTGCGGCATATTGAATGCAAAGGTGCGACGCGAAGTGGTTGTCGCGGCGCGACTCAACCGTTGCCCCAGAAGCGCTACTATGCGGACCAAACGGGTTAAACACCCACTCGCAGTCGGAGCAGCCCCAACCGAGGAAGCGATGGCGGTCAATCCAGACTAGCTTGCGCATCGGGCAAATTATAGGGCTTTCTGGTTCTGACATCAATCTATTGGACTTTGAGAAGACGCACATCACGGATAGATATGTCGCACGCTGCGCGAAAGCCTATTACGTTCAGGTAAGCGGACCCCGTCTTGCTGATCCGTCATGCGGCAGATGCCCAAAGATCGCGCCACTCATCGCGAGAAATCAACAACTCTATTGAGCGAGGAGGTGGGCTTGGACATGCACGGGCGGAGTAATCGGAGAGTAGCCCTTGTGCGATCCTGCATGCATGGGGCGAAAAATAGTAGACGCTATGACTGCGATCCCAAAAAACGACCGCAGCTAGAGGCTCGCCGTTTGCCTCGAATAACTCCCAAAAGTTTTCATGAAGTTTCTTAGCCTTCCCAGCTTTAATTTCTTCGGCTGTTAACGTTACTTTAGACCAAGGCATAACAGCACCTCATTAACGCGAGTATACGCCTGTATCCGCGAGCACCTTCAAGGCAGTGATAATTCTGTGGTGATTTACCTTGACACAACCTATCTCAGTAGTAAGCTTGTGCCGATCAGCCTTACCCTCCTACGTTTCCCTTCGCAGGGGTTCGACTGAACCGGCCCCTCGGTCCCCATCCATCGCACCGAAATTGGGAGGCACCGTGCAATTCCAAATATTGATGTTAAAGCGCGATGACATTGTTGCTGGCACACAGGGTCAATTTGACCGCACAACACTCCAGAAATAGCTGCGGGTGGTCGACAACCGTCTACGGTGTAACGATTTGATGATCAATGAGGAGAGCGTTATGAACCAGAGAGCAAAAATGCATGCATTATTTGGCAGCCTCGTCTTGGTACAGTGCCTTGCATCGGCAATCGGCGCTCCCGCCCAAAAATTTACAAACTTGGTTAATTTCAAGGGCACTGGCGGCCTGGATCCCGGCGTGCTGGTTCAGGGTTTTGACGGGAACCTCTACGCAACAGACACTTATGGCGGAACCAACGGTTGGGGCACCGCATTCAAAGTTAGCCTAAAAGGTACGTTCACCATACTGCACAGCTTTTGCGCCCGGCAACGGTGCTCCGACGGCAACGATCCACTCGCGGTTCTGTTTGAGGCCGCAAACGGAAACTTCTACAGCACAACTTCCACAGGCGGCAACTATGGCGCCGGTACCGTGTTCAAAATCACGCCTCACGGCTCGCTAACAACCCTTTATTCCTTCCGGCGTTGCAGTGCTTTGCCTTGTCAAGACGGCAATACGCCCGGAGCGGCATTAATTCAAGCGACAGACGGTAACTTCTATGGCACAACAGACCGGGGGGGAACCTACAACCGTGGCACCCTTTTCCAGATCACCCAATATGGCCATGAAAGGATTCTTCACTCTTTCAGCAGCGCTGGCCCCGTTGGAACTCTGCTACAAGCCACAGACGGAAACCTATACGGAACAAAGTCTTATGCCAATGGTAGTGAAGGCTCAATCTTTAAACTAGACATGAGCTTGCGACCTTTTGTCGAGACGCTCCCGACGTCTGGCGAAGTAGGTACAAAAGTCATCATCCTCGGAACCGATTTGACAGGTGCAACCTTCGCAAGCTTCAACGGCGTCGCGGCGACTTTCAAAATAATTTCTGCTTCTGAGATTACAACAAACTTTCCGGCTGGCACGACAAGTGGGACGATTGAAGTGATGACCCCGTCTGGCACGCTATCAGGCAATGTGGTGTTCCGGGTGCCGTGATTTTGGGATTAAATCGACGGGCGGCTTTTAGTGGCACCGCACAAATGTTATCCCGCACCGTACGAATGCGAAATGGCGCGCTCTTCGGAGTCCAAGGACAAGTTCGCTCAAAAAGTTTTGAAACCGCCGACATTGGAGACGCGATGTTATGTAAACTACCAAGCGATATCGCCCCTTGGTTGGGAAATACAGTGCGGGAACTTTGCGATTCCCTCATAATTCATTGAAGCCGAATTGAGAAATCGGCCTGCAGTCTTACGACGGGTAAAAGTCCTTAGCCTCATTGAGGACTGCGAAGCCAGCGGGACCGAGGAATCAGCCGGGTTCCTTCGTCATCGTAAAAGAACTGCATTTTGTGATCGGATTTGAATCCAGGTACTGGCTGCTCCCCGGAAGAACTGAAGCGCGGAGCGCTGTAGGAGATCGGGAGTGGGTTTTTAGTCGTGTACATGGACTCGTGTAACACTGCTCCGGTGGTGGGAGCTTGCGCGACGGCGAACACGCCGAACGGATTACCATTCTCATAGGAAACGACTATATAGTCCCCAACCATCCAGCCTTGGTTGGAGTGCGGCAGCCACGACAACTTCATCGGACCAGCAAGTTGTGATCCTGCAGTCCAAGTGGCACCGCCGTCAGTGGAAGTGGTGAAGCCCACGTCCAGTCGACAGGTGCTTACGGTGCAACTTGCGATTGGATAGTAGTAGTAAACAATGGCGATGTGGGTGTTCGCGTCTGAGGTCTGCGGGTTGACGCCAATGCCAGGAATGAAGTGATCCATCGTGCTGGTAGTAGGGTCGATCGGAATACGCTTCACCGCGCTCCACGCGCTCCCATCCGTGGAGGTGCTCATCACAATGTCATTTTGCTTGCATCCCGTGCGGAAGCGGCAATCCGACCACACGACGTAGACCTGGCCGGTCCCGTCAATTGCCGCAGAAAGAAAATCGTGGTTACGAATTCCTCCTGCGACCAAGTGGCTATTGATGCTGGCGATAGCTTTGCTCGCCCCCCAACTCTGGCCACCGTCGGTGGAACTGAATACGCCGATACCGCCAGATTCGAAAGGCACAATTACCGTGCCATTGGGCTGCACGACCGGCTCCCCTGCGAGTCCATGAGCGTGGTTGGCCGAGGCCTTCCCCGGTCCCCACATTAACCCGCCGTCCCTCGAAACACTCATCAAAACTTCGCCGCTACCGAACGCCTGGTCCCACTCGGTGTAGCAATTACCGTAGAACTGGCTGGAAGGCGAGTTGTCACACACTGTCCAGTTCTTGTCATCCAGATGGCTCTTGTCGATCAGAACGGGTTTATCCCAGTGGATGCCGTCGGTCGATCGACTTAACGCGACATCTCCGAATTTCGTGCAGCATTTCAGGGCTACAAGCGGAAGAGTTGATATAAGCCATTGGCCGTGCTTGGCGTCGTATGCCACCGACGCATCGGTGATCGCGCCGTAGGTTCCGCTGCCGTAGTTCACCGTCAGCCCAGGAAGAAGGCCGTAACGCCAGGTGACACCGCCATCTTTCGAAGTTGAGAATCCGATGGCGCCGCTACCCCAACCCACGGTGCCGGGCCTGCGAGCCACCTGGAAGGCGCTCACGATGGTGTCGTCCCACGTGAAACTGTGGGGCTCCACTTCGCTTTTGTGCTTACTGTCTGTGTTCGCGAGAGTGTCTACGCTGATTGGTGCCAGGGATGATTGCGCGCGCACGATGAGGTTTAGTCCTA
>JAYTFR010000023.1:0-6148 GCA_043734125.1 Acidobacteriota bacterium | reverse complement strand
GCGCTGCAGGGAGCGGGGTTGGTGGCGCGGGAACGCAAGCGCGGCGTGCATCGCAAACGGCGCGCGCGGCGGCCCTTGCCGGGGATGCTGTTGCACATCGACGGCAGCCATCACCAGTGGTTTCAAGATGAACGCTGGTACGACTTGATCGTAATTCTGGACGACGCCACCAGCGAGATCTACTACGCGCAGCTGGTAGAAGAAGAATCGACGGTGACGGTGATGGCGGGACTGAAGGAAGTGATCGAGCGCAAAGGCGTGTTCTGCGCGTTGTATAGCGATCGGGCCAGCCATTTCTGGCTTACGCCGAAGGCGGGCGGCAAGGTGGACTACCATCGCCGGACGCAGGTAGGACGGGCGCTGCACGAGTTGGGCGTGCACATGATTCCCGCCTACTCTCCGGAGGCGCGCGGTCGCAGTGAGCGCAGTTTCCGCACCTGGCAAGGGCGGCTGCCGCAGGAGTTACGACTGCATCAGACTCGGACTCTGGCCGCGGCCAACCAGTTTCTGCGCGAGCGCTACATGGCCGAGTTCAACCGTCATTTTCAGGTTGCGCCGGCACAACGAGGAAACGCCTTTGTACCGCGCCGGAGCGCGGATCTGGAGCGCATCTTCTCGCTCCAGTTCGAGCGCGCCGTGCAGCGCGACAACACGGTGAGCTTTCAGAATCTGTCGTTGCAGATCGAGAAAGTGCGCTGGCGCGGCACGCTGGCAGGGTGCCAGGTGGTGGTGCATCAGCACTTGGATGGAACGCTCAGCCTCACCCACGGACCACATTGTTTGGGACGATTCACGTCCCAGGGTGCGACCTTGGCAACTACACACATGCCGGCACAACGGGCTGTGGAAAAGAAGCGCGCTGGAAAAGTCATACCGCCGACTTTCCCCATCGCGCTTGGAAATCCCGCAAAGTGCGCGGGATTCCCACTTTCCCACCGCCCCGACGACTGCTGCTGTTGTTTAACTGAAACCGGACAGATCACGTGCTACAAAAAGCGGACACTTTAACTTGCTACGGACGGCTCAGTACTCTTTCGCACGACTGAAGTCGTGCCCTTCCCTTAAACCTCGTCGCCAGCGGAGTTATTCAGCAAGACTGTGCGGTTGTGCCCCTTCACAAAATCAATTTGTCGCGAGAGTTTTCCAGCAACTATGAAGTCGTGGCTTTCCCCGGCTGTTCGGGATACTCAAACACTCCGCGCCCTGATTTCCGGCCCAGGCGTCCGGCCTTCACGTACTGCACGAGAAGCGGGCTGGGGCGGAATTTTTCTCCCAGAGTTTTGTGGAGGTATTCGAGAATATGCAGCCGCGTGTCGAGGCCGACCAGGTCGACTAATTCGAACGGGCCCATGGGATGGTTGAGTCCGAGTTTGAGGGCTTTGTCGATGTCGGCGGCGCTGGCGATGCCTTCCTGCAACATGTAAAACGCTTCATTGCCGATCATGGCGTTGATGCGGCTGGTGATGAAGCCGGGCGCTTCTTTGATTGCGACTACTTCTTTTCCCATGCGCTTGCCGACTTCTATCGCGGTGGCCAGCGTGTCGTCGTCGGTTTCGAGAGCGCGGACAACTTCCAGCAGCTTCATCTTGTGTACGGGATTGAAGAAATGCATGCCCACACATTTCTTCGCGCGGTAAGTAACGCTGGCGATTTCCGTAATGCTCAACGAAGAAGTGTTGGAGGCGAGAATGGTCGTCGGACGGCAGATTTTGTCGAGCAGAGTGAAGATCTCGATCTTCGATTCCATTTCCTCGGGAACGGCTTCGATGACGAGATCGGCTTCGCGCGCGGCTTGTTCGACGGAGCCCGCGTACTCGAGGCGTCCAAATGCGGCGTCGGCAGCTCCGGCGCTGACTTTGCCGAGTTCGACAGCCTGGTCGAGATTGGCGCGGATTTCGGTCTCGGCTTTGCGCAGGGCGTTCGGAAGGAGGTCTTCGAGAATGGTGCGATAGCCGCCGACGGCCGCCGCATGGGCGATTCCGCGGCCCATGATGCCCGCCCCAATCACGGCGACGGTTTTAACCTCCGGCACTATTTGCCCCCAGCGTCGAGTTGTTTGAGGACGCCATCGTAATTGGGATCGGATTTGCGAATGTATTCCGCGAGTCGCGCGCGCTCTTCGGTCGTCATGGTTGGAATGCTGCTGCTGACGCGACGAAGAGTAGCGGAAATGTCGTCGACGTAATTCATCATACGGATGAGTTCACCGGTTGCGGGCATGAAGGGCTCCTTGCGTCTCCCAGATCTCCGCGGCACAGGAGACGCGGCTAGCCGCGTCTCTACTCCGGCAGCGTGGCCAGGAGAACCATTTCATTTTCAATGGAAGAGCGGGAATAGTAAAGGACGGCCGGACGAAGACGGACGGAATTAGCTAGCAGCTATCGCAAATGAACAAAGAAAATAGAACGCGGCGGCCGTCAGGGGCAACCGTTAACGTTATGAGAGCAAGCGGGACTCAGCTATGGCATAAGTCACGGTGTTCTGTGACTCGGGGCTGCCAGACGCAGCCGCTTTCCTCCGCGAACATATCTCCCGTCAGGGCGTGGGCTCGTGCTCGCGAGCCGCCACATACTTCGCGGAATTCGCAAACGCCGCACTTGCCCTTCAGATTCCGGATGTCGCGCAGAGAAACAAAAAGCGGCGAATGGCGGTACAGGTCGGTGAGCGACTGGGTCCGCACATTCCCGGCTGAAACGGGAAGGAATCCGCTCGGGAACACTTCGCCAAGGTGGGAGATGAACACGAAACCCTTGCCGTCGTTGATTCCACGCGGCGCTCGACCAATGCCGTCTGGAGTGCTCATTCCGGGCAGGGCTGGAAGTTGGCGGTCGTTGCCATTGCCTTTACGTTTCTCTTCCGTGCGGCGCTGGAGCAGGAAGCGGCGGTAGTGCTGGGCTTCGGTGCTCTTGATATCGAATTGCACGCGCTGCGAGGTTTCGTACAGTTTTTCAAACACCTGCTCGAATTCCTCGGCTGAAATCAGATCACTCGCGGAGCCCCGGCCAGTTGGCACCAGGAAAAAGACGCTCCACAGAACGATGTCGAGTTGCTCAACCAGCGCGATCATCGAATCCAAATGTTGTAGATTGCGCCGCGTGATCGTGGTGTTGATCTGCACGGGCAGCCCGATCTCACGGGCCCATCGCACGGCTTGCAGAGTCCGGTCATACGAGCCGGAGACGCGCCGGAAGGCATCGTGAATTTCGGCCGTAGGCCCATCCAGGCTGATCGCCAGGCGAGCCAGCCCACACTGCTTCAGCTTGAGGATTGCTTCCCGTGTCAACCGCGGCGTCGCGCTCGGGGTCAGCGAAATACGCACGCCGTGAGTCGAGGCGTACTCCACCAGCTCAAAAACGTCGGGCCGTTTCAAAGGGTCTCCGCCGGTGAGGACGAAGACGGGCGCTTCGAGGGCCGCGACTTCATCGATCAAGCGCTTCGCTTCTTCCGTGCTCAATTCCAGCGCGCTTCGAACCGGCTGCGCACAGGCGCGGCAGTGTACGCAGGCCAGATCGCATGCCTGGGTCGTTTCCCAGATCACAATGAAAGGGCGCTGATCAAAGTCCAGTCGCGGAGGTGCCGGCATATTCTCAAGCTCCCATTCAGTGCGACTTTTCCATCGCGATTGCCCGGGGAAACAAGATGTTGTTTTCCAGGTGAATATGCTGATGCAGATCGGCTTCGAATTCCGCGAGAGCCTTGTACAGGGTCTGGTAGCTGACGCATGCGCCGTCAGGAGCGGTGTAGCCGTCGCTGGCTTGACGCATGTCACGGAGTGCGACGCCGGCCGATTCATGCTCGTGTTCCATCATCGCAATCGGGTTTTGCACGCTGCCGAAGGGTGAGGGCAACACCGGCTCCGTCTGAATCACGGCTTCCTCCATCCGGACGATGTAGGGGAACAGCATCATTTCTTCCTTCATCATGTGCATGGTCAGTTCCTCGGCCAACCCGGCGAAGGTGGTGCGAATCTGCGGAAGCTTGGGATGGTTCTTGCCGTGAACCGAACAGACCTTTTCGAATAAAGGACCGAGGCGGGCGATCTCCTCGCGCACGTATTTGTGGTGGGTGTTCTTGATGTGGCCAACTAAATCGGCGAGAGGTTCTTTCTGCCAATCGCGGATCGGTTGGGCTGCATGGGCCGCCTGATCGGCCATTTCCAGCGAATCGAGAACCTGGTCCATCGGCAGTTTGGCCGCACGGCAGGCTTGTTCCAGAGAGCGGTTTCCTCCGCAGCAGTAGTCGATGCCGAGTTTCTCAAAAACCCGCGTCGCTGCTGGGTTTTCCAGGGCTAGTTCCCGAACCGTTTTTTCCATGGTCACGCTCATCACATTCCTCCTCGCGGCCGGCTGCATTCCCGGCTGTCGCGCTTGATGTTCTGACACTAGTGGAAGGAGGAGGGGCGTGCCGATGACTTTTGTCACGGAGAGCAAAAAGGCGTGAACCTTACTCGGGAGCGTTGATCTCGGCGTCCAAGGCTTTCATGTCCTGGATAATCACGTTGCGGCCATCGATCTTCAGCATTCCTTCGGACTGTAAGCGGGAAAGATTGCGCGAAACCAACTCGCGTACCGTACCAATCTGCGACGCCAACTCCTGGTTGCTGACAGGCAAGGTGACTTCCACGCCCTCCGGTGTGCGCTTGCCTTCGGTGCGAGCGAGACGCGAGAGGAATGAAGCGAGCCGGTGGCGCACCGTCGAAAAAGAAAGTTCTTCGATAATTCCAACCAGTTTTCGCAAGCGCGCGCCAACCACCCGCAACACTTTCAGCGCGACCTGCGGATGAGCCAGGCAGAGCGCCTGAAAATCCTGCTTGCTGACAAAAAGGAGCGTGGCTTCATCGATTGCAGTCACCGATGCCGGATAGTTCCCTCCATCAAAAACCGGCAGCTCCGCGACCGAACTGCCGGGTCCATCGATGCTCAGGACCTGCTCGCGTCCGCCCGCGGAACTTTTGAAAATCCGGATGTGTCCGGACTCAACCACGTAGAGCCCCAGGCAAGGCTCACCCTCGCTAAAGACGGTTTCACCCGGCGAAAACTTCCTGGGCACAGCGCGCTGCGCCAAAAATGCAAGTTCGGATTCCGTGAGCCCGGAGAAGATAGAAACCTTCGCCAGCGTCTGACCGCAGTTGATCTTGATTTCCGCCACGGCGCATATTGTACCGGACTGAAATGTGTGCAGATGGTGATCGATGAATTTTCCGCGAAACCTGACTACATCCGAACGCGTGCTTCTGGCCAGTGGGCAACCCCTTGTGACAGCCATCACAGGCAGAAGCGACACGAAACACAGCCCCGACAGTCATCGGTGGTTAACAATCTTGCCATCGGAAGTCAGCGTGCGATGTTGTCCGCGTGTAATGTGTGTCCTATAGCTCATGTTATCCAAGAAAAACCACACTGGGGCGTCGTCCCAGTGGGGCCCTTTTGTGCTCACACGGTCCAAGCAAGAATGTCAATCTCATGCCGCCTAGCTGAAGCAAGGGCGCGACGACTCCGCCACACTCGGTGCCCGATTGTTGGTGTACTGGCAAATCTGAGCAGTTTTGAACAGCGAGCCGTTACAGCCTCAGAGTAGCTTTCTCGCACTCAAAAAATTGGTTGCCGCGAATAACACCGCTGTGACGGGGCTCACATCTAGACGTGACATGAAACACAGCCCCGACGGTCATCTGTGGTTAACAATCGTCGACATGGGGTTGGGCTTTGAAAGAGTTTTTCATTCTATTTTTTAAGGAGAACGATATGCGGCGTAAGAATTGGACAGCCTGTGCGGCTGTGTTTGCTTTGGTCCTGGCCGTGGCCTCGTACAGTCATGCGATTCCCGCGTTTTCGCGACAGTACGGCACCTCGTGCAGCACCTGTCACGTGGATTTCCCCAAACTGAATGACTTCGGGAAGGCCTTCAAGGATGCGGGTTTCAAGTTTCCAAAAGACGACGAGACCTTCATGAAGATTCCGCCCGTGATGCTGGGCGCGCCCGCGCAGAGGGAGATGTGGCCGCACAGTATCTTTCCGGGCACAATCCCTGGTTTGCCGGCGATCGGCTTGCGCATGAATACGTTCTTCCAGGTCTACGGCCACAACCGCAATAATTTTCGGCCCGCGGACTCCACCGATCCCACTATTCCCCGCACCGACTTTCAGCC
>JAYTFR010000022.1:0-1537 GCA_043734125.1 Acidobacteriota bacterium | reverse complement strand
CGCCTGGGTGCGACCGGGCTGACCTTTTTCGACGACGACGTGATTCACTTCTTTTCGCCGCACGCGCAAGACAAGAGTGCCATCTTCCTGCTCGCGATTGGCCACACGCTGAAACGCAAACTGCAGTAGGGTCTTAAGAGAAGTCGAAATCAGAGAAGGGAAGTCGTTGGAAGTCTTGGCGTGCCAGTTGACGGCGAGTTAGAACCAGACACTATAAGTTCCGCATTCCGCCAGAGAATCGGACTTCGCCGGATTAAATCAGCTAGTCGCTTATTTCCCCAAACCGCGTTCCCGGACGGATTGTCGGCAAGCCGGAAGTAATGTCGCGGTCGAGTTTATTGGAATAACTTCCGGATAGCCCGTCATTCGGGAGCAACCGTGAGAATCTCGCTCCCCCTCGATCGTTCTCAGATGGGATCAAAAAATCCCGGGCCGATCACAGCTGAATGGTTTGATCACGGCGCCAGGACGGCTCGTTTCCTGCCTCAGAAAAATGCGTGCGGTGCATCATAGCGTTCTCCGGCCAGGAAGAATGCAGCAGCCAGCTTATTTCTCCATCTCCGAAGCCCAGTTGAGTAGGACCGAGAGCGGTGCGGCGTTGGGTTCATCGAGCTTGGTGGCAATGAGAAATCTCTGTTCGTCGTTACTCACATCGTAGGAGAAAAGGTCCTGCGCAGCCATGGGCTGCCGCCGGTGGGTTTGAAACAGGGGCACTGGTGTGCCAGCCTGAAAGCTGGAGCCGGCAGAAACCGAGACTGCCGTAATCTTTCCGTCCGTCGACATATAAAACAATTCCTTGCCGTCGTTGCGCCACTTCGGCTCCTGCCCTCCCGCGTTCGACACCTGCCACTTGCCATCAACGCTGGGAAATGGAGACACGTAAACCTCCATGTTGCCGGTCTCATTCGACGCGTACGCGATCCAGCGCCCATCGGGAGAGAATTGCGCGCCCTCGTACCGTCCACTTGGCCTGAAAGAGCGCGGTGGTCGTCAGCTCCGGCCATACGAGATAGGCGAGTTCTCTTCCTTTTCGAACCAAGACATACTTGCCATCGTGCGACCAGTCCCAAGCATTCGCCAGCGCACCGCCGTAGGCGACTAACAGTTGTTCTGGGCCCGATCCATCGGCATTTTTCAAATATAGGTCAAAGTTCCCGTCGCGGTTGGAAGTGTACAGAACCTTCTGGCTATCGATGCTCCACACCGGCGTCTGATCCAGAGCCGGATCGAATGTCAGGCGCGTTACAGTACTCCGCGACAGCTCGTGGACCCACACATCTACGTTCCTCCCGTCCGGGTCGGTCTGGTCGGTAGCGACCCGGCGCCCGTCGGGCGAAAGGCGTACATTGTCGTACCACCCGGGCTGACCGACCTTCCCAGCAGGCTTTCCGCTGCGGTCAAACCATGCCAACTGCGACATGTTTGCGCCTTTTCCGGTTTGTGTGACCAGCACATCCCCGCTGGAAACACTGAAAATTGCCCTGTTCACCTGCGGAAGAAATAGGACCTCATCGCTCAAGGCGTGTGGCTCGCCGCT
>JAYTFR010000021.1:0-19043 GCA_043734125.1 Acidobacteriota bacterium | reverse complement strand
GCGCAAGCGGGTGCCCATTGGCGGAGCACTTGAACTGGTGTTAGTGGAGGCCCAATGAGTGGCCGGAAGCACGAATGCCCTTTGGGAGGTGGGTACGGTGTAGCGCAGTGCATGATTAATGGCGCCAGCTGCCACTTCATCATAGCGAACCAGTCCGGCGAAAACGGGCAGCCCCGCTGCATCGGCGGATGTCCATGTGTACGGCCGCTGTTCGTTGATCGTCATGTCCCAAACGTCGGTGGAGTCGGCGCTCCACTTGCCGTTCTTCAGTGAGGCGTTAAAGAGTTCGTACAACCAGCACCCGTCCTTTTCCAGCACCAGGACATGGCGATCGCCGGTCCCAGGTTTTGGATACCCCTCGATCAGAGCGTTGGATGGAATCGGTTCAGGACCTGGGTCGCTCTCGTCCGCGTACAATCCCGGAGTGATATTGACTTTGGCTTGAGTTCCGGAAACCACCTGATAGGGAATGCCGAGGGTCTGGTTATGGAATGTTCCCGCGCCGAAGTCAGGGTGGAGGGTAACCGACGAGCCAATGAAGTTGATGATGTTCGCTGAGTTTGCGTCAACCTGCGCAGTTGCAATGTCGGTGTTCCACAGACTGGTTGCCAGGAAAGGAACGAAGCCGTTCAAACTAGCTCCCTGCCCGAGACTCATCCCACCGCATGTCCCGGACTGAGACGAAGCCATGCCACAATAAAATAAGAGAACTCCGATTGTGAGAAGCGAGAATTTCCTTGGCCCAGTTTGCATATATTCTCCTTTTCAGTACCGCTGAGCGGTAGTTGGGGGTTTAGGTTATGCGTTCCCAAGATCCGGAAGCGCGAGTCAGGTGCGGAGGTGACGTGGCGCGCTCAGTATGCTAAGCAAAGCCAAATGGGGCGGAGTCAAAATGTTCCATGCCATCCTCTCAATTCTGTTCCTTCACCAGCTTGATGAGACCGAAGCGTTCGGGCACATGAAACGTTTCATTCATGGGGGCTTGCCAGCTCATTTCCTGATGATGCGAAGGCGGGCCCTGGCTTCGAAATAGATTGATGCGCAAGGTCTGTCCAGGAACGGCGGTACGGTTGTCAATTGAGGCGAAGGGAATGCGCATCGCGCCATACCAAATGTGTGCTGTCCGATCGATCCGTGCCTTTACCTCGCATCCCGAGTTCCACGTCCAGCCTTCTTCGTGATGAGGCTTGTGCAAATCAATATCAAGGTCAATCCACTCGCCTTGCGGAGAAACTTCAAATTCCTTGTAGCGCTGAATGTCCTTGAAGTCGGACCCAACAAAGACTTCGGCGACATCCCAATTCCACAGCTGGTTGGTTTCTTGCTGAGTATCGGGAGAAGGTTTCAGGTGGAGCTCTTCGTACGGGCATACAAACAGGAAGTAAAGATTGTTTTTTGTCCAACGTGTGCGAATTTCGGTCCGGAACGAGGGTACCGTCTTGCCGAAACGGTCTTTCTCCATGTAGACCGGACGTGACCCACGCCAGAATTGCGATGTGGGGTCGAGTGCCAGGGGGACGTCTCGATCCGCTTGCACGCTTTCCATCACTGCGTTATCAATCGCTGCTTCACCCCCTGCGGCCGCGCTCGAAATAAATAGCATGAGTACTAAAATGCTAGTGAAGCCATTCATCGAGATGCTCCTTTACAAATTCATCGTCCTGTAAATGCGGATAGGCCGTGCACACACGATCGATTTCAGCGCTCTGTCCCGGAGAGAGTTCCTCAGCAGGATCCAGACACCAACGTCCTTCGAGAAGGCCCTGACGACGCAAAATTTCGTGAATGCCCGGAATGCATCCGCGAAAATTATGGGCGGGGTCAAAGATGGCTGCATTCGCATCTGTGATCTGCTGGGCGAGCGTCAAAAATTCGCTGGGAATGTGGTTTGATTGACGCTTCACCATGGCCAACTGGGAGACAGCGGTCTTCGTCCACACTGCCCAGTGACCGAGTAGGCCGCCCGCAATCCGGATCGGTTGACTGCCGAAGTCAAACGTAGCGAGCAGATCGTTGAGAATGTTGTCGTCGTTCCCCGTGTAGAGAGCGACTTCGCTGGCGCGGCCAGATTCCGCCAGGGCGCGCAGAACTTCGATCGTGTAATAGCGGTTGAAGGGCGCGATCTTTATTGCAACCACGTTTTCAATTTCCAGCAACTGTCGCCAGAATTCGTAGGGCAAAATGCGTCCTCCGACGGCGGGTTGCAGGTAGAACCCAATCACCGGGATTACAGTTGCAATGGACCGAGCATGCTCTACAAGTTGCGGAATGCTCTCGTTCTTAAGATCGGCAAGACTCAATAACACCGCATCGTAACCCAATCTGGCCGCGAGTTGGGCCTCGGCGGCGGCCTGTCTTAGCGCGCCGCAAACGCCGGCAATTTTCAGCACGCCGACGTTAGCGCGACATTCCTCGGCGACCAGGCTAAGCACGGGCTCCAACAGCGCAAACTTGGAATCACGAATGGTGAACTGTGTGGTATGAACGCCCACCGCGATACCGCCCGCGCCCGAGGCCAGATAATACCTCGTGAGCGCGCGCTGCCGGCGTTCGTCCAGTCGCCGCTCGGAGTTCAGTGCCAGCGGGTGTGCGGGAATGACGAGGCCGGAAAGTAGTTTCTCGCGCAGCTTCATCAGAATTTTCCGTCCCGGGTTTGAAAATGTGTCGGCTTGTTCAGCATCACGCCGCCTTCGCGAATCCAATCGGCAATCCATTCGATCAATTCAGAAGGACGGACCGTCGGATCGCCGAAAAGAAGGCGTGCTTTGCTGACATCGCTGAGCAGTGCGTTCGAACCTTCTCTGTCAGAAAGAAAAACTGGCGCGACGCCAAAGTGGCGGCCAAATTCATGCGCTATGTCGCGCACGGAAAGTTTCTCCGGACCAGTGATATTCAAGATGAGTGGTGGCGACGCGCAGTGCGCAAACGACCGCAGGCACCATGCGTTCGCATCACGCTGCCAGATCACATTGACACAAGGCATGCATAGATCAATGGGATGGCCTTCAAATACTGCACGTCCAATATCGACCAGTACTCCGTAACGCAACTCCACAGCATAGTTAAGACGTAAGATCGCAACGGGTGTTCCCCATTTCTGCGATCCATACTCGAACATCCGTTCGCGGCCTAGCGCCGATTGCGCGTACTCACCGATGGGGCCGACTGCCGTTGTTTCCAGCGCTCCACCGTCGGCTAACGGGCGCAATGGATAAACGTTGCCGGTGGAAAATGCCACAATGCGGGAATTGCGATAACGCTCCGCGACGCGCCCGGGCAAGTAAGTGTTCATCGCCCAAGTCAGGTGCTCGCCTCCAGCAGTGCCGAATTTCCGCGCCGCCATGAAAATTACGTTGGGAATATCGGGGAGGCTATCGAGCGTACCGAGCTCCAGCAGATCTCCCGCCTTGACCTCTATTCCGAGCGCCGCAAGTTCGGACGGGAGGGCGCTATTCGTAAAGCGAGCAACTGCAATCACCCGTTTCTTGACTCCCGCCATATCGGCGGCGCGGCGCGCTAGCCGCGCCAGGCTGGGACCCATCTTGCCGCCTGCGCCGAGGATTAAAAGATCGCCGTCCAGCGCGGCAACAGCCGACGCCGTTTCTTCGTTTGGACGCGAGAGCAATTCTTCTAACTCTGTTTCTGTTTTAATTTTCACGGTTAATCACGTTCCTCTTCATGCATTGGCGCGGCTCTTTCGAAACCAATTCACGAAGTGTGGTAGCGCAATTTCAGCGTCCGCGATTTCCGGATGCCACTTCTTTTCCCACTCGAATGACACGAAGCGGTCATAGGCTAGCCGCTCCAGAACGCTTCTGAGTTCTAGCAACGGAAGGTCGCCTTCTCCGGTCAAAACGTGCTTCCAGTTTTCACCCTGGCGTCGAAGATCCTTGACGTGGACATGGCGAAGGAATCGTCCCAAAGTCGCGGCTCCTTCGGTCGGCCGCTCTTGATTGGACGCGAAGCTGTTGGCGGGATCCCAAACCGCTCCGGCTCGGGGAGAGCCCGCCTGCGCGAGTATCGTGGCCGTTTCACTGGCGGCGGCAAAATCCCCGTGATTCTCCAGCCAGACCTCAACGCCCTTGCGAGAAGTAATTTCTGCAAGTCTTTCAACGCAGTCGGCAATCCAGTTCCGTGTCATCTCGCGATCTGCACCGGGCTGAATCGTATCGCCGAAAACTCGTATGGCCGGCGCGCTCAGTTCGGCTGCCAAATCTGACATGCGCTCTCCCTCGACCAACCAGCGCTTGCGCTCCTCGGCGTCCGGCGAATGAAAGCGGCAACTCGTGTCGACACAGGGTATCGCCAGAGAATGATCCGCAAGTGCGCGTTTGGTCGATGCCAGCGTCGTTCGCGAGAACGCCGGAAGTTTCCATAACGAATCCTCTCCCTCGACGAAGCGTAGTTCGATTCCGTCGTAGCCGTGGCCGGCCATGGCGATGATTTGCGGCATCGTCCAATCCGGACACGCCAGCGTTGAGAATGACAGTTTCAGGCTCATGTCATCCGAGCCAGCTTCTCTGTGGTAATGCGGTTTTCAACGCGCTTTCCGCGGAAGAATCTCTCCAAATCGTCCACCACCACGCGCGCAATTCCTTGTCGAACATGCTGGCCGCTCCCGGCGATATGCGGGGTGATGATCGCTCCCCGCATCGTGCGCAATACGTCTCCGACTGGAAGTGGTTCTAACGGATCGGTCACGTCGAGAGCGCAGCGCAGCCGCCCGCGTCGCACCTCGTGCTTGAGTGCTGGCAGATCGATCAAGCCTCCGCGAGCGATGTTGATTACCACAGAGCCATCCGGCAACCCGGCAAGATTTTTCTTCCCCAGAATGCCACGCGTTTGTTCAGTAAGCGCGGCGGTTAGAACGAGCAGATGAGCCTGTGGGAGTAATTTTTGCAGACCAACGAAACTCACGGGGTACCGCCGGGATAAAGAGCGGGGAGCATACGGATCATAGACCAGCCAATGCAAATCGAAGCCGCGCATCAGATCTACCAGCGCACGTCCGATCCGGCCGAACCCGATCATCGCCACGCTCTGGCCAATCAGCGATTCCGAGCTCCCGTGGAGATGGACCGTTTGGTAGATCCGATTCGACTTCTTTCCCAGAGCGTCGCGGTAAAAGTCGATGTTGCGTGCGCAATACAAGAGCAGTGCAGCGCCCATTTCCGCGGTGGCACGCGCCATTGGCTCCGCCGCGTTGGTGATGGTCAAGCGCTCAAACAGAGAATGCGTGAAGCGCGATTTCACCTCGCCGCCGCAATGGGCAATCATTCGTAATTGCGGCGCCCAGCGCAGCAGGTCATCATCGAACTTGGGGCTGTCCCAGGTAGTGATAAGCGCGTCGGCTGCGCGCAGAGCCTGTTTGAATTCAGCGGTCACGTGAGTATGTCCCAGCCTCTTCCAACGGAATAAGCTGCTAAGCCGCCGTTGCGCGCGTGGCGAAAAGAAGGAAGAGAATAATTCTTCTCCGGCGCACACGAGAAGGACGGGACGGGCCATGACGGGTCCGAGTATAGCATTCGTTTGGCAACTATTTCTTTCGTTTGCTTACTTCTCGCCTTCTATTTCGGGTAAAAACAAAGTATAAGGAAGCCGAGGCTTCTCCATGAACAGCGCCAACTACCTGGACTACCTGGTCATCGCCCTCTATGCGCTCCTGATGGTTCGGGTCGGAGTTTATGTCTTGCGATTCAATCGCGGCGCGGCGGAATACTTTCGAGGGGGGAGTCGGATTCCCTGGCTGGTCGCTGGCCTCAGTTGCTTTATGTCAGGCTTCAGCGCGTGGACCTTTACCGGGGCGGCGGGCGTTGCGTACCGCTCGGGCATCGCCGCAATTGGACTCTATGTGGGAAACGCATTGAGCTTCCTGCTCGGCTACTTTGTTTTTGCCAAACTCTGGCGACGGAGTCGCATTACCACGGTGATGGAATACCTGTCGTCCCGATTCAATCCCATCACCCATCAAATCTTTTCCTGGGTCACGATCTTTTTTCAACTGTTTACTAGTGCCAGCACACTATTTGGCCTCAGCCTCTTTATCTCTGCGGCTTGTGGCTTTCCCGTGACTTGGACCATCATCGGCGCTGGAGCGCTGATTGTTTTTTATTGCGTGCTCGGTGGGTTGTGGGCGGTAGTCATTACCGATTTTCTGCAAGCCTCGATCCTGATCCCATTTTGCCTGGTTCTCGTGGCCCTCTCCCTGGCACGAGTGGGCGGGGTGACAGGGTTGCTCCATTCGCTCCCTCCCGAAATGAAAACTCTCCACGTCTCCGGCGAATTTGGATGGGTCTACATCCTCTCCTGGACGATCATGGTTTCGTTCGGATACAACACCAGCGCCATGGCGCAGCGCTACTTCAGCGTCGACGACGAGCATTCCGCCCGCAAGGTAGCGTTATTATGCTGTGGATTGTTTTTCGCAGGAGCGTTCGTGTGGTTCATTCCTCCCATGGCGATGCGGGTGATTTATCCCACTCTACCAAGCCTCAAAGCGGCGCTGGCAAGCCCAAGTGAAGCTGCATACGCGGTCGCCAGTTTGACTTTGCTTCCGCACGGCTTGATTGGGGTCATGTTAGCGGCGATGTTCAGCGCAACCATGGCGAATCTTTCTGCACAATTCAATTTCAAGTCCGCGATTCTTACAAAGGATGTGTATCAATGCCTATTCCGCAAGAATGCGGGCGAGCACGAACTGCTCGTAGTCGGCTGGGTAACTACGCTTTTGATTGGCGGTGTAACGACCATTACCGCGGCTATTATGGCGATCAGCGGCCAGAGTGTCTTCCAAGTCATGTTGAAATTCAATACGCTGATCTCCCTGGCCTACGGTCCGCCGGCCCTGCTGGGCCTGGTTGTGCGCCGGACGCCGCAATGGTCGGGATTGGCTTCGTTCGTTACGGGCCTCGTCCTCGGCATTCTGGGAGCTTTCGTCTATCACTGGTCCCTCATTCAGCAGGTCGCCATCATTATCCCAGCCTCGTTTGGAGTTTTTTTTGTCACTATGCTTTTCGACCATGGAGAGACGCCGGCGCGGGCGAAACTATTTGCCAATCTGAACACGCCCATCGACGTGGCCAATGAGTTAAAGGATTCATCGGATTTCACTGCGCCTGTTTTTCGATTCCTCAGCCGGACCGTCGCTTCCATCGGATTCCTCAGCTTGTTGCTGCTGATCACCGTGCCTGCCAGTCAGCGGGGCACTGTCCTGTGGTTCGCAGCTAGCACGCTGGCGCTAGGAGGATCACTGTGGTTCGTGCGCGGCGCACCGGGAAACCTCGGAAAACCCCCTCCAACCCTCGAGGACGAGCCGGTTTCGGCGAGCGTCAAATGAGGTTGATGCTATGATCCGGCTTGGACTCATCGGTTGTGGAGCGCATTCAGAGAGTGGGCACGCCATTCCACTTGCCCGCTACAAGGCCGCCCATCCGGAGGAAGTTACGCTGGCTGCGGTCTGCGATCTGCGCGTCGAACGGGCACGAGAATTCTGCGTCAAATACGGTTTCCTCGCTTCTCATCACAACGTCGACGAAATGTTGCGACAAGAAGATCTTGATGGCTGTATCGCGGTCGTTCCTTCAGAACAAATATCTGCGCTTGGAATCAAACTGCTGGAGTTCGGCCTTCCCTGCATGGTGGAAAAGCCTCTAGGCTCGTCGCTTGCCGAAGTGAATGCCCTGGCAGAGTCTGCCGCCGCAACCCACACGATGAACATGGTTTCAGTTAACCGGCGTTTCATGCCATACCTTAACCGCGCACTAGACTGGTCCAGAGCTGCGGGTTCGCTGCGCTATACACGATGCACGCTCGCTCGGCACGCCCGTCCTGAACCTGAATTCTTATGGGCGACTGCTGTTCACGCGGTGGATGCTCTGCGCTATATCGCCGGCGACGTGTTGGCGTTTGACATCCAGACTTTGAACTCGAGAAATAAGTCTGCCAACTGGTATGCGATCGACCTGCAATTTAAGAGTGGATTTGCAGGCCGCATTGATGTCCTCCCCACGGCCGGAATGGTCGAGGAGACCTACGAATTGCTCGGCGACAACTTTCGCGCGTCGGTTACTTGCCCGTTCGGTCCGCGCCTTGGTTGGCGTGGCTTCGGCGACGGTAGTCTCGTGTCGGAGGAAGTTGCCGGCGACGAACCCGAAGATGTCTTGAATGGTTGCTATGACGAAGCGGTCGTATTCATCAGAGCCTTGAGCAGCAAGTCGCCCCCCAAGCCATCAATTGCGGAGGTTGTTCCCTCCATCACCCTTTGCCTGGCAATGGCAGAGAAGTCGGGATGTTGGCCGCAGAAGTACTAAACAACCGCGAAAACTTGCGTTTCAGACACCTTTGCGCCATCCGGAATCGTTTTCATCCTTGAGTTCAACATTAATTGAGCCGTCCGAATTGAGCGGCTGTTCACAAGCCCAGGCAATAGGCTTCTTTACGCCCGGACGAATCTCGAGCTCGGCGAAGAGACTGAGCTTGCCACTGTAACCGTGTGGGATCAGAAAAGAAGCTTGCCGAATGCCTCCGCCGTGCGGATGTCCGGCATCGAGAGAACCGCGCAAATGGATCTTCCCGTCGGGACTTTTCAGGATCAGCCAGAGCATACCGGGCACTCCCGCCACTCCTCGATTGCTCACGCACACGATGACTTCGAAGGTGCCATACCGTTTGCGCTGCCACACCCATGAAGGCCGCAAGCGGTATCCGATGCTCGTGCGCAAGCGCTCGAACCCACGAGGATACTTCTCGTTGTAGTGCGCCAAATTGTCTGCTTCCGTCCAGAGCGCCCAGTAGTTTGCCCGCAGGTCCGGGACGTGCAACATATAGTTCTCCAGCTCGTTGATGCCAGCAGCGTCTTGTTTCAATTTCTGAACGTCATACTGGCGTAAGTATCCGTCCTCGAGGATCGCGGCTGTCCACGGCGGCCGGTTGGCAATCTCATCAATCTGAATCGGTTCTTCCACGATGATGCTGTCGGATCGCATCCACGCACCCGCCCGCACGGCCATATCGATTACTCTGCGGTTGCCCACTTTACTTATATCCGGTTGGGTATTAACCGCGACGGGCGTTTTCTTCCAGGTGTCGAGTTGCCGTGCCGTCATGCTGACCGAGGTGCGCTCCGCTGTTACGTAATCGGGAAAGGGACTAGGAAGGTTGCTGGTGTGCCCCTCGCCCCAAAATCCGTATTGCATGAGGTCCACCCACTCGATCATAGGATTGCCTTCAAACTGGGCGGCCAGCAGGTCATTGAGCTCGGCAAATGCTTTCTGAAATTCAGGATGATCGTAACGTGGCTCGCGATACTCTGTGTCGCCTTTGCTAAGGCGCCCAATTTTCACCAGCGGTATGCGATCACGCAAAAACGGCGGAAGAGCAACCTGTTCCGGCTGGAACGATGTATTTGACAGCTGAATCCGAAATGCAACTCGAAGCCCTTTGCGTTTTGCGGCATCCAGCGTCAAGTCCCATACGGGATCAGGATCCAATCGTCCTGGGCGGGATTGGACATTGCGCCAATCGCAGCGAATGTAGAGGACATCCACAAAAGGCAGGCTTGAAATCTTCTCGACGTGTTGCTCGATCGTTTCGCGGCCCGCCCGCGCCGCCAGAGACGGTCCGCTTTCCTCCCAACTGTAGCCCACCAGGCCAAGTCCTGGATTGCGCAAAGGCCGTTCGGAGGGCGTGGTAAACAGCACAGTCTGCCACCCCTGATCCTGATCGATATCAAACGGGCCTTGATCCAGACGTTCCTGAGGTGCAAGCCCAAAGCCGAAGTTGCGATCTTGACACAGAGCAGCCGCGACATCGGCTCGAGAAAGTGCGGGCAGCAGCGCGGCACCTTTAAGAATATCCCTGCGACGCATTGTCGATTTCCCTCCGGTACCGGATGTTAAAGGCAGGAAGACGTCGAGAATCGTATCGGTGCGGTTAGACCGAAAGCAATTGATTCTCGCTTTGCTCGTCTACTGTAGCAAAGGTTTCTATTTCTTTCCTTTGAAAGCCCCAGGAATCGGATTCCGGTGCTCGCCACCTCTTCTTGCCGGAATAGGATTGGAGTACTTGACGTTATCGTGGGGCAGTTTGATGACCCATTTTCCGCGCCAGCCCAACCATGCATTATCCCCTCGCTCGCGTTGTCGAGAGCCTGGTTCCGCATTCGCCAGCCCTCTGAATTTGTCTCATTACCTTGCGAGTTCTGTCGAATGCTTTCGTTTACTTATATTTATTGCTTGCCATTGCTTCCTTCTTGGTATAAAAGAGCTAGGTGTTTTCGCCTGTCGTTTTCAAATTCAGGAGCCTCCGTATGAATCTCGCGAAGTATTTTGCCTGCTTGTTCCTGCTTGTATTGGGTCTAGGATGCGCTCAGATCGCCCGCGCCCAAGGCACAGATTTAGGCACAATTAGTGGCTCGGTCACCGATACCAGCGGCGGCGCAATTCCCAACGCCCAGATCGTCATTGTCGATCTCGCAACCAATACCTCGCGCACGACAGCGAGCAATTCGCAAGGGGAGTATCAGGTGTTCGGGCTTCGATCAGGCGCCTACAAGGTGACCGTGTCGGCACCCAATATGGGCACGACCGACCTTACCGGCATCGTCTTGCACGGCAGTGATGTCGTCAACGCGAATGCCGTTCTCAAAGTGGCAGGCAAGCTGGAGGCGATCGAGGTCACGGCCGAAGTCCCGGTTATAAATACCGAAGATCAGACGATCAGCGACACCATCACCAGCCGCGAAGTCATCGGACTTCCGCGGGATAGCCGGGATGTGTACTCGTTTCTATATTTGAATCCGAACATTACGCAGTCGGGAACAGATGGAAGTTTCAAATTCCTCGGAGCGGAGAGTTACGGCGCCAACTTTTCACTCGATGGCCAGCGTTCCAACGGAGGAATTTTCGGGGAACCCACGAGCAGCCAGCCTTCGCTGGAAGCGGTAGGAGACGTCAATGTCCTTTCCAATGATTTCGGCGTTGAATATGGCGGAGTCGCGAACATTCGGGTGACGACCAAGCGTGGAACGTCGGCGTATCACGGCTCGATCTTCTACAACAACAAGAACTCGGCCTTAGCCACTTATGCTTACCAGGACAAGATTGGCAAGGCAGACTTCGTGCCTTCGCCATTTCAGAGCAAGTATCCGACTCCATACTTCAACCTCACAGATTTGGGCGGCTCCTTTGGCGGGCCGATACCGTTTTTGAAGAAAACATGGTTTTTTGCCGCCTACGAGCGCAACTGGAACGTCGCACCGGTGAATGTCCAATCTAATAATTTGCCTCATCCCAGTCTGTATACCGGCGACTTTTCTTTAGTCGATGATGAAAGCAAGCCGGCAGTTCCAGATCCAACGGTGCTGACGCCAGAGGAAATCGCGACTGATACGGTCGGAGGCCTCGGTGAGCAATTTATCCGGATTCCCTCCCGCCTTTTGAACCCGACGGTACAAAACCTGGTTCAGAAGTACTTCCCGAAGATCGGAATTACTGCGCCGATCGATTCGACCACTGGCCAGATCGGCGGGCCAAACGATCCGAGCGGTTTTCAGACACTGCTTCCGGGCCGAGCCGTTCGTGATGTCGGAACATTTCGCGTGGATCACGACTTCACGGATCTGGATCACGTATACGTGGTCTACAATGGCGCCGCCAACACCGCCGCGAATAGGCTCGTTCAGGCTCCTTATACGGGTCTCGGCCTCTCACAGTTAGAAGGACGGAACAACACGCTGTCGGTTTCGTACACGCGAGTTTTTAGCAACAACATAGTGAACGAATTGCGTGGCGGATTTAACCAGGCAAAGCTGAAGCGTCACAGCAACACCACCCTGGGAGGTTTCCTCTCCAGCATCGGATTTGATCAGTCCGACATTGACGCTTACGGCCAAGTAGTTGGAACCTCCGAATTAACGACTTTTGGACATCCCGCGATTACGTTTGGGAGGAATTTCGCAACCTTTCAGAATGGTGGCCGAAATACAGACCGGCCCATGGATCAAAACCTTGCCACCTTCGGAGATACATTCACGTGGATAGTGGGTAACCACAGTTTTAAAATGGGGGCAGACTTTGTCCGCAATGCGGCGCTCGACGGTTTTGCCGTGAATCGAGGCAATCCCCGAGGTGCGATCAGCTATGGAAGAGCGCGAAGTATTGATCCCTTCGCGGAATTCCTACTGGGAATGCCCGCTTCTACTGTGACGTACATCAGTGCTCCGCGACCACCGATGGATGTGCACAACTGGGAACAGGGGTTTTTCTTTCAGGATACTTGGAAGGTTACACCACGCCTTACCCTGAACCTCGGCTTGCGGTACGAACTCATTACACCGTTTATCGACAACCACGATTTGCTGGCAAATTTCGATCCTAATTTCGTGGACGCGGGGACCGGGCGAAAGGGCCGGTTCGTCATTGCTTCCGACCGCACCAAGCAGTTTCTTGACTCCCGCATCCTAGACCAGTTTGTGGTTGTGACTGCGGCGCAATCGGGCCTGCATGTTGGCCGCGGCCTGGTTCGCGAAGACAAAAACAACCTGGCTCCCCGAGTCGGAGTTGCCTTTCGGCTGAGTGATCGGTCGGTTATCAGGGGTGGTTATGGCTTCTATTTTCCGACTTCGGCGGCCCAGGGGATCCGCGATCCGATCGCGACCAACCCATTCAATCAAGGACTTACCAAGGCCTCGGATTCGGACACTAACAGTTTCCTCTCCGGTTGGCCTGGATTCAGCCATGGTTTCAGTCCTGTTTCAGGCGGAGCAATCACGACGGACTTTACTACCCTCCCGGCGATCAATGCGGTTCCGGTCGGTTTGCAGCAGCCTCGTGAGCAACAGTACAACGTAACCTACGAGCGTGAACTGGCACGGGATACTTCCATCCGGTTTTCTTATCTCGGAAGCACCCTGAGCGGATTGATCGCTGGGGTGGATTTAAACGAACTGCAACCTAGCGACATTCCATTCGGTACGACGACGGGCGACGGAGTGACCCCCTGCGATCCCATTAACAACGGGGACTGTCTGCCATCAGCGGCGGATCAGGCCCGGCAGCCCTTCCCAGGGCTGGGTGATTTTCTCCTCACCTATGGCAACGTTGGTCATGCCCGCTACAATGCCTTCCAGACGCAATTTGAGCATCGATATTCTCATGGGTTCATGCTCAACCTGTCCTATACCTACCTGAATCAGAAGTCGACCGGTCTGGACACTGGAAATTCGAGTTTAGGCGGAGTCACCTACAACCCGTTTCAACCCAATCGCGATTACGGGCAGGAATCATTCGTTCCTCACCAGCGGTTTGTCGCGTATGGAATGTTCGACCTGCCTTTCGGGCGTGGGAAGCATTTTGGATCTTCCACGTCGGGCTGGGCGAACGCGATCATCGGCGGCTGGCAGACGAGCTTCAACATGTTTGCCAAATCGGGTGCGGGCTTCACGCCGTACTGGGCTTGCGACGATTGCGGACCGCTTGGGCCTGGAAACGTCGGGGTGGGTTCAATCGACGCGGTCGGCGACTTTAATTGCTGTATCAATGGCGTTACATCGTATCGTCCGCCCATTATCGGCAATGTGAATCATCGCGTAGGCGATCAGATCTGGGATCCCAATGCGTTTGGCCCTCCTCTGCTGGGCGCAGATTTATTTAGCAATCCACAGGTTGCTACGCGCAACGTTTTGATAGGGCCCGGCGCCTGGGGCGTGAATCTCGGCATACACAAACAATTTCACTTAGGCGAACGGGTGTCGGCATCGATTGGCGCCGACATCGATAATGTCTTTAATCATCCCTTGTTTGCACCGGATAGTGACTACGGCGGTGGCGGCGGCGCACTCGCCATGCTGGGAGACTTCAATGTTGCAGTCGATCCGGCCACACTGAAACCCGTGATCGCCACCAACCCTGATACGGGACTACCCGATATCACGCCGAATCCGCTCTTCGGGAGACTGGTAAATACATTTACCCAAGAAGGCGTAGACAGCCGACGCACTGTGCGTCTGCTGCTGAGGATCAGCTTCTAGAGGCCTCGAATTGGAGGCCCCCAATTCGAAAAACTTCGCCTGCGTTCGAACGAGCGGTTCGGTGAGAGGCATTTTCATGAAATCTACAATCCTCGTCGGAGCCGCTATTTTTTTCTGTCTCGCTGCCGCATGGGCGGAGAGGCCCGGCGACTTTCGCGTGCTTGGACCAGGTGGCGGCGGGGCGATGTTCAATCCTACGATCAGCCCCCATGATCCCAACACCGTTCTCGTTTCCTGCGACATGAGCGGTTCATATATCACTCATGATGGCGGCCGCACCTGGAGGATGTTCAATCTGCGCGGCGTCGTAAATTTCTTTGCCTTCGACCCTCGGGACCCCAAGACCATGTATGCGCACGCGACGGGGCTCTGGCGCACTGTCGATGGAGGAGAAAATTGGAATCTGGTTTCTCCTTCTCCTGCGAACGTGCAAGGCGTTGTGATGAATTCCGATCACGCGGACGAAATCATTCTGGCTCCGGCGGACCCGCTGGGAATGATCCTGGGCATGGCAATTGATCCTGATAGCTCGCGCACTTTGTATGTTGCCGCTGGCCCGAACGAGCATCCTGGACTTTATGTTTCTCGTGACTTTGGACAAACCTGGCAACGGCAGGCAGATCTGCCAGCCGGCATGCGTCGAATGTGGGTCGATCCCCGCTCCCCCGTTGAGTCGCGAATAATATTCTTGATGGGCAAGCAATCTCTGGCCGTGGTGAAGGGAAACAGTGTTCGCGAAGTTCCTCTCCCAGCTGCAGAAACGGATATATCCCTGGGTTTTGGTTCGGGAGCGCAACCCACTATTTATATGACATCGGAGCTGGGCGCATTCGTTTCTACTGACGGCGGCGCGAACTGGCGCAAATGTGCTTTGCCTGGAACCGGAACCAAAGTACGGGCGATTGCGACTAGCCTTCATCATCCCGAAACAGCGTACATCTCGTACAGCGACCTTGCAGTCGACGGAAAGACCTGGATGGGCGTTGCCAAGACGACAAATTCCGGAGGCGACTGGCAGTTGGTGTGGAAGGAATCGTCGGGCGCTGCACAGAACATCCAGGACAACTGGATCACGGAGCGCTTTGGAATCGGATGGGGAGAGAATCCTCTGAACATCACTGTGGCTGACCAGGATCCGAATCTGAGCTACGGAACCGATCTCGGCAGAACTATGCGCACCACAGATGGAGGTGCGACCTGGTCTGGGCTGTATTCCCGCAGAGTCAGCGCCGGAGGGTGGACGAGCGTCGGTTTGGACGTTACCACTAGTTACGGATTTCATTTTGACCCGTTCGACGCCAAACGACGATTTATCACCTACACAGACATTGGGCTGTTTCGAAGTGAAGACGGCGGAACCTCGTGGACGAGTTCTACCGCTGGAGTTCCGGCTGAGTGGGCAAACACGACCTACTGGGTCGTTTTTGATCCCAAAGTGCCGGGCAGAATGTGGAGCGTGAACAGCGGCACTCACGACCTGCCGCGTCCTAAAATGTGGCGGCACACCGCGGTTGCAACTTATCTAGGCGGAGTTTGTCGAAGCGAGGACGGCGGGAAGACGTGGGCCAAGTCAAATACTGGAATGGATCAAACGGCGGCCACGCACATCCTGCTTGATCCGACCAGCCCGGTGGACGCACGGGTTCTCTACGTAGCCGGTTTTGGACGCGGCATTTACAAAAGTGTGGACAGCGGACGCAGTTGGAGTTTAAAGAATCAGGGCATCACCCAGAAGGAACCGTTCGCATGGCGGTTAGCCCGCAGCTCGAATGGAACTCTGTACGTTGTAATTGCTCGCCGTTCCGAAGACGGCAGTCTTGGGAATGAGCTCGATGGTGCGCTCTATCGCTCAATGGATGGCGCCGAGCATTGGCAACAGGTTGAACTTCCTGCCGGGGTGAATGGTCCGAATGGCCTGGCAACAGATCCCGATTCTTCAGACCACTTGTACCTCGCCGCCTGGGCGCGGGCCAAGGGGCAGCACGGCGAAGGCGGAGGGATCTATTCTTCTGAAAACGGTGGCAAGAGCTGGCGAGTCGCCTTCGATCAGGACCGGCACATCTACGACGTGACCATCGAACCGGCGGATTCCAACGTTCTGTATGCCACTGGTTTTGAATCTTCGGCGTGGCGATCGGCCGATCGCGGGCGTCATTGGACGCGGATTCAGGGCTTCAATTTCAAGATGGCCCATCGTGTCATTCCCGATCCAGAGAATCACGAGCAGGTCTACATCACGACTTTCGGCGGAAGCGTCTGGCATGGTTCCACCTGTGGTTCAAAGAAGTCGCTGGACATTGCCACGCCTGCGCTCGAGCTCGGGCAGTGAGCAACAGGAGAAAATCGAAATGAATCGCCGCCAATGGTTGTACGGGGCCGGGCTAGTCGCGGGTGCCCGACAGCTTGCGTTTGAGAGTTCTCCAGCGTCAGCTCAGCAAAACCCCAGTCAGCCAAAGCCGCTGGATCTTTCGCAGTACGAGCCGAAGAGCATGCTTCAGGTGCATGAGACGCACTTGGAGCAATCCAAATTCCCCGCCATAGACTTCCACACTCACATCTCGCTCTCGGTTAAGTCGGATCATGGCGTGGAAGTCGCGCCAGAGCGGCAATACTTAGGCACGCCGGAAGAATTGTTGGCAGTCATGGACCGCAAAAATATTCGCGCCATGGTGAACCTTACCGGTGGATACGAGAAAGGTCTGGCTGAGGCAGTGGGGAAGTATGACCGCGCTCATCCAGGGCGCTTCTATACCTTTACCGAACCCTCGTACTCCCTGTTCAAAGAGCCCGGCTATCCGAAGGTTCAGGGGCTGGCGATCGAACAGGCGCATCGCGATGGCGCCAGAGGGCTTAAGATTCTTAAGACTCTTGGTCTCTACCTTCGCGAAAACATTACTTCAGGAACACTCGTTAAGATTGACGATCCCCGCTTCGATCCCATGTGGGATGCCTGCGGCCAGCTCAACCTTCCCGTCGCCATTCATGTCTCGGACCCATTGGCATTCTTCACCCCGACAGACCGTTTTAACGAGAGATACGAAGAATTAAACAATCATCCGGACTGGTCATTCCATGGAGGAGACTTCCCAACCAACGATGAATTGCTTGCGGCCCGCAACCGGGTGATCGCGCGGCATCCGAAAACGCAGTTCGTGGTACTCCACGTGGGAAACTTTGCGGAAAATCTTCAGAACGTGTCGGAAAACCTCGATCGCTATCCCAATATGTTCGTCGATATCGCCGCGCGCATCGGCGAACTAGGACGCCAGCCAACCACCTCCCGCAAATTTTTCGACAAATACCAGGACCGGATTCTGTTCGCGACGGACGCGACGCCTCATGGTGACGAATTTCCACAGCAGGTCTTCAATGACAAGCTGTACGAAATTTACTTTCGCTTCCTCGAAACCGAAGACGAGTATTTCGACTATGCTCCCGCCAAAATACCTCCGCAGGGCCGGTGGAGAATTTACGGGATTCATCTCACGGAAGCAATTCTCCGCAAGGTGTACTACGAAAACTCTGCTCGACTGTTGCGAATTTAGATGCGAACCTGCCTCCATCTTCTCGCTGTTCTAGCGCTCGCCACTTTTTCGCGAGCGGAAGTACGGGTGTGGGAAGGAAAACTCACCCTGCCTACCTATGAAGAGGGAATGCCCGATCCAAACCCTGCTTTCGATCAACTGGCCAGCAACCGTTTTAACTATCCTTATGCCCTGCGTGACAATCTGACTAGCCGGCGTGTGAATCACGATTGGCGGGCAATCTACATTGAGAATGAATATCTGAAGTGCTCGGTCCTGCCGGATATCGGCGGACACATCTATACCTGTCTCGACAAACTCTCCGGTCAATCGATGTTTTATGCCAACCCTTCAATCAAGAAGGCCGCGGTGGGATATCGAGGAGCGTGGGCAGCGTTCGGCGTCGAGTTCAACTTCCCCGTCTCTCACAACTGGGCGAGCATGTCTCCGGTAGATTTCGCGTTCCGCAACAATGTCGATGGCAGTGCATCTGTGTTCGTGGGCAACGTGGACCGTGTCTATGGCATGGAGTGGACCGTTGAGCTAGTGCTCCGTCCACAATCGACTCTGCTGGAGGAGCGGGTGACGCTCAACAATCGAAGTGATGTTCGGCATCGCTTCTACTGGTGGAACAATGCTGCGGTAAGAATTTCTGACGACTCGCGCATTGTCTATCCGATGCGCTTCGCCGCGAGCCATGGCTTTACTGAGGTTCGTCGCTGGCCAGTGGGCGACGATGGCAAGGACTTGAGTGTTATCCGCAACCATAGCGATGGCGCGGTTTCGTTCTTCAGCCATGGAAGCCGCGAAAACTTCATGGGCGTCTGGCATCCCACGAGCAGAACGGGAACCGTCCACTTTGCGGAATATGAAGAACTTCCGGCCAAGAAAATCTGGTCCTGGGGCGTCGATGCCGAAGGTCTGGATTGGCGCAAAGCACTCTCCGACGACAACAGTGGATACGTTGAAATCCAGGCTGGCTTGTTTCGCAACCAGGAAACTTATGCATTCATGGAGCCGCGAGAGACGATTCGGTTCTCGGAATTCTGGATGCCCGTGCGCGAAATCGACGGCATATCGCGCGCCAATCTGGCCGGTGTACTTAGTCTCTCTCGCCTCGGCAACACTCTGATTGCGGGATTTAACGCTAACCATGCCGTTCATGGAGCGGCGGTCTCCATCCTGTCCGGTGGGACGCGCCTGTTCGGTGAGACAGTTGATCTCGTTCCCGAGCATGCCTGGATCCACAAACTTCCGCTCAACGATGCAGCTGCCAAGTACACGGTCGAAATTCTAGACAGTCAAGGGTCTGTGCTGATGCGCCAGACTGAAGGTCAGTATGACTGGGATCCGGAATCTGAAATTCAAATTGGATCGCAGGCGTCGTACCGCATGCCCGACCCGGACAAGAGAACCTGTGACGACTGGATGCAACTTGCGAAGGAGTACGAACTAAATGGAAGGAATCTTCAGGCGCTCGACGTCTATATCGA
>JAYTFR010000020.1:0-48366 GCA_043734125.1 Acidobacteriota bacterium | reverse complement strand
AGCGCGGCATCGATCTGCGGTCGCACAGGTTTCATCGCATCGCGGAGTTCCGCGCCGGCGTCATTGAGGATGGCCCAGAACTGATGATTCTGATCCTCGTCGAGCTTGAGGTCGTGCTTGGCGCGCTGGATGAGAAGTTTCCGGATGTTCGGCGGGCCGCCGCGGAAGGTCTTGTTCACGAAATCCATCATCGCCGCAGTGCCTCCGACCGTGGCGCCGACGAAGACGCCGCACAGGAAAATCAGCACGACGATGAGGATGCCCTTGAGCCGCTTCACGGGAGGGAGTTGAGAGTTGAGGGTGGAGGGTTGAGAGGCGGATGGGGTGCTGGCGCGCGTCTATGACTTTCGCCCTGCGGGCGAAAAATCTGCCCAACCGAGGACGGCTGCAGGACTTCGAGTTTGCGCCTCTCAACTCTCCACCCTCCGCTCTCAACTTTTCCGCTCATCGCTCGCCACCGAGGTAGTAGTCCAGCACCGGGACGCCCGCGAGGCGCACGGCATCCACGACGCTCTCGCTGTCTGGCGAATCCTCCCAATGGACGTAGGTCCACACGCCGGCAGCCAGCGCGAGTGCGGCCGCAAACGGGCACAGCCGCGCGGCCCACGCGAGCCACGACGTGCCGCGTTCCTCGCGGATACGCGCGAGTGTGCGTGTCTCGAAGCCGTATTCGAGTGGATCGTGATCGCCCGCATTTTCGCGCGCGGCGCGAAAGAGCGCGTCGAGGGGATCGCCGGGTGGATGTGGTTCGTCAGTGTTCATTGCTGCGTTCGATGATCTCGCGGAGTTTCGCACGTGCCCGGAATGCGCGCACCTTCACATTGCTCTCGCTCCAACCGGTGAGCGTGGCGATGTCGCGCACGGTGCGCTCCTCGAGTTCGAGGAGGGTGAGCACGAGCTTTTCCTCGGCGGAAAGTTTGCGCATCGCCCAGTCCAGGAGATCGCGTGCGCGCCCGGCGGCGATGGCGGCATCCACATTGGTGTCGCGGAATTCGAGCGGTGAACTGTCGAGTTCCACATGCCCGCGGTGGCGGCGTTCGCGGCGGAGAAAATCGTAGCACGCGGTGACCGTGAGCCGCGCGAGCCAATGCTCGAAGGGCGCGTCGCCGCGGAAAGTGCGCAGCCTGCGCCACGCGCGGAGGAAGACTTCCTGGCAGAGATCATCGAGCTGATGCGCGTCCCGCGCAAAGCGGGAGCACGTGCCGAAGACGCGGCCTTTGTGCCGGCGCATGATTTCCGCAAACGCGGAATCGTCACCACCCAGCGTGGCGCGGACGAGTGCGTGGTCGCCGGGGACAGCATCGCTCATCAGCGAAGTGCTACCTTCGGCGGGACCGAACGGCAAGGCGTGCCAGACGAGGGCGGTTGCGATCATGGTGAATCATTATTCGTGACATAAAGCCGGACGGACTGCGTCCCGAAAAGGTTACGTTTTCTCAAAATGCGGACGGCTCAGATGAACGGAAATCCACACGGATAAAAAATCTCGAACAAAGTACTGTTGTGCCGGGCAGGAGGGTGATATGTCGCGCGGCCATTTTGAAAAGCAGACAGCGACCACACAGCCATCCATCGAGCCATCCTTTGCAGGAGAAGGAATCATTTTTGTGGTTGCGCCGAATTATTGAGATATGAACGCCAGCGGCTCTTTGCAAAGAAACGACCACGAAATGAAGAACCAGGGACTTTCGCAGACACAGGGACCAATGCAGAATCAGGGACTGCCCGAGAAACAGGGACTCTACGATCCGCAGTTTGAGCACGACGCCTGTGGCGTTGGGTTCGTCGTTCACATGAAGGGGAAAAAATCCCACGCCATCGTGCAGAATGCGCTGACGATCCTCGTGAACCTGGATCATCGCGGCGCTTGCGGCTGCGAGAAAAATTCGGGCGACGGCGCGGGCATTCTGATGCAAATCCCGCACAAGTTTTTGCAGAAGGTCGCTGGCGTCGCACTTCCTGCGCCGGGGCAGCTTGGCGTCGGCAGTCTCTTCGGATCACGCGATGCGGCGGTGCGGAAAAAGGGACGCGAACTTTTTGAACAGATCGCAAAATCCGAGGGCCACACGGTCCTCGGCTGGCGTGATGTGCCGACGGATCATTCCACGCTCGGCAAGACGGCGCAGGCGAGCGAGCCGTTCATGCAGCAGGTGTTCATCCAGCGCGCGGCGGGCGTCCCGGATGACTCGGCGTTTGAGCGGAAACTTTACGTGCTGCGCAAGCTCACGCACAAGGCCATCCGCGGCGGCGGCGTGGATCCGTTCTGGTACGCGCCGAGCCTTTCGTGCCGCACGCTGGTGTACAAGGGCATGCTCATGCCGGAGCAGGTCGGAGCATATTTTCTCGACCTCGCGGACAAGGACATGGAGAGCGCGCTGGCGCTCGTGCATTCGCGTTTTTCCACGAACACGTTCCCGAGCTGGGAGCGTTCGCACCCGTACCGCTACATCGCGCACAACGGCGAAATCAACACGCTGAAAGGCAACGTCGCCTGGATGCATGCGCGCCAGTCGATTCTGGAAAGCCCGCTGTTCGGCGACGATATCAAGAAATTGTTTCCCATCGTTGAACCGGGCGGAAGCGACTCGGCAAGTTTCGACAACGCAGTTGAGTTGCTGCTGCAGTCCGGTCGGAGTCTACCGCACGTAATGGCCATGCTCATTCCTGAGGCGTGGTCCGGGAACCCGCATATAAAGCCGGAGAAACGCGCATTTTACGAATATCACGCTTCGCTGATGGAGCCATGGGATGGTCCGGCGGCAATCGCGTTCACCGACGGCCGCCTGATTGGCGCCACCCTCGATCGCAACGGTTTGCGGCCGGGGCGCTATGTGGTCACCGACGACGATCTGGTAGTAGCGGCATCCGAGACCGGCGTGCTTTCGATTCCACCCGAGAAGGTAAAGCGCAAGGGACGCCTGCAGCCAGGCAAGATGTTTCTGGTCGATACGGTGGCAGGGCGAATCATTGCCGACAAGGAAATCAAGAAGCAGCTGGCCTCGCGGCAACCTTATGCGGAGTGGCTGAAAGACAACCAGATCACCCTCGATCAGTTGCCGGAGCCCACGCGCATTCATCCCTCGAATAACGCTACGCTGCTGGCGCGTCAGCGCGCCTTCGGCTACACCGCCGAAGATCTGAAAATGATTGTGGAGCCGATGGCGGTGAAGGGTGAAGAGCCTATCGGTTCCATGGGCACCGACACGCCGCTGGCGTGTTTGAGCGACAAGCCGCAGCCGCTGTTCAATTATTTCAAGCAACTATTTGCGCAAGTAACGAACCCGCCGATCGATCCCATTCGGGAAGAAATGGTGATGTCGCTGATCAGCTACATCGGGACCGAGCGCAACATTCTGGAAGAGACGCCGGCGAACTGCCATACGCTGAAGCTGCCGCACCCGATTCTTACCAGCCGCGATCTGGAAAAACTGCGGCGCGTTTCTCAGGGTGACCTGCTGGCGATTACGTTGCCCGCGCTCTACCGCGTGGCCGACGGCGAGTCTGGGCTCCGCTCGGCGCTCGACGAACTTTCAAAGCGCGCGTCATTGGCAGTCCGGTCCGGATACACGCTGCTGATTCTTTCCGATCGAGGCGTGGACAAAGACTACGCTCCGATTCCCAGCCTTCTGGCGCTGGCCGCCGTGCACAACTTGCTGGTGCGCGATGAAACTCGAACCCAGGTCGCTTTGATCATCGAGTCTGGCGAGCCGCGTGAAGTGATGCACTTTGCCCTGCTGATCGGCTACGGCGCAAGCGCGGTGAATCCATACTTGGCGTTTGAGACGATCGACGATTTTGCGACTCGCGGCTTCTTGCCCGGCGGCATGACGCCCGATGTCGCGGTGAGACACTTCATCAAGGCAGTCAATAAAGGCCTGCTGAAGACGTTTTCGAAAATGGGTATCTCCACGCTGCAGAGCTATCGCGGCGCGCAGGTGTTCGAGGCCATCGGTCTAAATAAAGACCTGGTGGACTCGTACTTCTCGGGCACGACTTCGCGCGTCGGCGGCGTTGGCCTGGAAGTGATCGCGCGCGAAGCGCAGATGAAGCACGAGTTCGCGTTCCGTCCGGTCACCGACGCGGAGACTGAACTTGCGGTCGGCGGCACCTATCACTATCGCGTGAACGGCGAGTATCACCTGTTGAATCCGGAAACCATCAGCAAACTGCAGCACAGCGTCCGCGATGGCAACCCGAAGACGTTCCAGGAATTCACTGACCTCATTGATCACCAGAGCCAGAACCTGGCCACGCTGCGCAGCTTGATGAAAATCAAGAAGTCGCGCAAGCCGATTTCAATTGATCAGGTCGAGCCGGCGAAAGAAATCGTGAAGCGTTTCACCACCGGTGCAATGTCATTCGGATCGATCAGCAAAGAAGCGCACGAGACGCTGGCGATCGCCATGAACCGTATGGGCGGTAAGTCGAATACGGGCGAGGGCGGCGAAGATGAAGCCCGCTACAAACTTGACGCCAACGGCGATTCGCGCCGCAGTTCGATTAAGCAGGTTGCGTCTGCGCGTTTCGGCGTGACCACGAATTATCTCGTCAACGCTGATGAACTTCAAATCAAAATGGCACAAGGCGCAAAGCCCGGCGAAGGCGGACAATTGCCCGGACACAAAGTGGACGAAGTGATCGCGCGACTGCGGCACTCGATCCCCGGCGTGGGATTAATTTCTCCGCCGCCGCACCACGACATTTATTCGATTGAGGATCTCGCGCAGCTGATCTACGACCTGAAAAATGCGAATCCTGAAGCGCGGGTTTCAGTAAAGCTGGTTGCTGAGATCGGCGTGGGGACGGTCGCAGCGGGCGTTGCGAAGGCCCACGCGGACCTGGTCTTGATTTCCGGCGACAGCGGGGGCACCGGCGCTTCGCCTCTCAGTTCCATCAAGCACGCGGGAATTCCATGGGAGCTTGGACTCGCCGAGACGCAGCAGGTTCTGCTCATGAACGACCTGCGCAGCCGCATTCGGGTGCAGACCGACGGCAAGCTGCAAACCGGGCGCGATGTGGTAATTGCCGCGCTCTTGGGAGCCGAAGAGTTCGGATTTGCCACCGCGCCGCTAGTGGCAATGGGCTGCATTATGCTCAGGAAGTGCCATCTGAATACTTGCTCCGTAGGCATTGCCACGCAAGATCCGGAGCTGCGCAAAAAGTTTTCCGGCAAGCCCGAGCACGTAATCAATTACTTCTTCTTTATCGCTGATCAAGTTCGTCAGTACATGGCTGATCTCGGCTTCAAAAAGTTTGACGACATGGTCGGACGTGTTGACATGCTCGACGTGCAGCCGGCAGTCAATCACTGGAAGGCGCGCGGCGTGGACCTTTCCGCCATTCTTTACAATCCTCCGCTACCGGCGCGTGTGGCGCGGCATTGCGTGCAAAAGCAGGATCACGGGCTTGACCAGGCGCTCGATCACGAGCTCATTAAACAATCGAAGGATGCGCTGGAAAATCGCGAGCCGGTGACCATCAAGCTGCCTATCCGCAATGTCCACCGCACCGTGGGCGCGATGTTGAGTGGGCAAATCGCCCGGCGCTATGGATCAGAAGGCTTGCCCGCCGACACCATCCGCGTGCACTTCGAGGGGTCGGCTGGGCAAAGCTTCGGCGCGTTTCTCGCCAACGGCGTGACCATGACTCTCGAAGGCGATGCTAACGATTACGTCGGCAAAGGGCTTTCGGGCGGCAGGCTGGTTGTGTGTCCGCCGAAAAATTCAACCTTTGCTTCGGAAGAGAACATCCTGATCGGGAACGTGGTGCTCTACGGCGCAACCAGCGGAGAAGCTTTCTTCAATGGCATGGCCGGCGAACGGTTCGCGGTACGCAACTCGGGCGCGACGGCAGTTGTGGAAGGCGTCGGTGATCACGGCTGCGAATACATGACCAATGGCCTGGTGGTGGTGCTTGGCTCTTGCGGCAGGAATTTTGCCGCCGGCATGAGCGGAGGCATCGCCTATGTGTTCGACGAAAAAGGCGATTTCACCGAGAAGCGCTGCAACCTGGCGTCGGTGGATCTCGAACCGGTGCTGGAGCCGCGCGACGTGGAACTCATTCACGGGCTCGTACAGCGGCATTTTGAACTGACCGGCAGCAAGCGCGCGAAAAGCATTCTCGATAACTGGATGGAGATGTTGCCGCGGTTCATCAAGATTTATCCGCATGAGTTCAAGCGTGTGCTGGGGGTGACCCGCTCGCGCGCTAATTACATTCCGGGGCAGCCGCTTCCCCTGCCTGAGCTGGTGGAGGCGCTGCATGGGTAAGCCGTCGGGGTTTATGGAGTACGTCCGCGAGACGGCAACTCGGCGTCCGGTTGCGGAACGCGTGAATGACTGGTTTGAGATTTACCAGGATTTCCCGGAAGAGAAACTGCGCGCCCAGGGCGCGCGCTGCATGGATTGCGGCGTCCCCTTCTGCCACACCGGATGCCCGGTCAACAATCTGATCCCCGACTGGAACGACCTGGTTTACAGCGGCCGCTGGAAGGAAGCGCTGCGGCAGTTACACTCGACGAACAACTTTCCCGAGTTCACGGGGCGCATCTGTCCGGCTCCGTGCGAAGCTGCGTGTGTGCTCGGCATCAATGAGCCTGCAGTCACCATCAAGCAGATCGAAAAGAACATTGTGGACCGCGGATGGGCGGAAGGTTTCATCCAGCCGGAGCCGCCGAAATTCCGCTCGGGAAAGAAGGTCGCAGTCGTGGGCTCGGGGCCGGCGGGACTCGCTGCTGCGCAGCAACTGAATCGCGCCGGGCACTGGGTCACGGTTTACGAGAAGGCGGACCGCATCGGCGGGTTGCTGCGTTACGGCATTCCTGAATTCAAAATGGAGAAGCGTGTGCTCGACCGCCGCCTGGAGCAGATGGAAGCCGAAGGCGTGAAGTTCGTCACCGATGCCCACGTTGGCCGCACCTTGCCGGTCGAAGACCTGCAACGCGAGTTCGACGCGATTCTTCTCGCGGGAGGCGCCGAAGCTGGCCGCGATCTGGCGGTTCCGGGAAGAGAACTCAAGGGCATCCACTTCGCGATGGATTTTCTTCCGCAGGCCAATAAACGCTGCCAGGGTGACACGCTTGACTCCGCGCAGGACATTCTGGCCACCGGCAAGCGCGTCATTATTATTGGCGGCGGCGACACCGGCGCCGACTGCCTGGGGACCGTGCATCGCCAGAAGGCAATTTCAGTGCAGCAGTTCGAAATCATGCCCATCCCGCCGGATCAGCGTTCGCCGAAAACTCCGTGGCCGCTGTGGCCGATGCAGTTGCGGGTGGAAGGGGCGCACGAAGAAGGAGGCGATCGTCACTGGGGCGTCGCCACCGTCAAGTTCACCGGCGATGCAGAGGGCAACGTGAAACAGTTGCACGGAGTAAAAGTCGGGCCGCCGCCGACGTTCGAACCGATTGCCGGCACCGAGTTCGTGATGGATGCGGACCTGGTCCTTCTGGCGATGGGCTTTTCCGGGCCAGTGCGCGGCGGAATGATCGAGCAGTTGGGAGTCAAGCTTGACGCGCGCGGCAATGTGGAAGCCAACGGCGATTATGCGTCATCCGCTCCGGGAATCTTCGCCGCAGGTGACATGCGGCGCGGACAGTCGCTGGTGGTATGGGCGATTGCCGAAGGCCGCAAAGCCGCTGCTTCCATGGACAAATTCTTGTGCCAACCGGTTCAGAAAGTTGTCGCCCGGCCCCGCGCCAAACGCGATCTGATTTCCGCGTAAATTTGATTTAGATTTTCCTTAGTGTCCTTCGTGGTGGAAATTCGCCAACCACGAAGGCGCACCGAAGGAAGCGCAGTGAACTTCCATGTCGAAACCAGTTCTCATGCCCGCGAAAGCCGCCAAGGTCCCCGCCCGACCCGTCTCGCTTGCTGAGATCCAGGCCGCGATGGGGCGCATCCGCGACTCGATCTATCTTTCTCCCTGCGCTCGGTCGGAAGGATTTTCGCAGCTCACGGGAAATTCGGTTTTTCTCAAGCTCGACAACTTGCAGCGCACTGGCTCATTCAAAGAACGCGGTGCGCTCAATAAACTTCTGACCCTGACTCCGGAAGAGCGCTCGAATGGAGTCATCGCGGCCTCAGCCGGAAACCACGCGCAGGGCTTGGCGTATCACGCGGGCAGACACGGCGTTCGGGCGCAGATTGTGATGCCCCTTACGACTCCGCTGATTAAGGTTTCTGCGACCAAAGGCTACGGAGCGGAAGTAGTGCTGCACGGCGCCAATTACGACGAAGCCTGTGAAGAAGCCGTTCGCCGCAGCCACCAGTTTGGCATGACGTTCATTCACCCCTTCGACGACGAAGTCGTCATCGCCGGGCAGGGAACCATGGGCTTGGAAATTCTGCAGCAGGTTCCCGATGTAGAAGCTATCGTCGCTCCTATTGGTGGAGGTGGGCTGCTCGCCGGTGTGGCTTGCGCCGTGAAAGAAACCCATCCGCGGGTTCGCGTGATTGGAGTGCAGCCAGCGCGTCTGCCTTCGATGAAAATTGCCATCGCCGAAGGGCAGCCGGTGACGCTGAGCCCGGCGGCAACCATCGCCGATGGCATCGCCGTGCGCCGGGCCGGCGAGAAAACCCTGCCGCTGATCCAGAAATACGTCGATGACATCGTCACGGTCGATGAAGAAGAGATCGCGAACGCCATCCTCCTTCTGTTGGAGCGCGAGAAGACGCTCGCGGAAGGCGCAGGCGCGGCAGCCATCGCGGCACTGATCAATCGTAAGACTTCGCTGAATGGGAACAAAGTTGCGGTACTGGTGTGCGGCGGCAATATCGACGTCAGCCTGCTTTCGCGAATTATGGAGCGCGGCCTGGTGAAGGACGGCCGCCTCGTCCGCCTGCGCGTGCACCTGCCCGACTATCCCGGCGCTCTGCATCGTTTAACCGGAATCCTGGCGCAGCATCGCGCCAACATCGTCGAGACTGCGTACGACCGCGCGTACTACGGCGTGAACCTCGGTGACACGGCGATCGACATCACCATGGAAACTCGCGGCCCCGACCATATCGTCGAGCTGCTTTCGGCGCTCAGCGCCAGCGGATACGCACACGAGCGGGTGCTGTAGCGGGCCGCGAAACGGCGTAACCGTTCGATGTTCTCGACATCGATCCAATGTTTCGCCTTTGTTTCCGAGAGCCGGGAGCTCTCGTTTCCCATCGCGAATTTCGTAACTAGCGCCGCCCCGCCGCTCCCGTTATGATGGAATTTCTACTCCGGTGAAACTTCCCGCAGAAAAATTGTTCTTCCTCGCGCTCGCAGCCGCGGCATTGCTCTCCGCCTGCGGACGGCATCGTCAGCGCGTGCTCGAAGTGGACTATATTTCAGCTCCGCAGGTCACTCTTCGTGACCAGCTTTCGCAGGTCTACAACAAGGTTGGCGTCGCGAAGAACGGAGACCGCGTGGAAGTGGTCGATCGCGACCGCCGATTTGCCAAAGTCAGAATCGCCGGGGGTGTGGAAGGCTGGGTCGAGCAGCGCTACCTGGTGACCCAGCAGGTGTTTGACGCGTTCCAAAAGCTGCTGCAGGACGCAAAGGGTGCTCCCGTTACCGCCGCCGCGGTCACGCGCAACGACACCAACCTGCACGCCGAGCCGGGCCGCGACACCGAGCATCTTTATCAGCTGACGCAGGGCACCAAGCTTTCCGTGCTCAAACGCGGCATGGCGGAGAAGACGATCCCCGGCGGCACGAAGCTCGCCAAGGCTGGCGCAGCACCGGCGATGCCAATGGAGGATTGGTGGCTGGTGCGCGATCCCCAGGAGCACGTTGGCTGGGTGTTGGGACGCCTGATTGACATCGATGTCCCGCTCGAAGTCGCGCAGTACGCCGAGGGCCAGCGCATCATTGCCAGCTTTGTGCTTAACCAGGTTACGGACGCGGACAAGAAGGTCCCGCAGTTTCTGATGCTTTTGTCCGAGCCCAAAGACGGCTTGCCATTCGATTTCAACCAGGCCCGCGTGTTCACTTGGAACCTGCGGCGTCATCGCTACGAAACGGCTTACCGGGAGCGGCTGAACGGTGTGCTCCCGGCAACCGTTTCGCACCAGGACTTTGGAAAAGAAGGCGACCTGCCGACGTTTACCTTGCGAGTGAAAGACCCAAGCGGGAACGTGGTCGAGAGAAAATATAAAATGAACACGCCGATGGTCCGCCGGGTGGGATGAACGCCCACTTCTCTGGTCCAGATTTCCGGAACACACCGTTCGACCTTCTCTAAAATAATACAGTTTTCCATATACGACGTTTGAGCAGCCTCCAGAATACGGTATCCGGGGGTAAGGGAAAGCCCGAGTAGTGCGCTTAAGTCGATGATGCTAAAGGCAATGCGATTTGGTAACTTTTGGAACCACAGTTGCACTTCAGTAATCAGGAATTATTGTTTACGTTTCCCATATCGGGGAGCAGCTTTTCTCAGGTCACAGGTTAGAAGATATACCGCATATGCGGGAGGAATCGATGAACGTTTTTCGCAAGGTGATGTTCGCCACAATTCAAGTGACGCTGTTGCTGTTGTTCGCAGCCAGCGTCTTTGCCCAGGAAACGACCGCGGGCCTGCAGGGCACCGTGAAGGACCCCTCGGGAGCAGTGGTTTCTGGCGCCCAGGTGGTCGTAACCGCAGACACGTTGGTTGGCTCGAAGTCCGCCACCACGGACTCAAGCGGGTACTACCGCTTCGCCAACCTGCCCGCCGGGTCCTACACGGTCACGGTGAAAGCGGCGGGTTTCTCCACCGTCAAGAAGGACGGGTTGGTGCTTGAAACCGGCCACCTTCCGACGCAGGATTTTGCGATGCAGGTTGGTGGATCTGAGAGCGTGGTTGAGGTCAGCGGTGAAGCCCCCGCGATCGATGTGACCACAAATCACACCATGACCAACATCACCTCAGACGTAATTCAGGACGTTCCCCACGGACGTTCGTTCCAGTCGGTGATTCAGTTCGCCCCTTCGGCGCGCAACGAGCCTCTGGAAGGAAACAACATCGGTTCGAACGGTACCGGCGGCGCACCGCCGGGAAGTACCACCAACGGCGGCGCCTACGGCTTCTCAGTTGCCGGAGCGTCTGACGGCGAGAACTCCTACCTGGTGGATGGCCAGGAAACGGCCAATTTGGTTGGAGGCTATTCCCACACCAACGTTCCTTTTGACTTCATTCAGGAAGTCCAGATCAAGAGTTCTGGTATTGAAGCTGAGCACGGCGGCGCCCTCGGTGGCGTGGTCAACGCGATCATGAAGAAGGGCACCAACGCCTATCACGGTTCGCTGTTTAGTTCGTTCGAAAACAATGGTATGGACGGGAGCCCGCAGGAATACCATCGGTACGATCCAGGCCACATTCTGTTGGCTCCTGGCCAGTGCGAAGTCAGCACTAGCCGGTGTAACCCCTATTCCCAAGGGTTTATTGACAACCCTACTCAGTTCGTTCAGCCGAAACGCTACCATACCAGTAATATTTTCCCCGGCTTTACCGTCGGCGGACCGGTGATCAAAGATCGAATCTTTGCTTTCGTAGGGTTGAATCCAGAGTGGAACGCCTCAGAGCGATGGGTAACATACGGCGCGGACAGCGGCGGTTGTATCGCGCAAGGGCTTCCCGCTTGCGGCTTCCCGGGTGTGCCAGCTGCCGGTGGAAGGGTGCCGTTCAGCCAGAATACCCAAACCTATTACACGACCGGACGCGTGGACGCGGTTGCTACACAGAAGATACGGTTGTTTGCCTCATGGCTTTACCAATACCAGCGCCAGAATGGGTTGCTTCCGTACGGGGACGCAACTGACTCCAGCCTGGTGAATCTCTCTGCGGCAAATGCTCCTTCTCAACTCGCGCACTCGATTGGATACACGGCGCCAAACCAGACCATCAATTTTGGTGCTGACATCACCATTAACCAACATTTGGTGTCCACAACGCGCTACGGCATTTACTACGAGAACTATCACGATTTCGGATATCCCACGAACCGTACGCTGTTCTTGTGGAATACCCCGGGATGCTCCGGCACACCATGCGTCGCGAACCCCGACAACGCGGGCAATCCTCTGCCTCCATCGCTGGCGCTCCCGTCTAATACGTCATCCGATCCGTTTAACCAGTTTTTTACGAAGCAGAACAAGAACAAGGCTATCCAGTTCGATCAGGATCTGGCGTTCTTCAAGAGCGGATGGGGCGGAACCCACAACTTCAAGTTTGGGTACCAGCTCAACCGCCTGCAGAACGACATTTTGCAGACCTACAATGAACCGGATGTCCAGCTTTTTGTGGGGCAGCAACTCTACCCTGTGGCAACATCGGTTGGCAGCGCTAACTGCTATAACCAATCTTTTTTTATCCCATCGAACCCCCAGACCAACCCTCCGACAGCCACGGATTGTGGGGGTCAATTCGGATATGCCGTGATATCTGACTTTGGGACGGGCGGCAACGTAACCAGCTTTAATCATGGGATCTTCGCGCAGGACTCGTGGACGATGGCACATGGCGTGACGCTCAATTACGGCGTGCGGTTCGACAGAGAGTATCTGCCGGCAAGCACCGTTTCCGGGCTTAAAACCAACCCCATTAATTTCGGCTGGGGTGCCAAAGTGGCTCCTCGAATTGGAGTTGCCTGGGATGTGTTCCGTGATGGCAGAATGAAGATCTTCGGAGACTACGGTCAGTTCTATGACATCATGAAACTCAATGTTGCCATCAGTTCGTTTGGTGGACAGTACTGGAATGATTGTGCCTATACGCTTGATACGTCGAATCTCAACACGCTGAATCTTGCGTTAACCGCAGCTGGGCGGTTCTGCGCCGCTGCGAATCCACTCGACCCCTCAACCACAGCGAACTGGTCGGGCGGTACCGTGCCGGCTGGAGTGTCCTTCATCGAAAACCAGAACTTCCGTACGTTCCCGACTACATGCTCCACCTGTAGTCAGACGTCGAGCGGTGTTGTGCCTGGCCTGAAGCCCTTCCACCAGCACGAAGCCGTTGCCGGTATCGACTATCAGCTGGCCAAGAGCCTTGCCTTGGAAGTGCGGTACGATCGGCGCAGGCTGGATGCCGCGATCGAGGACTCGTCGATCTACAGCAACGGCGAAACCTTTGTCATCGGTAACCCAGGCTTGGGCGTCGAAAGCACCTACACGAAGTTCTACAACTTCCTGTATCAGCCAGACCCGGTCACTAACCCCACATTCGTTAGGCCGGCTTGCTCTGGCGTAACTTGTGTACCAGATCATTTGATTCCAGCCGCGCGAAGCTACGACGGCTTGGAAGTCCGGTTGACGAAAGCACCCGGAAGCAGCAATCACCTTGCCGGGATGTTCTCTTACACCTATAGCAAACTGCGGGGCAACTACACCGGCCTGACCAGTTCCGATATTTCCGACGGCCAGCAGGGTGGACGCAGCTCACCGAACAACAGCCGCGCCTTTGACGAGCCGTACTTCTCGTACAACGCGTTCGGCGGTTCGTCCAGCGGATTGCTGCCGACCGACCGACCGAACACCTTCAAAGGTTACGGCTACTACGAAATGAGCTGGCTCAAGAAGTTCACCACCAACTTCGGCGTGTTCCAGTACCTGTACAGCGGCTCGCCCATGACCAGCTACCTTGACGTAGGCGCGAACAGCGGCGGTGCCTGGGCAGTGCAAGCCTGGGATCGCGGCAAGTGGGTGGATGCGTCGCAGGATCCGACCACAGGCGTAGTGAGCCTGAGCGCACCACGCACGCGTCGCACCCCCTGGTATATCCAGACCGATTTCAACATTGAGCAGAGGTTCAAGGTCACCGAGTCTAAGACCCTGAGCTTCTCAATCAATGCCACCAACCTGTTCAACCAGCGGTCGGTAACGGTCTTTAACCAGGACATTACATCGATTGACGGTACCGCGCGCCGGCAGTATCTGACGCCTACAACCACTGACCCCGTGAACGCACCCTGCAGTTTTGCCGGCGGCACCCAGTGCTTTATTGCGGATGGCGACCCCTTCTATTCCTCCGTCATGCACCCGTACGACGTGCAAGGCCTGATCAACAATCGGAGAGGCTCGGGGCTGTCAACCGCCGTCAACAGCGCCTACGGGAAGCCGTATTACTTCCAGCTTGCCCGTGGCATTCGTTTAGGGGCGAAGTTCACCTTCTAACCGAAGCGAAGCAGAAACAAATCAAGGGAGCCGGAAGCGGCTCCCTTCTTTTTTTGCGGAAGTAGAACAAAGAAGAATTGATAAAAGTCTCGGGGAGAGGCTTCCGGGAAGGGTGCTGAGTTTTCACGCCTGCCGCAAGCGCCATCAAAACGACGGATTCAGTCGCTAGGTCAGGTCTTCGGCTGAAGCCGAATCCCTAGTGATCCGCTCGGCACGACTGAAGTCGTGCCCTCCCGGTCCGCGCGACAAATCTCTGCATCGTGCCTCTTCACTTCCAGCCGTCTTCGCCTTCGCGAATCGTGATGTAGCGGTCGATCGGCAGGTCGGTGACTCGCTGCTTCATGCCGCTAGGCTGCGGCCAGGTGATTTCAATCCAATCCATCTTGGGGCGCTTGCCAATCCCAAGCACCACTCGCGGATCAGATGACGAGAGATAGCTCCCTCCGCCAGTCTTCATTCGGCTTCGCTTCAGGTCGCCAGCCTGGTAGCTGATGCGCGCGCCGATGGCATCGATATTGGCCTTCTTGCCAATCAGTTTCAGCCCCAGCCAGTGATTTCCGCTGCTCGTGTTTCGTAACAGCACCGGCGGCTGGTTGTTGCAGGAGACCAGAACATCCAGGTAGCCGTCGTTGTTGAAGTCGCCCACGGCCAATCCGCGCGCCGACATTGGCCGCTTGAAGATGGGTCCCGACTCACCGCTTACGTTCTTGAACCCGGCGCCGGTATTTCGAAACAGCATGAGCGGCTGCTGGTACGAGATGCGCGGATCGGCGCGTTCGGCCAGATCGTCGGGCTCGCCGTTGCCAAGAAATAGATCGAGATCGCCGTCGTTGTCATAGTCGAGGAACTTAAGTCCGAAGCCGCTCATAAACTGTGTGGCTGCGCCGATTCCGTTGCGGAGGGAGTCCTCGTCAAACGTCTGGTCGCGATTGTTGCGGTACATCGCGAATTTCTCGCGGTCGAGGTTAGCGACAAACAGGTCCATCCAGCCGTCCTGGTTGTAGTCGGCGGAATCCACTCCCATGCCACCGCGGGGGCGACCGTCGGCGCTGTAGGCCACACCAGCCTGCTCGGCAATCTCTTCAAACCGGCCACTCCCGCGATTCACGAAAAGGAAATCCGCAGCCGTGTCGTTGGCGACGAACAGATCCATGCGTCCGTCGTTGCTGATGTCGGCCGCGACCACGCCCAGGGCCTTTCCACGGCGTTCGGCAATCGCACTGGAACGGCTGACGTCGGTAAATGTGCCGTCGCCATTGTTGTGAAACAGCCAGCTCTCAGTAGCGCCGTAGCGGCGTGGATTGCAAAAGGCTGGCGCCTCCGGCAGGTCCGCGGTCTTGGGGGAAGTGCAGCGGCAATGCTTGGATTTGTCGAAATCCACGTAGCGGCAGACGAAAAGATCGAGCCTGCCATCATTGTCGTAGTCGAACCACACTCCGCTGGTGGCCCAGCCAGTTGTCGCAACGCCGGCTTTTTCGGTGACGTCGGTGAATGTGCCGTCGCCATTGTTGTGGTAGAGGACGCTTCGCCCATACCCGCTGACAAAAAGGTCGGTGAAGCCGTCACCATCGTAGTCGCCTGCGGCAACGCCTTGGCCGTAGCCTGCGCCTCCGACGCCCGCTTTCTCGGTAACGTCGGTGAAGGTGCCGTCGCGGTTGTTCTTATAGAGAGCGTTGCGCAGCGGCGGATTGGGATCGTAGAAATCGCATTTGCCGCTGTTTACCAGATAGATATCCATCCAGCCGTCATTGTCGTAGTCGAAAAACGCGCAACCTGCGCCCATGGTCTCAGGCAAATATTTTTCGGAAGAGAGCCCGCTGCGGTGAACCCATGTGATCCCGCTTTTCTCGGGCAAGACTTCTTCAAATGGATAAACGGGAGCTAAAGCGGACAGGGCCGCTAGTGCCGGGCGCAGGTGCGAGGCCAGCGCAGCTCCGAATATCCCTTGCAGGAATTGGCGCCGCGAAGGCAGCAAGTAAAACAAAGATCTGGATAAGATTGGTTTGCTCAAAGTGCGTGGAGCTTAGTTCGGCGCCGTTGCGGGAGGACTCGCCTCCTGCATTTTGCGGTGGATGGCGAACTCGCGGTCCGATTCCTCCTTGCGCCCCACCCGGCTCAGAGCGATTGCCAGATTGTAGTGAGACATGGGATCGTCAGGCGCGAGCTTTACCGCGTTCTCAAGCGCCGGCACGGCTTCTTCAAACCGTTTTTCCGCGACGAGGGACGCGCCCAGTCCCATGAACGCTTCGGCAAATCCGCTGTCGAGCACAGTGGCGCGCTTGTAGTGGTTGATGGCATCGGCCTGATCGCCGTCTTTTGCAGCGAGCTCGCCAAGTACTCCCTCCGCTCCGGCATTCTGCGGATCGATCTTGAGTTCGAGCTCAAAACTCCGCTTCGCTTCCTTCACCGTCTCGGGAGCGGGGCTGGGCTTGGAGAGCAGCGCACGCCCCAGCCGGAAGTGGATCCCCGGCAATCCAGAATTGATCTCGAGAATCTTGCGATATTCCGCGGCGGCTTCGTCCCACTTGCCCTGTTGCTCCATGTTTTCCGCAATCAATTCGTGAGCATGGTAGGAAAACGGGGCCTCGCGCATCAGCTGTTCAGAGGCGCCGTGCGAAAGATCAGCATAAGCGTGCGTCGCCTGGTACAGGACTTCGGGATCGTGGGGAAAGCTGCGGCGAAGTGCCTGCAGAAAGTCGTCGGCGTCCGCGGCCTGATTGCGGATCATTGAACAACGCAGTCCGTGGAGTCCGGCCAGCTTTTTCAAGTCGTCGCTGGCAGCGGATCGTACCGCTTTTTTTAATTCAGGGACGGCTTCGGCGCAATGGCCTGAAATGGCCAATTTGATGGCGCGTTCCGCGGCAGCGGACTGGTTCGTTGGCCCTGTCTTCGCCGATTGGGCGGCGGCAGGCACCAAACAGATCCCCAGCAAACACGCGGCAGCGGTCAACCTTTCACAGCGGGTCACAACAAAAATCATAGAGGGGAAGGCGAAAGAAAAGCAAGCGACTTGCAGGCGGGGGCGCACCAGCATCACGGATGAGTCAGCACACGAACATTGGGTAGTGGCTGGCGACGGCCATCGGCAGCACGGTTTCTCAGTGGACCAGTGTCACGCCGTTCGACAGGCGGTTGATGATTAGCGGTTGGCCAACCATCTCCACGTAAATGGTCCAAGTGCCAGAGGGCACGAAAGTAGAGAGATCGAGGGCGTTGGTGGTGACAGGCAGGTTCGCGGCGGCGTTATAGAGGGTTCCTCCAGCGTCCGCGTAATACACGTTGAAGTGGTGAACGGTAGAGGTTGAAGAGTAAGTGGAGTCCGAAGCGGCCAGCAACCAGCTCAATTGATTTCCCGTGAGTGAGGCGTTTACGGTGTAGCAGTTGTCAATGCCATTCTCGACGTCGGTTCCTTCTTCGTAGTCGTTCCAGGTGACGACTTGTACGTAAGGAATCTGCGGATTTGAATTCCCAAAGTACTTCGAGATTTCATTCGCTGTCTTCAATAAGACCTGTCCGCACTGTTGAGCGATCACCCGGTTGCCGCCCCAGGAGGCACTGTTGTCATCGAAGCCCTTCCAAAGTGCGCCAACCGTAAGCTGAGACGGATGTGATAGCCCCGCGCTGTAGAGACTGTCCAGATAAGTTGGAGATGAGCCGGTACTCGAACCCCACCAGAATTGTTGGGTACTGCTGAACACCGGAGGTTGAATCCAGCCAAAGCGGCCGCCGTCATAGGGGGCGGTGCTGAACGCTCCGAACTGAAAGATGTATTTGAATGGCGCACTGTAGAGATCGGTGTGCGACTTGACTGTGGACCAGACTGCATCCCAGTCGGCGCTGGTGAGAATTGGCCAAATCGATTTCGTTACGAAAGAAAAAATAACCGGACTTCCCGCGTCTGTGAAATACACGCCGCTGTTTGCATAATGGACGTCGATATAATCCATGTCGGTGATCAGGGCGTTCTGCAGGCAGGTCACGGTTGCGCTCTCGATTTGATTCGAGGTGGGGCAAGTCGAAATGAGCGCACCCTTGTCTTCCATGATCCCGAAGTTCAGGGGATAGGCGGCGCGACCATTCAAGTCAGCGAAAACGGTATTGGTGGTTGTCAGATTGAAGCTCTGATTGGGATCAAGCGAGCCGTAAAAATCAATCAAATTAATGTCGCAGCCTTCGGCGACCATGAATGAATCCTGGGCCGCCACCGTGGCAGAGGAATTTTGGTTGTATCCCACGCTTTGGTGAGTGCTTAGGCCAAACCACGGCTGGTATTCGCAGATCACTCGTCCAGTCCATCCTGCGTACATGAGTTGCCGGATGCTGAGGTTCGATACATGCCCGGCGGGCGGGGCTGGGATTGGAGTTTCGGCCGCTATATTGTTGGGATTCGTATTAAAACCGTTGAAGAAGGCCGAACAATAAGGCCAGTTTCCTCCTGCATCGCTCGATGACGAGCAGAGGCTTGTGCTATTGGAGGTCTGTTTGATCCACGTCCCGATCGGCGATGGGCCCCCGGAGCCGCCGGCGAGTGAAGTGCCCGATGCGGTTGCTGAGAAGGATGCAGTAGCGAATGCACTGCTGTGAGTAACCGAAGTGGATAAAGGATAGTTTGAGCTGGTTCCGCTTACCTTGCTGGTCAAAGTTATCTTGGCTTTCGAAACCGTGGCCTTGACAGGAGATGCGGCGGCATTCAGCAGAATGGCGAGCGAGCCTGCCAGCTGGTTAGCGGTCTTTTGAGAGGCGGTCCGACTGTATCGGGTCGAAGCCGTGAAGCCATTTACCGTGATCTGAATCTGTCCCGAATCGTAAGTTGGACAAGAAGAATTTCCGCAAGGATAAATTGGCCCTTGCAGTGAACCGCTGATTGCAACCCATCCGGTTCCAGGAGTCTGCGCAGTGGCGGCGACGGCTAGAAATAGAAACACGCAGATTAATAAGAGATTGCTCCGTTGGAGCATGGAACACCGCCTTCAAGCTTCCGATCAACGGGGGTAAAGCGGACTTGTGCCTGCGTCGAGGTACAGGAAACCGCAACTCCTGAAAGATTGGGGCAAGTATCGCACATGACCCAGCGCTGTGAAAAGAACTTTGCGAAAACAAAGCCAAGTAAAAATGAGGTGGCCGAAGTTCAAATTGGCCGGTTGCCGTATGCGATGGTGGGTTCCGCCTTCGCAAAACGCGCGACGGGTTGCGGCAGGGCATCTTTCGGTCCAGAAATCAGAAGGGCACTAGGAACTGACAACTGAAACGGACAGCCAGAGCGCAGCGCTATTTCAATGCACTCAGTCGCTTGCCCAGGCGGGCCTTGTAGCGTCCGCCGGTGTTCTCGTGGAGCACGCCTTTCTGGATGGCCTTGTCGAGAGCGGAAACGGTCTTGCGGTAGGTCCGCTCAGCCGCCGTCTTGTCTCCCTTGGCGAGGGCTTCGCGCATGTCGCGAAGGGCCGTGCGCAACCGCGAAGTGTTGTTGCGATTGGTGGCGGTACGGCGTTCAGTCTGACGGACGCGCTTGAGCGCTGAAAAATGGTTTGCCATTACTGTGAATGCCTTTTCAGTGGGATATCCGGGAACTGTACAGAAACAGGCCTGCCGGAGGAATCGAAGTACTATTTTACGGGACTTGGCCGGAAAGGGCAACACTGGCAGTAGGTTAGCAGCCGTTGACGGCTATCCCGCGCGGGGGTAGGCTTTCTATAGCACGGTTCCCTACCTACCTCATGAGGCCAAGAACAATCCGTGGCAGGCGGCTTAAGGACGCGCCTCCGGACGATCTTGTGCCATCCAATCAATGCCCGAAGCAGAGTCTTTTCGCGCCCAGGAGTTTACGCAGAGCCGAATGAAGAAAAGTATTGGCGTCAGCCCCAACATCGAAACGCTGTTTGGCACCAGGGACGAGAACCTGCATGTGCTCGAAGACGGCCTGAACATCAACATTGACCTCCGCTCCAATGCAGTGGAACTCGAAGGCTCGCCTCGCGACGTAGCTCGCGCCGAACAGGTTTTCGCGGACTACGACCATCTGCAACGTTCCGGCCATACTTTTCAAAATGGCGATTTAAACAGCATGCTGCGCGTGCTGGTTGCCGACCCCAAAGTGACGCTGCGAGGACTGGCCGAAATCGGCCGGCAGCGCTCGTTTGGGCGCGGCACGGTGCAGCCTAAGAGCCCGAACCAGCGGAAGTATCTCGATGCCATTGAAGCGCACGACATGGTGTTTGGTATTGGCCCGGCCGGAACGGGAAAGACTTACCTGGCCGTCGCCATGGCGATAGCCGCGCTGGTGGCGAAGAAGGTGAATCGCATCATCTTGGCGCGGCCGGCCGTGGAAGCCGGGGAACGCCTTGGCTTTCTTCCCGGAACGCTGCAGGAAAAGATTGACCCATACCTGCGTCCTCTGTACGACGCGTTGTACGACATGCTAGATCCCGAGAAGGTTGACCGGTATCTGGAAAAAAATGTCATCGAAATTGCGCCCATTGCGTTCATGCGCGGGCGCACGCTCAACGATTCGTTTGTAATTCTCGACGAGGCGCAGAACACGACCTCCGAGCAGATGAAAATGTTTGTGACGCGGCTTGGCTTTAACTCGAAAGCAGTCATCACCGGCGACGTGACGCAGATCGATTTGCCCAACGCTCGCCGCAGTGGATTGCTTGAAGCCGAGAACATCCTGAAGAACGTGCAGGGGATTTCGTTCGTTTATTTCGACGAGGGCGACGTGGTTCGTCACCACCTGGTGCAGCGGATCATTCGCGCCTACGACGAGCATAAAGTGAAGTCTGAAGTACAACTTGAACTGCTTGATCCCAAGGTGGTTGGAATCGGACAAGCAGGCAAGGTTGTGGCGCAGGTCGCCCAGCCGCGGGGTACCGGCATCGAAGCGGCAGAATAATGTGGATTTTGCAAAGAGGGCGTTGCTGCCCTCTTTTCTTTTTTATATTTTATTTATGAAAGGGGCGCCCACAGTAATCGTGGATAGGCGGGTCCCCAGGCTGAGTGCCCGGGCCTTGGCGAATTTTGTGACCGACGCCTGCAGCGCAGCCAGACTGAAAGGCACCCCGACACTTCTGGTGACGAGCAGCCGACGCATGCGCGAGCTTAACCGGCGATTTCGCGGGAAGGACTACGCTACCGACGTGCTGTCGTTCCCGTCACCAAGTTTTGTGGACGGCTTTAGCGGCGACATTGCGGTCTCGGCCGACATTGCGTCCCGGATCGCGCGATCTCTCGGCCATTCCGCTGCCATCGAAGTCAAGATCCTGGTGCTGCACGGAGTGTTGCACCTGGCAGGGTATGATCACGAGAACGATGACGGCGAAATGGCTAAGAAGGAGTCACGATTGCGAGTGCGGCTGGGGCTTCCCGCAGCTTTGATCGAACGCGCGACGACCAAAGTGCGCGGGGCGTCCGCGCGAAAGACACGGGCATGAACGTTGCGATCGCAATCACGTTGGTGGTCCTGTTCGCGTTGCTCATTCTCTCGTCATACGTAGAGCGCCTATACGCTGAGATCGGGAAATTTCTCTCCCGCGAGTTCCAGAACAATATCGACAACTTCGAGAAACTAGTTGAACCGAAGCTCAAAGTCAGCCGCTCGCGGGCGGCATTGTCGGTTGCCGTTCTCACCCAATTGCTCATGGCCGCGATTGCTTTGATCGTGGGATTCAGCCTGTTTCGCTCGGGCTCGTGGGCGCTGGACGAGATTCTGGAAGCGGCGTTGTCGCTGCTTCTGGTGGTCATCGTATTCAACCGCTTCCTGCCCTTTGTTTTCTTTTCCCGTACCGACGGCAAATGGCTTGCGCCCTGGGTTCCGCTGCTGCGCGCTCTCATCTATCTTGTACTGCCCATCACGCTCATTTTGGGATTTCTGCAGTCGGTGACTGCGCTTACCCGCGAGCATTCAGACCAGTTGCCGGAAACCCAAGCCGAAGCCGTGGACGCGCTAATCGAAGCCGGAGCCGAGGAAGGGATTCTCCACGAGAGCAATCGCGATCTCATCCAGTCGGTCGTGCAGTTCGGCGAGAAGACGGTGCGCAATGCCATGAAGCCGCGGCCAGAGATGGTCGCCGTCTCCTCCGATACCACGGTAGAAAAATTTATTGAGCTGCTTCGCACCCGTGCATTATCACGCGTCCCGGTATTCGAAGGAAGCATCGACAACGTTGTGGGGTTGGCTTATGCGAGCGACGTGCTTCAGATTGCCGACACCGAAGCACATAGCAAGACCGTTCGGTCGCTGATGCGGCGGAACCTTTACTTCGTGCCCGAAACCAAGCTGGCCAGCGAACTGCTTCGCGAGATGCAGCGCAGCAAGACCCGTATGGCCATTGTGATTGGGGAGTACGGCGAAGTGGCTGGCCTGGTGACTATTGAAGACCTGGTTGAAGAAATCGTGGGTGAGATCAGTGACGAGCACGAAGCGGCGCAGGTGGTTCGGGAAAACGAATCCTCTTATGTCGTGCCCGGAAACATGGATGTTGACCGCCTGGAGGAGTTGCTCGGAGTCCGTACCGATGGCAAGGGCGCCGCGACCGTTGCGGGTTTTGTCAGCGAACTGGCCGGGCGCATTCCGAAGCAAGGCGACGTGATCGAGCAGGACGGTCTGCGGCTCGAAGTCCTGCAGGCCAGCGAGCGGCGGGTGGAGCGGGTGCGCGTTTCGTTTACACATCCGCGACAGATGAAGATAAGCTAAGGTCATGCCGTTTCGCTCTGGATTTGTCTGCATTCTCGGCCGGCCAAACGCGGGGAAGTCCACCCTGCTGAATGCTCTGGCGGGCGAAAAACTCGCCATTGTCAGCCCCAAACCTCAAACCACGCGCAACCGCGTGCTGGGCGTGATTCACATCCCCAAAGCGAAAGGCAAACCGGGCGCGCAGGTCGTGGTGATCGATACGCCGGGCGTGCATCGTCCTGATACCAGCCTCGGCAAGAAAATGATGGCTGAAGTTCGCGAGGCGCTCAATGGCTGCGACCTTGTGCTGCTGATCGTGGACGCAATGCGCAAGGAAGATCCATCCGACCAGTCGTTGTTCGATCTGCTGGGAAAATCGAAAACGCCCGCGTTTCTCCTGCTCAATAAGATTGACCTGCTCCGCGGCGGGAAGGGCAAACTCCTGCCGCTGATCGAGCGGTACGCAAAGCTGCGGACGTTCCGAGAGGTCATCCCGATCTCGGCGAGAAAGCCTGAAGGGCTGGAGCTGCTGCTGGAGAAAATCGTGAGCGCGCTTCCCGCAGGGCCGAAGTATTTTCCCGAGGACCAGGTCACCGACCAGCCGGCGCGCTTTATGGTCGCTGAACTGATTCGCGAGCAGGTGTTGCACAACGCTGCCGAAGAAGTGCCGCACTCGGTCACTGTGCTTACCGAACAGTACGAAGAAATGCCCCATCTGACGCGCATTGCGGCGGCGATCTTCTGTGAGCGCGACGGTCAGAAGCGGATCCTTGTGGGTAAGCAGGGACAAATGCTGAAAAAGATCGGAACCGCGGCGCGGCTGGAAATCGAAAAGATGATCGGAACGAAAGTTTATCTGGAACTTTTCGTGAAAGTGCGGGCCAACTGGCGGGAGTCGCGTGGATTTGTCGAAGACCTGGATTGGCGCAGACAACTCGAGCACATGGTATCGCCGGAAGCGAAGTCCTAGCTGGGTCAAAAAGCTTTAACCGCAAAGATCGCAAAGAACTGCCCACTGCCCACTGTTATTCCTTCACTGCAATCCCCAGCGTTTTCATCTTTCGATACAGGTGACTGCGCTCCAGGCCCAGCACCTCCGCGGTACGGCTGATGTTGCCGTGATTGTCATCGAGTTTCTTCAGGATGTAATCGCGTTCATAGGCTGCGCGCGCCTGATGCAACGTCATGAACTCGCTTCCCGAGCGGCGGCTTCCATCGCGATATACGAGTGGCGGCAGGTGCTTGCGGTCGAAGCGCGTCGCGGTTGGGTTCATGATCACAATTCGCTCGATCACGTTGCGCAGCTCGCGCACGTTCCCCGGCCATGAGTAGCGCATCAGAGTTTCGATGGCGTCGTCTGTAATCTCGCGCGGCGCGCGCCCATAATGCGCGGAAAGTTCTCGCAAGAAATGGCGGGCAATCAGCGGAATGTCTTCCTTTCGCTCCCGCAGAGGCGGCACAGAGAAGGGGATCACGTTCAACCGGTAGAACAGGTCTTCACGAAAATTGCCGCGCGATATTTCTTCCTCAAGGTCCTTGTTAGTCGAGGCAATCACGCGCACATCGACGGTGACTGGCTCATCGCTGCCCACGGCGGTGAAGCGTTGCTCTTCGAGCGTGCGCAACACTTTCGCTTGCGTCTTAAGGCTCATGTCGCCGATTTCGTCCATGAAAAGCGTGCCGCTGTTCGCTTTGAGAAACTTGCCGTCCTTGTCGGACCCCGCGGCAGGAAACGATCCGCGCCTATGGCCAAAGAGTTCGCTTTCGATCAAGTCCTCAGGAATGGCAGCGCAGTTCACTTCTACAAACATTTCATCTTTGCGCAAGCTCTGCGCGTGAATCGCGCGTGCCACGAGTTCTTTTCCCGTCCCTGACTCGCCAAAAATTAGCACGCGGCCATTGGTCACCGCCATCAGCTGAATCTGCTGGCGGAGGGCCTTCATCGGAATGCTGTTGCCGACGATCTCGCTTTTGCGGATCGCCTGCTTTTTGAGTTCACGGTTTTCGCTGCGCAGGCGCTTGGCGTCGAGCGCATTTTTCACCAGGATCAGCGTCTTCTCGACCGACAGCGGCTTTTCGAGAAAGTCGAAAGCGCCCAGTTTGGTGGCGCGGACGGCGGTTTCAATGGTGGCGTGCCCGGAAATAATGATGACCTCGGGAGCACTCTCCAGTTCGCGAATCTTCTCCAGCGTCTGTAGTCCATCCATGCCAGGCAGCCAAATGTCGAGAAGCAGGACGTCGAAGGTCTTTCTGCCGGCCAATTCAAGGCAGGCTTCACCGCTCGCTGCGTCAGAGACTTTGTATCCCTCGTCTTCGAGCACGCCGCGAAGTGACTCGCGTATGGCCGACTCGTCGTCAACGATCAGGACATTAGGCATAAGTGGTCGTAGCGGTGGTTAATACCGCCTCGGTGGCGACCGGCAGTTCAATGACGAACCTCGATCCCACGGGCTTATTCTCTTCCACGCGAATATAGCCGTGATGGTCTTCCACGATGCGGCTCACGATCGCCAGGCCCAGGCCGGTTCCCCGCGCCTTTGTAGAGAAATAAGGAAGGAAGAGGCGCTCCTTTGCTTCGCGGGTGACGCCAGGGCCGCTGTCGGCGACGCAAATCTCAACCGCATCGCGGCTGGCGACCAGCGTCGTTGAAATTTCAATTTCTTTCACCATCGAACTTTGCACGGCTTCTGCGGCGTTGTCCACCAGATTCGCAATGGCGCGCTTGATGGCCTCAGAGTCCGCCAATACTTTGGGAAGCCCGTCGCCGAATAATGTTCGCACCTGAACCTGATCGAGCCTGCCATTGAACATCGACAAGGCGTTCTCGGCGATAGCGTTGATGTCCGCAGGCTGGGGTTTGGAAGTGGGGAAACTGGCGAGAGTCGCAAACTCGTTCACCAGCGTGCGAACGGTTTCGACAGCACTTTCGATCGAGGTGGCACAAGAACGTATGACCTCGAACGATGCCGCGTCCAAGGGGCCGCGGTCGAGATGGCGAAGAATGCGTTCGGATGAAAGCGCGATCGGCGTGAGCGGATTCTTGATCTCATGCGCGACGCGGCGCGCCACTTCCCGCCACGCAGCCTGCTTTTGCGCGTGCAGCAGGTCCGAGAGGTCCTCGAACACCAGTACATAGCCCAGTCGCTGTGCGTTGTGCTGCGTGGTCGCCACGGTGACGGCAACATTCAACTGGCTGCGCTGCGCCGTAAGCTCCATTTGGGTAGTGGTGCTTCCCATGCGGTCCGCGCGGCGCAATAGTGGGTCGAGATCCTGTTGAACATCGGCGGGAAACAACTCACTCAAAGCCGCACCCGCAAGGCGTGTTTGCAGCTCTAAAGGATCTTCAGACGGGCGCAGCATGCGCAGCATTGCCTGATTCACGTGACTGACCCGCAAATTGGCGTCAAGCGAAAGCACGCCCGTCGGAATGCTTTCGAGGATTGTCTCGATGTGGCGCCGGCGGCGCTCTAGTTCAGCATTGGCAACGCTGAGTTGGCTGCTGGAAGCGTCGACTTGCTTCCGGCTGGTTTGCAACTCCCCGACCATGCGGTTGAAGGACTGCACCAGATCCCCGAGTTCATCGGTTGCGGGAACAGCGATGCGGTAGTCGAGATTGCCTTTGGAAATTTCCTGGGTCGCCTCAGCCAGCGCTGCGACGGGACGGGTGACAAGCTTTGAAAGATAAAGCGCCAGCCAGGTGCTTACAAAAAGAACCAGTCCCGTCAGCGCCATCAGGATTGTCATGTAGGTCAGGCGGACCTGACGGCGTTCGCGCGCCAATTCCAGATAACGCCGCTGGCTGGCGGCCAGTTGCCCCTGGGTCTCAGCAAAACTTTGCGGCAACGGGATCGCGACAAGAATCTCGCCGCGTTCATTTACAGATGCGGTGCCGAGAATGTAATTTCTGTTTTCCCAGTTCAGCGTTTGCGGATGTTCGGCGCTGATAGTGCCCGCCGGAATTCTGGGCTTCAGCATCGACCATGGGGCGGGAACGCCAAAGCTGGCTTCTATTTCTCCGTCGGCGAGTGCGACAGCAAAGCCGCCTTGCAGCGTTGGTTCGTGGACGCGCAGTTCCTCAAGCGCGCCGGCGAAGCTGTGGCCTTCGAACCCATGCTTTACGGCGGGAGACGCCGCGATTGCGACAGCTTCTGCGTGGGCATTCTCGGCTGCGTATTTCGAAAGCAATTCGGCCATCAGCGCCGTGTCCTGTCGCACCTCCTCAACCGGGGTCGAGAACCAGCGCTCGATCGAGCGGTTCATTAGCCCGTAGGAAAACCAGAACATGACGATGACGGGAACGAAGGACAGCAGCAAACTGCCGACAACAAGACGAGTGCGGAACTTTGAACCCAAAACTCCCAGGCGGCGCTCGGCGAACACCTTGATCAGGTTCCGAAAGAGCACAAACGTCAGGCCGCCAAACAAAAGTGAGACCAGAATGGTCAGCGAAACCAGGGTCACAGTTTCGCCGCTGGTTTTGGGCTGAATAAACCGCAGGTCAGAGGACGAGAGCGAGAACAGAACGGCAAAAAGCACCAGGCTGGGCACCGCAAGAATAATGATGAGCTTCTTGCGGCTGATGCGTCCGCCTGGATCCTGATTCGTTTGCGCCATCGCGAAGCACGCCCGCCGTGGAGGGGCAGGCCGTGCACGTCATTATAGTCCGCAAAACCAAGCGCGGTTATCGGTCCAAAGCCGCGCGCCTGGCAGCTGGCAGCAATGCCTCGAGCGGACAATGTTCGCAATCCGGCAGCGACTTGCGGCAGTATTGTTTGCTGATTCCCACAATGAAGGCGTGCATGTCGTTAAGCACCTGCGCGGAACCAGATCGCGAGGCCATGCTCATGCGCGACGGCTTGTGGAAGGCATCGCCGAGCGGCCGAAACGCTCCGTTTGGCGCCGGCACATTCGCGAGCGCCCGCTCAAATAATGCACGCAGTTCTTCGTACGTCGCTTGGTCTGGCGCAATCTGGTGGCGCGACGCGAGCCGGCGGGTGTAGGCATCGACCACAAAGATCGAATGCTGTCCGGCGTACAGCAGAATCGAGTCAGCAGTTTCCGGTCCGACGCCATTCAGCGCAAGCAGTTGTTCCCGCAACTCTTCGGTCGGTTGGCGGAACATTCTGGTCAGCGAGCCGCCGTAATGTTCATCAAGAAAGCTCACGAAGGCCTTAAGGCGCGACGCCTTCTGCCGAAAGTACCCGGAGGAGCGAATCAGTTGTTGCAACTCAGCCAGGGCAATTTCCCGGATCCCGACGACACTCAGCACCCCGGCGCCCCGCAGCTCCCGCATGGCCTTTTCAACATTTGACCAGCTAGTGTTTTGGGTGAGAAATGCTCCGACGATGACTTCAAACCGGCTCCGTGCAGGCCACCAGTGCTGAGGTCCCCAAGCCTGATCGAGGGTCGCGTAAATCTGACGTATTTGTGCACCGGGCGCGGAAATTGCACGAATAGGCATTGCCCAAGTCTATACAAAAGGCCATGTCCTTCCTGATGCAGAACGCGAATTACCACCAAATTGCAGGTTTTTCACGACTATTCGCCTGCGCCCTAGCGGAAACGTAGGGTACAACGACCAAGGTTACTTTTGCTGTTACTCGAGAAGGATGACAATTTGTGTCATCGGATCGCGGTGCTTGTTCCCGCGAAATTCCTGCGTGAGCGTCGCGTGGGTGTTGAGTGCGGCCTGAGTCCTCGGCCCGCGTTGTCCTAGAGACGTAAGTGTTTATTGCGTAGCCACGGAGCGTAAGAAATGTCCCAGAGACTGGGAGACCTTCTCGTCAAAGAGAAGATTATTACCCCAGAGCAGTTGCAACAGGCGACCAAGGTCCAGAAAGAGACCAGCTGCCGCCTGGGCAGCGCATTGGTGAAGCTCAACTTCCTCAGCGACGAGGATGTCACAAATTTTCTTTCGCGCCAGTACGGCGTGCCTGCAATTAATCTCTCCTATTTTGAAATTGACGCGTCCGTCGTCAAGCTGATTCCTTACGAGACTGCGAAGCGTTACCAGATCCTGCCGCTGAGCCGGGTAGGGGCGTCGCTCACCATTGCGATGGTCGATCCCACGAACGTGTTCGCGATGGACGACATCAAGTTCATGACTGGCTTCAACATTGAGCCGGTGGTGGCGTCTGAAGCCTCAATCATCGAAGGCATTGAAAAGGCCTATCGCGCCAGTAAAGAGGAAGACCTCGAGCAGGTCATGCAGTCGATGTCGGATCTGGACGAGGCCGCCGTCGAACTCCAGGCGGAACAGGCGGAGATGGACCTGGCGGACTTGGAGAAGGCCGCCGACGAAGCGCCCATCGTAAAACTTGTGAACCTGGTGTTGACAGATGCAGTGAAGCGCGGAGCCAGCGACATTCACATCGAGCCCTACGAAAAAGAGTTCCGGGTGCGCTTCCGTATTGACGGCATCCTGCAGTCGATCATGTCGCCGCCGCTGAAGCTGAAAGACGCCATCACTTCACGCATGAAAATCATGGCGAAGCTGGACATCAGCGAAAAGCGCCTTCCGCAAGACGGCCGCATCATGCTGAAGATGCAGCTTGGCGGCAAGAAAAAGCAGCTCGACTTTCGCGTGAGTACTCTGCCCACCCTGTGGGGCGAAAAAATTGTGCTCCGGTTGCTGGATAAAGAAAACTTGCGCCTCGATATGACCAAGCTGGGTTTCGAGCCGGAGTCGCTGGTCAAGTTTGAAAAAGCCATTTTGAAACCTTATGGGATGGTGCTGGTTACCGGGCCTACGGGTTCAGGAAAGACCAACACTCTGTACTCCGCAATCGCGCGCCTTAATCAGCCTGACACTAACATTATGACCGCTGAAGATCCCGTCGAATTTCAGCTGGGCGGCGTGAATCAGGTGCAGATGAAGGAGCAGATCGGCCTAAACTTCGCGGCCGCGCTCCGGTCGTTCCTGCGTCAGGATCCAAACATTATTCTGGTAGGCGAAATCCGAGACTTTGAGACCGCAGAAATCGCAATTAAGGCTGCACTCACCGGCCACCTTGTGCTTTCCACGCTGCACACCAACGGCGCGCCTGAAACCATTACCCGTCTCATGAACATGGGCATCGAGCCCTTTCTGGTAGCTACCTCAGTGCACCTGATCTGCGCCCAGAGACTGATCCGAAGAATCTGCAAAGAATGTGCGGAGCCCGTCGAGGTCCCGGTACAGGCCCTCATTGAGGAGGGCTTCACGCCCGAAGAGGCCAAGACGGTGAAGATTTTCAAGGGCAAAGGCTGCACCGTCTGCAACAGCACGGGCTACAAAGGCCGCTGCGGTTTGTACGAGGTTATGGAAGTTGACGACGAGATCAAGGAATTGGTTCTGGTGGGTGCCTCCGCGCTCGAACTGAAGAAGAAGGCAATTGAACGGGGCATGATTACGTTGCGCCGCAGCGGGTTGATCAAGGTTGCGGCCGGAGTTACCACGCTCGAAGAAGTGGCGCGCGAAACCATCCATTGATCGGGCGGGCGCGTTTGAAGAAAAGGGGAAAACCCAGGTATGGCGCTTTCGTTAAGTGATCTGCTGAAACGGATGCTGGAGATGAGCGGCAGCGATCTCCACATCACCACCAATTCTCCGCCCCAGATTCGAGTGCACGGGCATTTGGTTCCACTCGACTTGCCTCAGATGACGCCGGCGGAGACCAAGCAGCTTGCTTACTCGGTTATGACCGACTCGCAGAAGCATCGCTTCGAGGAAACCCTTGAACTGGACTTCTCGTTCGGATTGAAGGGCCTCGCCCGATTTCGTGCGAACGTTTTCAATCAGCGCGGCGCGACCTCGGCAGTATTCCGTGTGATTCCTTTCGAAATTAAGAATTTCAACCAGCTGGGCTTGCCCGCCGTAGTCGCAAGACTTTGCGACAAGCCGCGCGGACTCGTCCTGGTGACCGGCCCCACCGGGTCCGGCAAGTCCACGACGCTGGCGTCGATGATCGACAAGATCAACTCCGAGCGCCACGATCATATTCTGACCATCGAAGACCCGATCGAATTTGTCCACATGAACAAGAATTGCGTGGTCAACCAGCGTGAACTGCACGCCGATACCAAGAGCTTTAGTGACGCGCTGCGGGCCGCACTTCGCGAAGACCCCGACGTGGTTCTGATCGGCGAAATGCGTGATCTGGAAACCATTGAATCTGCATTGCGAATTGCGGAAACTGGCCACCTCACTTTTGGAACCTTGCATACCAACTCGGCGTCTTCGACCATCAACCGAATCATTGACGTGTTTCCGGCCCACCAACAGCCGCAGATTCGCGCCCAATTGTCGCTGGTGCTGGAGGGAATCATATGTCAGACCCTTCTGCCCAAAGTGGATGGCAAGGGTCGCGCGATGGCGATGGAGGTTCTGGTACCTAACGCCGCAGTTCGCAACCTGATCCGCGAAGACAAGATTCACCAGATTTACTCGTCCATGCAGTCGGGCCAGGAAAAGTTTGGAATGCAGACCTTCAACCAGTCGCTAGCCACGCTGTATCTGCAAAAGCAGATCACGCTGGAAGTGGCGCTGGCCCGGTCCAGTAATCCGGACGAGTTGCAGGAAATCATTAACCGCGGTGCAACTCTCGCAGGCCGTAGCGGATCTGCCGGCGTGGCTGCGAAGGGCACAGCAAGCGGGAAGCACTAACCAAGAACGGAACAGTCGTTTAGGAGAGGGAACCCAATGCCAGTCTTTACATTCACAGGCAAGAATTCAGCGGGAGAGAAGGTCAGTGGTGAGCGCACGTCGGTAAACAAGCAGGTGCTTTCCATGCAACTGCGCCGCGAGCAGATCAACTCCTCAAGCATCCGGGAAAAGGGGAAGGAATTCGCGCTTCCCACATTCGGTTCGGGCAGGGTCAAGACCAAAGAAATCGCGATCTTCTTTCGCCAGTTCTCGGTCATGATCGACGCCGGCCTGCCGCTGGTGCAGTGTCTGGAGATTCTTGCCGCTAACCAGGAAAACGCCGCATTCCAGAAATCCCTCAATGGCGTGCGTTCTACCGTGGAAGGTGGCGCGACCCTGGCCAACGCCATGCGGAATCACCCCAAGGTGTTCGATGACCTGACGACCAACATGATCGAGGCCGGCGAAACCGGCGGTATTCTCGACATCATTTTGCAGCGGCTGGCCACATACGTGGAAAAGGCTGTGAAGCTGCGGTCAGCGGTGAAATCGGCGTTGATCTATCCCGTAGCTGTGGTCTCGATGGCCTTCCTGATCGTGGGCGCGTTGCTTAAGTGGGTCGTTCCCATTTTTGCCAACCTTTTTGCCGGACTCGACGTTGCATTGCCTCTGCCCACGAGAATCGTCATGGGGCTGAGCGCGTTCATCGGGCAGTTCTGGTGGTTCTTCTTCATCGGCTTGGGCGGGCTGGTGTTTGGCGTTCGACAGATCCGTAAAGACCGGCGCGGCAAGTACTGGATGGACTATGGCATGCTTCACCTGCCGATTCTGGGAATCCTGCTGCGAAAAATTGCCGTGGCCCGTTTCACCCGGACGCTCGGAACTTTGATCACCTCCGGCGTGCCGATTCTCGAGGGCCTGAGCATCACCGCTCGTACCTCCGGAAACGCCGTGCTCGAAGAGGCGCTGATGAAGGTCCGCAAGGCGATCGAGGAAGGCCGCACTATCGTCGATCCGCTGCGCGAATCCGGCGTTTTTCCCAACATGGTGACGCAAATGATCGGAGTCGGTGAGGCTACCGGCGCCATGGATAACATGCTGCAAAAGATCGCTGACTTCTATGAAGACGAAGTGGACAGCGCAACCAAAGACATGCTGGCGATGCTGGAACCAGTCATCATCGGCTTGCTCGGGGTGATGATCGGCGGAATCGTGATTTCGCTGTACATGCCGCTGTTCGCAATGATCGCAAAACTGGCAGGTTAGCTTTAAGGCAGGGCGGGCGCGGGCCCGCCAGGATCTTCCTGCAGAGCACCACTGGCCCAAAAATGGCGCAGATACAACCCGTATTCGAAGAACGTACCTGGCTGGCATGGCTGGTCAAGGTCCGCGTTCTGATTCTTACCGTGCTGCTCGGTTTGGAACTGGCCCTGGCGCAGTTCACGCGCGTCGCATTTCCGGTCGGGCTGTTCGTGAATGCGATGCTTCTGGCTTACACGCTGTCGGTGCTCCATCTCGTTCTTTTGCGTTTGTGGGACGAGATTCGGATTCAAGCCGTTCTGCAAATTGCGACCGATCTGCTGACCGTCAGCCTGTTGGTGTACGTCACTGGCGGCGTGGATAGTTCGCTGAACTTCCTTTATCCGCTGGTGATCGTGGTAGCGACGATTCTTTTGTCGCGGCGCTGGGCCTACGTCACCGCCAGCCTGGCTTTCATTCTTTACGCTGCCGTGCTCGAACTGGGGTATTTCCAGGTTGTGCCGTCGTACTCGGTGACTCATCCCGGGTTGCGAACGCTGCAGGGCATCATTCTGGTAAACCTGTTCGGGTATGCCGCAATTGCATACCTTGCGAGCCTGCTCGCGGACAAACTCCGCCAGGCGGACACGCGCCTGAAGTACACGCGCGGGGCCCTCGAAAGCCTGCAGGCACTGCACGAGAATATTATTCGTTCCACCAGCAACGGATTGATCACGACTGGCCTGGATGGACGCATTGCCCTGGCAAATCCCATGGTGGAAAAGCTGTTGGAGCGCGCCGAATCGGAGCTGGTGGGCCAGCCGGTGGCTGAGCTTTTTCTGGATCCGCTCCCCCAGTCGGCGAACGGGATCGCGCACGGGGAAGTGCGGTTCGTTGCTGCCAACGACTATCGGAAGACTTTCCGTGTCGTAGCATCCGAACTCGTCGTTCCCGACCGCGGTATTGTCGGCTACGTCTATACGCTCGACGACCTGACGCAGCTCCGGCGGCTGGAGCGCGAGGTTCGGGTGCAGGACCGGCTGGCAGCGGTGGGCAGGCTCTCGGCCGCGATCGCGCACGAAGTGCGGAATCCTTTGACTTCAATCGCCGGCTGCGCCAGCCTGCTGGCCGAAATGCCAGAACTGAACGAAGAGCACCGACGCCTACTGCAGATTGTGACCCGGGAATCGGAACGGCTGAACGGAATCATTACGGATTTCCTGGCCTATTCCCGTACCAAGAAATACTCGTTCCAAAACGTAGATCTCATACCCGTTTTGGAAGACACGCTGACGCTGCTGGAACAGCGGTTCGAAGCTCAGAGCACAGGGATTCGGGTGGAACGGCGTTATGCAGTCAAGGAAGCCCTGGCGCTGGCCGATGGAGACCGCATCAAGCAGGTGTTCTGGAATTTTTCCGAGAACGCGGTACGGGCCATGAAGGACGGCGGCACCCTGACCGTTGGCATCGAGAGCTCCGGCGCAGATTGGCAGTTCACTTTTACCGACACCGGCCCGGGCATGAGTCCGCAGATGACCGAGAAAATCTTCGAGCCGTTTCAGTCGCAGTTTGAGGGAGGCACCGGCTTGGGGTTGGCTATCGTTTACCAGATCGTGCAGGCGCACGAGGGCAAAGTGTGGGCGCGGTCGAAGCCGGGCCATGGTTGTACTTTTGTGCTGCGCCTGCGGCGTGCCGCCGAGGAGGTTCGCCGGGGCGAGCCAAAAGCGGCTGAGGTAAAAGCACTGGCCCAGGCCGCCGGAGCTATGGCTTCAGCCAGCGCGGCGCACAAGCTGGCAGTGGAGGGCGCTCGTGGCTAACATTCTGATCTGCGACGACGAACGCTCTATCTGTGAAATGCTCGACATCACCCTGCGCCGTGAAGGCTACAAAGTTGAGACCGTGAATTCCGGCGAGGCGGGGAAGAAGAAGCTCGACTCTGCGCTCTACGACGTGGTGATCACTGACATAAGAATGCCGAACATCAATGGCATTGAAGTATTGCGGCACGCCCACAAAATGTCGCCCGACTCGGCCGTAATCCTGATCACGGCAGTCGATGACTACGAAGCGGCCGTAGAGGCGGTGAAAGCCGGAGGCGCAACCGATTACATTCGCAAATCTCCTGGCATGGTGGATGAGATCAAGCTGGCGATCAGCCGGGCGCTCGAAAAGGTTTCGCTTAGCCGGCAGAATTTTGCGCTCAAACGCGACGCCGCGACACGCAATTCGCTCGAAAACATCATCGGTGTGAGCCCAGCCATGGAGCGTCTGAAGCAGACGATTCGCACCGTGGCTTCGACGCAAAGCACGGTCCTGATTTACGGCGAGAGCGGCACCGGCAAAGAGCTTGTTGCCCGGGCGCTGCATACTTGTTCGCCGCGCGCGACCGAGGCGTTTGTCTCCATCAACTGCGGCGCATTTCCTGAAACGCTGCTTGAAAGCGAGCTTTTCGGATACGTCAAAGGCGCGTTCACCGGGGCCAACCAGAACAAGCGCGGCCTGTTTGAAGTGGCGGCCCGCGGGACCATTTTTCTCGACGAGATCGGCGAGATGAGCCTCAGCATGCAAGTAAAGCTGCTGCGGGTGCTGCAGGAGCGCTGCGTGCGCCCGGTCGGCGGGTCCAACGAGGTTGCCATCGACGTGCGCGTGCTCGCCGCCACTAATCGCGATCTCGAACGCCAGGTCGCCGAAAATACCTTTCGTGAGGATCTCTATTACCGCTTGAATGTCATTCCGGTCACGGTTCCGCGTTTATGTGAGCGCCGTGAAGACGTGCCTTTGCTGGTGAACCACTTCGTCAAGAAATACAGCAAGTCAGCCGGCCGGAACATCACGCTGGTCAACCCGGAATCGCTGGCGCAATTAGCCAACTACGAGTGGCCGGGTAACGTCCGTCAGCTGGAGAACACGATTGAGCGTGCCGTCGCGCTTGAGACTGGCGAGGTGCTGAGCGTCCAGATTCCAGTCGAGCGCGCGCGAGCGCGTGCCGCCGCTGCCGGAGTGGGCGGCGATTCCGCCTTGATTCCATCTGGCGGGGTACTGCCCGAGGGCATGGATATGGAAAAATACGTTGCCGAAATCGAGCGCTCACTGCTGAAGTCGGCATTGCAGCAATCCAATGGGGTGCAGACCCGCGCCGCTGATGTGCTCAGGATTTCCTACCGGTCATTTCGCCACTTGATGAAGAAGTACGAGTTGTGAAATAGCTATCAGCCGTCAGCTCTCAGCCTTCAGCGCAACCCCCGTCAAGAACGGTACCGCCTGCGCTTCCATCGGCAGGCCAAAATCCGACCACGGACTGCCGCCAGAGCTAAAAGCTAAAAGCGCGAACGCCTTCGTCCGCGCTATCATTCCTTCATGCTCTGCATGCTCCGCTTCCTGTGGAACGCCACTCGAGGACACCGCCTTGCCCCGTGGCGTAGTCCCTACCTTCTATGGCGAATTGAGACTTACTGTGGCGTGAAGATGCACCAGATTGGGTTTCTAGAATTCTGGGAGTTTTCCTGGCGGGAGCGCGAGAACCTTTGGCGGTTTCTGAAATGGACCGGCGAAATTGAGCACTACGTCCGTCCAGGGTCGAAGCAGTTGTAGCGGCGCAGGGATTGCTTTTACTGAGAATTTCGGGGCGAACCCGGGGAAACCGCAAAGACTCTTAAGCGCGCAACGAAACCGAAGTCAGACTTAAGAGAAGCGAGAGGGAATGGGAATCCCGGCTTCATTTTATTCAATTACAGAATTCCCAATTGCGTCACTGTCCGTTGCTGACAGCGGCGGCGGCGCCGAGCGCCAGCAGGACTTCGGTGCCCTTCCCAGCAGCGGCGATTTGGGCGGCTGAGCCGCGGTAGGCTGAAATCTCGAGATACCCCATGCTGCCGATAATGGCGAACAGTTCACCGGGCGCGCCTTCTGAATAGCTGGAACGCAGCACTGTCACGTCCCGCTTGCCGACAGTTATCGTGAAGGGCGGCACACTCGCATGCAAAAGCGCGGGAACGTCCTGCGGGGTGAAGTTGGTAATGATGTTTCCGAAGCGGTCCACGCGCAGCACCACACCACGCAGCGTGTTGCCGTCGGCCGGCTTCGGACGCGGCGCGTTGAAGCGCACGTAATCCGTAATCTCTTCGCCAAATTTCTCGTGATCGACGCCCTTCGCCAGGTACGCCGCCACCGGAGCAAAAATGTCCCTGCCATGGAAAGTGTTGCTGATGGGCTGCAAAAAATAATGATTTGACGAGATGTGACGAACACTCAACCGCTGCTCGCGGGCATACATGAGCGAAAGCACGCCGTTGTCCGGGGCCACGAAGGTGTGCTGTTCAGAAACCGCGACAATAGGCCGCCGCGCACTGCCGACGCCGGGATCCACCACCACGAGATGCACGGTCCGGGGCGGAAAGTACGCATAAGCCTGGGCCAGAGCCAGAGCGCCATCGAGAATATCGAACGCCTGCACCGAGTGGCAGATATCGACAATATTGGCCTCGGGGACAATGTTAAGGATCACGCCTTTCAGCGTGCCCACAAAGTGGTCGTTCAAACCAAAATCGGTAGTGAGCGTAACTATGGGATGGTGTGTCATTCGGTGTCCGGGCAAAGTCCGGCTTGCTTTGAAAGTAAAGGCTGCCGAATGGCGCGTCAAGGTACTGAGGTCACAGGCTTAAGTATTAGCCGGCTTGTACTGTTGGCGTTTTCAATCGATCGAAATGTCTCCCGATCCGGTGTCAATTTGTACCGGCACGCCGCCGCCGCCGACCTTGCCGTGAACGTTCTTCTTGCCGATTGCCCCTTGGACGGTAAGCTGATGGTTCACGTTGATTGATCCTGATCCGGTGTGCGCATTCAACTCAAATGAGGCATTCTGGGGGAAACCAAGGGTTACGCCGCCTGAACCGGTGTGTAGCGTCCATTGCCCGGTAGGGTCTCCATCCGCTCGAATGCTGCCGCTGCCCGATTGCGCTTGAACTGACCCGCGAAGGTTCCGCAATTCCAAATCGCCCGAACCGGTCTGGGCGCGCACCGAACGCTGCGAAGTCTGCTCCAATTTAAGGTTTCTACTGCCAGTCTGCCCATCAAAGCCTCCGGCTACGTCCTTGGCAACGATCGAGCCGCTGCCGGTATGGGCATAGACGCTCCCCTTGGCGCCGCTGATTTCGATGGCTCCTGATCCCGACTCCGCCCGCACCCCGGCGCCAATGTCGCGGAGATTCAGACTGCCAGACCCGGTGCGTGCATCAAGCGGACCAGCGATTCCGGCAATCTCCTGGTCGCCCGATCCAGTCGAGGAATGCAGTTCTGTGGAAGGCGGGACGGTCACTTCGTAGCTGATGGAGATATGGCGCCGCAGCTCCGGGTCGTCGATGTGCCCGATGCGAATGTCGTTGCCACTTTGCTGGATCGGCGGATTGTCCTCGATCTTCCGGATAGCGTCCGAACTAGTTTCCGACCAGCGATCCGACCGGATGTGCCCGATTACGCTGAGTTCGTTCGGACTTCCGGTGTGGACCCGGATGGAACCGGATCCGGTTTCAATCTGCAGGTTCACCGTGCCGCTGACCTTCAGCGCGCGATGAAACTCACCCTCGGCCCCAAAAGCCGTCGCGCTCGCAGCAAGAGTTACAGCCAGGCAGAGTACCCACTCAGCGCGTCCCGTAAGACGATTTCGCATTAAATCTCCTTCTTGAAATCAGAAAAAAAAGGCACGGGGGAATTCTCCCGTGCCTGTCAACCCCGCACCCCCGCTGGAGGCAGTCAGGGCGGGTCGATTCACTGGAGAACTACTTGGTCGCCCTCTTTGAGCCCTTTCAGGACTTCCGTTTTGGCACCATTCGAGATGCCGATGTTGACCGCGACCTTGCGTTTTCCTTCTTTGCCTTTGGCGTCGGGAACTTCAACCGATGCGTTACGGTCTTTATCGTAGATGATTGAGCCTTCGGGAATCTGCAGAACGCCCTTGTGCTCGTCGAGGATGATTTCGGCGTTGGCGGTCATTTCGGCTTTAAGTTCGCCGCCGGGGTTCTCGATGGAGACACGCACCTCAAAGGTTGTGACGTTGTCTTTCTCCACGCCCATGGGAGAAATCTTCGTCACTTTGCCATTAAAGCTCTTGTCTTTGAACGACTCAACTTTGATGCGCGAAGGCTGGCCAAAGTAAACGCGACCAATGTCGGCTTCATCGACCTTGCCCTTCACATACACCTCGCTGGTATCGCCGATGGTCATGACCAGCGTCGCGCTCGAGCCCAGCACCAGAATCGAGCTGACCGCATCGCCGACTTCCACATCGCGCGACAGAACAATGCCGTCGAGGGGTGAGACGATGTCGGTGTAACTCAACTGTTCTTCCAGCTGCTTGGCGTTGGCCTGGTCGCGGGCAACTTCCGCTCGCGACTGCGCGATCTTGGCCTGCAACACCAGCATCTGGGCGCGAGCCACGCTCTGCTTGTTGATCGCGAGCTTGTAGGCCTTTTCCGCGTCATCAAGCGCCGACTGGGAAACTACGCCGTCTTTTGCCATCCCTAGAGCGCGGTCGTAGGCGCGCTTCAGAAGGGGGATTTCGGGACTCTCCGCATCCACCTTAGCGCGCTCGTAGTCGGCCTGGGAACTGGTCAAATTGGCCTGGGCGCCTTCGAGGCCGGCGTGCGACTGTTCCACCTGAGCGATGATTTCTTCTTTATCCAGCTGCGCCAGAGGCTGGCCTTTTTTCACCCGGTCGCCATACTCCACGTACAGCTTTTTAACGATGCCACTGGCCTTGGACTTGACCTCGACCTTGGTGATGGGCTCGACCTTGCCGGTTGCGACCACGCTTTTAGCGAGGTCGGCTTTTTCCACCTTGGCCAGCTTCGAGGGGTCAATCTTCGCGCTGCCGTGCGAGAACGCCGCAATCGCTCCGCCAATTACGAGTAAAGGGATTACGATGGCTAGAACAATGATTATTTTGTTGCGACGCTTCTTACGGCCGTTTCCGTTTCCGTTCACAACTGCCTCCTGCAAAAATTACTTCTGAGCTCTCACCCTTTAGTACGCAAGGCCGCCGGGATTAGTTCCCAGAAGGCGATGGCAAAAAGTGTGCTGATCTGATGGTTCTTAGTGTTAGACAATCCGCAGTGAAAAAGGGAAGCAGAAAACCAGCGGGGAAGTAACAAAAGGCCGGCAGCCTTTACCGACGTCAACTGCTTCCTAGGCCTATTGCATTTTAGCGCACGGCGGACTCTTTTGCCGTCCGCAACATACCCAGGCAACAGCTTTGGAATGTTAGAATTACGCCACATGATCGCATTCGTGCTGCTTCGGGTGCTGTTGGTGCTTTTTCTGGTCGCGGCCAACGCTTTCTTTGCCGCGGCCGAGTTTGCGCTGGTCACTGTCCGCGATACCCGCATCCAGCAAATGATCGAAGCTCACCGCATCGGGTCGCGCATCCTGCTTCGCCTGCACCGCAATCTGAATGAAGTTGTAAACGGCGTGCAACTCGGCGTCACCATCGTAAGCTTGACCCTGGGCTGGATCGGCGAGCCCATGGTGGAACGCGTGATCGTGGGGATGAATTTTCTCCAGAAGGTTCCGCACGCCGTCGCCTATGCGCACGGCCTGGCGATCGCCATTGCCTTCACTCTGATTACCTGCCTGCACGTCATCCTGGGAGAACTAGTACCCAAATCGCTGGCACTGCAGAAGGCCGAGCAGGTGGCGCTGGCCGTCGCCGCTCCCATGGACGTCTGGCTCACGCTGACTCGGCCGGTCATCTTCCTGATGAGCCGTGCGGCGGGAACCGTACTGCGCATGTTTGGCCTGCGCAAGATGCGCGAGGGCCCGGTGCACTCGCCCGATGAGGTCAAGCTGATCGTCAGCGCCAGCCGCGAACTGGGGCAACTTGCGGCCGCGCAGGAGGAAATGGTGCACCACGCGCTCGATCTGCAAAGCATTTCTGCACGCGAAGTCATGGTGCCGCGCCCTGATATTTTTTCGCTTCCCGGCGATCTCAGCTTGAGCGAAGCCTTGGACAAAGTCGTGGAGGAGCAGCATTCGCGGGTGCCGGTCTACGATCCCGCCAGCGGCCCTGAACACATTATCGGCGTGCTGTACTCAAAAGATGTCCTCCGCTGGGCGCGCCAGCGGTTGATCAGCGGCAATTCCCCAGGAGGCGGCTTCCGCCCCGCGGAAATGAAAATCAGCCAGATCATGCACGAAGCGCTGGTCGTTCCTGAAACCAAACCATTGACGGAACTGCTCGAGGAGCTCAAAGATCGCAAGCGCCACATGGCGATCGTGGTGGATGAATTCGGTTCGACCGCAGGGATCATCACTGTCGAAGACATTCTCGAGCAATTGGTGGGTGAGATCGAAGACGAGTTCGACATCGCTCCTCCCCCCGAGGATCCTTCAGGAGAAGGCCGTAGCTTTGAGGTTGACGGCACTCTCGGCCTGCGCGACCTCGAGTCACAGTATGAATTGGAACTCCCTCGCGATTCGGGATTTGAGACCCTTGCAGGGTTCATGCTTTCGCGCCTGCAGAAAATTCCTACCGCGGGTGACTCGTTTCACTACGAGAGCCGCCAGTTTACCGTCGAAGAAATGGACGGACGACGCATCGCCCGGGTAAAGATCGAAACCGTGCTGCCGGCGGCGAAGTCGGGAGATTGACTGGCTGGGGACGAAATGGAAAACAGAAAAGAAGGCATCTGGATCATCGACGCGGAAGCGCAAACCATCTTTGCCAACGAGGGCATGGCCGAAATTCTGGGAACTTCTCCGTCTGAAATGATCGGGCAGCCCTCATTCACGTACGTGTTCCCCTCCGATGTGCAGGCCGCGCAACGCTTATTCGATATGAAGAAGGGTGGCAACGCTGCCCCCTTCCACTTCGCCCTCCGCCGCAAGGATGGCACTGCAGCTTCGGTCACTGTGCAAGGAACTCCAATCAAGAACAAGGCGGGCGTATTCATGGGAATCGTCGGCACGTTCCGTCTTACAGAATGAATAACCACGACGACCCGACCGGCATACAATGATTCGCGAACGGCCAATGACTGATGTTGCCGCTCGGAAATATGTCCTCATTTAAGAGGACTGAACAAGCCACTGGACGCCCCCGCCTTCCCGCCGCATACTACTCTTACTTCGAGGGAATCGTTTCGCTTGGGGAGGGGAAATGGTTCGAGGCAGTTTTTGGCGTTGCAGCTTTGCGTTTTTTGCGCTGGCCGTCACGGCCTTGTTCACAGCTTGTGGTGGTTCATCGGGGACCGTGACCCAGCCGCCTCCGCCGGTGTCGGTGGCCATCCATCCGCTCGGGGCCTCGGTCGTTCTTGGTCCACAGGCGCAAACCACGAAATTCTCGGCAACCGTCACCAACGATTCCAAAAATCTCGGCGTGACTTGGTCGGTGGATGGAACCGCCGGAGGAAGCAATTCTGTCGGCACGATCTCCGCGACTGGCCTCTATACGCCGCCCGGCAGTGTCGGGACCCACACCGTGACCGCAACTAGTGTTGCTGACACTTCCAAAACCGCTACCGCGACGATGGCAGTGACGGACCTCGCCGGAATCACGACATACCATTACGATGCCTCGCGCGACGGCGTGAACTCTCAGGAGTATGCCTTGACTCCCGCGAATGTGAATCCCCGCACTTTCGGCAAGGTATTCTCGTGTCCGGTAGACGGCGCAATCTATGCCGAGCCCCTTTGGCTCCCGTCAGTCTCGATCAACAGTGCGGTTCACAACGTCGTGTTCGTGGCCACGCAACACGACAGCCTTTATGCCTTCGACGCCGACGCCAGCCCGTGCTCGCAGCTCTGGCATGCGAACCTGATTGACGGGCAACACGGCGGCGGGTTCTCAGAAACCTCCGTCTGCGGGTACGACGTGGGCAGTGGCTATGGGGACATCCAGCCCGAAGTAGGCGTCACGGGCACGCCAGTGATCGATCCCTCCACCAAAACCCTTTACGTCGTGAGTAAGTCGGAAATTGGAGGCTGCGGGGGGAATCCGCCGACGTTTAATCAGCGGCTGCATGCCATCGACCTGACCACCGGAGCAGAGCAGTTAGTGTCCCCTGTGACGATCATCGCGTCCGTTGCCGGCACGGGAGATGGCTCCTCGGGTGGAGTGTTAGCTTTCAACCCGCGGTCACAAGGGCAGAGACCCGGCCTGGCGTTGCTGAAAAACGTCAATGTCGGCGGATTTGCTTACGACATGGTCTTGATTTCATGGGCCTCGCACGAAGACGCCTACCCGTATCACGGGTGGATGATCGGCTACAACGCCGCCAACGTGCAACAGCAGCTTGAGGTCCTCAACACCTCGCCGAACGGCGGGCTGGCGGGCGTGTGGATGGGCGGCGACGCTCCCGCCATCGACAGCAGCAACAACCTGTACGTCGCCACCGGCAACGGAACCTTCGACGCCGACACTTCCGGAAACGACTACGGCGACAGCATTTTAAAAATCAGTTCGACTGGCGCTCTCGGCGTGGTGGATTTTTTCACACCGAATAATCAGATGATTCTGAACCAATACGACGCCGACCTCGGCTCCGGCGGCGTAGTGCTTCTTCCCGATCAGACGACCGGTCCCCCTCATCTCATGGTGCAGGGAGGCAAGCAGGGACTGATCTATCTTTTGGATCGCGACAGCATGGGTGGTTTCTTGTCGGGAAGCGACAACGTTGTCCAGGAATTCCAGGCCGACAAAGGCTCCTGGACCACTCCCGCCTTTTGGAACAACACCCTGTACATTGCAGGATCGGGCGATCACGGCAACTGTGATGCGCTCAAAGCATATCTGTTCAGTCCGCAACTCAACTTCAGCACCGGCCCTTCGACCGCATCCTTCCATTGTTTTGGATTCCCCGGCGCGACTCCGGTGATTTCGTCGGCTGGCGCTTCGAATGGAATTGTCTGGGCCATGGACGTGGGGTGCTTCGGCACTGCCGCGAGTCCTTGTGGCGGTCCGGCGGTGTTGTATGCGCTGGATGCTGGTAACGTTTCCACACAGCTTTGGTTCAGTTCGCAGGTCGCCAACGGGCGCGATCAGGCAGGCAATGCGGTGAAGTTTACGGTGCCGACGGTTGCGAACGGCAAGGTGTATATCGGAAGCAGGACAGAGTTGGACGTGTACGGGTTTCTGCCTTAATCCGCCCCGTGCGACGCTGTGTAACGTGCCCCGATTTCCTTCGAAGCCCGCAGCAAGACATCGAGAGGCTTGAGCGGCGGGAGTTCGGCGCCATGATCGCGAAGCGTTTCCAGCAGAACTTCCGTCGCAATGTTTCCCACCAGCATGTCTTGCGCGAAGGGACAGCCGCCGAGGCCGCCCAGGGCAGAATCAAAGCGGCGGCATCCAGCGTCGTATGCGGCCAGGATTTTCGCTCTCGCGTGCTCTGCGCGGCTGTGCAGGTGTACTCCGATTTCGAGGTAGCTGAATTTGTCTTTCACTGCCGAGACCAGCGCCCCAACCTGTTCCGGTGAAGAAATGCCCACCGTGTCGGCGAGCGAAATCATGGTGATCCCGCTGGCCTCTAACACATCCACTGCCGCGACAACTTCTTCGGCATCGTACGCGTCGCCATAAGGATTGCCGAACGCCATCGAAATGTAAGCGACCACTTGTAGTCCCGCCTTCTGCGCGCGTTCGCTGATCCTCTGCAATGTCATCCGATTTTCTTCTAGCGATTGATTCTGATTCCGGCGCAGGAACGTCTCCGAAATCGAAAACGGAAAGCCAAGAGTGCTCACCGCTCCAGTCGCAATCGCGCGCTCCGCGCCCTTCTCATTCACGACGATACCGATAATTTCAACGCCATCCGCGCGGCCGAGTTGCGCCAGCACGTCTTCGCTATCAGCCATCTGCGGAACGGCTTTGGGCGAGACAAAACTCGCTGCATCAATGTGTCGAAAGCCAGCGTCCACCAACGCGCGCAGATATTCTACTTTGCGTTCAACCGGAACGTGACGAGGAAGTCCCTGCCAGGCATCCCGCGGACATTCGATGAGCTTGACGGATTCCATCGTGCTAGATGTTACTGACAGAAGAAGCTAAAGCATGCCAGTCGTTCTCACCGAAAAACAATCGCCGCAGGTCACCGTTGTCACCCTGAACCGGCCCGACCGCCGTAACGCCCTAACGATTGAGTTGATGGCGGAACTCGTCGCCGCGGTCGAGCAGGCATCCGCCGATCCTGCGCAACGCGTGCTCATTTTGCGGGGCGCCGGGAAAGCATTTTGCACGGGACTTGATCTCAGCGAAGTGGCCGAACCCGCGAAGGCTCATCACTCGGCGGAGATGGTGGCGAAAGTTTTGCTCAGCATCAGCCAGACGCGTTTGATCACGATTGCGACGGTTCACGGCGCGGCGGTTGCCGGTGGCGCGGGGATTATGTCGGCCTGCGATTTTGTCATCGCGACCGAGCATACAAAATTTGGTTATCCCGAAGCGCGACGGGGACTGGTCGCCGGGCTCGTCATGACATTTCTGCGGCGGCAATTGCGTGAACGCGATGTGCGCGAGCTCCTCTTCACCGGTGAATTGATCGACTCCCATCGGGCGAAAGAGATCGGGCTCGTGAACCGCGTGGTCGCGCCTAACGAGTTAGATGCGGTAATGCTACAGACCGTCGGTTCAATCCTGCAAAGCGCGCCCGGTGCGCTTTCGAGGAGCAAGCGTTTGCTCGAAGAACTCTGGTCAACCTCGGTTGAGGAGGACATCAAAGTTGCGCTGCGTCATCACATGGAAGCGCGCGAATCGAACGAAGCGCGCGAAGGCGTCGCCGCGTTTAATGAGAAGCGCGCGCCGTCCTGGGCGCCGTAGCTTTAACCTGCCGGCACCGGCGCTGAGGAGGCCGGAATTGCAAACCGCTCGATTTCATTCGCGATGTCGCGGACGAAGTTCGCCGCGCCCGCGCCGTTCACGACACGATGGTCGAACGTCAGCGACAAAGTGATCACCTCGGACGGCTTCGAATTCGCACCGTTTTGAAGCAGTTCGTAATGTGCCGAACCGATGAACAATGTTCCAATCGACGGCGGCACAACGATCGGCGCCGCCGCGCGAACCCCGAACGCGCCAAGACTACTTATCACGATCGGCGTGTTCACCGCATCGACACGACCACCTCGTGTTTCTTCGACTGTTTGATTGTACCGCTCGACGAAATCCGGCCAGATTCGCTTGTTCGCATTCGTCACGACCGCAGTCGCAAGTCGGTCGTCCGTGAGCGCGACAGCAATGCCGAGATCGAAGTCGTCATGCTGCACAATCGTGTCGTCTTCCATCATGACGCGGCGGAAGGCGGCGTGTTTTTCCATCCCTCGCACCACCGCCCAAGCGAGCATGACAGAAGGCGATGGCGCTGAATCGCCGTCCGCGCTTTTTGCCGCGGCGCGCGCGCGTTGAATCGCGTCCCACCGCGCATCCACCTGGAGATTCGCAGGCACGACGCGGCCGAGTCGACGCGTGATCGTCGGTGATAACGCAGGCTGTTGAAAATTATCCGAACGGCGAACTGGAACCTCACGCTTCACCGTCGCGGCGGCTTCCCTGTCGCCATTTTTAGAAGTCGCGGCAGAGGACGTTTCCGAGAGCGATTCCAGTTGGTCGCTCCAAGTTGCGTCCCCACTCAAAATGCTTCCGATGTCCTGCCCGATATCGACCGTTGCGCCGACTTCCGTTTTCCATTCGCCCATCGTGCCCGCGAATGACGACTCGATCGGATAAACCGCTTTGTCGGTTTCTACTTCGCAAAGCGGATCATCCAGCTCAATCGCATCGCCGGGCTTTTTCAAAAGGGTCACGACCTTCGCGTTCCGAATCCCTTCACCCATGATCGGGACGGTGATAGTTTGCACTTGCTGTTCGGTTTGCTTCGGAGTTGCGGGGACGACAGCGTCCGCGGCCTTAGGAGGAACCGGCGTCGCGCGCTCTTGTGTCGGGGCAATCGTCACGCGCTCTCCCTGCGTTGAAACGGAGCGACGAATCGCGGCGAGAATTCGCTCCACGTCCGGCAGTGCCGCGTATTCGTAGATTGGGTTGTAGCCGATCATGACGTTCCCTTTGCTCACGAGAATCGGCGGGCTTACAAGATCCTTCCATAGGTCCGCCTGACCTGCGACGTGAGTGATGATCATCTGACCGACGCTGCAATTTTCGGTGTCCTCTTGCACAACAATGAGTCGCCCCGTGCGCCGAACGGACTCTTCGATCGCGGCATGATCCCACGGCACAATCGAGCGCAGATCAATCAACTCGACGCTGACTTCGTCACCAAGTTGCTCGATCGCCTCCAGCGATTTTTCAATCGTATTCCCCCAGGCTACGACGGTCACATCCGAACCAGCCCGACGTTTTCGCGCGACACCTAACGGCACTGCGCGGATGGGCTCCGCCGATTCATGTTCCGCCCAAAGCAGATGCTTCGGGATGAGCACGATGGTCGGATCATCGCAATGCATCGCGGTCCAAAGAAGGCCCGCGGCATCTTCCGGCGTGCTTGGAATCGCGATGTTAATTCCGGGATAGTGAGCCAGGGCGCCTTCATTCGCCTGGCTGTGCCAGAGGCTTCCGCCCGGGAGATACGCACCGTAGGGAGCGTAAAGCACGACGGGGCAGCTCCATGTTCCGAACGAGCGCCAGCGCAATGTTGCCAGGTTCGTTACGAGCTGATTCCAGCCCGGTCCGATAAAGTCGATGAACTGCAATTCGAAAACCGGACGCTTTCCATACGAAGCAAGGCCGCACGCGACTCCGAGGATTGTCGACTCCGCCAGCGGAGAATTGAAAACCTGGCTGGGAAATTCCGTCGAAAGCTTTTGCGTGAGGCGGAAGACTCCGCCCTTGGGATCTTCGATATCTTCCCCGAAGACGATCCTTCTCGGATCTTTCGCAAGGCCTGCATGCAGCGTCTTGTTCACCGTGTCGCCGATTCGATATTTCCCGGCGGGCAGGACCTCATCATCGAGAACCGGCGGCGTGGACGTCACCTGCAACTCCAGCTCGTCCGCCGTCGGATCCTGATCGCGCTCGGCGTCGATAAATTCCTGCCGGACACGCTCCTTAATCTCGTTATCGAGCTTCGCGTATTCTTCGGCGGAGATGTCGCCGTCCGCGATCAAACGGTCCTTCCAATTGCGAAGCGGATCGCCCGTCTCAAGTTTCTCCAGTTCTTCCGCGCTGCGATAAAGCTTCTGGTCATCCGTGCTGGTGTGACTCGAAAGGCGCTCCATCGTCACCCAGAGAAAGACCGGGCCGTTGCCGGCACGCAGTTCGGACATCGCATCGTGTCCGGCGTCATAGACTGCCTGCACATCGGAGCCGTCGATTTGCCGCCAGTCGTTAGGCTGAAGCACGCCAATTGCGAGCGGATTAATTTTCCGCGTCGGGCTACTGATGCCGTAGGCGTTGTCTTCCACCACGAACATCACTGGCAACTGCTTTTCCTTCGCGAAACAAACTGCCTCGAAAAAATCACCCTGCCGGGTCGCGGCATCGCCGATCGTCGTGACGACAAGATTCGGTTTCCCATCGAGCTTGATCCCCCAGGCAATTCCGCAGGCCGGAAGAAGCTGCGCGCCTGTTGGCGTCGGCACGCTCCAAATATTTCGATCGGCGTAGCTGTAATGAGAAGGCATCTGGCGGCCGTGGCTCTGACCGCTGCGCTTTGCGAAATAATCCAGCGCCAGCTCGCGAGATTTTACCCCGCGTCCCAGCACCAGGCCG
>JAYTFR010000019.1:0-25113 GCA_043734125.1 Acidobacteriota bacterium | reverse complement strand
CCACCAGAATCGCGCCATCCATCTGCGCCGCGCCCGTAATCATGTTCTTGATGTAGTCGGCGTGGCCCGGGCAATCTACGTGCGCGTAGTGCCGGTTCGCCGTCTCGTACTCGACGTGCGCCGTCGCGATGGTGATTCCGCGAGCCTTTTCTTCCGGAGCATTGTCGATCGAATCAAACGACCGGAACTGGATCTTCGGGTTGTGCTTGGACAACACTTTCGTGATCGCCGCCGTCAACGTAGTCTTGCCATGATCGATGTGACCAATCGTCCCTACGTTGCAGTGCGGCTTATTACGCTCAAATTTTTCTTTCGCCATTGCTTCTTTCCCTCTGCTCTTAGCTATTAGCTCGAACCCAAATCCCTGCCATTCCGAACCCCGATTCATCGGGGTGAGGAACCTGCTTTTCTGCCGCGGACACCCGCGAACTACCTTTTGCTGCCCGTCGCCTTGCCGATAATCTCGTCCGCCTCGCCACGCGGCACTTCTTCGTAGCGGGCAAAGTGCATCGAGTATTCCGCCCGCCCTTGCGTGCTCGAGCGCATATGCGTCGCATAGCCAAACATTTCTGCCAGCGGAACGATCGCTTTGATCACCTGTGAACCCGCGCGATGCTCCATGCCTTCAATGCGTCCGCGCCGCGAACTCAGGTCGCCCATAATCGATCCCGCGTAATCTTCCGGGGTCACCACTTCGACCGCCATGACCGGCTCCAGCAGCACCGGTGACGCTTTGCGCGCGGCTTCCTTAAAGGCCATGGAACCGGCAATCTTAAATGCCATTTCGTTCGAGTCGACGTCATGATAACTGCCGTCGAAAAGCGTAGCCTTCACATCGACCATCGGATAGCCAGCCAGGATTCCGCCTTCGAGCGCCTCTTTAATACCCTGGTCGATCGGCTTGATGAATTCTTTCGGCACCGAGCCGCCAACAATGTCATTGACGAATTCGTATCCCGCGCCAGCGGGTTGCGGGTCAAGATAAATCTTGGCGTGTCCGTACTGACCGCGCCCGCCGGTCTGGCGAATGTACTTGCCTTCCGCTTCGGCGTGCTTGCGAATGGTCTCGCGATATGCCACTTGCGGCTTGCCGACATTAGCCTCGACTTTGTACTCACGCATCATGCGATCGACGATGATTTCCAGGTGCAACTCGCCCATTCCGCTGATGATGGTCTGACCGCTGTCGGGATCGGTATGAACTTTAAAGGTCGGGTCTTCCTGGGCCAGTTTAGCCAGCGCCATGCCCATCTTTTCCTGGTCGGCCTTGGTCTTGGGCTCGACCGCGACTGAAATCACTGGCACCGCAAACGTAATCGACTCCAGCGCGATGGGTTTGTCTTCGTCGCAAATGGTGTCGCCTGTGCCTACGTTTTTGAGTCCAACCGCAGCGCAAATATCGCCTGCCAGAATTTCTTGAATGTCTTCGCGCTTGTTGGCGTGCATCTTCAGCAGACGGCCAATGCGTTCCGTCTTGCCGGTGCGCGGATTTAAGACTGAATCGCCTGATTTAAGCTGACCGGAATAGACGCGGATAAAAATCAGCTGCCCCACAAACGAATCCGCCATAATCTTGAATGCCAGAGCTGAAAAAGGCTCTCTGTCGTCCGCCTTGCGGGTCAGAATTTCGCCGGCTTTGTCAGGATTGTGGCCCTTGATCTCTGGCGTGTCCAACGGCGATGGGAGATAGTCCACCACGGCATCGAGCAGCGGCTGCACTCCCTTGTTCTTGAACGCGGTGCCGACGACGACGGGAAAAACCTTCAGCGCAATGGTTGATTTCCGCAACGAGGCTTTCAGTTCAGCAGCCGAAATTTTCTCGCCTTCAAGAAACTTGTGCAGCATTTCGTCGTCATTCTCGGCGACAGTCTCGACCAGCGCGGTGTGGAAGGCTTCCGCTTTCTTTTGCAACTCAGGGGGAATTTCGCCGGTAATGTACTCGGCGCCGATGGTGTCGTCTTCCCAGGTGATCGATTTCATCTCGATCAGATCAACCACGCCTCTGAACTTGTCTTCTTGTCCGATGGGAATTTGAATTGCGACTGGCTTGGCATTGAGGCGTTTGCGGAGGGTATCGACGGCATGCTCAAAGTCGGCGCCCATCTTGTCGATCTTGTTGATAAAGCAGATGCGGGGAACGCCGTACTTGTCGGCCTGGCGCCAGACTTTTTCCGACTGCGGCTGCACGCCGTGGACTGCGTCAAACACCGCAACCGCGCCGTCGAGCACGCGCAGCGACCGCTCGACTTCAGCGGTGAAATCCACATGGCCAGGCGTGTCAATGATATTGATGCGAACGTCGCGCCAGGAACAGGTGGTCGCCGCGGAAGTGATGGTGATGCCGCGCTCCTGCTCCTGCTCCATCCAGTCCATGGTCGCAGTGCCTTCGTGGACCTCGCCGATGCGGTGCGTCCTTCCGGTATAGAAAAGAATGCGCTCAGTCGTAGTGGTCTTGCCGGCATCGATATGGGCCATGATGCCGATGTTCCTGCAGCGCTCTAATGGGACTGTTCTGGACACAGCTTTCTTCTTGTCTTCCTTCCGGACTTCCTGCTCGCCGATCGTGTTTGACGTACTGCTCAAAAAATCCACCCTAAATTTGGTAATTGTGAAATTGCGTAATGCAAAATCACATCAGCGTCTTAAATTCCCGATTTCCAAATTTCCCAATTACTCACCACCGGTAATGCGCAAAAGCCTTGTTAGCTTCGGCCATGCGGTGAACGTCATCTTTCTTCTTGATGGCGGCGCCCTTGCCGTTGGCGGCATCCAGCAATTCGTTGCTCAACTTGTCGATCATGCCCTTTTCGCCCCGGCTGCGCGAATACGTCACCAGCCACCGGATCGCAAGCGAGGTGCGGCGGTCGGCGTTGACCTCAACCGGCACCTGGTAGTTTGCACCACCGACGCGGCGGCTCTTCACCTCAAGCAGCGGTTTAGCGTTTTCGACGGCCTTCTTGAACAGCTTCAGCGCCTCGTCGCCACCTTTTTTCTCCAGCCGGCTCATCGACTCATAGACGATCTTTTCGGCTGTGCTCTTTTTGCCCGACCACATCATGGAGTTGACGAACTTCGTCACCAGGTCCGATCCGTACACCGGATCCGGCTCCACGGTCCTTTTTGCGATATGTCCTTTGCGTGGCATTGCACTCCTGTAGAGACGTTGCTTTTCAACGTCTGAGACGTAGCAAGCTACGCCTCGACAAAACTATTTCGGCCGTTTCGCGCCGTACTTCGATCTTCCCTGCTTGCGGCCGGCGACGCCGACTGCGTCCAGCGCACCGCGAATCACGTGATAGCGCACACCCGGCAAGTCCTTTACGCGACCACCGCGGATCAGCACAATCGAGTGCTCCTGCAGATTGTGGCCGACACCGGGGATGTACGTGGTGACTTCAATGCCATTTGTCAGGCGCACGCGAGCAACTTTGCGAAGCGCCGAGTTTGGCTTCTTCGGTGTTTGCGTGTACACGCGCGTGCATACACCACGCTTTTGCGGGCACGACTGCAGCGCCGGACTTGCCGTCTTATAGCGAGGCTTCTCACGACCTTGGCGCACCAGTTGATTGAAAGTAGGCACTCTTGCTCCTTGACTTCGCAAACGACGACGCGCATTTCCCGCCCGCACACAATTTCGCGCGGATCGGGCGCGCATTACACTGTTCCCGGTTCTCGTCCAGGATTCGATTGGATAGCGTTAGCGTTGCTACCCATACTTCCGGCACAATTCGACCGGAATTTCGTTTTTCCCTTTGACAGGTCTGACGACGGTGGCCCCAAGCCCTGCTTCAAGTGAATGAAGCCGGAGGCGCTCCGTTTCGCCAGCATCGCTCCGCATAATCTCCCTTGCCGGGAGCGGTTCGCAGAACGTTTCAGCGAGGCGTCTTGTGGCGCAACAGCGGTTGTCCCAAGACGTTGTTTCTGTAAACCTTAACTGCTTTTCCGGCGTCCGCCGCGCAAAACGCAGCAACGGGACACACGTGCAGGCAATCCAGGGTGTACTCGCGGAACTGTTTAAATATACCAACTGGCAAAGGAAACCGTCAACCACCAGCTTGTGGAAGACTACAAAAGGTGCGCTTGGGGGTGAAAGTGGGGCGGCGGTGGTAGGATTTGGGCGCGGAAAAGGGGACGCTTTGGCACATGACCAAACAGCGGAGCTTTTCACCACAGAGTCGCAGAGGCACAGGAGAACGCATTCTTCTGTTTGCTTCTTTGCTTTTCTGTGGCCCTAGGTCCCTGTGGTAAGCGGTTTATTTGTGTCCATCCGCGTAAACCCGGGGAGAGGAATTTGAAGCGGGAAGGAAGTTGAAATGGCTATCCAGAAAGTTGGCGTACTCGGTTGTGGACTGATGGGCTCGGGCATCGCGCAAATCGCGGCGTCGGCAGGATTCGACGTCACCGTGCTTGAAGTCGAGCAGAAGTTTCTCGACAAAGGCTTCGCAGGCATCGAGAAGTCTCTCGCCAAGTTTGCCGAGCGGCCGCCGGAGAAGGGCGGAATCACCGCGCAGCAGAAAACGGAAACGCTCGCGCGACTGAAAGGCACCACGCGCAAAGGAGACTTGGCCGACTGCGACATCGTGATCGAGGCCGTGATTGAGAACGCCGCCCAGAAAAAAGAAATGTATGCCGCGCTCGACGCCATCGTAAAGAAAGACGCGATTTTCGCGTCGAACACTTCGTCCATTTCAATCACAGAACTGATGACCGCGACCAAACGCCCGGAGCGCTTCATCGGGCTGCACTTCTTTAATCCGGTGCCGCTGATGAAGCTGGTGGAGGTGGTGCGAACCATCGCCACGGCGGGCGACGTTTACGACGCTGCGTACGAGTTCGCAAAAAAGCTGGGCAAAGTCCCGGTGCGAACCAGCGATAAGACAGGATTCATCGTGAACCGGCTGCTGGTGCCGTACATGCTCGACTCGATTCGCGCCTACGAAGAGGGCGTGGGCTCGATCGAGGATATCGACAGCGCCATGAAACTTGGCTGCGGCTATCCCATGGGGCCGTTCACGCTGCTGGACTTCGTGGGTCTGGATACGACTTACTACATTACGCACGTGATGTACGACGAATTCAAAGAGCAGCGGTTCGCCTCGCCTCCGTTGCTGAAACGGATGGTGATGGCGGGCTGGTACGGACGCAAGACGGGGAAGGGGTTCTACGATTATTCGGACCCGAACAGTCCTCGTCCGAATAAGCTGTAAAATTCATCTCCACAGATTTGCACGAATGAACGCGGATCAGAATCCTGATTCGCCACGGTGACCAAGGATAAAACATGAAACGTTCGGGTGTGATGAGCTTCCTCCTTTACACCCTTCTCTTGATCGCGTTTCCAGTTTACTTGCTTGCGTTGGGAGATGGCTGGGGGCTGATCTTCGCTGCCGCGGCAATAGGGGGGCCCGGCATCGTCGCACTCATCGGCTGGGTGGGCCTCAGGAAAGGAAGGTTGTGGGGATGGCCGATCGCCCTATTCGCCGACCTCGCGGTGTTCGTGGTCCTGATTTACGCGCTGATAGATGACGGCTGGCACAACTTTGACTGGGCAGTCGCGGGAATGACGGTTCTCAGCGCAGCAATCTTAGCGGCCCTTTTCATCCCAGTGGTAAGAAGATCGCATTGTCAGCGCGGCGGGACACGAATAAGCCTGTCATCCTGAGCGAAGCAAGGACTTCGCACGGCGAAGTTCTTGCGGAGTCGAGGGACCCCTTGGCCGTGCGTAATTGCGGGAACGTGGAGAGGTATTTCGGCCGCGACCCCATGGGAGAATTCCCTGAGGCGCCGCTGTTGGCTTAGAGTTGCACGGGGTCCTTCGACTGCGTTGAATCATTCGCGAGCGAATGATCCAACTTCGCTCAGGATGACACCAGTTGAGATGGATTGAGTCTTAAGGATGCACGCGTAGGGGCGGGTGCCCTCACCCGCCCCGCGGGCAAAGAACATGATTGACAAAAACGAATCTCGACGAATTAGAGTTGATATCCGACGTGTGCTGATGCAGGTGTGGGATCCGATTGGCGTCAAGAGCGAACCAAACGCGCAGGATGAGTATGACGGCTATATAGGGCAGGTTTATGAGCTATTGGTGACCCGAGCTTCAGATGAAAGCATAGGTGAGTATTTATGGCGCGTCGTTACGGAAAGGATGGGACTTCAAGCCGATAAGAATGACATGAGGGACACGGTTGCAGCGCTCCGTCAGATTGATACCCCTCGAAGTTCGGCAGAAAGGCCCGACCTCTTGTGACCTTCTCCAACATTCTCCTCGAAAAGAAAAACTCAATCGCCTACTTCACCGTAAACCGGCCTGACAAGCTCAATGCGCTGAACATGGCCACCATGGAAGAACTGCGCGCGGCGTTTAGTGACATCAAGAACGACGCCGACGTTCGGGTGGCGATCCTGACCGGGGCGGGCGAGAAGGCGTTCATCGCCGGCGCCGACATCGGCGAACTGTCGCAGAACGAAGGGGTCATCGCCAAGGAGTATGCGCAGCGCGGGCAAAGCGTGCTCAATCTGATTGAGAACCTGGTGGGCAAGCCGGTGATTGCCTGCATCAATGGATTCGCGCTCGGCGGCGGATGCGAAGTTGCCATGGCCTGCACCATGCGACTGGCGAGCGAATCCGCGAAGCTTGGCCAGCCGGAAGTGAAACTCGGAATCATTGCCGGATACGGCGGCACGCAACGCCTGCCGCGCCTCGTCGGCAAAGGGCTTGCCATGCAGCTCCTGCTTACGGGCGAAATGATTTCGGCACAAGAGGCATATCGCATCGGCCTGGTGAATGAAGTGACCGCGCCCGCCGATCTGATTCCCCGCGCCGAAGCCATCGCGCGAAAGATTATTGCCAACGGGCCTCTGGCCGTTCAGTACACGATGGAAGCTGTGAACAAAGGCATGGAAACGACGCTCGCGGAAGGCCTGAACATCGAGGCAGTGCTGTTCGGCCGGGCTTCGACCACGGAAGATAAGAAAGAAGGGACGGCGGCGTTTCTGGCGAAGCGTCCGGCGCAGTTCAAGGGGCGTTAGCTTCCTCTCCGCGGATCAACGCGGATTTTCGCGGATTCCCGTTTATCATTAGTTATTCTGAGGAAACGATCATTTCACCACAGAGACACAGAGACTCAGGGAAAACCGGAGCGAATACCGAAACTCAGATCAGGAGCAAGACGGTTGCCGGTGGCCTCGGCGCGACCGGTCTTACCTTCGGAATTGTTGTTTCCCGCTTCAACGAGTTCATTACCGATCGATTGCTGAGAAGCGCGTACGACGGACTGGTTCGCTCCGGCGCAAGGGAGCAAGACATCGCGGTCGTCCGCGTTCCGGGCGCGTTTGAGATTCCTTCCGCCGCGCGCACGCTGGCCGAAACCAAGAAGTACGATGCCATCATCTGCCTCGGGTGCCTGCTGCGCGGAGACACCGCGCACTATGACGTAATAGTGAACGAAGTGGCCCGCGGGATTGGGCAATCGGCGCAGGAAACCGGAGTCCCGCACGCATTCGGCGTGCTCACCTGCGAGACACTGGAGCAGGCAATCGACCGCGCCGGGCTGAAAATGGGCAACAAAGGATTCGAAGCCGCGCTGACGGCGGTGGAGATGGCGAATCTGAAAACAGCCGTCGGCTCTCAGCTATCAGCTGTCAGAAAAACGAAACCTGTCGTCGGGCGCCAGTCGCCGGTCGTCGGAAAAGGCAAGACCGTCGCACGGCGCGCGTCAAGCGTCGCGCGACAGGCCGAGGTCGCCGGCAAAACCAAAAGCGTCGCTCGCCCTCGGTCCTCCGTCATGCGCGAAAGGAAAAGCTCCACCCGCAAAACGCGCAATCGCTGATCCGCGGATTTCTTTCCTGTAAACTAAGAACGTTCCGGCTCGGCCCAATCATCGATGACCTACTGCGGTTTCGATTTTGCCGATGCCGGACGACGTACGACATCCCCCATGGGTACCCGACGCAAATCCCGCGAACTGGCGCTGCAGATGTTGTTTCAGGCTGACGTGGGCCAGCAGCAGGCCGACGACGTGCGCAAGACCTTCTGGAAGGGCCGCGGCGACGTGGCGGCTGAGGTTCAGGGCTTTGCCGATGACATCTTCCGGGTCGCACAGGACCGCGCGGCCGACATCGACAAACTGATCGAGTCTCACGCTGAGAATTGGCGCATGGACCGCATGGCCGCAGTCGATCGCAATGTTCTGCGCGCGGCCGTAGCCGAACTGCTTGGATTTCCCAAAACCCCGCGCGCTGTCGTCATCAACGAAGCCATTGAAATTGCGCGCAAGTTTTCCGCGCCCGAGTCAGCGCAGTTCATCAACGGCGTGCTCGACAGTGTGGGAAAGGATATTGAAGAGCAGCGCTCGGCTTCCAGCGCTTCCATTTAAGGCCTACGGGCTCACCGCAACCAGATCCGGATTACAACTCAGCGGAATGGTGCCAGCGCCCGCCTGCCCGCTCGCAGTCAGACCCGCGGGATCTGAAACCGTTACGATGCCCGTGCTTGCGGTGGCCGCATTGACCGAGAGAATCGTAAACGTGCCATTGTTGCCGCTGTCGGTCATCCCGCTCAAAACCAGGGTTTGCCCAGGCTGAGGCGTGGAACCGTTTGCCAGGCTGTAGGTAAAGGTCGTGTTGGTACCTATTTGCTGGACAGCGGTGATAGTAAGCGAGGCAATCGTCGCCTGGGTGGACGGATTGCCAGGCCCTACGCACAAACTGGCGCTTGGAAAACTGAGCGCGATCTGCTGCGTATCTAAATCAGTGGCGGTGTCGACCACATGCACAGAGTTGTCATCGGCGCCGACGAAGAGCCGGGTCCCATCCGGACTGACTGCCGCGCTTAGGGGAACGGCATTCCCTGCCAGAGAAATCTGACTGGAAGTCCCAGAACTCACGTTAAACGTAATGATGAACGGAAAACGGGCACCCCCTGCGTTCGACGCGAGAATGTAGGCCACAGTTCCGTCGGCAGAGAGGAAAAACTGCTTCACAATAAAACTGCCAGTGCCCAGGTCGAAAGACGGGCCAATGGCGTTTGTAATGTTCAGCGCGCCGCGCGGCGCCGGACATCCCGAAGCGTTAACTGGAGGATTGCCAGTTATGGTGGCAGTCACGCTTTGGAACGTCGGGGGCGTGAGCGCAAGCAACGACATTCCATCGGGAAGAGGCCGCAGAAAATCCGCGGCGAGATTCACGCTCCCAAGCGCGCCAGGACTGTTAGGTCCGCAGGTGGGCAGAAAAGACGTCTGCGTGGATTCGGCGACGTAACCAGCGCTGCCGTTTCCTATGAATGCCGCGTCGGACGCCGGCGCTGAGAGCGGTACGTATTGCAGCGAGTCGAGTTTCGAATACACCAGGATGCACCCCGCTGACGACGTACCCGGGCAACTGGTCCCGGAAACGATGTAGGCCTTCAGTCCGTCTGGAGAAAAAGCCGCTGCGGCAGCATTGGAAAAGAAAACCGGCGTCACTGTTCGCACACCGCTGTTGCAGTTCGTGCAGATATTGACCCGGCTTGGGGAATCGACTGTGTCCGACAAAATCACTGTCGTGGAATCGGGAGAAACTGCCAGGACCTTCCCAGCGGCGCTAGCAAGCTGAGAAACCGAGCCGCCGGAAAGAATCATCAGCCCCTGCGAATTAAACCCGACGGAATCCACCCCCAGGAAAGCAAGGGCGTTGTTGCGGCCAAAGGCGATCGAATTCGGGGTTGAAGGAAGATTGACCGGAGTTCCTGCTGAAAAGTTAACCGACGAAGTACTGCGGCTGATCGGCACCACTCTGGTGGTGCACGACAAAGTCGTTCCTCCGCACGCGGTCGTAGTCACGTAAGCGGTAGGGATTGGTGTGGAAGTGCCGGCAGCCACCTGGAAAGTAAGTGCGGTGGTGGGATAAATCGGCATCGAGGGAACGATGCCGCCGTTGCATGAAGGCGGGGTGCAGGATGCGGTGATCGATGCCTGACCCGGCGAAGAACCGATGACTGCTCCAATGCTTGCGTACACGCTGCTTGGCGATCCGGACACGCCGACAGACCGCGGGTAGCTCGAAGACCAGGTCAGCGGCACGCCAGTGATCGTCATTCCGATGCTGTCGGTGACGGTCGCATTTACGCTTGCCGACCCGCCTGAACCGAGGCTAAAGAATGTGGTGGTCGGCGAGGGACTTCCAAGCACCGCGAGAGAAATCTTCTGAACCGGGCAGGTGGTGAACTGCAAGGGCTGGGACACGGTACCACCCGCACTTGCAAAGATGGAGGTGGAGCCGGGTATTCCCGCGGTCGCGAGCCTCTGATTCAAGGGCGTTCCGGCTGGCGAAGACAGAACTACGGGAGCTCCGGTGATACCCTGGCTTGGCACGCTCGCCGCGCTCCAGGTGAACTGTCCAACGCTGGGTGTTATGTCCGTCGTCCCGGCAGTTCCTGCGTAGGCAAATGCCTGGTAGAACACCTTTTCGGGACCCAAAGGCGCGCCCTTCGAAAAGCAGGTCGTAGAAAGCGTCTGGGGCTGGTTCGGAACCAACTGGATAACCAAACGAGTCACATGCTGATGCACGTACACGATCACCGGAGGGCTAGAAACGCCATTGGCAATGGCAGTGACCTGCGCGGTTCCGGTGCCGCCCGGGGTACACACCGTGGGCGAAGCCAGAGAATCCCAACTCCCGGCGCAAGCAAAGCCATTGTTCGAGACAGTCAGAGCGCTTGGGTTCGTGGACTGATAGGTGAACGTTTCGGTCACGCGGCCGCCCTGGGCATTCGCCGCAGAAGCAAGGAAACCAAACGTTTTGCCAACCTCAATGCTTACACTCGGGGCGGGGGAAAGCGACACGCTCGCCGGCACCGGGTTGTTTACGACCTGGGTGGAAATACCCTTGCTGCACGACAGAACCAATGCACAGCCTGCAAGAACACACACCAGTGATATGGCGGAACCCAAACTACGCATGAACCCTTCCGCAAAGAAATTGGCGCTTCCGGAAAACTCTCAGTTTAGAGGGTGCAGATTTTTTCGGCAACCTGCCCGGCGTGGTTGCCAACTCCAGAACCATCTATGAGTGTGAGATGCGAGCACGAGACAGATTGCGTTGCCGTTGAAGAAAATCGCCCCCGGTACCCCTAACCGGCGGGCGGAGTTGTGCGGGGAAACCGGAAGCACCACCGAGTATAACTGGACTTGGGCGCCTCGCCAGAGCCTTAAGCGAAACTTTCCACAATCATCGCGATCCCCTGGCCTCCTCCGATGCACGCCGTTCCAAGGCCATACTTCTTCCCTCGCCTGCGTAACTCATAAAGAAGAGTGATGACCAAGCGGGTTCCGGTCGCGCCCAACGGATGACCAAGGGCAATGGCTCCGCCATTGACATTAACTTTTTCGCGATTAAGCCCCAACTCTTTTTCCACGGCGAGATACTGCGCAGCAAAAGCCTCGTTCACTTCGATCAGGTCAATGTAGTCGAGGGTCAAGCCTGCCTTCTGTAACGCGATCTTGGTCGCCGGCACCGGGCCGCTGCCCATGATTTTGGGATCGACACCGGCAATGCCCCAGCTTACAATCCGGCCCAGCGGCTTGATGCCACGCTTGCCTGCTTGCTCCAGCGGCATCAAGACTACCGCCGCTCCGCCATCGACGATTCCGCTGGCGTTTCCCGCCGTCACCGTTCCGTTCTTTCCAAACGCGGTGCGAAGTTTCGCAAGGCCTTCCATGGTCGTCTGCGGACGGCGATGATCATCTTCGTTCAGCGATTCGCCGGAGGGTTCGCCTTTTGAATTCTTCAGCGGAACCGGCACCAGTTCCTCCTGAATGCGCCCGGCTTTGTAGGCGTCGTCAGCTCGGGCCTGCGAACGCAAGGCAAAATCGTCCTGCATTTCGCGGGTAATGCCGTGCTGCGAACCGTATAACTCGGCCGTATTCGCCATGAAAAGCCCGCAATAGGAATCGAGCAAAGCGACCATCAGCGAATCTTCAAGTTTGCCGCCGGGGACAAGGGTGAACCCGTCGCGTCCCCGGACAGTGAAAGGCGCCTGCGACATGGCTTCCATTCCTCCGGCCAGCGCGATGGTCGATTCCCCGGTCTGAATCATTTGGGCTGCGCTCACGATCGCTTGCATCCCGCTTCCGCAAAGGCGGTTCACGGTCAGCGCGGGAGCTTCCATAGGCAATCCGGCGCGCAGTCCCACGTGACGGGCGCCATAGAGCGCATCGCCTGAAGTCTGTTGGGCATTGCCAAACACTACGTGATCGAATTCGCTGGGCTGAATTCCGGAGCGCTCAATCGCCTCCTTGCTCGCGATCGCACCCAGTTCCTGGGCGGTAAAGTCCTTGAGTTTGCCGCAGTAGCGGCCAAAGGGCGTCCGGGCGCCGCTGACAATAGCGATGTCTCCAGGTTTCAACATGGGTTGTGAACCAGAATATTGCGTGATGAACCGAAGCCGTAGTTTACGACAGCCATGAGCGCCGGCGCCAACTAGAGAGTAGTGCGCGACGAAACAGCGGATAAAAAGCGGCGCAACCCCTAGGCCACCGCGGCGGCGGTGAGTGCAGCGCCGAGCGCGACACTCTTTCCGGGCCCTTCGGCGACGGACTTCTCCAGGCTGCGTTCAACCCGGTTAATCAATTCGGTGACGATATCCACCGGGTCGAAGTCCTGCTGCAGGATGGCTTCGGCGATGCCGGCGTTGAATTGGGTTGCGATCTGTTTTTCCGGAATCGCGGAACCCATTACGCGCCGCATTTTCTCGGCAACCAGCAGGGCTTCTTTTTCGGCGGTCTCTCCGAGCACAATCGCAATGGCGTTCGCGGCGTAGTGGAATGCGAGGTCATTCTGGCGGACGTTTGCGGCTACCACTTGTCCCAACCGCTGCATCGTCTTGTCTGCGGCGGCTTCACCCTGTTCTTTGGCCAGTGCGGCGCGGTCCCCGAAACGCATGACCATGACGGAGAGAGGGATGTTCTGCTGTTTCGCGCGGCGCACTTCTCCCATGAGTAAATCCAGATACGACGCCCGCTTCAGCAGTCCAGAATTCTCGTCGGTGACGGAAAGATTCTTGACCAGGCGCCGCAGTCCGGCGTTGTTAAGTGCGATGGCGCCCTGATCAGCGATCATTTTGAAAATCACCACATCGTTGGGAGACCAGCTCCGCGGTGTGTTACCGAGTAGTAACAGCACTCCGAGATCGGCTCCCTCACCAAGGGGCAAGGCCACGCAAGACCTTGGGCCCAGCTGAGCAAAGTGCGGAGCGATGTCCTTCAAGCCAGGGTCGGAACTGATGTCGACACACACCAGGGTTCCACGCGCCACCACCAGATCGTGAACTCCGCAAACGAGTTTATCCAGGACGTCTGCTCGCGCGGCGGCTCCCGTTGAAGAGAATTCCTTCAGCATGGTGACGCTGACGCCCGGTTTGCGCAGCGTCGCAATGCAACGGTCCAGCGCCCACTGCGTGCCGATCTCAACCGCCATCGAGGTAAGGACGCCTTCCGCGCTGTTTTCGCGGTTCAGCTTTTTTGTGATGTCGGAAACCCGGGCGAAACCGCTCATCTCGTTTTCGAATGAAGTTGCGGACCCTGGGTGGCCAGAGGCATCTGGCGATTGCAAAACTCCGGGAGTTGAGGCTACCGCCTGGCCGCCTGAGTATTGCGGGATCAGTCCGACGCTCACGTAAAGCTGCTGCAACTCAGCGTTGCGCTCTTCCTCATGCGGGAACAGCTGCTGGATCCGTTGCAGGCGTTCGAGCGCCTTGTTGCGCATTCCATACTGCACCAGAATTTCTGCTTGAACCATCAGGTCCTGCAGGGTGCTGGAACCCAGCGCCTTTTCTTCGTTGCGCGCGGGAGCCGATGGAGCTGCGCCTCCGAACCGGGATGCAATCACTTGATAACGGTTCTCGTCGATCTTGCCCTTCAACAGCTCCATGCGCTTCTGGTGCCCGTTCTCATAAGGATCGATCTCGGCGGCGCGGTCTAGTGCTTCCCCGGCCTTGTCGTATTTCTCTTCCTTGCAGTACAAGTCGAAAAGCCGCAAGAGCGTCGCGCAATAGTCGGATTCGCGGTTCGCCGAGTTGAACTGCTCGGCCAGGAACTCCAGCATGTCCACCGAACCGCGATGTCCGGCAACGACGTCCTGCATCATGGCCAGAAAGGCGCGCCGTTCTCCCTTGCGGCGCTGGAACAGTTCCAGCTTCTCGGCCAGTACCACTGCCTCATGATCGAGCTGGGCGTCAAGGAAAGCTCCGATCAGGTCGCGCACCTGCTCGATACGGGAGGGGTTCTGTTCAAAGATCTGCCAGACCAGAGGAGCGGCTTCCGCAAGCCGGTTCGCACTCAACAGCGCTCGAGCGTAAAGATCGCGGAATTCAGCGGAAGTGTTCCCCGCGCTGGCCAGCGGGTCCAGCACAAAAATTGCCGCGCCCACCTGCTGTTGCTGCATCAGGCTGCGCGCGTAACCGATGGCGATCGTTTCTTCCGTGGCATCTTCCGAATAAGCGCGCTCATACCACTGGCTAGGATCGGCGCCAGTGCTTTCCGCTTTCTGGGCTAATTGAAGGAAGGATGCCGCCGCCTGCTTTCCGTCGCCCACCTCGGCTGAAAGCTCGCCTAGCCTGACGACGTTGCGCTCCGACCCGTCCAGCGTTACGACCGTCTTCAACAGAGCGAGAGCTTCGACCTTTCGCCCCTGTTTGCAGAAGTCTTCGATCACGCTCTCGTAGGTTTCGAGCGAAAGTTTCCGGTTGGATTTCTCCAGCAGTTCGGCGAAACGCTTTTTCTGCTCCAGCGTTGGGTTGGCAAAACGAGCCAGTTTCTTATAGGTCAGGCTGGCGCGGATCGCATCTCCGACAGCCAGTTGGCGTTCAAAGAGTTCACCTAGAAGGCGCACGGCGTCTGGTAAACGCTGCAGCGAGAGGCAAAGATCGGCTGCCATCTGGCGGACAGTTTCGCTCGCCGGGTCCATGGCCAATATCTGCAGGAATTCTTCCAGCGCTTCGGCCGGTTTGCCCTTCTGCAGCAGTTTCTCGCCGCGTTCGACACGCCTGGCGATGTCTTGCCGGTCTGCCCGTTTTGAATTCTCAGTCATGGGATGAGCAGTTGCGGAGTGGTCCAACCATGATTCTAGGCAGTGGGCTAATACAGCCGCAACGTAGGACGGGTGACTACGATTACCAAGGTCATCTTCATGAATCCGTTACTCATTACCCTCGTAAGCCATACCCGCGGTTTCCTGTCATGGGTTGCCAACCTTGCCGCTTAACCTGATAGGGCAACGAAGTGTGCTTGGCGACCGGACGATTATGTTGGCAGAGGCCATTGCTTTCCATACAGACGAACGTCTTGTGATCGGGCCCGTGTTCGGGGCGATTGCAGGCGCGTATTGGTTTTACAAGGGCTTTCGCCTGCTTCAGCGCAAACGCCTGATCCTGAACACCCCGGCTTCGAAAATCCGCAGCGCTTCCATGGGATTGGTGGAAATCAGTGGATTGGCGACTGGGCCTTACCTGATGACGTCGCCGTTCAAGCAAGTTGACTGTTACTACTACCAAAGTACGGCGTGGGAACTGAGGCAGCGCGGTAAGAACAGCGAATGGATAAAGATCGCGGAAGAAAATCTTCACGTCCCCTTCTATGTAGATGACAGCACCGACAAAGTAATGGTGGATCCGCGCGGCGCTGACATGGATTTGCATTGCGACTTCCAGGAGGAATACCACCGGTCGATTTTGTTTGAAGGGCCTGACATGCCTGAATCGGTGCGCGAATTCCTGCTGCGCCACGGTGCGGACCCAGACAAGCGAATTAAGGTTGAAGAACACTGCGTCAAGCCGAAGAATTTCCTCTTCGTTCTGGGGACGCTCTCGCAAAACCCCGGTCTCGACGCGAGCGCATTGCCTGCCTGGGCGCACCGGGCGGGAGCACAATCGAATGTGGCTGTGGCCTCTGAAGTCCGGTCGCAAGTGATTCGACTTTCCGAACCAAGCCTAAACGTTCCCGCAGCGGCGATGACGCAGCAGCAAAAAATTGCGGCCGCACTTTCGAAAGCGGGAATTGCAAATCCGATTTCATGGAGTGCGGCACCGGCCGCCGCAAGGGTTGCGGTTGCGGGGATCGGAAAATCCGCGACCGCAGTCGAAGCGCGGCCGCTGGCCGAGGAAATTGGCGCTTTCGATCTGCATCCCCCGGTGGTTCTAATGAAGGGAAGCCACGAGCCGGCGTTTTTCATTTCGTGGAGGAGTCAGCGCGAGGTCGTCTCCTCCCTTGGCTGGAAGTCCACACTCATGATTTGGGGAGGACCGGCCCTGACTTTGGCTTGCATTTATTTCTTGCTGGCGCACTTTGGAGCGCTGTAAACTCGGCCACATTCGGAGAAAGTTATGACGCTGGTTATTGCAGTCGCTTTTCTGTTCGCGATCGTCGCGGTCGTCGGTTATCTGGTCACGATCTACAACGGCTTGATCGCGTTGAAAAACGACATCGACAAGTCGTGGGCGAACATCGACGTCCTGCTGAAGCAGCGCCACGACGAACTGACGAAGCTTCTGGACACTACGAAGGGCTACACGGAGTTCGAGCGCGACACGCTGCTGAAAATCACACAGGCTCGCAGCCAGTATCAGCAGGCGGTCACCGTGGACCAGAAAGCACAGGCCGACCAGACGATGACTTCAGCCCTGCGCGGATTCTTCGCCGTCGCTGAAAGCTATCCAGACTTGAAAGCCAACACAAATTTCCAGGTGCTCGAGAAAAAGAATTTCCGAACTGGAAAGCCAGATTGCCGACCGCCGCGAGTTTTACAACGATTGCGTGAATACTTTCAACATCCGCATTCAGCAGGTGCCCGACACGTTTGTCGCTTCGTTCATGCGGCTGACTCCGCGCACTATGTTGAAAGTGGACGAGGTTGACAAGTCCGACGTGAAAATGTCGTTCGCGTCGGGAAGCTGAGAAGCGGATTCAGATTGACCGCCGCGGCTTGGCGGGGTACCTTGGACTGCTCCCCATAATAGCGAGGCACTCGTGGCGATTTCCGCCGTGGACGCAGTCAATCCGGCCCTCCATCACACTAAGCTGCAGTTGTTTCGTCCTTTTCGCCTGGGCCAGTGGACGAAACTTGCTCTGGTAGGACTGCTGGCGGGCGAAATGGCGGGCGGCGGAGGCGGCGGAGGATCTAATTTCCATGTTCCGTCCTCTGGTGGCCGCACAGCGCCGCACTTCCCCGGGATGCCGCACATCGATCTGGCCTTGATCATCTCGATCGTCGTTGTGCTGGGCATTTTTTTCGTGGCCTTCTGGCTCGTATTCCTTTACGTCAGCAGCCGCATGCGTTTCGTGTTGTTCGACAGCGTGGTGGCCAAGAATTGTTCCATCCGCGAGATGTGGCGCGCGCGCCGGGAGCCGGCGCTGCGATACTTCGTCTGGCAACTCGTGTTTAGCGCGCTGAGCTTCGCCGCCTTTGCATTGATCGTGGGACCACCGTTCCTGGCCGCGTTCCTGCTGGGATGGTTTTCGTCCCCCGGCCAGCACATCGCAGGCTTGATTCTTGCTGGTCTCGGTTTATTTTTCGTATTCGTCGCTGCCCTGCTGGCAGCAGGCTTCGTGCATGTTTTCACCAAAGACTTTGTCGTGCCGCAGATGGCGCTTGAGGACATCACCGCGTTTGAGGGCTGGCGAAGACTGCTCCAGATGGTTCGCGCGGACAAAAGCGGCTATGCGGGGTACTTCGGTATGAAGGTGATTCTGGCAATCGCTGCGGCGTTTGCGACCGGTATCGCTGCCTTCTTCCTGATTCTCGTCCTGTTGATTCCGGTTGGCGGAGTCGGACTGATTTCGGTGCTGATTGCAAAAGCCGCCGGAATGGTCTTCTCGTGGAATGTTTTCACCATTACGGCGCTGGTAGTGGCATGCTGCGTAGTGTTCTTCCTGCTTTTCTATGGTATTTCGCTCATTTCAGCTCCGGTCATTGTATTTTTCCCGGCGTATTCCATTTACTTCTTCGCGTCCCGGTACCCGAAGCTGGCGGAGCTGATTTATCCGGCGTCGCCACCGCCGCCGATTGAGCCTCCGCCGATTTGGCCAATCGAGCCGGCTCCGGAACCCGCCGTATAGCTCCGGGTCACTTTTTGGAGTGGTGCCAGTCGAAGCGGCGACCGAGGATGCACTTCACGATCAGGTGATCGGTGGCGCCGGTCACGCCGACGCCGATGCCGGCGTTGAATTCCCACTGCGGGCCAAAATCAATGTCGATCGATGGAACGAACTGTTGCTGCTGCTCATGTAGCGGATCAAAACCGGTGATCGGGCCATATGCCGCGTAATATTCCAGCCCTCCCGCAATTTTCTTCGTAAAGCTGAATGCGACTTTCGCGTTGGGAGAAAATTCCACGCCGCGATTCACGCTCGGCCCGTGGAAGGATCGATCGAGCGTCGGATTGAAACTCAAATACCAGCGGCCGAGTTGCCGATCGACAATCGGACGAATCTCCCAAGTCCAGGTATCGGCGGAGAATTCTCGCCGCTGATATCCAATTTCATTCGACAGACTCACACCCACCGGCCAGTGCCACGCCTTAGGAATTCGAAAGCGCGGCCGAATGTGGTCGCCCACCTAGTACCAGTGCCCGTCCGATTGGACGCTGGTGAAGACGTAGAACCCAGTTTCAAACCAGTCGGTAAATCCTTGCGTGAGCTCCACCGTCTCGTGCTCGGCATGGTTGGTGGGCAGGACCCCATCGACTGTGGTTTTGCTCCCAGCAATGGTGAAGTTGGAATGCAGCTCGACCATCGTGTTTCCGGGCGGGACGACGTCTGCTCCGTACACTTGAATTTCGTAATTGTCCTGCGCGGACGAGATCGGCAAACCCGTCGCCAGCGAAAGAAACACGACCACCGCCGGCGCGAGGCCGCGCAACGTGAGTCTGGCGGGCATTCTGCTCAGATGTTAGCAGTTTAAGGCCAACCCCAAACACCGGGAACCGGCGGGCCGCAGCGGTTGTCCAATTACACAGACACGCGTGCAAAAGAGGAGATGCTAGGTATGGCTTTCTCAAATGCAGGCGGTCGTCCGTTTCAAGCCGAGATCAACATGACGCCGATGATCGACGTTCTGCTGGTTCTCATCATCGTGTTCATGGTCGTGGTATCGATGTCCGAGCAGAAAGGGCTCGACGCGCAGATTCCGCAGCCGTCGCAGAAAGATTCCGCTCCTGCTCCTAGCACAATTGTGATTCAAGTCGCCTGGGCAGGAGACCAGCAGGAGCCCACTCTGAAGATTAATGAAGAAGAAGTCGCCTGGGACAAACTGCACGACCGGCTTTTTGACATTTTCAAGCAGCGCGCCGAGCGGGTCGCATTCGTCAAGGGAGATGACGACGTGGACTTTCAGTATGTGGCCGATGCAATTTCCATCGCGCGCAACTCGGGCGTTGATAAGATCGGGCTGCTTACCAAGAAGGGGCCGGAGTCGCCGTAGGGCGGCCAGCTTTTTCTAATTCTTATTGAAAAGTCGCCTGACCAGGATTGGAATCCCGCGCCAACTTCAGTAGAACCGCAGCTTGCTTGCGCACCGCTGGGTCGAGGTCAGTATCGGACGCGAGGCCCCGCAAGGTGGGGGCGAGTGTTTCCAGGTCGCGCAGGGCGTGCCGATCCGCCTTGCCCTGCATCTCCAGCAACTGCGCCGGAATCGCCTTGCGATTGTGGACCTGAAGGTCCCTCAAGATTCTGCCGTATTCGAATGTCCGTGAAAGTTCTTCAAACACCGATGTGAGCTCCAGGACGTCGGGGTCGGCTGAGGCAGTGTAGGTGAACTGAGTTCTGGTTCCTTCGTAGCGATACGCCAAAGTGTGGACGTTGTTCTTGTCCGGCGAGCTTTGCGACTCGCCAAAGCCGTCGCCGAAATAGTTGAGCCGCCTCGCCAGGTTGAAGGCGATGCGCCGCGTCCGGTCGCTTACCTGAAACTCGGTGGTGTAAGCGACTCCCGCCTTCTCGATTCCGTCGGGTGAAGATTGGTAGGTGGCGGTGCCGGAGGAGTCAATCGCGATTGAGTAATACGACGGCGTAGCGTTCCAGCGCACCGAACTGAAAATGAGCGTCGGGAACCGTCTGTTAGTCTGCAATCGCAACTGCGGGCTTTGTCCCAACAACCATAGGGAGGAGAAGACAAAGGCGAGCAGCAAAAGGCTCCTGCTCATTTTCGATAAAGCCACCGGGCAATCCCCCTTGATCTCTTCATTTGGATGCTGCAATACGGCGAAAGGAATTGCGGGGACGCGCTATCCCCTAGCCCGCACCTTTATCCAGATCGGCGCCCCCACAAAGCCGAATGCCTTCCGGATCTGGTTTTCAAGGAATCGTTGATAAGAGAAGTGCAGCTTAACCTGCCGATCGGTAAACAGGATAAACGTGGGGGGGGAAACTGCAGCCTGCGTCAGGTAAAGAATTTTCACCCGCTGGCGCACGGGGACGGCGGCCCGATCGAAATCGACGTGCTTCACAAAACGGTTCATTTCGCCGGTAGTAATGCGCTTGCGGCGCTCGGAGGCAACCTCTTCGAGCGCCGGGAAAATCATTTCGACGCCCTTACCGGTTGCCGCAGAAATGAAGACGACCGGAGCATAACTCAAGAATTTCAGTGCATATCGAAGCCGCTGTTCATAGGCAGCGCGGTCGCCGGGACGCTTGCCATCCTGAATGCGCGCCGTACGTGCCTGGCTGACTGGCTTCTTGGCCCCGCTGATCACCAGGTCCCACTTGTTGACCACAATGATGACTGAACGTCCACTCTCGTGCGCGTATCCGGCAATGGTCGCATCAAGTGCGCTCACGCCTTCGGTGGCGTCGATCATTAAAAGCGCGATGTCGGCCGATTCGAGGTGCTTGCGCGACATCACCACCGAAAGTTTTTCGGCCATGAGGTGAGTTTTGCCCTTGCGGCGAATACCGGCGGTATCGATGAAGCGGATCGTCATGCCATCGCGCTCGACGACTTCATCAATGGCGTCGCGCGTAGTGCCCGGAACCGGCGAAACAATGGCTCGATCCGATCCCGTCAGCTTGTTCAGCAGCGTGGACTTCCCCACGTTGGGATGGCCGATGATGGCAACGCGAACTTCGGATGGAGTGGGAGGGTCGGCAACTTCGTCAGAAATAAACTCGTCCTTCGTCGCGTGTAAGTCGTCTTGCGAAATGTCAACATCTTCCACTGCGACGTCTGTGGTCGGCCATCGGTCAGCGGGTTTCGCGCTCTTGGCCGTCGGGACTTCATCTCGCCTTCCCTTGCGTTTACTCGCCGAAGAAGCGTGAGCCAGTTCGCGGTCGACGCGCTGTTCCTCAATGCTTTCTGTGCTTTCCGCATCGGCGGGCTTTTCGGGGAGAACGGCAATTACGCCATCCAGCAAATCGTCGATCCCGCGCCCGTGCTCCGCTGAAATGGAATGGATGTCGCGAATTCCGAGGCGGTGAAAATCGTCTTCCAGCGAGTCCTGCTTGATGGAGTCCACTTTATTCACGGCGAGAAATATTGGCTTCCCGGCCTTTCGTAAAAGCCGCGCCAGCTCAAGATCAGATGCCGCCAGTTCGGTTCGACCATCGACCACCATGACGATCGCAGCGGATTCATCGAGCGCCACCCGCGCCTGCCGAAAGATTTCAGCCGGAATGAAATCCCGGTCGTCTGGAATAATTCCGCCGGTATCGACGACGCGGAAATCGTGCCCGAGCCAGTGAGCCTCGCCATACAGGCGGTCGCGCGTGATGCCAGGCTCATCGCCGACAATGGCGCGGCGCGACCCTACCAGCCGGTTGAACAGCGTTGACTTGCCGACATTCGGTCGGCCAACAATGGCGATGAGCGGAGCCTTCATTTTGGACTAGCGGTATTCTGGACTAGCTGTACCCGTGTGGGGACGGGCGCCCTCGCCCATCCGGTCGAGCGAAGCTCGACATTTCCCATCTCAGGTGTCCCCGCTATTATAGAGACTCTGTGCCTTCCAGTTCTCAGCCCGCCGCTTCCGCGTCGAATTCCGGCACGGTTTCGCTCTACAACTTCTTTTCGCCGGGTGGCCTGCTTTCCCGCACGCATCCGGCGTACGAGTTTCGCCGCGGCCAGCTGCAAATGGCGGAGGCGGTCGAGCGGGCAATCGAAGAGCGTCGCCATTTGATTGTCGAAGCCGGCACTGGCACCGGCAAGACGCTAGCTTATCTGATGCCTGCGATCCGTTCCGGCAAACGCGTAATCATTTCCACCGGGACTAAGAATCTGCAGGAGCAGCTCTTCTACAAAGACGTGCCCTTCTTAGAGCAGGCGCTCTTTCCTGACGGCAATCGTAAGCTCAGCGTCTGCTACATGAAAGGTCGCGGCAATTATTTGTGCCGCAAGAAGCTTTACGACCTGACCGATCGACCAGTGCTGAACGGGCTGGATGAAATCGAACAATACCGCGTGATCGCCGCCTGGGAACAAACGACCGCGACTGGCGACCGCGCCGAACTTGCGAGCCTGCCTGAGGCTAGCGCTCTGTGGCATAAGATCGACGCCCGCGCCGATACCTGCACCGGGCAGAAGTGCAGCTCGTGGGACAAATGCTTCATAACCGAAATGCGCCGCCGCGCCGTCGAGAGCGACATCGTGATCGTGAATCATCACTTGTTCTTTGCGGACCTTGGTATCAAGCAGCAGGCCGAAGGCGCGCCCGACGCTGGAATTCTGCCCGATGCCGGGGTTGTGATCTTTGACGAAGCGCACGAATTGGAAGACGTTGCCGGGAGCTACTTTGGAATTTCCATTAGCGCCGCGCGACTCGAAGAACTGTGCCGCGATGTGGAAGGCTTTCTGCAGCGCAGCCACACCTACACCGCTTCCCTGTCGGGCGCGATCAAGAGCCTGCGCGAGCGCTCGGGTTTCTTCTTTTCGCTGCTACCGGAAGGCGATGGCCGGTTCGCCTTTGAGAACCGCCGTGAATTTCTCGAAGAAAATGGCGAAGAGTTTCTTGCCTTGCGGCAGGCTCTGACACGAATCACCTCAGAAATTGAGAACATGCCTTCGAAGCCGGAGGAGGCGTTTTCTTTTGCGCGACGCTCGCAGGAGCTTCACGTGCAAATCGGCTTTGTGCTTGAACAGGAGGACCCGAACACTGTCTTCTGGATTGAGCGCCGCCGCATCGGCCGCGAGAAGATGCATGTGTCGCTGCAGGCCACGCCGATTGACGTTGGCCCGGTGCTGCGCGAGGCCCTGTGGTCGAAACTGGAGACTGCCGTCCTGACTTCGGCGACGCTGGCCGTGGGCGGCGGCTTCGACTACATCCGCGGCCGCCTGGGCACTGACTATGCCCGCGACTTAGTGTTGCCATCGCACTTCGACTATCAAAGTCAGGCGCTGTTTTACGTTCCGCCTGATCTCCCCGATCCGCGCACACCGCAGTTTGGAAGCATGGCGGGGGAAAGAATTCGGAGGCTGCTGGAAATTACGCGCGGACGGGCTTTCGTTCTTTTCACTAGTTACGCGCAGATGCGCGATATTTATCAGCGTCTAGCCGGTACGGTTGAGTTTCCAATGCTGCTACAGGGCGATGCGCCCAAGAGCGTGCTGCTCGAGGAATTTCGAGCCACGCCGAATTGCGTGCTGTTTGCGACGTCATCCTTCTGGCAAGGCGTGGACGTTCAAGGCGATCAACTCAGCTGCGTGATTATCGATCGTCTCCCATTCGCTGTACCGTCTGACCCCGTGGTCGCGGCGCGGGTCAAGGCGATCGACGCGAGCGGCGGCAACGCATTTTTTGACTATCAGGTTCCGGCGGCGGTCATCACATTGAAGCAAGGTTTCGGGCGGCTGATCCGATCACTGCACGACCGTGGCCTGGTTGCACTGCTCGACAATCGCATTCTGAAAAAGCAGTACGGCAAGGTATTTGTCGAAAGTCTGCCCAATTACCGCAGAACGACGGATCTGGGTGTGGTGGAAGAGTGGTTCAGTCGTTGAGCCAGAGAATGCCGGACTAATTCAGAAGCTTCATGCCTGCCGTGCTCGCCGCGTTACGATCGAACGTTAATGTGTAGTCGCATCCGGCAGCACGGCCGGTGCACTCAATAAGACAATCCGAGTAGCCGCTATGCCCCTTTTTGAAGCGATTGAGAGCCTGCCACGCGACCTCTGCCCCTTCAACAATTATTTCCTCGCTCCGTAGCAACGTCTCGAGGCTTCTCGTGATTTCAGCTTTGGCAAGCTTGTAACAACTATCAAGCACCCAAACGAGTTCAGCGACCACAACCAATGAAATGAAACCGCGAGCTTCCGGAGTGAGGGAATCGATGACTTCGATTGCGCGAGCCGTTTCTCCTGGATGATCGAAGGTGAAGTAGCGAACTAGGATATTAGTATCAAGACCGATCATCGGGATTCGGAAGCCCGCCGTGCAATTGCTTGATTCATTTCTTCAATAGATACGGGTTTCTTTCGCCGGCCACGGAACAAGCCTTTCAGCTCTTTTATCGACCGCGTTGCCGCAACGATGGCAAATTGTCCGTCGCCGATATCAACGAACTCAATACGGTCTCCCGCCTCAACTCCCAACTGCGATCGCACCTGGGCTGGAATCGTGATCTGGCCTTTGGATGTCACCGTGGCTGTTGGCATGGTGTTATCTTACCATACGCGTATTTCCTTACATAGAGGTAAGGGATTACCGGGGGGTGCGGATTCCGTACCGATCTTAGGGACCTACTTGACCCTCGGGAATTCCCATCTGGGCCTGGAACCCGTCCCTATGGCGATACAATAATTCGAAACGACGTGAGGCGATTGGGGATCCATGTACGAAGTCACAGTTGAAGATTCGTTTGCCGCGGGACACTACCTGCGCAACTACAAGGGCAAGTGCGAGAATCCGCACGGGCATAACTACAAGATCCGGGTGACGTTGGCGGGTGCGGAACTCGACAAGGCTGGGCTGCTGCTCGACTTCAAAGACTTGCGGGAAGTGATGCGGCACGTCATTGAGCGGCTGGATCACCGGATGATCAATGAGGTTGAGCCCTTTACCGTGATCAATCCGTCAGCGGAGAATCTGGCGAAGTACTTTTATGATGAGTCGAATTCGAAACTGCTGGGCGTGACCAGCGGGCGGGTGCGGGTGAAGGA
>JAYTFR010000018.1:0-4575 GCA_043734125.1 Acidobacteriota bacterium | reverse complement strand
CCCACGCTTGCCCGCCGTCTCTATTGGAAAGGCAAAATCCAAAGTCAATAAATAAGGACTCGGAATGCCGGGTGCAATACTCAGAGAAGGATTAGGGCGCGCGCCCGCCGTGACCAGAGCTGCTTCGGTCGCCGCAACCCGCGCCCGAGCTGACTCCAGTGCGGGATTGAAATACAAAGCCGCAAGCGACAGTATTTGTAAATCCCAAGTCTTCAACGGCCATGGAGACACGGGGCGGCCCAGGTTGTGTTCCTCGAAAGACTGGAGGCCGGGATCGGCAAGACTCCGGGATTCAAACCGTGAAGCTGTCGCACTGGCAACGATAAGAGCTGGCCGGTATCGCTGTACAGCGCAGCCAGCCAACAAGAAAACTCCGATCAGAGAAGCGATTCCTTTTCGTATCGCATTCATGATGTTCTCCAATTAAAGAAACAAGAAATGCAGCCCCCAGAAAACTCAGTCGTGCCGGAGGTCTAGCGCCCCGCGAAGACTACACCGGGCTCCAGCTTCAGCACCGGGCGGGCGCTGATTGCCGCGGCTACGACGCTCACCAGCAGGACCATCACGACCGCCGCCGCTGGAGTGAACCACATCATGCGGAATGGATAGTCCGCCTCCGTCACCGCAATCTGGCCAATGATTCCGCACAAGCCGAGCCCTAGGCCTGTTCCTAGAAGCGCACATAGCCCCGCCTGTACTAAGATCATGGCCAGCAGCAGTTTAGACGTCGCGCCCATGGCCTTGAGCACCGCGTATTGTTTCAGGCTCTCAGTTGTAAACATGTAGAGCATCACGCCCGTTACCCCGAACCCCACGGACATGGCCAGCGAGAGCATCGCAGCGATATCGCCAACATCTTCCGAGTTGATTAGAAACCAGCGGACCGTATCCGCCTTGAAGTCATCCGAGGAACGTGCTTTAAGGCCGGTCCTGGCATGGATACGTGCAGCTAGTTCGCGTGGAGAGATACCCGGCGCAGCAGTCGCAAGCACGAACGTCAGCTGGTGACGCTCCGGTGGCAGGATGCGGCTGCAGTTGGAGAACGTGGTATAAAGCAGCGGTCGCGGCGGAAACCGCGGGAGAGCGTCCGATCGAGCCCTGACAACAACGCGGTGATCGTTAATCAGGAGCTCATCGCTCACGGTCAGTTCCCGCGTTGGTGCATTAAGGTGCGGCTCTCCATAGGGCCATTGATCGGCCTTCACTATCGGCGTTTGCAGGTTGCCCTTGGTGCCGCCCGGATCGACGATCACCGCGTCCGGAGCGTGAAGCACCGTCGGTGACGCACCGTTCTTCAGCGCGGGCACCCCGAACAGCGTGGCGTCGTCCGCGCATATTACTTGGAACGGCTGAAACCTCCCGTTGGGAAAGCGTGCTTCCGACGTGGCCAAGGCCAGCGGCACTGCTGACAGTACGCCCTCAACACTACGGACCCGGACGAGTGCCGAATCAGGCAGGTTCGTCGTCTGTTCAGCGGACTCAACTGCAGGGTCCATGACCCACACGTCCGCTAACGGGTTCTCAGCGATGAGAGCAAATCCTCGTGTCATGAAGCCGCAGAAGTATGAAAAGGCGAATGTGACCAGGAATGAAGTGAACGTGATGCCGAAGAGTAGCCCCGCGTACTTAGTACGGTCGCCCAACAGCATCTTCAAGGCAAGCCGAAGCATCTAGGGTTTCCTCCGCCGGAGGGTGCGGCCATCAGCATTCTTGAGCGCGTCATCAAGGCATGGTTCCGGTGGAGGTTGCGCCTGAGTTGTTGTCCCCGCAACCGGAGGCGCCTTGACGAACACGTCCATCTGCTGGCCAACATAGACGGGCAGAGAGGCTCGGTTAAAGCTGTAGATGACCTGCAGCACCCGCGTGTCAGTCCGTTGTGTGCTATCACCGGTAAGCAACATCCTCGGGACGACATCCGGATCGGTGCGCTCGTACCGCACCGGAACTTTCAGATCTGGATTGCCACGCACGAATGCCACCGCTGACGCACAGGGCTGGAATCTCCAGGCGTCGTTCTCATCAATGTCAACGCGCACGTGGAACAGGGTATCGTCGCCGAGTAACATCAACGGCGTGCTGAGCGAGCCGCTCTGTGCGTACTCGCCCAGCCGCGTCTTCATCTGCAGGATGCGCCCCGGGAATGGAGCACGGACCGTGCGCCGCCCCATCTCGGTCTTGATTTGCTCGACCTGGGCTTCAGCGGATGCGAGAGCAGCCTCGTCAATCGCCACATCAAAGCGTCTATTGTCCATCTCCTCGACACTGATGGAACCCCCCGGGCTCAAGCCCTCGCCGATCCTGAGTCGGTTTTGTACTTTTGCCAGGTTTGCTTCTGCCTCCTTGACCTTGGCGAGCGCTGGAAGTACCTGGGCTTGTAGGTCACTGCTGTCGATCTTAAATAGCGGATCTCCGGTCTGCACCTGGTTGCCCCACCTGACATAGATCGCTGTTACGATGCCGGAGACTGGTGTGCCAATGGCAATGTTCTCGGTCTTGGCCTCCACGAGCCCTGGACCGAAGATATACGAGGTAAATGGCGCCCTCGCGGACTGGACCACTGGCGGGGCAACTGGCCGGGTTCGGTTACCGCGAATGACCATAACCACTGCGACGCCGACACCGATAATCGCTAGAAGGGGAAGGATGTATTTGCGGATCATTGCAGGCACTCCTTATTTTTGCCATCGACGACCTCGACGATCTTGCCGTCATCCATGTGTGCGATGCGATCTGCAAACTCAAAAATGCGTGGATCGTGGGTGACCACAATCAGTGCCCGGTCGGGGCTTTTCGCTACGCCTCGCAAAATATTCATCACGCTGCGCCCCGTCTCATGATCCAGGTTGCTCGTCGGTTCGTCGCATACAATCAGCTTCGGGCCGTGCACCAACGCGCGCGCGATTGCCACGCGTTGCTGCTGGCCACCGCTGAGCTGCGTCGGCAGCGCACTCAGGCGCGTGCCAAGATCTACCTCGACTAGAGTTTCCCTTGCTCGAGTTTCCGCGCTCTTCCGGGATACGCCATTGATCAGCAGCGGTACGGAGACATTCTCAACCGCGTTGAGCGCTGGCAGCAGATTGAAAAACTGAAACACGAAGCCGATCGACACCCCGCGAAAGCGTGTACGGTCCTTCTGGTCCATGCTCTTCAAGTCCCGGCCGAGCACCTCGCAATTGCCGGAGTCTTGGTCCAGGATTGCGGCAATGACGGAGATCAAGGTGGTCTTCCCGCACCCTGACGGGCCGACCAGCATGAGTAGCTCCCCGCGGTGTACGTCAAGGTCAATGCCACGCAGTGCCATCACTCTGGCATCGCCCGTCCCATATGTTTTCGTCAGGCCGCGGCAATGGACCGCAAACTGTCCGTTCGGCCCCGCCGCATTATTTGCGAATTCCATTGTTGTCCTTCGGCTCTCTTAAGAAGAGCCAACGTATTTGGGCGAAGCGCGCTCGGCGCACAGGCTGCAGCCCGGATGGTCGTTTCGGTTGACTCCGTCTTAACTGTGTTGTGTTCTTGTTCGGAGCATCGTGCTCAACAGCTTCAGCAAGAACAACATCCAAAGACGAGAGAAGATTCGCGCCTGAGGTCTACCAATAAGGTCTTTCTCACCTGAAATGGAAACCACCACCGAAGAAGGGCAGGCTCGGTTTCGAAGAGATTTTGAGCGCAGTGCTAAATGCGGATATTAAGCGGTGGACTTCCTGAGGCGGAATCCAATGCGATGGGACGAATCATGAAAAGCAGGGAGCCATTGAGGTTGCAAGCGATGGAGGTAACAATTGCTGATGAGGAGTTGGAAGGAAATATGACGATCAATCGCGCCAAGGCGCATACCATGCCCACGCACAATGCAAGAAGCACCAGGGTGTACTCGGTATCGTTTCCCGTCTGAAGAGTGTGATCCCACTGATCGAACATCTCCAGCACGGGACAGACGAAGCAGATGACCAACGCGATCACCGCGACCCCGTATGAAACCCGTGTCCGCATGTGCCGCATTATATCACCACATGAATCTTGCTAAGAGCGAAGGAGTCGTTTCAACTTGCCGTTCTCCTTTTCCAGTTCTTTCAGCCGCTTTGCCTGGTCCATCTTCAAACCGCCGTACTCTTTCCGCCAGCGGTAGAACGTCTGGATTGTGATCTCGGCTTCTTTGCAGGCTTGTGGGGTGGTTTTTCCGTTCGCGATGCTGACTTCAATCTGCCGCAGCATCGTCACAATTTGCTCTGGCTTATACCTCTGGATGGGCATGACCGCTTTTCCTCCAAGTGGATTCTCTCTCATTCCACTTGGTGCAAATTTCGCCGGTCAGGTCAAGGCCACTCGGTGCAAGATGACCGAACGGAGCCTAGCCTATTCCGCACAGCGTATACACGCATCGGTGGACGCGCTCTGCACGCGAGCATAGTCTTTTCAGATATCGATCATCCTCAAGCGCGGGTGTGGCATACGGATCAGAGCACCTCGCCCGTCGAAGTCATTCGGGTCATTGGGAATCGATTCAGGTTTTTTCAACGGAACTTAGGTAAGAATGTAAGCACGGGCGTGTTCGACCGCCAAGTGCGGGCATTTGGC
>JAYTFR010000017.1:0-73784 GCA_043734125.1 Acidobacteriota bacterium | reverse complement strand
CGACGTGAAGATGAGCCGCTTCCCATCGGGCGAAAAACGGGGGCGCTCCTCTTCGTTTTCCGATTTGTCGTTTAAACGCCGCGAGTCGCCTCCGCTCGCGGGCACGATCCAGAGATGCGATTTTTTCGTGTTCTCTGCGAGATCCACATCCGTGACCGAGAACACGACCCACTTCCCATCCGGCGAAGGCGCGGGTTCGCCCACGCGTTTCAGCTTCATCATGTCTTCGAAGGTGAAGGGGTGTTTGGTTTGGGAAGCCGCAGGGATCGAAAGAAGAGCGACGAGGAACAAAAACGAGGATGAAGTTCCGACGCGCATGGCACCTCCGGACAAACGGCAAGAGTTTAATCCACCCAGGGGTTTATCAACCGGACGCCGCAGTCTTCGAAGTCGCCGGTGTTCCTGGTTGCCAGAGTTGCGTCATTTGCCTTCGCGGTGGCGGCGATCTGCGCGTCAAATAGAGTAATCGGCCTTCCGCTCGACCGGCGGCGAGCCGCTATGGGCGCGAAAGCACGTGCGGCTGCCTCGTCGAAAGAGAGAACGCGTCCGGCGAAGAGCTTGGGGAACACACTCTGAACCGCAAGTAGCAACGCACTCCGCCGTTTTCCATCAGGCAGTAGTTCGATTCCGTAGAGGATTTCAGCGAGGGTAATTGTGGTGGTGAACAACAGGGAGGCCGGTTGACCGGTGAGCCATTGCGCCACATTGGCGTTGGGCGAAGTGGACATCGCCTCCGAGATCACATTCGTATCGAGAATGATCATTCAGAAGCAGTCATTTGATTCTCGGTTCCGGAATCGGTTCGCGGGGCGGTATTCGAAGTTCCACTCCGCCGAGAGGCTCAAAGATCTCTCGGATCGCCGTGTACAAGTCTTTGCCAGTCTGTGGGCTATTACTCAATGCACTCTGCAGAATCTCCCGCGCCTCCTGCTCCATGGATCGCCCGTGCTGCGCGGCGCGGATGCGGAGCTTGCGCTTGGTGGTCTCTGGAAGCTGACGGATGGTAATGCTGGCCATGACATCAATGATAGCATTGCAATCATTGAATGCACAAGCCATCTATACATATGAAAACACGCTGCTTAGGCTAGCGCTTCGCTGATCTTTCCGCTCGCGATCACTTCCGCGATCGCGGCGAAATCTTTGTACATTACGCGGTCTTTCTCCATCTTCGAACAGACTTTGCGGATCGCCGCACAGGCCCTTTGTCCACGCTTTCCGGTCGTAAGCGGAGCGACCAGGTCGAGGGCTTGGGCTGCGGCCATGGCTTCGATGGCGAGCACGTTGCGCGTGTTCTCGACGACGCGGCGCAGCTTGAGCGCCGCCGTCATGCCCATAGAGACGTAGTCTTCTTTGTTGCCTGAAGTCGTGATTGAATCGACCGACGCGGGATGCGACAGCACCTTGTTTTCGCTGACCAGCGCGGCCGCCGTGACCTGCGGCATCATGAATCCGGAGTTGAGCCCAGCGCCGGGAGCAAGAAATGGCGGCAGGCCTTCATTCAATGCTGGATTCACCAGGCGTTCGATGCGGCGCTCGGAAATTCCGGCGAGAGCGCTCAGCGCGATAGCGAGGAAGTCGAGGGCGAAGGCGATGGGCTCGCCGTGGAAGTTGCCGCCCGAAAGAACGGCAGCATCCTCATTTGCGGAGCTCCGCTTCTCCGGACGGGCCTGGGCGCCCGTCCCCACGTGGCCCGCGCCGAGAAACACCAGCGGATTGTCCACAGCGGAGTTGGCTTCTATCTCGAAAGTCTGGCGGCAGTGGGCGAGCGTATCGCGGACGGCGCCGTGCACCTGCGGAATGCAACGCAGGGAATAGGCGTCCTGCACCCGGCCGCATTCGCGGTGCGACTCGCGAAGCTGGCTGCCTTCGAGCATGCGGCGCAGGTTGGCGGCGCTTTGGATCTGTCCCGCGTGAGGACGCGCCTGGTGAATGCGTTCGTCGAACGCGACATCAGTTCCGCGCAGTGCGTCGAGGGTCATGGATCCGATCACGTCGGCGGAATCAACCAGGATTTCGGCGGCGAGCAGCATAAGAGTTCCCACAGCCAGCATTGCCTGGGTGCCGTTAATCAGCGACACCGCTTCTTTGGCCTCGAGCACCAGCGGCTTGATGCCAGCTTTCCGCAGCGCGTCGGCTGCCGGAATGCAGGTGCGGTTTTCGCCGAGGCATTCGCCTTCGCCGATCATCACGAGGGCAAGATGTGCGAGTGGAGCGAGATCGCCGCTGGCGCCAACACTGCCTTGCGAAGGAACGTACGGCGTCACTCGGCGGTTGAGCAGCTCGCATAGGGAGTCAATGACGGCGGCGCGAACTCCGGAGTGGCCCTTGGAAAGGGAATTAGCGCGCAGCAGAATCATGGCCCTAACTTCGGCGGAAGGAAGCGGCTCGCCGACCCCGACGGCGTGGGAGCGAACCAGATTCACCTGCAGTTCGCGGATCTGATCGCCGGCAATGCGCACGTCGCTGAGCATGCCGACACCGGTCGTGATCGCGTAGGAAAGTTGGTTGCTAGCAACCAGCTCATCGACCACAGCGCGGGCGCGGCTAACGGCTTCGCGGGCATCGGGCGAAAGCAGCACAGTCCGGCCGCCCATGGCCACTTCGCGCACGGCTTCCAGTGTGAGGTTGTTTCCGTCGATGTGAAGCGCTTGCATATAGCAGCTCTTTGCTCTTAGCTTCGAGCCAAGCCAGCGGCCTCGCGAAATGCTTTCATATATTTGTCCGGAATTACCTGCTTCTTCATCTCGCGGTCAATCACCACGTGCGTGGTTTCGCCTTCGGCGAGCAAGGTTCCATCACTGGCCCGCACCAGCTCGTATCCAAAATGCACCAGTGACTCGCGCACATTCTTGAGTTGCGTGCGGACAATGACTTCATCGTCGTAACGCGCAGGGGCTTTGTAACGGCAACGCGCGTCAACCACCGCGATGCAGCAGTTGTCTTGCAGTTCCATCTCCTTGTAGGAAAATCCCAGCTGGCGCAGCAACTCGACGCGCCCCACTTCAAACCAGACGAAATGGTTCCCGTGATAGACAATACCCATCTGGTCGGTCTCGGCGTAGCGCACGCGAATCGTGGTTTCGCTGATGCGTCCGCTCACTTCCCGCTCCAAATGGGTTTGCGTTTTTCCAGGAACGACGCCACGCCTTCCTGGAAGTCAGCCGTCTGGCGAATAGCTGCGTTCTCGCGCACGGCATTGGCAATCTGCTGATCAAGCGGCTTCTCCAGAAAACTGTTGAGCAATTTCTTGGTCAGGCGGATCGCAGTCGGGCTGTTCTCCTGTAGTTGCTGCGCAAGTTCGCGTGCCCGGGGCAACAGGCGTTTGGGGGAAGCGACCTCGTTGACCAGGTTCAGAATTTTCGCTTCAGCCGCCTCAAATACGCGGCCGGTGAGCAGCAGGTCGCGGGCGACTTTATGTCCAACCTGCCATACCAGAACCGAGGAGACAATCGCAGGAATGAAGCCGATTCGGACTTCGGTATATCCGAAAGTTGCCTCGGCGAGGGCGATGGTGAAATCGCACATGGTAGCGATGCCGGCGCCTCCAGCCATGGCCGCGCCGTTCACGGCGGCGATCGTCGGCTTGGGAAATTCAAAGATTGAACGGAACAGACGCGCCATGCGCTCGGAATCGATGGTGCTTTCGGCGGGAGATTTGGTGGAAAGCGACTTCAGCTCTTCCAGGTCCATGCCGGCGCAGAACGCCTTGCCCGCGCCGGTGATGATGAGGACGAGCGCGTCGGAGCTCTTAACCTCGGCCAGCGCGGCGAGGATTTCTTCGATCATCTGCACGTTCAGAGCGTTGCGCTTCTCCGGACGGCTGAAGGTGATGGTTGCGATGCGCGAGTCGTAAGCCAGCTTAATGGTTGAGTAGGTCATGCGAACCAAACCTGCGGGACTAGTGATTATACGGGATTCAGAGGGTGGCTCTCCTCGATCGAACGTCGAAGAAGACAGCCGGGCCAGCTCCTACATCAACTTCTTCCTCACCATGTCGAGCGCCTGCTGCGAGGCGAACCAGCGGATCCGTGAGCGGTCGCCGGGGAAGTTGCGTTGAACGACTTCGCTCCCGGACGCAGAGGCAAGGGCGTGATAAACCAGGCCAACAGGCTTCTCAACGGTCCCTCCCGTCGGACCGGCGACGCCGGTGATGCCCAAGCCCAGGGTCGTTCCGCAACGTTTGCGGATGCCTTCGGCAAGAGCTTTAGCGACCTGTTCGCTGACGGCGCCGAAATGGTCGATCAAATCCGCGGGAACGTCGGCAAGCTGTGTCTTAAGCTCATTCGAATACACAACGGCGCCGCCGATGAAATATCGCGAGCTGCCGCTCACCGAGGTCAGGCGTTCGGCCACCAAGCCGCCCGTGCAAGACTCAGCTACCGAGAGCGTTGCACTGCGCATTTGCAGGTAATAGCTGACGATCTGCTCGATCGAGTCACCGTTGTCGGAGAAGACGGCATCGCCCAACTCGGCTTCGAGCTTGTCGACAAGGTCATCCACGCGAAGCTGTGCAGCATCGAGAGTGGGGGCCTGCGACCGTAGGTGAAGCTGAATTTCCCCAGGCCCGGCGAGGATAGTCGTGTTCACGTCGGGGTAGCGCTTATAGATCGGCGCGACTCGCGCGTCGCATGCAGACTCTCCCATTCCCGCGATCTTCAGAACGCGTGTGGCGATGTAACGCCGTGGAACTCGCTCTCGCATCCGCTCCAGCACGGCGGCTTCAAACATGGCTTTCAATTCGTGCGGAGGCCCCGGCAGCAGCACAATGATTTTTTCTTTGCCGTCGGATTTTCCGCTGATCCACTGGCCGGGGGCCGTGCCCTGCGAGTTCGCGAGCACAGTCGCTCCGGTAACGACGTCCGCCTGCTTTGTATTGTTTGCGGACATTTTCCATCCGCGTTCCGCGAAACGGCGTTCCAGCGCGGCGAGCAGTTCAGGATTGCGCCGCAGTTGCAGGCCCAGGGTTTCGGCGACGGCCTCGCGGGTCAGGTCGTCTTCGGTTGGGCCGAGGCCGCCGCTGAAAATCAGAATGTCGGCGCGGGCCAGCGCCGTCGTGGCCACGCGGATAATGTCTTTCAGACTGTCCCCGACAATGGTTTTAAAGCTCACTTCGACGCCGAGACTGTTGAGTTCCCCGGTGAGGTAAAGCGAGTTTGTGTCCTGGCGGAAGGGCGTGAGCAGTTCTGAGCCGACGGCGATGATTTCCGCGATCACGCTTGCAGTTTATCCCAAACGCCTACTGCAACTGGTTCTGTCTTCCTAACCACAACAAAAATAACAAACCGGGATGCGAAACTTTGGACAGTTCCGTATGGAGGTATATGGAACATCCGGACAAATTACCGGACAAATACAAGTTTCCCGGCGGTTCAGACATTGGCCGCGAGCCAGAGGACGGAGCGGTCGCCGGGTTTCATCTTTCGCCGCCCGTTCAGAACTCGCGCGTGGTCAGGGGCGCACCACGTCCTCGAAGCGCCCCATGAATTGCGTGAAGAGATTACAGATGAAAGGACAAAAGCAAATGAGTAACGACCTGGAAATGAAGTTCTGCCTGGCCGACATGTTCGGTCTGGGGGATGCCCACGAAACATCTCTGGCCGAATCGCTCCAGAAAAGCACTGATGCCCTAGACGGATTCTTTGAACGGCTGGAGATTGAAAAATCCCTAGGCCACGGCAACCCGGATTTCAGCAAGATGGTGGAAGGAATACCCGAGCGGGGAGCAGGGCCAAATCACGAACCTCAAGCTGTAACCGATCTGCGCGACTTTGTGAAAGGGGAAAAGAAGAGGATTCCAACCATGACGGGAAGAGAGATGCGGAGCTCGATGATTAATCTTCTCCGGAAAGCAGCCGACGCAATGGCGGCAATATGAGTTTGAAGCATGTGTGGCAACTATTCAAAGGACGGGAGGGTCTCTCCACAGGCCCCCCGAGAGGAAGGAATAACGGGGCTATGAACGCTAAAACAGATGCGAGCACTCTGGTGGCGGAACTGGAAGAGATCCGGTCACGGCTAAACGAGGAAACCGAGAATGCAGCCACTCTACGCGAGGAATACGAGAATGAGTGCTGTCAATTGACAGATTGTGATGACCAAAAGGCTCTTGCGGCCAAGCAGCGACTCGATGTTGTCCTGGGCAGAATTGAGGGAATCAAAGGGGAGGTCGCGGCAAGGAAACGTCAAATCGACGAGCTTCAAGGTCGAGAGGCGGATGGTGTTCGGAGACGACAAGCTGAGTTGGAGTTGGAACAGGCCAAGGAACAGCTTGCCGCTTCACAGGCACAGCTTGCAAGCCTAAAGGCTGAATGGGCTGCATTGCCTGAAAAAATCCACAGAGCTGAATGGCAGTTCAACTAGGCTCTGAGAACTTTGAACGAGACGCAAGAAAGAAGGACTTGTCTCGAGTGAATGAATCGCAGGAAGACGCAACCTGTTCAAGCGGGGGATAGGAAGGCACGGCGGCTCCGGCTACTGTTGGCAGAGCTTGGCTGGTGGAAACATCGCCAGATTGTTAGTCGGGCGCGGCTTTCACTTCGCGGATCGCGTGAACAATAAGCTTTGTTTGACAGCATCCGAGATGACCCCAACGAGGACGAAACGCCTTACGGAGTCTCTCAGGCAGTTTGAGGTCAGGAAGAGGCGGCCCATAAAATTCACCTTCGAACACAACGCGGGTCTGTCCCGATGACCGGACACTATTTTGAAGTTCAGCCTCGTTGTTCTCCGACTTCAAGTCAAACTCCACCCATGTGCTTCGGGCGGAGCACGCGGAGTCCGTTAGCGTCGTATTCTCAAGTCCCTGGCTATAAAGGCCGGAGACCACAACATCCCTGTGAGTACCCTCAGCGACTTTACCCTGCAGACTGCACACGGATGATGCCTTGTGTGCCGATTGCGCAACTGATGCCGCTGTAAGTAAGCAGACGAGGATCATTCCCGTCGTGCGAAACACTACGCGCATTTTCACAATCCTCCTTCCACTCAGTGCGGAACTATAGAACCGCCCTGATTAGCGGGCGATAGTTGCTGTCCGTTGACGCTGCTCTTGTAGTCGTTAGGGGCATAGCCCAGAATGGCGGGTGGCCCACCCTTTTAGTCTTCTTATTTCTATTTTCTCGACACAACTATCGCTGAGGGTGCCCCATCCTTGCGTTCTTTGCAAGGGTGGGACACGGTGCTGCCTGCACGAGTTTGCTTATCAAACCTCGCAGCGTGATCGAACCACTGGGGCGAGCCTTTCCGGTTTCTGTCGCTTCGCAAAGTGCGCGAAGGAACGGGGAACCCACTTCGTTTATTTATTCTGTCCGCTATTTATTCTGTGCGCCCAAGGGTCGGGCCATCCGCCGGTTTAAATGAAGTCTAGGTCAGATCGACTAAGGGCTGGCCTGGGGTGTCCCAGGCGAGGTGGTAAACGGCACTGGTGCTGGCGAGGATTGCCGAGCCCCCGGGAGCTAACGCGAGCCCTACCAGGCCCGATCCCGCGACAGCAAGAGACGCCTTGGAATCGGGAGTGATTTTCACGATGCCGCGCTTTCCGCCGAGCGAAGCCGCCACATGCAGATTGCCTTCGCGGTCAAAGGCCAAGCCCTGAGGGCGTCCCAGTCCGCGGTAAAACACGGTCACCGCGCCGTGAACGTCGATTTTGTAAACCGAGTCGTAGCTGGACTGAGTTGGTCCGGTCACGAAAAGATCGCCATGCGGGCCGAATGCCATGTGATACGCCGAAACGCTGGGCTCGATCGTGGCAAAAACAAAAATCTGGCGATCGCGCGCGATTTTGAAAATCGTTCCCTCGCGATCGCCCACGTAGAGATTCTCCGCCTTGTCGAATGCGATCCCGGTGGCAACGCCCATACTCGCCGCGTAACTGGACATCGTCCCGTTGGGCGCGACGCGATATACGGCGCCGTCGTAGCGCGAGGAAACGTACATCTGCCCAGCGCGATCGAATGCAATGGATGTGGCGTTCATCATGTCGGTCAGGAACGGCTTCACCGTGTAATTGGTGTCAATCTTGAAAATTGAAACCGGGACCTTCTGACCGCGAGCTCCGGAAAAAGTTGCATAGATGTTGCCCTCGGCATCGAGCGCAGGATTGGTGACCGGGTGCAGATTCTCGGAGATAAGAGTGGCCACGCGCACTTGGTGGGTATTGCTGGAATGCCCGTTGGTGGAGACCACGACTTCGCCCGAAGCGGCGCCGTAGGGAACACGAGCCACCAGGAAATCGTCGGCGCTGATGACGATGGGAGCTTCCACATTACCGAACTGCACTCGCGGCGTTTTCAGTTCCTGGGGACGCAGCCCGCTGCCGACGATGCGCACCTCACCGCCGGGCAACGCTGCGGCAGGCGCAACCGCTTCAATATGCGGCTGGCCGTTCGCGTGCTTTCGTCCGAGAATCCGGTCGGAGAGGGTCATGAGAAATTGCCGAGATCACGTTGACAGAAGCCGAAAGTGAAGCAAGAGTTGCATGACCAGCAGCGCGTAGATCCCGGCGGCGACGTCGTCCATTACGATGCCCGTTCCTTCAGGCAAACGTTCCAGTTGACGTACTGGTGGTGGCTTCAGGATATCGAAGGCGCGGAAAAGAATAAAGCCCGCCAGCACGGTTTTCCAGCCGACGGGGACGAAGAGCAGGGTAATCCACTGGCCGGCAACTTCGTCGATGACAACCGACTGGGGATCCTTCTGCCCGGCCGCCCTGGCGAAACAGGTGGCGGCGGGGATGCCGACGGCAACCGCAAAAGCAGCCAGCGAGACGAGCAGGGCCGGCTGGCTGCGTTGGGTTGCGAAATGGGCGACGCCCGACCAGATGAGCACCGCAGCAAGCGATCCCCAGGTGCCGGGGCCGGGGCGCAAATGGCCAATACCGAAGAACGTTGCCCCGACGTTTGCCCACAGCGGGGCGCGCTCGGCTGTGGCCGACACGTTTCTCTCGGCTTCACTCACCGTCGTTATCATTATCACTATCATTGCCATTGTCTTTCGCCGGCGGATGCTCAAGCAGTTCTTCCACGTCATCCAGCGGCGCGGGAATGACGTAAGCCCCGCTTGCCCAGTTTCCGAGGTCGATGGTGCGGCAACGCTCGCTGCAGAAAGGGAAGTCTGCATCCCCGTTCTGGACGGGCTTCTTGCAGATGGGGCATTTCACCTGGAGTTCGCGCACGTGGGCCACGAGCTAATTGTAGATGGAATTGGTGGAATGCCGCGCCGCGGGCCTCGATCTGCTCCGAGATATGATTGAAATGTGACTACGGGTGCGCGTCCGGCGAGCTGGAAGATTCTTTCGGCCTTCGCAATCATTTACTTCGTCTGGGGCTCTACATATCTGGCCATACGGGTTGGCGTGCTCGAAATGCCGCCATTCCTCATGGCCGGCATGCGTTTCTTTTTGGCTGGACTCGTCCTGTACGTCTGGATGCGGGTGGCCGGGACTCCCGCGCCGAGTGCAAAAGAGTGGCGCGCCGCTGCACTGCTTGGGGCACTGATGTTTTTATTGGACTACGCCTGCCTGTTCTGGGCGGAGCAGCGTGTACCGTCGGGCATCACCGCGGTGATACTTGCAGCCATTCCGGTCTGCATCACGCTTATGGAAATTACTGTGCTCCGCACGCAGCGGCTGACGGTGCAACTCGCTGCTGGACTAGCCATCGGCATCGCCGGAGTCGTGGTGCTGATGAATCCGTCATCCGCACTGGGAGAAGCGCCACTCGACCGCCGGGGAGTAATTGCCCTCATCGTCGCTTGCTGGGGATGGTCGATCGGCACCATCGTTACGCGGCGCGTAGCTTTGCCTGCGTCGAAAGCATTGGGCTCCGGAATGCAAATGCTCTGCGGGGGCATTCAATTGCTGATACTCGCGGTTCTGGCGGGAGACGTGGGGCGGTTTCATCCGCGCAGCGTTTCTCTCGCGGCGTGGTTCTCGTTGTTCTACCTGATCACAGCCGGATCGATTCTGGCCTTCACCGCATACGTTTGGCTGCTGCACTACGAGTCGCCGACCAAGGTTGGTACCTACGCGTACGTGAATCCGATTGTCGCGGTCATAGTAGGGGCGTGGCTGGGCGGTGAAACCATTGGGCGGAGAACCATGGTAGCTGGGGCGCTGATTCTGGTCAGCGTGGCAACTATCACGACGATGAAGGCGAAATCTCCGTTAGCCAAGGCGGAGGCCGGTGCGGATTGAAAGCGCGACTTCGAACAGCTGGCGTTCGCATTCTCAATCCCTTCATGCATCTGATGTCGTACCGCAGGCTTTCGGCAGGACTTCGCCGCTACTCCCCAAACATCGGCACTTGCCTGACGTCTGCCGGACCGCGGCGCTGGCGGCGGGTGGCGCCAATCACCGCGAGCACGGTGAGCGATTCCAGAGAGGTGCGCGGAACGAACATGCGCTGCACATTCGAGCGCAGGTCCGGGGGATTAATCAGGAAGCCTTCCGCGGAGGTCAGGCTCAGGTCGTTCGGCATCAGGCCTTCGAGCACGTCGCCATCTTTAAACTTGATGCGCACCCACAGGCCCTCGGAGCGCGGGCGCGTAGTGAAAGTCTTGCGAGTAAGAGAATCGGTATCCCCGAATTCGCGGACGAAAAAGACGCACTTGATATCCGAAAGCTCAATCGCCACCACGTTCCCAGAGGTGTTCAAGAGTTGCAGCTTGCCTTCGTGGACGAAATGCGAGTGCGACATGTGGCCGTTGAGGGTGTCGCGGTCAAGCTTGCGGACGATGACTTTCTTGTGGGTTGAAGGCATGGGGGAAATTGGGTAATCGGGTAATTTTGAAATTTGGTAATTGAAGCCCACTGCCTTGCGCTGCCCTGAAATGGCCCGATTACCCTATTCCAAAATTACTCAATCGTTCCCCGATTCTCGCACCTTCCGGTACAAATTTTTCAGGTATCCAGCTGAGCAGTAGCCAAAACGATAACGTTATGTTATTTTTTATAGTTCACGCGATCTCCCAAGATGAAACTATCCTTCTCATATATAAGCACTTACATCAGGAATACGCCGAGATTTCCACAGGCTGTTGAAATCTGGCAGGGCACAACACCCCGGCTTGTGGTCGATCGCTTCCAAGCGGGAGCAGCGTAGGGCAGCACTCACAACCCAGAATGGCTGATTACATTTACACGATGGAACTGAGGCTGACGCCCAACCAGCAAAAGGGCGTAACCCTGGTTCAGGATATTGCGCGCAACGCCGGCATGAACGTGTACCTGACCGGCGGCGCGGTGCGCGACGTCATCACCGGATTCCCCATCCGTGACCTCGATTTCACTGTGCAGGGCAACCCCCTCAAACTGCAAAAGGACTTCGAGCGCGCGGGAGCGGTGATTGGCGGATCCGACGACTACTTTGGAACCCTCTACCTGACCTTGCCGGGAGGAGTGCGCGCGGAAATCAGCAGCGCGCGGCTCGAACGCCATGAGAAGACCGGCAAGCCGCCGGTAATAAAGCCGTCCACCATTATCGAAGATTTGCGGCGGCGGGATTTTTCCGTGAACGCGATGGCGCTGTCGCTGAATCCGGGCTCGCGCGGGTTGCTGATGGATCCCTTCAATGGCGCTGCCGATATTGAAGGGAAGCTGGTTAGGATCCTGCACAACTACGCGTTTGTGGAAGATCCTTCGCGGCTGATTCGGGCTTCACGCTTTGCGGCGCGTTTCCACTGGCCGCTCGAAGAACGCACCCAGGCGCGTTACGACTCCGCCAAAGAAAACAATTACATCGAGTACATCACCGATCGCGCGATCGGATACGAAATCGAGCAACTGGCATACGAAGATGATCCGTTGAATGTCGTACGGATCTTCGAGAAGGAAGGCTGGCTGAAGGTGCTGAGTCCGCACTGGACGGTCGCCAAAGTCGATACCGTAGGCCTTTCGCAGTTGATGAAAACGCGGCAGCAGATGGTCGATATGGGCTATGCCCCTGCGCCCGCGCCCGCGATGCTGCACTTTCTGACTGCGCGCTTGAACGACAAAGAATCGAGCGACATCCGAAAGATGATTCCGCGGCGCGACCTGGCCGAAGGCTGGCGGGATCTGGAAGATCATGCGAAGGAACTGGCGAAGCGCTTGACAGGCAAAGAAGCGGCCACCCCTTCGCGCACATGGCGGCTGCTTTCGAGCGCACGTCCGGAAATGGTGCTGTTCCTGGCCGTGACTGCGCGGCACCAAGCGGTCGCACTCAAGCTCAAGAATTTCTTCACCAAGTGGCGTGAAGTGCAACAGAAGATTCCATTGCCCGAGATGACGGAGTTGCTGATCACGTCACAGTTGCCGGAGTATCCAAAGATTGCCGACGAAGTTTTCATGCTGCTGCTTGACGGTAAGCTGCGGTCGCGGACGGAACGCCTCAACTTCCTGAAGCCGCTGGCTCCGCCACCTCCCCCTCCCCCTCCCCCTCCGCGACGCGGTCGTGGAGCCAAGGGCGCGCAGGCTGTGCCTCCGCAGCCGGCTGCTCCTGTGCTTGCAAAGAGTGGAAAAAAGAAGGGCAAAGGCGAAGTTGTCGCGGCGTTGCTCGCGCAGGCGACCGTTCCCTCGAAGGCCACTGCCTCCAAGGCTCCAGCTCCAGTTCCAGTGAAAGCTGTCGAAGCGTCAAAAACGAAGAAGGCGACGGTGCCGCCCGCCGCGCCGCGGAAGACGACTGCGAAAAAGCCGGCGCACGCCCCGGCACCTGTGAAGAAGAGCACGCACAAACCGGCTAAGACCGCTCCTCCCGCCCATAAGAATAAGAAACACTGACCGCGTCTCTAGTTAAGAATGTCCAGCGCGAATTGCGGATGGCGGTAGGTTCCGCCAATCTTCACCGGAACTACGGTTTCGTGGGGTTGTTTCTTGTAGAACGGCTCAATGATCTTCGCGAAAACTGACTTTATTCCACTTGTGGTTTTGGTAAGGCTGGTCTCGGTTTTCAAGTGCCCGTGCATCTCCACGCGTTCAGTGATCAGGTTGTAAGTGCCGTGAAACTCCGCCGCCGCGCCCTGGTCTTGCACCTTCAAGGCACTGAACCGCGAGACCCCGTTCTTCAGCAAGACCTGTCCGGCGAACCGGGCCGGATCATCGACGTCCGGTTCTTTTTGCTCCGGCCGTTCGGCGATCTTGGCGAGCGTCAGCTGAGTCTCGGGTTTGGTGAACTTGGCGTTCTCGATCACAAAGGTGCTCTGCAGCGTGATTTTCTTTTCAAATGCTTCTTTTCCCGGCGGGATCACCACTTGCATGTGAAATTTGACGTCACCCGATAGTGCCGACTTCGGTGCTCGAATAAACGGATAGAACGTGTCTTCGATTCGTCCTTTTTCGCATTCCAAGTCAAGATTTGCTACGCGGGCTCCGTTTGCGTCCTTCGCAATGCTTCCGTGGATATCCAAATTGTCCCTGCCGAACTGAGCTTTCACGCTGCGGAGGAATACCTCGCCGCTGGATCCCTTAACGGTAGCGCTGAAATCAGTTTGCAACGGCAGCCCATGGTGGGTTTGAGTGACCTGAAGGTCCGGCGTCTGGGTACGCCCATCCACGGCAATCGCCTCAAAGGGTCCTTTGAACCGGCCGGTGGAGGACAGGAATCCTGCGATCGCTGGGAACACGCCCAGGTCAGCGTTCTCCAGCGTGTAAGTTCCATCGACTGGGGTTTTCATAGGCTCCGGCTTATTCCAAGGGCCGTACTTGCCAGAGATACGCAAGAGGCCCTTGGGCAGCGGATTCTCAAGCACGGCTGAAAAACTTGCTGGGGTTGATCCGTGCAGATTGTCAATTGAAAACTGGTGAAAGACAAAGCGCAACGGGCCGTTTTCCGAGTCTCGTGGAACTTCGACAACGGCATCGTCGGCAACCAGGCGGTCAATCACAATTTGCGGCGTCGTGCTGGTGCGGCTCGAATGCTGCCAGAAAATGCGAGCGCCTTCAGCGCGAATCAGGCTGACGTGGTGATGAAGCAATCCGAACACGTTGCTGCTGATGCTCAGCCGCCGGATCGTGATCAGCGGCCCTGCAGCGCCGCTCTCCGTGAACGTTACCCCTTCGGCGACACAACCAGGCGGGAAGTATTGGATATGGAACTTGCTAAACGTAACTTGAGCTGAAGCTGCATCAGACAACTCGCTGCGCACGGTTGGTTCCGAGAAGGGCCAGTAGATATGCAGAAGAACAAGACCGACACCCACCGCCAAGAGCAGGATGCCTGCGGATACCAGCATGATTTTCTTCGTCCTCATAGAAATGCGGCGCTCGCGAAGGTGATTCCTCTAGCCACCTCTTGGATTCGGCTGACGCCACGACGTTGCCCGCGATGGAAGATGGGATGAACGAGGTGGATTTTTGGGCAGCTCGACGGCCAATATCCCGCCACCGAGCGTTCCCGGTGAAGGGCGGGACGCGTGGTTTAGGGCGGTAGATGGCCCTTCGCAGCCGATATAATTAATTTATCCGGCGGGAGTTTGCCGCCCCGGCTTCCACATGGCAATTATCTGGTTGCGAGTCGCCCTGGCGCTCTACGGCTTAGGCCTGATTTACGTGCTGGTTGCACTCACCCGCACTCGCGAACTGCTGAACCGCATTGCGTTGCACGCCGCATATCTTGGCATGGTTTTTCATCTTGTAGCCATTGCGGAAAATGTATATCAGTCGGGCGAAGTGGGCCTGGCTACGCTCTCGCAGGGGGGCTCGGTACTGGCCTTCCTTATCATGGTCGTTTTCCTGCTGGTGTACATGGTTTATGGAACTACCTCTCCTGGAATTGTCGTATTTCCGCTGGTGTTCCTACTGACGTTCATGGCCGCAACCCAGCAGAAGCCCTTCGTGCTGGCGTCGGAGACGGCCAAAACTGGCTGGTTGGTTGCCCACATCTCTCTGATCTTCGCCGGATACGCGGCTCTGGTCCTGAGTTTCAGTGCCAGCCTGATTTACTTGCTGCAGGAGCGTGCCCTTAAAGCCAAACACTCGGCGGGCCTGATGGCACATTTTCCTTCGCTCCAGGTCACCGACGAAATCGGCCTGCGCTCTCTTCTGATCGGCTTTCCCTTCATGACGGCAGGACTGCTGATCGGCCTGCTGATCGCTCAAATGAATTTTGGACACATCAATTTCCGCGATCCAAAAATCTTGCTTTCCCTACTCACCTGGGCGGTCTATCTGGTTCTGCTCTACACGCGCTGGAGCGCGGGATGGCGGGGCCGTCGCGCTGCCTATCTGGCGGCTGGCACTTTCGCCATGGCGATTGTGGCCTGGGCCGCGAATTTTTTCAGCAACGGCGTCCACAGGCTGGGCACACCATGAATCTGCAGTTACTGGGGGTGAATCACAAGACGGCGCCCGTGGAAGTGCGGGAGCGCCTTGCCATTCCTGAGCGCCAGCTTCCGGATGCTTTGCAGAAGCTGATGACCGTGCCCGGCGTCACCGAAGGCCTGATTCTAAGTACCTGCAATCGTGTCGAGATCCTCGCGCAGACCTCAAACGGCAGCGCAGATCTCCGTTATTTCTTAAAGCAGTACTTTAAGATCGATCCCGTTCCTTACGAGCCCCACCTGTACGAGCTTCGGCAAGGCGCAGCAATTCGCCACGTTTTCCGGGTGGCCTCCAGCCTGGATTCCATGGTCGTAGGCGAGCCTCAGATTCTGGGGCAGGTGAAGGAAGCCTACGCCACCGCCAGGGCTGCCGGGGCAGTGCAGTCGCACCTCGACCTGCTGCTCACGCGCGCCTTCGCTGTGGCCAAGCGCGTACGCACCGAGACGGCGGTGGGTTCGTCTTCGGTGTCGGTTGCGTCAGTAGCGGTTGAACTGGCGGGAAAGATCTTCGGCTCGTTGCAGGGAAAGCATGTGTGCCTGGTGGGGGCGGGGAAAATGTCGGAACTGGCGGCGCGGCACCTGGTAGCGCAGGGGGCGGGCCCGGTTTTCGTGGCCAATCGTACGTATGAGCGAGCCTGCGCGCTGGCGGAGCGTTTCGGCGGCCATGCAATCCGATTCGATGATTTGTACGAGCACTGCGAGCGGGCGGACATTGTGATTACCTCAACCGGATCGCCGGTCGCGATCTTCAAGCGCGAACATGGCGAGCGCTTCCTCAGCCGGCGCAAGAACCGGCCCATGTTCTTTATCGACATTGCCGTGCCGCGCGACGTTGATCCGGAGATGAACAAGCTTGACGGCATCTTCGTCTATGACATCGACGATTTGCAGGATGCGGTTTCGTCGCATGTGGAAGATCGCAAGAAGGAAGCTGAGCACGCCGAGAGCATCATCGAAAATGAAGTTGAGCGCTTTTTGGTTCGGCTGAAAACGCTGCATGTGGTGCCGACTATCGTTTCGCTGCAAGACCAGTTTGAAACCATTCGCCAGGCCGAACTCGATCGCGTGCGCGGCCGCCTGGGCAAGCTCACCCCTGAGCAGGAGACGGCAGTCGAAGCTCTGAGCCATGGGATCGTCAACAAAATTCTGCACACGCCCATCCGCAGCCTGAAGAGCGCCGCTGCCGGCCCGGAGGTCACGACGCTGGTTGAATCGTTCCGCAGGATTTTTGACTTGCACGAGCAATCTCCCGCAAAGCCTGGAATAGATTCGCCACAAGAGCAAGAGGACGACGCAGCCAAAGGCCAGGGGAGCTGACGCTTGCGCTTGAGAATAGGCTCCCGCGGATCACAACTCGCACTTTGGCAGGCGAACCACATCGCGACGCTGTTGCGCGGTCGGGGGCACGAAGTCGAGATCGAAATCATTCAAACGACCGGCGACAAAATCACAGATGTTGCGCTTGCCAAGGTTGGCGCCAAGGGGATGTTCACGAAAGAGATTGAAGAGGCGCTGGCCGATAGGCGCGTGGACTTGGCCGTGCACAGCCTGAAAGATCTGCCAACGGAATTGTCGGACCGATTTGTCATCGCGGCAATTCCTTCGCGCGAAGATCCCAGAGATGCGTTCTGTTCGGTGAAGTACCCGTCCCTGGAAGCGCTGCCTCAAGCTGCGCGGGTGGGAACCAGCAGCTTGCGGCGGGAAGCGCAACTGCGTGCGGTGCGTGCCGATCTAGTGGTGCATCCGTTGCGAGGGAATGTGGACACACGGCTGCGAAAACTTGAGGCGGGCGAGTATGACGCGATCATTCTTGCGTACTCCGGGCTGCGAAGACTCGGCAAAACCGAACTGGTGCGCGAAGTGGTTCCCGTTGCGCTGATGTGTCCTGCAGCGGGGCAGGGGGCCTTGGCGATAGAAGCGCGGGCAGGAGACGAGGCCGTGCTCGGCGCGCTGAAGTTTCTTGATGACATTGCCGCCCGCGCTGAAACGACCTGTGAGCGCGCTCTGTTGCAGAAGCTCGGCGGTGGCTGCCAGGTTCCCATTGGCGCGAACGCAAAGTGGAACCACGGACAATTGCATTTAGAAGCGGTGGTCGCCAGGCAGGATGGCAGCTTGGTGTTGCGCGAATCGGCGACGGGAGACGACCCGGCCGCGGTCGGCGAGCTGGTGGGCAGCAAGCTCCTGGTTCGTGGGGGCGCAGCGATTCTCGATCAGGTTTATGGCAGCGAAGCGGCAGAACCGCAACAGCCATGAACATCAGTCCCAAGTCGCTTTCGGGGATTCGCATCCTGGTCGGACGCGCTCGTCATCAGGCCAGTGCTCTTTCCGCAGGATTGAAAAAGCTGGGGGCCGAGGTGATTGAAATTCCATTCATCGAGATCCGCCCCGCGCGTTCTTACAGGCAGTTTGATGCGGCATTGAAGCGGATTGCCGAATACGACTGGCTGATCCTGACTAGCGTGAACGGCGCGGAGGCCCTGGGATCGCGCTTAGGACGCCTGAAAATCTCGGCCCGGAAGTTGCGGACGCTCAAAATTGCGGCCATCGGCCCGGCTACGCGGGAATCAGCAGAGCACCTCGGGTTAGCAGTCGCGGTTGTGCCGAGGAAATACGTGGCCGAGTCAGTGGTCGAAAGCCTTCGCGGCCAAGTGGACGGGAAACGAGTTCTGTTAGCCCGGGCGAGGGTCGCTCGCGATGTAATTCCGCGGGAACTTCGGAAAATGGGAGCGCGCGTGGATGTTGTCGAAGCCTATGAAACCGTGGTGCCCGCGTCGTCGAAGAAGAAGCTGCGCGCGTTGATGAGCGATCCGCAGCAGCGCCCGAATGTAATTACTTTTACCAGTTCTTCGACGGTGAGGAATTTTGTGACGCTGCTTGGGCGGGCGTGGACGTCCGCCGGTAACCTTGGCGGAAGGCCCCACACGGATTTCGAAGATATCCAGTTCGCCTCGATTGGGCCGATTACTTCGGCGACGTTGCGAGAACTCGGCCTGCGGGTCGATGTTGAAGCCAGCGAATATACGATTCCGGGATTGGTTCAGGCCATCGTGGCGGCGCGAACCATGTAGGTGTTGGTGCGATTTTTCCACCCAATGGCCTTGTGTTTCCGGAATGTCGCTAAGAAGCCACCGCGCAGGCTATTCAAGATAATGCTTAAAGAGGTACGAGACCCATTTTGTAAGACCTTACAATGCAAAGTAAAGGAGGTTGCTTGACTGACGAAGAGGCGGTTCTGCTAGAAGCTGCACGGGCTGCAGAACGATCGGGCAACTATGCTGCCGCGTTCAATGAATGGCAGCACCTTGCTTTCGTGACAAACCGGCCTGACTATTTGTGCAAGGTGGGGCTAACGGCGGAGAAGCTGGGGCGATGGACGGAAGCAGAAAACGCATTTCTCGAAGCCATAAACCTCGACAAGGCATTTTGGCTTGCTATGGTAGGTCTAGGATCTCTTTTTTTACGAAGAACCGATAGCGACCCTTCGGCGAATGCCCGAACGGCGAAAGCGTGGCTTGAACAGGCGGTCGCGGCCGTTCCGAGTCCAATCACGCTAAGTTTCCTGGGGGAGGCGCATCATCAACTTGGAGAGGACGAAGAGGCCAGAGAGGCATTCCGCAAAGCCATCGAACTCGATGCCTCTTATGAAGAGGCCTATTTTAACCTCGGCGTCCTTTTGGCCGATGACGGCCAGCATGAGGAGGCAGAAAGAGTTCTCAGAGCAGCGACACGCCTCGATCCGAATTTTCACGAAGCGCATGGCAGGCTCGGAATCTTATTGCACGAACTCGGAAGGTATTTTGAGGCGGAGGTAGAACTAAGACGCGCTATCGAGATTGATCCTACAGACACAATCGCCCGTTCTTATCTCGCCCGCCCTGCAGGAGCAAATAAACCGTCAAAGCCCTCATGACGAAGCCGGGCTGCTGTGAGAGATCCTACTCCCCCAGTTTGCAACCCCAGTCGGCGGAGGCCACGCCGCCGTTCGGCAGCACATTCTCGCCAATGTCCCGAACTAAAGCATGCTGTGCAAGCCCTTCCTGGAAAATCTGCGATGGCAGATACGCCAGCTCAACTACGCCGTGGGCCGAGAAAAACGCCACGTGAAAGATGCGGTGCTGGCGTTTCTGCGCAGCAAGAAGTTGTAACTCGTCTTCCTCCCTCCGTGTATTGACGCTTTCCCGTTGTGATGTGAGTATGTGGTTGTTGGACGGCCTTCGCGCGGGTTCCTAACAAAATAAATTCAGATAACTGCGAACAATTCGCGGCGGAGGTATCAGCTTGCCCAAACGCTTTCTCTACATGGCAGTCTTCGCTTTCCTGTCCTCGTGTGCTCTTGGACAGTCCACGCCACGCTTTGATGTTTTCGGCGGGTACTCGTATCTGCGGTCAAATGGCAGCTCCATTACCAGCGCCGACGGCAACGGTTGGGGCGCATCACTCAACTGGAACTGGAACCGCTGGCTCGGCCTCAAGGCCGATATCGGCGCCGACTATTGCTGCAACGGCGAGCGCGAGAACAATTTCCTGTTCGGCCCTCAGGTGACTTTTCGCCGCAGCCGCGCCAACTTCTTTGTCCACGGACTCGGTGGTTTCAGCTACGGCAATCCCGCAGGCTCCTACTATTCGGTGGCCGCCTTCGCTCTAGGCGGCGGAGTGGATTGGAACCTTCACCACGATTCACGTCTGGCCCTGCGGCTGGTCCAGGTCGATTACCTGGGCACCAATTACGGCAACCTCATGCAGCACAACTTCCGATATTCCACGGGGCTTGTTTTCGGACTTGGCGGCAAAAAGTAGCTTGACCACACTTTCAGGAGAAAAATCATGAAAATAAGAATTCTAGTAAGCGGAGCAGTGGTCGTGCTGCTGACAGCAATTCTGGTCGCCTGCGCCGGCGGCAGCTTCTTTCCCGGCGGCGCGAGCCCGGTCGTTTACCCCACCATCCCAAAGTTCCTGGTCGCGGTGGACGGCAGCATTGTCGCCCCAAGGGTCCGAGGCAACAGCAGCAGCTCTTTCGCTAATGTCAATGTATTCCCGGTTGACCCGACGACCGGCGTACTCGGCGCGGCGATAACCGGCTCACCGTTTGATATGGGCTTGACCGACGGCATGACAATGGCGGTACATCCCAACGGCCATTTTGTCTATGCCGCTGACGGCAGCGATGGCTCCATCCATGCCTGGGACGTAAGCGAGACCACGGGCGTACCGACGCAAATCGCTGCTCCCGTGATCAATGAGTCTGGCACCTACTACGCGCCTTGTTGCGGAGCTGGAACCGCCGCCACTCACGTGATCGCCGTCACGCCGAGCGGGAAGTATCTCTACAGCGCGAACAATGATGCCACTGTGGGCGCCTACGCCATTGGCGTCAACGGGGCGCTCACCCATATCACCGACCTCAATGTCGGGGCCTGCGATACCGGGGCCATCACCGCCAACGACATTTATGTTTGGGTAACCGATACCTGTGGCAACAGCGGCCCGTGGAATGTGTGGACCCTGAAGATCGGAACTACCGGCGCCCTGACCAACGGCAGCAGCGTTGTCTTGACCGGTGTGGACGCGTGGCTGTGGTCGATCCAGATCAACCCGGTTGCCAACTTCGTCTACGTGGGTGACGAAGGCGGCGGCGCACAAGTGTACAGCTTCTCCGTCTCGGCCACCGGCGCATTGACCCAACTAGGGCCGCAACTGGTAGAGAACAACAGTTCCGACGTCCGCGACATCGCGCACTCGCCCGATGGAAAGTTCTTCTACACCACAGACGACGATGATGTGACTCATGCTTTTAGCGTAAATACCGTCACTGGAGCGATCACCGAACTTAGCGCCTCCCCTTACGGCGGCGGATCAGGCCAGATCGTTGCAGATCTCACTGGAAAGTTCGTTTACGAAGGGGATTCCTCGCAGGTCGAAGGCTTCACCCGGGATATGACCACCGGTGCTCTCACTGTGATCGGTAACACCACGACCGCGAACGGTTCGGCGGAGGCGATCGCAATCGTTCGTTAAACGGTTGGCGGTTTTTTCCAGCCCCGCTCCGGCGGGGCTTTTTTGTTAGCTCAGAGAATCATCGCTTCGGCCAGTCACGCGGGGCCAGACGGGCGGCGAACCAACCATCCGCGAACTCACGTCAGTTGCGTACAGTCGAAGCAATCGGCATGGATAAAAGCCATGTCCTCCGGCGCCGAGCGTCGTTTCTCCACCGAAGTGGAGAATAGACCTTACTCAGTCAGTTTGCAACCGCAGTCGGCGGGAGGCACGTGCGCTTTCAAGAAGTTGGTCACCCGCTGATAGGCGTCAATCTGGTTCTCGACCTTAGCGAACCCGTGCCCTTCGTTTTCGTAAATCTTGAAATCTGCGATGCCGCCCTGCTTCTTGACTGCTTCCACAACCTGAGTGGTTTCTTCCGGAGGGCAACGTGGGTCATGAGCGCCGGCCAGCAATAGTAGCGGCGCTTTGATCTTATCGACGAAAAAAAACGGCGAGCGATCGCGGAAGAAATCCGGATTCTTTTCGGGATCTCCCATGGTGGCGCGGTCCGACTGCTGCAGGATCGGGTCTTCGTTTGCAATCTCGGTGAACCAGTTCACGAACGGCACAATCGGGACGCCCGCCGCCCATAGGTCCGGAGCTTTGGTCACGGCCATCATCGTGAGATATCCGCCATAGCTGCCGCCGGTGACGATCAGTTTCTTCTTGTCAGGATAGCCGGTTGCCATCAGGAAATCGGTGGCCGCGAGTACGTCCTGCAGGTCGCCGCCGCCCATATCGAACAAGTTGGCATTCTGAAAGTCTTTGCCGTATCCGGTCGATCCGCGATAGTTTGGCGCGATCACCATGTAGCCCTGGTTCACGATGTGCTGAATAAACCGGTTGAACGAATTCACCGACTGCGAGGCCGGCCCGCCGTGAATGTAAACAATCGCGGCATTCTGTCCGCTGCGCTGCATATTGCGGGGAACGTACAGCAGCGCGGAAATCGTCCACTTGCCGTCGCGGCTAGGGTAATGCGCCAGGAGCGGCTCGACAAAATGCTGCGCCGGAATTCCGGCCATCAAAGAATGCGTGACCTGCGCGGATTTGCCCGTAGCCATGTGGTACACCCAGGCGTCGCCGGGGGCTGAGGGCCCATTGTGGCGGTACAGCAATTTCGTGCCGTCGTGACTGAAAGCTGACTCAGCCCCGCCCGGTAAATTCACGCCTTGCGGAAGCGGCAGCGAAGAATTCTTCCCCGTGAGCAGATCATGAAAGTAAATCTCGGTGTTGCCGTCGGTGTCCACAACCAGAACGGCGCGTTTGCCATCAGGGGAAAAGTTGCGGCCTGACACTTGCCACTTTTCGTGCGTGAGCCAATGAAGTTTCTTCGTCGCAACGTTCACCACGGCGGCATTCTGATATCCGTTGTTTGAATCGGACGTGATCAGCAGGGAAGCGCCGTCGGGGGAGAAGTCGTTTGCCGCAAAAAGACTCTCTCCATCGTGCGGGGTGAGCAACGTACTTTTCCCGGACGCAAGCTCGGCGACATAAATGTTCGAGTTCGTGCCCTTGGCTTCTTCCTGGGTGTAGGCAATGAACTTGCCGTCCTTCGACCACACCGGGCCGCTATTCAGCTTGTCTGGAGGCGTGTTCGTGGTGACGTGTTTCGTCTCGCGCATGAGCGTGTCGAACACATCGATCTCATACGACGAGGACGTCTTCGGCTTGACCATGTACGCCAGGTATCGCCCGTTCGGCGACCAGGTAGGATTCTCCTCCGACACTTCGCGCGTCTTGGTGACGTTCACCACTTGCCCGGTCTTTGGCGAGACGAAGAAAATGTCCCACTGTTCGTCGCCATCGTAGTCGGACTGGTAGGCGATCCACTTCCCATCGGGCGACCAGGTCGGATTCGTCTGGCGCTGATCGCTGACCGTCAACTGAGTTGGCCAGCCGCCTTCTGCCGGCACCAGCCACAGGTTATAGCGTCCCGTGATGTTGGAAACGAAGACGATGCTCTTGCCGTCAGGCGACCACGCCGTATCGCCCACCAGCCGCGTCATATACAAGCGCTGAAGCGAAAGGCTCTCTTCACCCTGTTCCACGTCGGCGTCAGGTTTGGCACTTATTAACTTGGGATCGGTGATGGCCTTGGGTGGGAGGATCCGTGCTGCTGCCATGGTGCTCATGGATGCAACCATAGCAAACCCAACTAAGGGAGCGAAGGCCAAAGAGAAGAGCAGAGAAGTCCGCCGGCCGAGGAGACCCTTCACAAGAACCTCATCTTACGATGACGGCCGACGGTTGGTTAGCGAGAGTGAAGGTCGGTGAAGTGGCCCGCGACAGCCGGCCCGTAGGCGCAGCCCCTGTAGTAGAGACCGCGTTATTAACCTTGAATACCTCTACGCTGGAGCCGCCGCTGTTGGGGACGATCACAATACCTCCGTCAGACGTGATGCCGCCCGAAACCGGCGCGCTTCCCGTGGAGATCGCTGGAGGACTGAGCGCCGACAGTGATCCGGTTGCCGGCCCGTAGGCGAACTGCGAAACTTCGTTCGCTTGCGTGTCAACCACATAGACGAAGTCCAGCTGCGGGCTCACGATAATCGAACTCGGACCAAGCCCGGCGGAAACCGGCGAGTTGTTCACCGCATGCAAAGTTCCGTCCGCGGCCGAGCAGGTTGGCGTCACTTCGATGCATGCGGCGAAGACTGAAACGTTATTCGAGATTCCCGAGTTTGCCACGAACAGGTTGTCGCCGTCGGAGGCCGTGCAATTGGAATTCAGTACTTTGCCGCCCGCGCAGCGCGAAAACGCCAGGGAGACCGGGTTCGCCCCGGTGCTGTAGCTGGCACTCGGCGGGGCGGTAATTGTGGCCGCAGCAGGGTCGTAAGAAAACAAGGCAACCGAATTGGTGAACTGGTTGGCTACGTAGATGAAATCCCCAACCGGGGCCACCGCCACTGCGCTGGGGCCGTTGCCGGTGAAGTCACCTGGGACTGTGCTCGAAACGGTGCTGAAGGTCGAAGGTAATCCAGTGCTCGAGATCTTCAAGATCGAAATGGAGCCAGGGACGGTCTGGGGCTGGCCCAGGGCGCCCGAGTTCCCTTCGGTGGTTGCAAAGAGCAGCGCGTTCGTGGGGTCAACCGCCAAGCCCATCTGCATGCCAAGCTGCGAGATCGAAGGGGCCGAGATCGGCAAAGGGTTGCCGAGTGCTTTCAACGTTCCGTCGGAGTTGACCGTGAATGCGCGTACTTCATTGCAAAACGGGTTTGGGATCACGTGATTGGGATCACAATTAGCGTCCGCAACGTCGATGTTGGCAACGAAAAGCAGTTTTCGGTCGGGAGTCATCACCATAGTGGATGGCTGGGTCCCGGAAGCGATTCCACTTCCTACCCGCGACGACGCACCCGAGGTCACGTTGATTCTGTAGGTGTTGATCATCTGATCGCCGGACGTAGCGACCCAGACGATTCCCGAGCCGGCGGCCCCGACAGACGTGGTCGTTTTGCAACCGCTAGTAAGCAGTAGCGAAGCTGCTGCGAGAACAAGCGCCGAGCCAGACTTCATGCGCATCCTTGTGCCTATCTCCGATTCGAAGTTACAGGACGTCAGCCGTCGCTTGCAGCCTTTCAGGCTTTCTTGAGCTGACTTCGTCCCTTGGGCTTGCCGCGTCCACAGTCGGTTGTGCTCGCGAAGCAGACTCGCCAGCCCTCCGAAAGGCCCCAAACTGTGAACTTGGATTCTAAAAGGCTTACCTCAATTGTGTATCAGGAATGAGCAGAAAAGAGCAAACCCCGCCGAGCTCAATCGAGGCCGGCAGCGGCCGGAGTCCGTTGACTTCTGGCTTCCCCTTTAATGCTTGGCTGCAGGGGCAGCCGGATTTCAACCGACAGTCCGCCCTCTGGCAGGTTGGATGCGGTCACCGAGCCTCCGTGCAGCCTGACCGCCTGCTCAGTGATCGCCAGGCCGAGGCCGACGCCGCCGGTAGAGCGTACACGAGCGTCATCAATGCGATAAAAGGGCTTGAAAATTTTCTCCAGCGCTTCTTCCGGCACGCCCGGACCGCTGTCGGTGACGCGAATGACTGCCTGAATGGAACCGGAACGTTGCGCCTTTTCGGCCTGCACTTTGACCGTCGTTCCCTCGCGAGTGTAGCGCGTGGCGTTTCTGACAATGTTCTCGATGGCGCTATGCAGCAATCCAGGGTCGCCTTCAAACGGCAACTCGTCGAGAATTTCCGCCTCGACCCGGCAGCCGCGGGCTTGGGCTTCGAAATCCGCGTCGCGCGCGATCTCCTCGACCAGTTCTTCTAAGTGGACGGAGATCTTGCGGATCGTCCCACCGCCGCTCTCCAGCCGTGCGATGGTGGTAAGGCTGCCGATAAGTTCGTTCATGCGACCGGCCTCGAGGCTGATGCGGTCCAAAACACTGGCCGCTTCTTCCCCTGTGCGCTGTCGGGCCAGTTCGAGTGCAACCGTCATGCGGGCCAGTGGAGATCGCAACTCATGCGAAATATCTTTCAGCAGGCGCGATTGTGCGCGAATCAAAGTTTCGATCTGCTCCGCCATCGCATCGAAATCGTTCACCAGCTGCGAGACCTCGTCTTTGGATCGTTTTGAGGCCCCCCCGGCGCGGGCCGATAAGTCTCCGGCCGCGAGCTTCTGTGTGGCCTTTCGCAAGCGGAGAATCGGCGAGGTCAAATAACCCGCTAGCAGATAACAAATCAGTCCTGAACTGGCGACGGCGATCAGCAGGCCTAGCCAGGGAAGCCCGTTGGGCCCGAAGAATGCCGACTGGCCTGGGGGCAGTTCGGTGACCAGAATGTAGTGATGGCCGTCAGCGGTGGTCGTCTCCGCTTTCAGCATTTCAAAATGCGGATTCAGGCGGCCGAGGAAGGTATCCGCAGTGCGTCGTTGCCCATTCGCCACTTCGTAGAACCATGGCCGCGCTCTTCCGGTGAGCGGCCCGTGCTCGTCGAACAAGATGGAGTGAATATGCTGGGTGTCGCCCAGGTTGTGCAGGTAGTCGCGCAGCTTATCTGCTCCGCCGGCGCGATAGACATCGACCGCTTCGTTCAGGAACTTGGCTTGGAGCGCTTCGACGGCTGAGATTTGCCGCGCCGGTCGCATGGCGACAGTGGCCAAGATCGCCAAGACCATAAACAACGCTTGGGCCACCCAGAATGACAGGAAAATCTTAAGGAAAAGCTTCATTGCGCGGCACTCTTCTTAGCGGGTCGCGCCGCTGCGAAAATATAGCCGGAACCCCGGATGGTTTTTATGTGTTCTTCCGAATCCGAATCGCCGAGCTTTCGCCGGATCTTGCTCACGTGCATATCGATGCTGCGGTCAAAAGGGGAAAACTTTCGTCCCAGGACTTCATCCACCAGGGCCTCGCGCGTTACCACGCGCCCGGCTTCGCGCAACAAGACCTGCAGCACACTGAACTCGACTGAGGTCAGATCGACCGGCTTTCCGCCGTTCGATACGGTGCGCGTTGCCGGATCCAGTTCTATGTCGCCGACCCGAAGCACATGCGGAACCGCAGGCTCACCCTGCCCGCGAGTACGGCGCAACACCGCACGAATCCGCGCTACCAATTCGCGCGGATTGAAGGGCTTCGGCAGGTAGTCGTCGGCGCCAATTTCCAGCCCGACAATCCGATCCACGTCTTCGCCGCGGGCGGTCAGCAGCACAACGGGAAGGCGCGACGAATCACGGATCTTGCGCAGAACGTCGAACCCGTTCATTCCGGGCAGCATTACGTCGAGGACGGCCATCAGGTGCTCGTTACTCAGTGCCCTCGCCAAACCGGTGCGACCGTCATGGACGCACTCGACCTGGAAGCCTTCCGGGCGCAGGTACTCGCTCACCAGCGCACACAGCTCCACGTCGTCATCAATCACCAGAATGCGATCCACGGTCTTCATTCTATTAGCTGTCGCGCTGTCAGCCAGTAAAGAATCGTCAAGGACGCCGCCCTGATTTTACAAAGTTTTACCTGGTTTGACCCACTCTTTACCGTCAAACCGCCGCGTTCCGTGTTCCTATCTTTGTAGCTATTTGCTCGACGCGAAGTCGAGTACCAGGAGGAACGAATGAAATCCAGAATTGCAAAGTTCTCATTATTGGCGGGATTAGCGGTCGCTCTCGTAGCCGGACTCGCCTTCGCAGAGGAGCAAGGCGGCCCCGGAGAGATGCACCACGGCATGGGAGGAATGCATCACGGTTTCATGGGGGATCCAGGCCTCGGAATGATGCTGCACCAGCTCAACCTGACTGAGGATCAAAAGGCGCAGGTCAAAAAGATCTTCGAATCGGAAAAACCGACCATGAAGCCGCTAATGCAGCAGCAGTTCCAGTCACACCAGCAAATGATGCAGCTCGTAACTAGCGGAAATTTTGACGAGGCCAAGGCCACGGCTATCGCCACTCAGTCAGCCCAGACCCACATCCAGATGGAAGTGGAGCACGCCAAGATACACGCGCAGATTTATCAATTGCTCGATTCCACGCAGAAAGCGAAGGTCGCCGACATGATGGCCAAGCACCAGGAGCGCATGCAGCAGCCCATGCAAGGTGGCCCGCATGGGGACGACGCACCTACACCGCCAGCTCAATAACGTCACAGGCTAGTAATGGTCAGGCAGGGCGGGGAGCATTCCGCCCTGACGACTTGGAGGATTCTGATGGCAGAGATTGCAATGGAAAAAGATTTTGTGAGCATGGTCGCGCGAGAAATTTCCTCAGGCATCGATCGTGCGCTTGCCTATTGGCTGGGGCGAATTGAGCTGGAGCTTGTGGACGCAAGCTTCACGACGGCCCAGCGCATCGCGGCAATTGCAGCCATCGTCCATGAATACAAGGACTGCAGCGGCAGGGAAGCCCTGGGTCTGGCTTCCGCCTAGCGTTGGCGATGCTTGTGATTTGATCCCATCCCCTAGCCTCAACCCCCGCGCATTCTGCACCCTCCGCTGCTAGAATCGCATCTACTAGCTCATGCTGGAACACCTTCGCCCCCTCTACCCATATCTCAAGAAGTACCGCTCCGGCTACTTTTGGGGGACGATTTGTGTCTTCTTCAACAACGGCATCTGGATTCTTTTTCCGCTCGTCATCCGGCGGGCGATCAACGACCTGAACCACGGCGGCATTACTTCACACAAGCTAATGGTGAATGCGCTGCTGCTGTTGGCCGTGGCCGGAATCAAAGGCATTTTTCAGTTCCTCACCCGATGGGTGCTGATCGGCGTCTCGCGGGAAATTGAATTCGATTTGCGCAATGACCTTTTCCGGCATTTGGAGGGCCTTTCTTTCAGCTTCTATCAGCGCACCCGCACCGGGGATATTATGGCGCGCGCGACCAATGACCTGAACGCCGTCCGCATGCTCCTGGGCCCAGCCATCATGTATTCGGCGAACACCATTGTGTTCACCGCCGGCGCCCTGGTCTTCATGCTCTCCATCAGCCCCAAGCTGACGATGTACGCTTTTCTACCGCTGCCGATTGTTAGCGTCACCATTCAGTATTTCGGAAGAAAAATTCACGAGCGCTTTGAGCGCATTCAGGCGATGTTTTCTGACATCTCGGCGCGAGCGCAGGAAAACTTTTCCGGCGTACGCGTGATTCGGGCCTACGTGCAGGAAGAAGCCGAGATCAGCGGATTTGAGAAGTCGAACCGAGAATACATCGCCCGTAGCCTGAAGCTGGTTCGCCTGATGGGCATGCTTTGGCCAAGCCTTGAGACCATGCTCGGCCTGGCGATCGTGCTGGTGCTGTGGCTCGGTGGAAGGGAAGTGCTCAAGGGCCGCATCGATGTCGGCGGGTTCGTGGCTTTCAATACTTATATGGTCCAGCTGACCTGGCCAATAATCGCGCTGGGCTGGGTCGTTAACATTTTTCAGCGCGGCACGGCTTCACTCGCACGCATTCACGATCTTATGACGGAGCAGGCCGAGATCACCGACGCGCCCGGCGTGGTTGCTTCCGCTAGCAGAGAGTTGACGGGCAACGTCGAGTTCCGCAATTTGAATTTTGCGTACAACGGGACGCCGGTTCTGTACGACGTAAATCTGCTGATACCAGCCGGGACCAGCCTTGCGATCGTCGGACCAACGGGTTCAGGCAAGACAACGCTAGTAAGTCTGATCCCCCGCATTTACGATGCGGCGCCCGGATCGGTGCTGATCGATAGTAAGCCCATTCGCGAATATGCGCTGGCCGACCTGCGGCGCAATATCGGCTTCGTGCCGCAGGAAACCTTCCTGTTCAGCGAAACCATCCGCGAAAACATTGCCTTCGGCGTCCAGAACGCCACTGACGAAGAAGTCCGCTGGGCGGCCGATGCGGCCAACATCGCCGCTGACATCGAGGCCTTCCCCGCGCAGTACAAGACGCTGGTGGGCGAGCGGGGCATCACGCTTTCCGGCGGGCAGAAACAGCGCACGGCGATTGCCCGTGCCCTGATTCGCAACCCGCGCATCCTGGTGCTCGATGACGCACTCTCGAGCGTTGACACCCACACCGAAGACAAAATCCTGAATCATCTGCGCGAGGTGATGCAGGGAAGGACCACGATTTTCATCTCGCACCGCGTGTCCACCGTGCGCAACGCCGATCGGATTGCCGTGCTCCACGGCGGCCGCATCGTCGAACTCGGCACCCACGACGAACTGCTCGCCCAGAACGGCTACTACACCGACTTGTACAACAAGCAGTTGCTGGAGGAGGAGTTGGCGGAAGTTTAGAAGGGTTGTGTGGCGCGGGCGCCCTCGCCCGCGAAGGTTGTGCCAGTCCACGAATCGTCTTCGGAATGAAACTTGATTCAAACCGCAGGGCCCACCCTGAGTCCGTCGGTCACTTTTTTTCAAACTCAATGACGCATTCGCCTTTGACGCGCACCTGACATCACTCCTCGATCGCATTCGCTACAATCCGTGAATGAAGCGGCGGCCCATGCGCGAGATGCTGGACACGGATTCCGGGACTTCGGCGGAGGTCGCCGCGTCCATGCGCGATTTACGCTGGTTCAACCGCTGGTTCGGCGGGATTTCTACAACTCGTCACTTATTGCGTGAGGCTTCGCTTCTGACTGGGGAAAAGACGATCACTGTTCTTGACGTCGCCGCCGGAGATGGATTTATCGCCGACGCCCTGCGCCGCGAATTTGCAGACTCTGGAATCAACCTGCAGTTCACCTTGCTGGACCGCTGCGCCAGCCACCTGCCGCGGAACGAGACCATGCCGAAGGTGGCAGCAGACGCGCTCAAACTTCCGTTCGCTGATTCGAGCTTTGGCTTTGTTTCCTGCTCGCTCTTTCTGCATCACCTCGCGCCGCAGGAAGTGGTTGCATTTGGCCGCGAGGCGCTGCGCGTTTCAAAGCACGCCGTGCTGGTGCATGATCTCGTCAGAAACCCAGTCCACCTGGCGTTTGCCTATGCCGGACTCCCGCTATACCGGAGCCGCATCACGCGCAACGATGCCCCAGCATCGGTGCGGCAGGCTTATACCATCGACGAAATGTCAGGATTTTTCCGCGAAGCCGGAGCGGCGGACGTTCACGCGCGACGGCATTTCTTCTATCGCATGGGAATCATCGCGCGAAAGGCGCGCCCGTAATGAGCGCTGCTACGAAGGCAGAGGCAATGACCAACGCAACGACTTACGACCTGATCGTCATCGGCGCGGGACCTGCCGGGTGCGCCGCGGCAATCACTGCTGCGCATGCCGGTGCCCGGGTGCTGCTGCTCGAACGCGGGCATTACCCCCGGCACCGGGTCTGCGGCGAGTTCGTCTCCGCCGAATCTCTCGGCTTATTGTCGAATCTTTTGCCTGCAAGTCAGCAAATCATAAACAATGCCCTCAGGATTTCTCAGTCCCGAGTCTTTGCCGACAACACGGTGTTGAGTTTGTCAATCGATCCTCCCGCGGCCAGCATCGCCCGATTCGATATGGACCAGGCGCTATGGAATTCCTGCGTGGAGGCAGGCGTCGACGCTCGCCAGGATTGCGCAGTGCAATCGGTGCAAGGCGACGGACCGTTCACGGTAACCGCCAATGGGGAAACGTTCCAGAGCGCAGCGCTGGTGAACGCCGCTGGCCGCTGGTCATTTCTGACGAGTCCGCGGACCCGCGCCCGGGCGGCCTCCGAGCGATGGATTGGAGTGAAGGCGCATTTTCGCGAGAGCAATCCCCCGTTATCCGTGGACCTGTATTTTTTTGACGGGGGCTACTGCGGCGTGCAGCCGGTTTCACTTCCAGGCTGCAACTCGCGCGAAGGCAGGGTAAATGCCTGTGCCATGGTCAAAGCGGATGTCGCGACAGATTTAAGCGGCGTTTTCGATCTTCACCCGGCGTTGCGCGAGCGCTCGCGAGGCTGGCAGATCGCGACTGATCCGGTAAAGACCTCGCCGCTGATATTCCACAAGCCCGAGCCAGTGCAGGGAAACATGCTGCAGGTTGGCGATGCCGCCACGTTTGTTGACCCGTTCATCGGGGACGGAATTTCGCTCGCCTTGCGCAGCGGTGCGCTGGCAGTGGAATGTTTGCAGGATGTGTTTCAGAACGGGTGCTCTTCATTGCGCGAAGCCGCCACGCAATATGAGCTTCTCTACTCGCGGCGGTTGGCGCCGGTGTTTCGTGCGTCGTCGATGTTGCGCCGTTTGCTGCGAGTGCACAGGTCGATTCGCCGTCTGGCAATGGCATTCCTACAGCGCGCGCCCTCGATCACCCGCCAGATTGTGCGAATGACGCGCTGACCACAGTAATTGCCCTGCGGAATCTAACGGCAAACCGCATCTGCTAAAGCGGTTCGTGGGTGCTGGCCTAGTGGCTCGAATAAGAGCTCGTGCCCTCACGATTCGAGCTGCCACTGCCGCCAGCTACCGTACCACCAGCTACCGTACCACCAGCACTTCTCGGATGTTATCGCGGGAGAGAAAAAACTTTATGGAAGAAAAGTCGCGAAATAGGGTTTCAATGTGGCGGTTATTGAAGACCCGTTGCAGAGCCAGCGGCTTTATCTGCTGAACTGGACGGCGGGGGTCGCGTTTGGCATTCATGGCGTGCATTTCCAGAACGTCGGTTCCGGTCAGGTGATAGCGATAGTAAGGAGCGTCGGGCCCGGCCTCGCGGGTATGGAAGAATGCCAGCAGCATGCCACCCGGCTTCATCACCGACCACAGTCGTGCGATCACCGGCTTCACCAAGCTTTCGTCCATGTAGTCGGCAAGGTTCCAGCAGAAGACGACGTCGAAGTGACCGTTCGGGTAAGCCAGGTTGTCTTCCAGAAATTTCTTGCTGTCAGGAATCGGCTGCCCCTGCTCATCCTTGATCACAAGATCTGGGTCGGTTGAAGCATCGAGCAGATCCTGACTGTAGATGCGGTGGCCCTTTTCGGTGAAGAACCGGATATTGCTGGCAGAAGTGGCGCCAATGTCGAGCACGCACAGGGGGTCGTCGGACTTGAACAACCGCGCAAGTTCGGCCATCGCGCTTGACTTGCGCGTGAGGCGTTGTGCAGTTGTGGGGGCCGGCGATTCAGCCGGCGTACTGCGAAAGAATCTCATGAATTGGCGAAGTGATAGCGCGACTCTGTCGCCCCGCCCGGTATAGAAGCTTCCGGGCCGAAGTGATCGCTATCGCTCAATATACCCGCATCGTGCGGCAAAGGCCAGCCTACTTCTTCTCATCCGGCGCGGGTCGCGGCGCTTGCGAAGGGACTGCGGCTGCGGAGGCGGCCGCAGCAGGAACCCTGGTCTCGCTGAGGATTTCGAGCTTCCCCTTGAAATATGCGCCTTCTTCAATCGCGATCCGTTTGGTCTGAACGTCTCCGTTCACAACCGCAGTTTTGCGCAATTCGGTCCGTTCGCTGGCGTGGATGTTCCCATCCAGGGTTCCGCCCACGATCAGGTTCTTCGCGGTCACGTCGGCCTTCACCCTTCCGCTGGGACCCACGGTTACGCTGTTTCCGGGGAGCTGAATGTTGCCTTCAACCACTCCGTCCACGTAAATGTCTTCATTGCCGGAAAGATCGCCCTTAACGGTGACCGTCTTCCCGATGTTTGCCAGTCCACCCGGTGCCGATGTGCCCATCTGTTGCCTCCTTGCAAGGCAAGATCAAACGGATTGTAAACCATTGGGCCGGGGGAAGCTGTGTCGCATACAACGGACGCGCCGCCAGCTTCGTCTAAAGTACAATGCCGGTGGTGCAATAAACCTTATTGCAACGCTTGCAGGCGCATATTTGCGATGAACATGAATATTGGACCCCAACCCGTATTTTGTGGGCTTTTACTCGCGGTTCTGGCTCCGGTTTCCGGCGCTGCCGCAGCCAGAGATTCAGCCCCAAGCCTGTCTCCGGTGGAACTGGTGCGCCAAGCGGTCTATAACGAGGTCACCGCGAACAGCAATCCGGGCAGCCGCTTCATGTTCAGGAACCAGAGGAAGACCGCCCATCTCAACCAGGTAAAGCTGCTGGTGGAAACCAAAGATGCGATCGCGGGCATGGTGATCGCCCACGATGGGCATCCTCTTTCCGTGGAAGAGCGCAAACAAGAAGAAGCGCGGCTGGCGAATTATGTTCAGAGCCCCGAAGCGCTTAACAAGAAGCGCAAACAGGAGAAGGACGAGACCGACCACACCATGAGCATTCTGAAGGCGCTCCCTACCGCTTTCCTTTATGAGCCGGACGGAACGGCAAAGGGAAGCGATTCTGTGGGATGCGCCGGCGACGATCTCGTGCGCCTGAAGTTTCGTCCCAATCCCGCCTATCAGCCCCCCACGCGAGTGGAGCAGGTTCTCACGGGTATGGCAGGTACGTTGCTCGTGGACGCCACCCAGAAGCGCATCGCTGAGATCGACGGGACCCTGATGCAGGACGTCGGTTTTGGCTGGGGAATTCTAGGGCACTTGGATCGCGGTGGCCACTTCCTGGTGCAGCAGGCGGATGTCGGCGGGCGCCAGTGGGAAGTCAAGCACATGGAACTCGCATTCACAGGCAAAGTTCTGATGATGAAGAAGATCAGTATTCAGTCCACAGATACTTTTTCCGATTTCCGTTCCGTCCCGCTGGATTTGACGTTTGCCCAAGGCGTCGAACTGCTCAAGAAGTCGGCAGGCCAGGCGAATGCCAGCATGGGCAGTTTGCCGGACAGTGCTGCCAACGCTTCGGCAAAGAAAGAAATTCCGCGCGGTCTTAAAGCTGAGGCCAATCGCTAGTAGTGTCGCGCGCGTTAGCGGCTAGGCGGCGCGCCGGATCGTCTCTTTCCGAACCGTGAGCTTGTCAATCAAGTCCTTCTTTACGTCATAGCCTCTTCCGGGTTCGGCGCTCACCGCAATCTTTCCCTTTGGGCTGACTTCGATTTCCGGCTCGACAATGTCTTCCGCCCAGTAGCGCTTCGATGCCGACACGTCCCCGGGGAGCGAGAAATTCGGCAGGGTTGAAAGTGCGATGTTATGCGCGCGGCCAATTCCGGTTTCCAGCATGCCGCCGCACCAGACCGGAATTCCGTGCTTTTGACAGACGTCGTGAACGGCGATCGCTTCAGTAAAGCCGCCAACGCGTCCAACCTTGATGTTTATGATTCGGCACGCGCCAAGTTCAATCGCGGTTTCGGCATGGCGCGCATTGTGGATCGACTCGTCGAGGCAGATCGCGGCCTTCAATTCGCGCTGGAGTTTCGCATGCGCGAAAATGTCGTCGTGCCACAGCGGCTGCTCGATCATCAGCAGGTTGTAGTCGTCGAACTTGCGGAGATGATCGAGGTCGCTGGGGCGGTAGGCAGAGTTGGCGTCGCAGCTGAGCAGAATGCTCGGCCAGCGGCGGCGGATCTTTTCGAGAATATCCAAATCCCAGCCGGGCTTTACTTTGACCTTAATGCGCTGGTAGCCGGCGCCGAGTTCGGTTTCGATCTTTTCCAGTAACTGCTCGTGCGAATCTTGAATGCCGATGGAGACCCCGCAGGCAATCTCCGGCCGGGTGCCCGATAGCAGACGAGAGAGCGGCTGTTGTTTCTGCTGCGCCTCCGCGTCCCAGAGCGCGTTTTCGAGCGCGGCCTTTGCCATGTTGTGGCCGCGCACCCGGGCCATACGCGCGCCGCTCTCCCGTGCATTCTCAAGGGCGGCGTCGAGCAGTGCCGGTGCGAGGAATTCGCGAATCGTCGCCCACGCCGTCTCGATCCATTCTTCGCTGAAAAATGGGCCGTCGGCGGCGACGCATTCGCCCCAGCCCTCCACGCCATCGCAATCCGCGGTGATCAGAAGAACGCGGCGGGTGGTGACGCGCCCGAAGCTGGTCTCGAAGAAATGCTTCAGCGGCATCTGAAGTTCCCGAAGCGTGATGGCGTCAACATTCATATGGTCAGGCGTTGGAATACAAGAAAGAGCCACTGCACTGGGAAGTAAGAGCAAAATCCCCTGATGCCAGCAGCGGGAATGCCGAGGCTCGAAACCCACGAAGCCTGGGCAAGGTGCTGCCGAGAGCTACCGGGGCGATAATAGCTTTCTTGCAATGGTATAACCACGACCGAGGGTGGGATCCCTTTACCAAGGCCAAGTCTATATTTAGCGCCCAATCACTGTCATTAGGTCTTAACTGCCTGCATCCCCATTGAGGAGTCACCGTGTCGGACTGGATGATATTTCTGATCTCCGTAAGTGCACTGGTTCTGACGTTTTACTTGGTTACTCTGTGCGCTGTAAAAACGTTGGGTATCAAATTCAGCACTGCTGTTGGGAATTACAATAACTTGCTCCTCGGCGCTCTACTTCTGGGCCTCGCTTCAGCAGAGATGTGGCGATTGCTTCCTCAGGCCCTCGGCCCTCCTGCCTCGATGCCAGGCTGGTTTCTCGGCTTGATTATAGCGATGGTGGTTGAGCGCAGTGCACACGGACCCCGATATCAATGGCCTTGGCAACTTTATGCAGCCGTGGTGAATTTCATTTTTTATTTTCTTGTCCTATGGCTGCTATCGCGAGTATTTAGGTCGAGCTCAAAAATAGGCCGCTGAGGGGGCTGGGGGGCTGGCCCAGGTTTGCCCGCCCCGTGCGCCACCAAAGAAAAGGGCTGCCCCAGGCTTCGTGGTTTTCGAAGCCTAGGCATGGTGCTGCCGGCAGCTAGAGATTTTCTCAGATACCGCATCGCTTCTAGCGTGCTGGTGAACGAACCGCAGAAAACCGAGTTCCGCATCAGGAAAGTCTCCTGATGCCAGCACCATCGTGCCCAGGTTTCGAAAATCACGAAGCCTGGGGCAGCCGGATTTGTGGTGGGGCACGAGGCGAGTAAGTCTGGGCCAGCCCCCCGATGTTCGAAACCCACGAAGCCCGGGGCAGCCGTTTTTGTGGTGGTGCCCGAGAAGTAAGTCTGGGCCAGCCCCCACCAGACTCTGTCTCGCGTACTTCCGGGTACGCGACTAGTAGTGAGGGACAAACACGAAATGGCTGATTGCAAGAACTACTGCAATCAGCAACGTAAGCCAGAATCGACGATGTTGAGACAGCAGGTAGCCCGTCATCATGCCCAGGAATATGCCAAGAGAGTACCCAAGCGAAGGGTTTACTTTTTTAAGAACCATGTCAATAACCACCCCATGGAACTATCAAGGAGATGCCGACTACAGCCTTCGCTGTCGAATACCGCGATCTATAACTCTCCTCAGGTTGGGTCATCTTTGCCACCGTTTTACGATCATACGTCAAATTCTCCGACAACAATCGGCCTCAAAAGGCAACCGAAAGCGCCCCTGGGAAGCCAGCCGTGGGGTAGCCCATGCTTGCCCACCCCAGGCACCACCCCAGAAAGGGCTGCCCCAGGCTTCGTGGTGTTCGAAGCCTGGGCATCGTGCTGCCGGCAGCTAGAGATTTTCTCAGATACCGCATCGCTTCTACCTGCTGGTGAACGAACCGCAGAAAACCGAGTTCCGCACCAGGAAAGTCTCCTGATGCCAGTACCATCGTGCCCAGGTTTCGAAAATCACGAAACCTAGGGCAGCCGGATTTGTGGTGGGGCACGAGGTGAGTACCTCAAATACTTTCGGGGCGTTTCTTCGACTGCTGCCACAATGATTCCAGTTCGTCCAAACTCGCGTGCTTGGGGTCGCGACCTGAGGCGTGTAACTGCTCTTCCATCCACTGAAATCGCTTTTTGAACTTGCGGTTGGCCTTCTTCAGCGCCGATTCCGAATCGACCGAAAGATAGCGCGCGATGTTCACAAGAACGAAGAACATGTCGCCGAGTTCTTCTTCCATCCGCTCTTGCAGCTGTTCGGGGACGTTTGGCTTTCCCGATCCTGCAACGCCGCGCGCCACTGGCGTCGGGGGCGCGGGAAGCTGTTGCAACTCCTGCTTCAACTCGCCTACTTCCTCTTCCAGTTTGGCGAACAAGCCAGCGATTTCCGGCCAGTCAAAGCCCACGCCCGCCGCTCGCGCGCTCAGTTTGTGGGCTTCGAGCAACGCCGGCATTGCCGACGATACGCCCGCCAGCGCGGATTCCGGCTTTTCCGGTTGCGCGGCGCTGTCGCCTCCCGCTTGAAGTCGATTCTTTTTCTCCTCGGCCTTTAGCGTTTCCCAGTTACGCAGCACTTCGGCCGAAGTTTCAGCCGTTCCGTCACCAAAAACGTGCGGATGGCGGCTGATTAGCTTAGTCGAGAGCCGATCGAGAACGTCATTGATGGAGAAGCGCTGCTCGTCTTGCGCCATCTGCGAATAGAAAAGCACTTGCAGCAGCAAGTCGCCAAGTTCTCCCGGCAACTCACCCCAATCGCGATTGTCGATGGCTTCCAGGACTTCGTAAGTTTCCTCGATCGTGTAGGGCTTGATGGAATCGAAGGTCTGTTCGCGGTCCCAGGGGCAGCCGCCCGGCCCGCGCAGCCGGGCCATGATTGAAACCGCTCGCTCGAAAAGTTCCCCAGTTTCGGACATGCTTGCACTCTATCCCAGGGATAACTTTACAGGCAACAATGCTAGCATTTGATCTTTACAGGGCCACACTTCAGAATTAGCCGCACAGTGGCCCACTGGTGTCTATATCTCGTATGAGAATCCGCAACATCGCTGTGATCGTGGTAGCGGTGGCGTTATGTATCTGCTCCGAAATTATCGCCTATGGGTTGGTGTTGCAAGCAGACACACGGAACATGATTGAAGCCTCGGACATGGTCTCATTGCGAACGCTGGATGAGGTCTCTGCAAAAGTCGGCAATCTGAAACTGAGTGGCTGCAAGGGAGCGCACTGCGTCTACGATGTCGCAGTCAATAATAGGCTCTTTTCAAGGCTGCACTTGGCCAACTTCACAGAGCTGAGGGCTACGTATTACTTTGACCACGGTACCCGAATATTAAGTGTTGTAGATTACAGAATTGCTATACCTCGCGGCAATAGTCCCGTTGTTCATGTGCAAGATGACGGTCAGGCGGATGAATTGTGGAATGAACTATTCGGGGTGAATCCTCATGGTCACGCTCGAATGAATCGTGGAACGGAGCAGTGGAGTTCAACGCGAGAACGCCCGAAGCCAAGCGCAGAGCTGCTCGGTCTTTCAATTTGCGCTGTTTTATGCCGTTTAATCGCTGTACGGACATTAGCGACTTGCTTCCGGCAGTCTGGTCGCGTAATTCCGATCGCAGCATCCGGTCCAAGTTCAGAACGTCAGGTGATGCAATTGGGGAGTGGGAGCGAGACTAACTCCGCTTGAAAAACAGCGCCCCCAGAGGTGGCAGCATCAACTCCAGGGAGTAAGGCCGCCCGTGAACGGAAACTTCCTCGGCCATTTTGCCGCCGCCGTTGCCCACACCGCTGCCTGCATATTCGCTGGCGTCGCTGTTTAACAACTCATGCCAATATCCGCCGAAGGGCACGCCTATGCGGTACGGCCCGCGCGGCACGGGGGTAAAGTTGCACACCACCAGAATCGTATCCTCAGGCCGCTTGCCCTTTCGCAACAACGAGACCACGCTCGCCGCAGTGTCATTGCAGTCGATCCATTCAAATCCCGCGGGATCGCTTTCCATCTCATGCAGCGCCGGCTCTTTGCGGTAAACCCGGTTCAGCTGTTCAATCCACTTCTGCACTCCGGAATGAAGTGGAAACTGGGTCACATGCCACTCCAGGCTCAGGTCGTGTCCCCATTCGCGGACCTGGCCGAATTCGTCGCCCATGAACAGCATCTTCTTTCCTGGCTGGGCAAACATATAACCGTAGAGCAGTCGCAGGTTGGCGAACCGTTGCCATTCGTCCCCAGGCATCTTGCCGATGAGAGATCCTTTGCCATGCACGACCTCGTCATGCGAAAGCGGCAACACAAAGTTTTCCGTGAAGCCATACAGCATGCGAAACGTCAGCAGATGATGATGGAATTGGCGGTGAATCGGGTCGTGCGAAAAATAGGCCAGGGTGTCGTGCATCCATCCCATGTCCCATTTCATTCCGAAGCCGAGGCCACCTAAGTACACCGGTTTTGAAACCATGGGCCAGGCGGTCGATTCCTCGGCATAGGTCTGAACGTCGGGATGTTCCTTGTAAATCTCAAGATTCATTTGCCGGAGAAAGTCGATGGCCTCGAGGTTTTCGCGACCGCCGTACTTGTTGGGAATCCATTCGTTTTCGCGTCGCGAGTAGTCGAGGTACAACATCGACGCCACTGCATCCACCCGCAATCCGTCGGCGTGATATTTGTCCAGCCAGAACATAGCGCTCGACATCAGAAAACTGCGGACCTCGTTGCGTCCGTAGTTATAGATGTAGGTGTTCCAGTCGGGATGGAATCCCAGACGCCAATCGGCATGCTCGAACAGATGCGTGCCGTCGAAGTAGGCGAGCCCGTGGGCGTCGGAAGGGAAGTGCGACGGCACCCAGTCGAGAATCACGCCAATGCCGTGCTGATGCAGGTAATCCACGAGATACATGAAGTCCTGCGGCGTGCCATAGCGCGAGGTTGGCGCGAAATAACCGGTAGTCTGGTATCCCCATGAAGCGAAGAACGGATGCTCCATGATTGGCATCAGCTCGACATGGGTGAATCCCAGGCGGTTCGCATACTCGGCCAGCTTCGGTGCGGTTTCCCGATAGGTAAGCGGCCGATTGTTTTCCTCCGGCACCCGCATCCACGAGCCCAGGTGAACTTCGTAAATCGAAATGGGCGAATGCAGCGATTGCCGCCCGCCGCGCGACTTCATCCAGTCCGCATCGCCCCAGGTGTAATCCAGGTCCCACACCACCGAAGCCGTCCGCGGAGGTTGCTCATGGTAAATACCGAACGGGTCTGCCTTCTCTCCCACGTGCCCGTCATGGTGCGAGGCGATGTGGAACTTGTACAGTGAGCCTTTGCCAACGCCCGGAATGAAGCCTTCCCAAATGCCGGAGCTGCCGCGAGACCGCAGAGCATGCGATTTAGGATTCCAGTCGTTGAAGTCGCCCACTACGGAAACAGCGCGCGCGTTCGGAGCCCACATGCCGAATACCGTCCCCGTTTTCCCATCGACTGCAGCCGGATGCGCGCCAAGCTGGTTGTAGGCACGATAGTTCCTGCCTTCGTTGAACAGATACAAATCGTCTTTCGAGAGCAGGCTGAGATCGGGGCGCGGGGCGTCGGGACTGAGAGGTTTGGCGGTCATGGTTTTCGCGGCAATGCCAGGCAAGTTCAACTCAGCGTGCTAGACTGCCTAAAACTCCATTGTAATCAGGATTCCGCTACCGATGCCCGTTTTGCGCGTCGTCGTGCTTTGGCACCAGCATCAGCCTTTCTACAAAGACCTGGTCTCAGGCGAATACCGTCTGCCCTGGGTGCGGCTGCACGCCCTGAAAGATTACTACGGAATGGTCAAGCTGCTGGACGAATTCCCCAATGTCCACCAGACCTTCAACCTGGTGCCTTCACTCATCATTCAGATTCAGGATTACGAAAGCGGGACCGCCCAGGACCCTTTCTTTACCGTCGCTTCCCGTCCTGCCCCTAGCCTTAGCGCCGACGAGCGGCGATTTGCCCTTCGCTATCTGTTCCAGGCCAACCCCGAGCGGCTAATTGACCGTTATCCACGCTACGCTGAGTTGTGGGCACGGTTCAAGGGCATGGGATCGGACATCGATCAGGCGGAGAAGTTTTTTCAGCGCCAGGACTACACCGACTTGCAAGTGCTTTCGCAGATCGCCTGGTTCGATGAATTTTTTCTGCAGGAACCGGAAGTCGCGGAACTTGTTCGTAAGGGACGCGACTTTTCTCTCGAAGACCAGAGCTTCATCTCCCGGCACCAGATTGAACTGATCAAGCGAGCTCTGCCCGCGCACGCTCACGCGGCGAAAGAAGGAAGGATCGAGATTTCCACTTCGCCTTTTTACCATCCCATCCTGCCGCTGATCTGCGATACCAGTCAGGGCGCGGCTTCAACGCCTGGGCTTCCGCTTCCGCAAAATCGCTTTCGGCATCCCGAAGACGCGCGCGAGCAACTGCTGCGCGGACTTGACCTGCACGAGAAGATGTTTGGCGTGCGGCCGAAGGGCGTGTGGCCGTCGGAAGGCAGTATTTCGGAAGAAGTATTTTCCATTGCCGCCGGCTTGGGCGTGAACTGGATGGCGACCGATGAAGGCGTACTGGCGCGCACGTTGGGGATGTCGTTCATGCGCGATGGCCGCGGTCGCGTGCCAGATGCTTCCGCCGAGATGCTTTACAACATTCATCGTTACGAAAACGGCCCCACCAATATGCACCTGCTGTTTCGCGATCACGCCATCTCTGATCTGGTGGGCTTCGTCTATTCCGGGATGCCGCCTCGCGACGCTGCCGCGCACCTGATGCAGAACATTAAGGACTCAGCGCAACCCGTTCTGCGCACGAGACGTGACGCCGTCGTCTCAGTCATCCTCGACGGTGAAAATGCGTGGGAGTACTACCCCGAATCGGGCCGTGAATTCCTGCGGCGCTTCTACGACCTGCTGCAGAATGACAACTCGGTAGAAGCCGTTACCGTGTCGGAAGCCATCGCGCGCCACCAGAACTTCAATGTGCTTCATTCGCTTACTCCGGGCTCCTGGATCAACGCCAACTTCAACGTCTGGATCGGGGCGCCGGAAGACAATCGCTCCTGGGATTACCTCTATCACGCGCGGAATTTCTACGCGCAGGCCTCAGGCGGCTGCACGGAAGAACAGCGCAAACTTGCGCAGGAAGAATTGTTCATCGCTGAAGGCAGCGACTGGAACTGGTGGTATGGTCCGGAGCACCACTCCTCCAACGATCGCGAGTTCGATGAACTCTACCGCAAGCATCTTTCGAACGTGTACCAATTGCTTGGCGCGACCCCGCCGGACTATCTGGCGCAGCCCATCATCAGCGGGACGGTCGAGCCGTCGTTCACACCGCAGAGTTCCTACATTCGCCCCCGCATTTCGGGCGACATGATTCGCTACTTCGAATGGATGGGCGCTGCGCATTACACTGCTGAGCGGCGTCAGGGAGCCATGCACGGCAAAGTGTTTCTTATGGAGTCCATCTACGCCGGCATCGATGAGGAGAATGTTTACGGGCGGATCGATTTCACCAGTGGAGTTCCGAGCGGTGATTTTGAAGTTGTGGTGAATCTGGAATCGTGGGCCGAACGCGCCACGCGCCCGCGGCGCGCGCTGCGGCTTGCGATCGAGGCGACGGCTGGGAAACTTTCCCCACCACGGGTTTCTGACAACGGTGATGCGCTCTCTAACGAAGGCGTGGTGGCCGCCATGGCGAAGAATTTTGAGTTCAGGCTGCCGCTCTCGCTGCTTTATGCTCGGCCGATTGAATCTTCTTCTCCCGCCGATGCGGCTGCAACCAAAATCCGGCTGCGTTTCAGCATCTGGCAGAATCGGCTTCCCGCAGACGCATTGCCGGTCGAAGGCTGGCTTGATCTGCAGCTCTTGCCCGAGGCAGAGCTGATGGCGATGGCGCCCTGACGACTGAATCGCAATGCTAAAGCGCCGGCAGCGCCGCTAGCACTTCTTCCATCGGCGCTCGATCCATCTGGTTGTTGCCGCGGTAAATGTAACGAACCACACCTGCGCGATCCACCACCAGCGTTGCTGGGTGCGCGATCCGGAAGGCTTCGTGACTCAAAGCGTGATAAAGCCCGTACGCCTTAGTGACGGCGCGGTCTTCATCCAGTAGGAAAGGAAACGCGATCGGATTCTCCCGAAGATACTTTTCCGGCTTCCACAGGCCTTCGCGCTTCTCGGCCGCGATGTACGCCAGGCCCGCCCCCATGGGCTGCAACTCTCTCTGATATGGCTCCAACTGAGCCATGCGTTTTCGGCAGTTAGGTCACCAGGTCCCGCGCAAGAATTCCACGATGAGTGGGCCGTGGGAAATCAAATCAGTTAGCGAAAAAGTGCCTTCGCGATTGGCCGCTCGAAGAGTGAATGCCGGAGCAGGCGACCCGACCGTCAGCGTTTCCGTCTGTGATTTCGTGCTCACGGCTGGCTCGGGCCTTCCTCAGCCAATTCCTGTTTCTGGCTAGCTTTGGAAAGGCCCCGCAAAGACAAGCCTTCGCGATGCGCAATCAGCAACCCGACAGGAATGATCGACATAAACGTGACCATCCACAACAAAATGCCGCAGCTTGCAGCCAGCTCAGGAGGTGCTCCGAACACGTGCTGCAAGGTGCTGATGGTTGCCAGTTGCGATCCCCCACCAACGCCGGGCAGTTGCACCATGGAGCCGATCATGCTCGCGGCCATCAAAAGATAGACCTGCGATAGCGGGATGTGGAGCGTCCCATAGGCCCCCGTTACTGACCGGTAGGCCAGGGCGATCAGGAACCACATGAAAATTGAAACCGCGGAGAGTTGCACAAACTCGCTGAAGCCGTGAATCGTGTTCAGGCCGCCGCGGAATTCGCGCACCCGGGCAGCAATCTTATGACCGAAACCTGAGGCGGGACCGCTGAAAGTCCTTTCGCAGAACAGCGCAAGGCGCTCTCCGGCGCGGTGGATGATGAGCGCTCCAATAGCCAGCGCGGCTACCAGTGCGATCAGGAACAATCCGCCGGCGCGAAATCGGCTGTAGTAGGGCAGGGTATTCAAGCCCGGCGCGAAGAAAATGGCCGAGATCAGCAGTACCGCGAAGCCGCCAATATCAAAAATACGCTCGATGGCCCAAACCGCCAACTGCGAGGAGAATGTCAGATTCATTTTCCGCGCAATCAAATATGGGCGGATAATTTCGCCCGGGCGGCCAAGCAGCGACAGTCCAGTGAATCCGACTATCGTTGGAGAGAGCAGGCTAGCCGTTGAGGTCTGTTTCACCGGCCGAAGAAAAATCTTCCATCGGACCGCGCGCAGCACATAGGCGAGATAAGTAAACGCTACGCCTAGCAGGATCTGAAGCCAGTTGACCTGGCGGGTTTGCGCCAGAAAGACTCCCCAGTCGAATCGCGTCCAGGTGCGGAACTGCACGTAAAACAGCAGTACCAGCAGCGCGCCAATCAGAGCGTAGGCAAGATATTTTTTGTTGATCATCAGGCTGGGGGTTACCGCGTAGCAGTCTGCGGCGGAGCGTATTTTGCATCCGCGATTTTGGGCTGGGTTGTGGCTGTGGGCTTCTTCGCCGGCGAACTGGCGGCAGCCTTTTTTGCCGTGGACTTGGCCTTCTCAGCCAGCGCAGGGTTCTGTGCAATCTTCCGGCGATTGAAATCGCGAATGATGCGCGAAATATAGGCCTGCGTCTCGTAATACGGAGGCACCCCGTGGTACTGGTCCACGCGCTTGGGTCCGGCGTTGTAGGCCGCCAGCGCCTTGTTGACGTCGAAGTTGTATTTCTCCAGCAGTCCGCGCAGGTACTTGGTGCCACCTTCCACGTTGGAACTCGGGTCGAGCGGGTTGGCCACGCCCAATTGCGAAGCCGTGCCCGGCATGAGTTGCATCAGGCCCAGCGCCCCTTTTCGCGACACCGCATTCTGATGAAATCCGCTTTCCGCGCGAATCACGCTGCGAATGAAATCCGGATCGATCTGATGCCGTTCGCCTGCGCCGCTCACTGCCAGGTTCAATGCCTCAGGAGTCAGAGCGATCTGCCTCTGCGGAAGCACGGGTGCGATGCGCGGCATTGCCGAAACTGCCAGAGCCGGAGGGATTGCCGAAACTGCCAGGGCCGGAGGCGGCGGCGCAGTATCTTTTTCAAAGCGCTCAATCTGATCAGTTGGGATTTCGATGTATCCGTTGCCTGAAGCGCTCAGGTAAAGCCTGGTGACCGGTCCCAGAACCTCTTTTCGCTCATGGCGAATCGAGTTCCCGTTGCGCAGCACGGCAAGGTCGGCCGCGGCGGACGTCCCGCCTGCAGCCAAGATCATCGCCAGTGCCGCGAGCAGGGAAGCAATCTTCATGGATTCACATCAAACCAGTTCGGTCGTGGTGACCTGTTCGCCTGCAGTGCGTTGCTCGCCGAGCATCACCTCAATCGCTGCTGCCACGCCGCAATCATCGCTGGAGAGCGTTACCGGCCAGCCTCGGGATTTGAGATCCTCGCTGGCATTTCCCATGATAAACGGGCGCCCGGCGAAGGCAAGCATTTCGACGTCGTTATGGTTGTCACCGATGGCCATGACCTGCTCGGGCAGGATTCCGCGGCGGCGGGCCCAACGCGCCAACGCGTGCCCCTTCGAGCAGCCGCGATTGAGAACGTCAACAATCGTCAAGTCGCGTTGCGGGTATTCCGTGCGCAGGATTGTCACCTGGTCTTTCAGCGCGCTGCCTTCGAGCCGCGCCAGGGCCTCGCTCATTCGCGCCAGCGGGCCGCAAAACATCGCCTGCACGGGATCGCTGACTAGCGCGTCTTCAAGCGGAATGACAAAGTCAATGTATTCGAGATTCTTCTCCAGCCAGCGCTGAATACTTAGGGTCAGCTGATCCATGCGTTGCAGAACCAGAGCCCCTTTGGATTCCTTGTCGAAAGTCAGGACCATGTGTCCGCGAAAATCACGCATGGTGTGGCAAAGCTCGCGGCAGGTTTCCACTGGCAACAGATCGCGGTGGAAGCTGTCGCCCTGCGACGACCTCGTCACCGCGCCATTCGAACTGATGAGCCACAGGTCAAAGCCCAGTTCCCGGGCAATCGGCAGCGCGAATGCATGCCTGCGCCCCGTGACCAGGATAACCTCGATACCACAGTTATGGGCACGCCTTAGGGCGTCGATATCCCTCTGTGCAATGCGGAAATCAGAGTTCATCAGGGTGCCGTCGATGTCCACAGCAATGAGGCGGATAGGAGGCTTCACTGGGGTAATTTTACCACTCGGACAGCGCCAGCTCCTGCAACCGGCCTAAGATTGAGTGGTTTGCGGCCAAGAGTACCTGCTTACTTTCACGCCTGATTCTGCTATATTGCGCTAAATCCCAATGGGCTATTTCTACTCATTTTGGTTCCCGTGGAACCTGGTCGCCGTGGCGATCGCGATCATCCATTTCATTCGGCGCCGCCCGGACACTTACTGGCTTTACATCATTTTGATTGGGGGACCAATCGGCGCAATTGTCTACATCGCCGTGGAAGTTCTGCCCGATTTCGGCCTGATGCGACAGTCTTTCAAAGTCTTTCCCCGACGCCGCCGCATTCGCCAGCTCGAGGCCATCATCCTCGACAATCCCGCGGCAGGCAATTACGAGGAACTCGCCGACCTTTATCTGGAAGAAGGGAAGTTCGCCCGCGCGCGCGAGTGCTACAACAAAGCTATTTCGTCGCGAACTGATTCGACGGATCCGTTCTACCGTCGGGGTCTGGCTGAGATCGAACTCGGGGAATTTCCGGCCGCGGTTTCGGACCTCGAGCGCGTCGTCGGCAAAGACCATAAATATGATTTCTATCGTGCCCCAGGCCTTCTTGCTTACGCTTACGCGAAAACCGGCGACGCCCAACGGGCCGACGCACTGTTTCAGAAAACGGTCCAGATTTCCACGCTTTCCGAGACTTACCTGAACTACGCAGACTTTCTGCTTTCGCAAGGACGCACCGCCGAGGCCCGCGAGTGGACCCAGCGGGTGCTCGCGAAAAAGCCGACTCTCCCCAGCTACCTGAAGCGTCGCGAGCGACCCTGGTTTCGCCGAGCCAAAGGATTGCTCAAGCAGTTGCCCGCCTCGTAGTTCGTTGTATGCTTTTGAAGAGTCCTGCTCGCCAGGGGTGAAATGACGGCTCCCAACATCGCGATTTACGAATTTCTGAACCAAATGCTCCAGGCTTCCGAACGCGGAGATCTAGCGCAGGCGGAAAAGCTCTTGAGGCAGGCGCTGGATATCGATCCCGAAAATATGGAATCCCTTCGGCACGCCGCCGGTTTTTACCTGATCGTAATGAAGGACGTAGCCAAGGCTCGTCAGTATGCTGCACTTTGCCGCGTTCAGGCGTCGGCCGTCACGGCGCAGATGGATGAGATACTGGGGCCGGGCAGTAGGAGCGCGAAGCCCCGAGCTTCACGGCAAATCGGTGGAATCATAGGACCGTACTAAATTGGGCCCCACCGGATAGGTTGCCTTAGTGTTTGCGCCGCATCGGTGCTAGATTCTTCTGAAGCCCGCCATGGATCAACACCTTAGCCTGATTCTGATCAACCTGCTGGTCAAGCTCGGCCTGGCTGCGGCCGTCGCCGCCGGGCTTATCCGCTGGGTGGAGTTCAAGTCGGTGCTGTTTCGCGAGGGGCGCTCCTGGCGCGACAAAATTTACCTCATTCTCTGGCTGGTGGTTTCGGCGTGGATCGGAAAGGCCCTTGCCCTGGGCGTATGGATCAAGTTTGTGCCCGCCGATAAATTGACCGGCGACCTTTCCTTCGAAACCACGGTGCTGCTGGGGGTGCTGGCCGGGCGTTCCGCGGGAGCACTGGGAGGCGCGCTTCTCGCCGTGCCTGGAATATTCAATGGCGCGTGGCTGATGGTTCCGCTCAATGCGATCGTGGGCGCGCTGGCCGGGCAGATGCGGCGTTTTATCCCGCATGACGAGGAAGTCTGGAGTTTTTCTCCGTTCAACTATCTCAGCGTCGTGCGCTGGTTGCGCCGCAGCAGTGAGCGCCCCAGTTTCTCCGACTGGCAGATGGTTTTTTTCGGGACGATTCTGCTGCTCCGGCTTCTGGAAAACGCCGCGGTGCGTTACATCCCCGGCTACGCGGCTTTGCCGAATCCACGCTGGGTGACCGTCCTGGCATACGCTACGTCGGTGACGGTCATCGTCATTGAGCTTAAGATCTGGAACGGTGTGCGGCTGCAGATCAAACTGGAAGAGCAGGAGCGTCTGTTGCTGCGAGCGCGAATGACCGCCCTGCAGAACCAGATCAATCCGCACTTCCTGTTCAATACGCTGAACTCGATTTCGTCGCTGGTTCGCATCGCGCCCGACACTGCGCGCGAGCTGATTTTGAAACTGGCGGCCATTCTCCGCCGCCTGCTGCACAGCAGTGACGCCTTTGTGCCGCTGCAAGATGAAATCGATTTTATCGACAACTATCTCGATATCGAGGTGGTGCGCTTTGGGCGCGACAAGCTCAAAGTGGTGAAGGAACTCGATCCCGAGTCTCTCGACGTCATGGTACCCAGCATGCTGCTTCAGCCGCTGGTCGAAAATTCGATCAAGCACGGGCTGTCGTCGAAAATTGACGGCGGCAGCATTTATTTGCGCAGCCGGCTATCCGAAGCGCACCTTACGATCGAAATCGAGGACGACGGCGTGGGCATGGCGTCGGCACAACTATTGGAGCGCCCGGCCGGCATGGGACAGGGCGGAATCGGAATGGCGAACGTTGCCGAACGCCTGAAGGTACTTTACGGAGAGACTGCGCGCATGACCATCGACAGCCACGACGGCAACGGGACGCTGGTGCGCCTGCGCTTGCCCGTCTTGCCCGGTGACGGCAGCCACCCGGCGTCCATCTACGAAGAACGCTCTAATATCCGCCGATAGAAATTCTCGTATTGTGGGATGATGCTGCCGGCCGAGAACCGGTCAGACGCCGCTTTGCGGCAGGCCTTACCCATTGCACGAAGCCGCGGTTCATCGCCGAGAATGTCGATCGCGTAGTTGGCCATGGCGGCCACGTCGCCGACGTCAGCAAGAAAGCCGGTTACCCCGTGTTCGATGACCTCCGGGATTCCTCCGACCGCGGTGGCGACCGGAACGACTTCGGATGCCATAGCCTCAAGCGCCGCCAGACCGAACGATTCCAGTTCGCTCGGAAGCAGCAGAACATCAGCAATGGCAAGTTCTTCTGACACCTGTTCCTTTTTGCCCAGAAAGATCACATCGTCGCGCAGGCCTTTTTGGACGGCGAGTCGCTCGGCAGGAGAGCGCTCCGGTCCATCCCCCAGCAGCAGAAGCTTCGACGGAATCTTCTTGCGCACGCGGTCAAAGATTTCAATCACATCAGGAATCCGCTTCACTGCGCGAAAATTCGACACGTGCACCAGGATGCGCTCATCCGGCAACGCGTATTGCGCGCGATGCTCCGTCAGGTCTTTGCCCTGGTCACGGCAGTAAAGCTCGCAATTGACGAAGTTGTAAATGACTTCAATATGGTTCTGTATGCCGAACTCGCGCAGGGTCCGCTCGCGCAGGTATTGAGAGATGGCCGTCACGCCATCGCTTTGCTCGATTGAGAATCGCGTGACCGGAAGATAAGAAGGATCCTGCCCGACCAAAGTTATGTCGGTCCCGTGCAGCGTGGTCACAAATGGCAGCCGGCGATGCTTCGGTCCCCAGGCAAGCATTTGCCGGGCCAGCAGCGCGCTGACGGAGTGGGGAATTGCATAGTGAACATGCAGCAGGTCGAGGTCGTACAACTCGGAAACCTCGGCCATACGCGTAGCCAGTGCCAAGTCGTAAGGTGGATATTCAAACAGCGGGTAACGCGAAACTTCGACCTCATGGTAATGAATGTTGGGTGTCGAGCGGTTCAGGCGAATGGGTTGGGCGTAGGAAATGAAGTGGACTTGGTGCCCACGGTGTGCGAGTTCCAGTCCCAGTTCGGTGGCGACTACGCCGCTGCCGCCGTACGTGGGATAACAGGTGATTCCGATCTTCAGCGCGCGCTCCTCCGCCATGCAGCATTCGATGGTCGCCGCTGCACAGGGATTCAGATTTTATCCTGAAGTGGAAAGACCTAGGTGCTTTGCGTCGCGGCCTTGGCGAAGCCGGTGTCCATTTGTTGTAAATATTCCTGCAGCCGCTTTTGGATCTGATCCTGCAGCGCGATGAACTCAATTCCCATTCCTACCGCCGGATCGCTGGTACGAACGAGTCCCTTAGTGGTGATCTTTTCCGAATCAATCCAAAAGGAGATGATAACTTCGGTGCCCACTGCCAGAGGAACAAGGGTTTCTACGTAGCATCCCCGTCCGCCGATATCGGTTGAGGCACACTGCATATGCGCCCGATGCACATCGGCAAAGCCAATCACAATAGGGAACTGGACCCGATGGCGATTGAAGCGTCGTTGGTCGGAGCGCCGAATGAGTGCAGGGTCAGTCGCTCCCTCGCGGGTTACCTCTTCCCAGGGCACTGACTGTTTGCCCACGATGCGAACGCCCGCGTCGAAGCCTTTCGGCAGGGCCACCGCCTTCACCCACTTGATTTCAAAACGCGCCTTCTTATCGCCGTACTGCACGCCGAGAATCTCGCCCATTTTCAGCGGATGATTAATGTGGGATAGCAGTGCGCCTTCGCTGCTCAGGTTCGAGGCGGTGGCGTTCTGGAAGAATGGCTTGCCGTCGGCGTCCATGCCCCAGACGCGAACTGGAAGATCCGTTGCTACCCGGGTTTCGCCCTTTGGTTCCATGACTCGCACCGATAATACCGTGGACTTTAGAGGTAGCGTCACTGTCCAAGGTAGGTGTACTTCCGGGGCAGGCGACCTCAGGCGACCGGTCGAACCGCGATCTTCAAGTCGCGAAAGGAAATCAATTGGACCTGCTCGCGTGCGAGTACCTCTTTGCTCGAGTCTGAAGTGAGTATCACAAGCTCTTTTTCACGCGATTCCCTGAGCCGGGTGTTTACCCCGCCCAGTTCCTGGTCGTTGTATCCGGGATGGCTCACAAATTCCCATGTGCCCTCGGGCAGGTGCTCGATCAGGTAACGAAAAGAGTCTGCGTTCAAGCCGCCGGTAGCGGCCACCCCAATGCACCCATCGGGCGTCGCAATCTCCGCTTTTTCCAGCGCCAGGCGGAAGTTCTGGCGGAACCTGCTGACCATCCGCAACTGAAGCTGGCGCTTCCAGCCCGCGAACCGGGCAAACACCAGCGGCTCAAAAGGATTGCGGATCGCCCGCACGCCGCAGTTCTTCGCCGCCCGCAACATTCCCCGCAACACCACCGGAAACACATGCGTGTGCTTGTGTGAGTCCAAGTGCGACACTGCAATTCCTGCTGCCTGCAGTTTGCGCACCTGCGCGCTGATTTCGGCTTCAATCTGCCCTTCATCCAGCTGTCCCGAGATCGCCTGTGCTCCAAACGCCGTCAGGCTAATCCGGAAATGTGGATTCGAATCTTTGGTAATCAGGGAAGGAATGGCGGACGGATTCATCTGCGGCCGGCCGTCCACCAGCACCACGTGGCACCCGACGCTCAACCCATGCAGATTTTTTGCGAGTGACGCTGCTTGGTCGAATTGGCCGCCACAAGCCATAAGAGTTGCAGAGGTGACGATTCCGCGCTGGTGGCTTTCGGCGATGCCGCGATTGACTCCCGCGGTCAATCCGAAATCGTCGGCGTTCACAATCAGGCGGCGCATGGAAGCGAGTTTAGCAGGGCGGTGCGCGGCGAAAACTTTGCCGGCAGGGCCAGCGGCGCCCGCGTCACAATCGCTCCTTGCTACGGGTTCGGTGACGGCGTCCGAAGTTCGCAGTGCTCAACACACTTAACCGTTTCGATCTCGACGTTGGCTTTCTTGTTGCCGGAGAAGTTGACGTCGGGCAGCACTACGAGAGTCTGCGGTCCGTTGGCGACATTGAATGTGCAGTTGAAGCCGAGCTTCTGGACGCCGCGCTCTTTGCATTCGGTTTGGCTGAGGGCGTCGGTAAGCGAGATGGTGCGATCGTAGAACTGATCCGCGAGGTGCGAAGGGAGAATGGCTATGGTGAGTGGAACGGACGACTTAATCTTCACGCTCAGTTCCTGTCCGTCGTGGTCGGGCGTCATCAGGCTATACACTTTGGGCGCCTGCGTGACATCGTACTTTTCGTTCACGATACGCCGCCAGCGGAATTCGGGCAGGATGCAACTGTCCACGCAATTCCACGCGTAGTACTGGATGTGGATGTCGTTGGGCGAAATAAATTGGCGCACGCCGGGCCCGAGGATGACCGCGATGGTCGAGACGACGGGCTTTTCGGGCCTGCGCTCATCGTGGAATGTGATCACCATGGGGCGCTCGGAAGGCAGATGACACTCGTAAGTCGCGCTGACGACGTGCTCCTTGACGCAAATTGGACTGAAGTTCATGGGAGCGTCGGGGTGCTGCATCGCATTGTTCCACTCATCGGCCCAGACCATGGCGACGGTCACGGGATAGCGGGAGTCGATCTGGACGTGCATATTGCCGCCCCCGGCAGCTGGACGGTAGGTGCGGCCAGCATGGAGGCTTGCGGGCTCCATGGGGATGGTTTCGTTATTAGCGGGAGTCCAGTCGAAGATGCGATTATCCTGCGCGTGGGTGAACGCCGCGCAGGCGCAGAGCAGCACGGCAAAGATGGATAGGCTTCGCATTATCACAAGTATTGGCGGGGTCGCGGGAGAGCGCCTAGTTAATTTGCGAAGCCGAGGTTACGGAGGTACTTGGGAAGTGAAATAGCCCTGACGGTTTGACCCGCATTTCCAGCGGCCTCTATACTGCGGACAGCCCACACATGCCAGGGTCTGGTTTCCTGACAGCTGAAAGCTCATGGGGCGGTTAGCTCAGTTGGTTAGAGCGTCTCGCTTACACCGAGAAGGTCGCAGGTTCGAGTCCTGCACTGCCCACCACTTTGCCCTGCACGGCCCCCCATTGCAGTTCCCGCCCGACCCTACTTCATCGGCACGCGGTAAACATTCGCCGAATACGGACGCAACTGCGCTGCAATCATACCCCCGCTTACTGCGAGCGTTGACTCCTCAGGCGACACCGCCGTGGGATGCTCGAAGGTGTTCTCGGTGTTCAGGTCTGCGCTTTGAAGGGTTATCACTTTCACGGTGCCGGATGGGCTTGGCGCGCCCAGACGAATTTCTGCTGCGCGAGTATCTGCCGTGTTGTTGATGACCTTTACGATCAGTTCGTGACTGCGCTCGTCCAGCGACGCGCTGGTGTACAGGCCCTCTTTCGCTTGAGGAGTGACAGGCACGATGCGGGTGCCGGCGTTGCTGGCGAATAATCGCTGCACGTAATAGTCCGGAGTTCCGTAAGAACGGAGATTGTCGAACCAGATTGCATCCGGCGTCCACTGCCACGCGTCCACGTGTGCCATGAGCGGCGCGTAAGAGGCCATTTGCACGACGTCTCCGTTGCGCTCCAGGCCAGTCATGAATGCGGCTTCGGAAATCGCCGCCTTCCAATTGTTTCTATTGTCCGGTTTTGCAACCCCGGAAGTCTGCGCTGCGAACTCCCCAGCAAAAACTTTAGGCCCCGAACGGTCATAGTGGTCGTAGCGTCCGGTGTTGGAGAGGAACCATTCCGGAGCCATGTAGTAGTGCTCGTCCACGATATCGGGCTTGAGCTCGCGCCAATGCGCCCACATGGTGTCGAAAGTGTTTCCTGCCGGCGAGGGTCCGGCGGCGACGACCAGTTTAATTTCCGGGTGCTTCGCCTTCAACGCGGCCGAAAAAATCTTGTAGCGCTCAATATAACGCTCGCCCCATTGCTCGTTGCCGATTCCAATCATCTCGAGATGGAACGGCGCGGGATGCCCCATCTGGGACCGCAGCTTGCCCCAGGCCGAGGTCGCAGGGCCGTTGGCGAATTCAATCAGGTCCAGCGCGTCCTTGATGTATTCGTCAAGTTGGTTCAGCGCGGCGGTTTCGTTCGAGTTGAACTGGCAGGCCATGCCGCAATTCAAAATAGGAAGGGGCCGCGCCCCAATGTCTTCAGCGAGCTGGAAATATTCGTAGAAGCCGAGTCCGAAAGACTGAAAATAATCTGGAGTAGGGCGGTGGTCGAACTCATCATTCCAGCGATTGATGATTGTCGTGCGCTGGGCAATGTCGCCCACCGTCGTTTTCCAGCGGTAACGGGTCAGCAGTTGCCGGCCCTCGACGATGCATCCGCCAGGAAAACGAAGAAAGCCGGGATGAAGGTCATAGAGCAACTGAACCAGGTCCTTGCGCAGCCCGTTGGGGCGATGCTTCCAGGTGTCAACCGGGAAGAGCGAAACCATGTCGAGATCGACGTAACCTTTTTCATCGACGAATAGATTCAATTGCGCGTGCTGCGTGGTGGCATTGGGGCGGATAACAGTTTCATACCGTTGCCACTTTCCGCTGAAGCCTTCGAGTTTTCCGCCGCCGATTTCCCGTCCGCTTTCGTCAGTGAGGGTCGCGCGGACAATCTTCGGTCCAACAGCGCGGACGTAGGCTGAGAACCGGTACTCCGCACCGCTCTCGACACCGATGCCGCGGAAACCGTTGTTGCGGAGTGCGTAGCCGCCCGGCTCGTGAACGATCACGCGGAGGTAGTGAGGATTGGTCGCGCCAAGCGGGTCTTCAGTGCGAATGCTGAGCTCTCCTTTTGAACTCTCGATCCCGCCTGCATCCACTGCGAGCGTCTCGTGCCATCCTGTGAGAGGCTTGTCGAATTCGAAGGAACGATTCTTGACCAGCTCCGGATAGAGTCCACCGTCGGCGGCAAAGTTAATATCCTCGAAGAATACGCCGAACATCTGCGGCGAGATGGCAGCTCCGGGGTGGGCAACATCGACGTTGATGATTGCGGGGTCGGATTGCGACTGGCCGACGAGTTCAGCCGATAGAAAAGCTAGGGAGAGCAGTGCGATCCAGATTCTGGTGAGCATTGGAGTCGCGGCCATTATAGATTGCTGCCGTCGGCGGTGCACGTGAGGGCCGGTCGGGGCGTTTCATCTCGGCCGTCAACTCAGCAGGCCGAGTACCTTGGAGGTGCGCTCCAGCGCTTCCTTTTGGTCGGGGGTCACGCTGACGAACTCGATTCCGTGGTGAAAACCGCTCCGGTACCGGACGGTGCCGCGCATCGCCAGGGTCTGGGAATTGTAAGGAACCGCAAATTCCATGGAAACCGCCCTGCCCTTGTCCAACTGCCGGGTCAGCACCAGGCATAACCCGGTTTTGCTTAAGTCGCGGGCCTCGCCGACGAAGCAAGCATACCCGTCGCCTTCCAAAACGGATACCTGAACCGATATGGTCACGGGGTGCCGTTCTCCACCGTGCCGCCGGTGCGGTTTGGAATCTTTGATCATGAGAACTTGGGCCGCGAGGCTCGAGTCAATGCGTTGGTTAGTAGTCTTCTCTCGAGCGGCCATTACCGTCAACCGGAGAAGGCCGTTCGCTAAGACAGGAGTAACCAAATCGCGCCTATCCTATCGGCTGGGCAATTCGTTGGCAGAAAGGAGGTCAATGCCACCAAAGTTGTAGGTTCGGTAGGCGAGGCATGTTGCTCGGGAGCCGTGCTTACTGGTGTTCGTTTGAAACCTGCAAGGCCAAGCCCTGAGGGAAATGTATCTCGGACGCGTATTCAATGTGAATCACACGCCTGCGAGCATGATCTCTAGCCTTGGAGGAAGCATGCACGAGAAGCGGCCTCATCAACAAGATTGCACCCGAGGGGACTACGCACTCAACGGCCGCGATCTGCTCTGCTAATCCGTGCATTGAATCGTCGGACAAAACTCCCAAGGTGTGAGTTCCCGGCAACACTCGAAGCGGGCCGTTGTCTTGCCTTGAGTCGTCGAGATGCACCCTTATTGCCAGTACCTGTTCAAGCGCGGATGCGGGCGCGTGGGCGCAAATCACGCCTTCCTTAACGGACCATGGCCCCCACCCGGGAACTTCGCGCTTTTCGCGAACGGGGAGAGCAGTGTCCTGGTGCCACACAACCAGCCAGTTTGAATCAGGCGATTTGTCGAACAGGGTAGCCCGAAAGGGAATCGCATTCTGACCCAATGCCTGTTGTGCAAAATGCATCAGAGTTGGGGCGGAGGCGAGGGAACCAACTTCCGGGAGTTCCATTGCCCTTCGCATTCCCGCGCGAGAGCGGGGGATGGAAGACTGCTCCAAAGAACTTATGAGCGACGCAACGCTACGACCGTCGACCGCATTTGGCACGATCTCGAATCCTTGGTCTTCGAGCAAGCCCATCTATTTGATTCCCAAGCGGTGGGTCGGTGTCGGCGCAATCTGTACCAGCGAACGGTGTCCCACGGAAACAAAGCTCAGTTCGCGCGCGGCCAGCAATCCATTAACGGCCTCGCGTACCTTGGATCGCGGCACAAAGTTTCCGAAGAAAGATTCGAGCTCCGCCATCTCTGCCGCCATCACGCAGTCGAGATACTTTGATATCAGCGCCGAGAGCGCCGAATTGAACGAGGTATTCATGCCCTCCGAAACTGCGTCCGGCGCCCAGCGCTGCAGCACATCCCAGGACGAGCCTTCACGCTCGTCGTAGTCCACGCGGGTGATGCGCAGCTTCGACCATAGCTCGGCCAGCGACTTGTCGAGAGCAGGCACCGAGATGCCTTTGCCGACTTCTTCCAGCAGTTTGAGTTTTGAGATTGGGCCCTTGCGATGAATGATCTTGTAGGTGTCGCACGCAAGTTCCGAGTAGGGCGAACGCGGGCCCGGCTTCGGTGCCTGCCGCGGATTGCGCTCGCCGACCAGCGCATAGAAATATGGAAACGCTGCCGCCGAAAACAGAAACGCGTTGTTCTCATCGAACAAGTTTGCTTCGTAAGCTGACTTATCGCGCAGCAGGTGCACCATGAGGTCAGTCGCCTCTTTAGCGCGCGGGTTCGAGAACGCCTGCCGCAGCCGGGGAAGATTTTCATCCGTGCCCGACCATGCGCCTACGAAAGTCGGTACCAGTAGCGGCGTTGCAAGCGGCAGCAGAAGGCAGAAGCCCACTGCCTCGATGAACCGGCGTGCGTCATCCAGCGTTTGTACGGCACTTCCATTCACATGCCACTTCTCGCGGCGAAGGTCGATCAGTTCCTGGTCGGTCATAAGGAAATATTGACTTGATACGAGGGCAATCTAGGATTTCACCCGGCGGGACTTAAGCAGCACCCCAAGGAAAACCCCAATCGCGCCGATGGCAACTACGTGCGATGCCACCGCCGATGCGTATTCGCCGCCCGTCAGGTACACAACTCGCTGGTGAATCTTCACCGCATGCGTGCGCCCCCGCGTCAAGTCGGGGATGGTGGGCCGGGTGTCGCCGTAGTGATGCACCTGGAAAACCGTCAGCACCGACATGATCAGCGCGAGCAATCCGATTGACCATGCCAGCCGGCGGGAGAATCGTGGTTTTACAGAATTCCCAGTCATGAGGAGTGAAGTTCCATTCCGGTACATTCTTCGCGGCCGGTGCGCACTACTTCGCAGTGAAATGCGCTAAATCCGCTTGAACGCCTTCTGAATGTCCTTCATTGAGTATCGCAGAACTACGGGGCGGCCGTGGGGGCAGGACATTGGACATTCCGTTTTCGAAAGTTCCGCCAGCAGCCATTCCATTTTGTTTTGTTCGAGCGGCATGTTGACCTTGATGGCGGCGTGACAGGCGATCGATGCCGCAATCCGCCCGCGAATCTGGTCGAGATTCAGCGCCTGGTCTTCGCGCGAAAACTGGTCAAGCAATTCGTGCAGCAGGTGTTCGACTTGCGGGCCTTGAACACCGGCTGGCGCGATCTTTACCGCGATGCTGCGCGCCCCAAAGGGCTCGGCGTCGAAGCCGTTTTTCTGCAGTTCGTCGGAAATGTCGGTGAAAACGGCCTGCTGCGCCGGAGTCAATTCGATCACAATCGGCATCAGCATGCGCTGGCTCTCGACCTGTTGCCGGGCGCGCTGCCGCGAAACTCTTTCGAACAGTACGCGCTCGTGAGCGCAGTGCTGATCAACGATCCAAAGGCCTTCGTGATTCACGGCGAGGATGAACGACTCGCGAAGCTGGCCGAGCGGCTTAAGCGACGACAGGTTCGGCCCCTCCTCGCTCATGGGAACCGGTTCGTCAGGAAGTGGCGGCGCGCAGGCGTCTTCACCGAAGTTCTGTGGCCCCCCGCCGAATGTCTGCTGCGGGAAGCGGGCAACCGGGATGGCTGCGTTCCCCTCCACTTCGATTCCTTCGGAAAAATGAAACCGCTCCGTGATCACGGGCGGTGCCGGGGCCTGCAGAGCAAAAGCATCCGGCGCAGCCTGGCCGTAAAAGGCTTTCCACGCAGGGTTCGTTTCGGTGTTTCCTGGCTGCGCTCCGGGCGTAAGCGAAGGGCTTGCCGTCGCGCGCGAGCGAATCTCGGTGACAAACTGCGGCACCGGGCGAGCCTTCATCAGCGCCGCGCGGACCGAGTCGCGCAGAAAGTCGTGGATGACGGTCTGCTGGCGAAATCGGACTTCCGTCTTCGAAGGATGGACGTTGACGTCGACCTCCGCGTTCGGCATTTCCAGAAACAGCAGCACGACTGGGAAAACCGTCGGCGGCAGAATATTGCGATAAGCGTCAGTGAGCGCATGCTGGATCAGCCGGTCGCGAATCAGCCGTCCGTTGACGAACGTGTAAATGGAATTCCGGTTGAGCTTCTGAATCTCAGGCTTTGAGATAAAGCCGTGCAAACGCAAGCAGCCCGGCTCCGCCGCCGGGGCATCGTCATCATCATCATCTTTTTCTTTACGTCTCCACGGAGGCGGCTGCGGCAGGCCGATGTGCGCCAGCGGAACTTCGGCGGCGAGCGAAATCATCCGGTCGAGCACGTCTTTGCCGAACACCTGGTACACCCGCTCGCTGAACCCGCTCACCGGAGGCGCAACCAGCATGGCATTGGTGGCCGAGTGCAACTCGAAGTGTTTCTCAGGATGGGCCAGCGCGTAATGCGTGACCAGCGAAGCAATATGCGACAGTTCTGTCGATTCCGACTTCAGGAATTTCTTTCGCGCCGGCGTATTAAAGAAGAGATCGCGGATGGTAATCGACGTTCCTGCCGGAAGGCCCGCTTCTTCGACGCGAAAAATCTTTCCGCCCGCAATTTCAACGATGGTGCCGGAATCCTGATCGCGGTCGCGGGTCTCCAGGCGCAGCCGGCAGACAGATGCGATCGAGGGCAGCGCCTCCCCGCGAAATCCCAGGGTGGAGATATTCAGCAGGTCTTCGGCATTCTTGATTTTCGAGGTCGCATGGCGCTCGAAGGCCAGCAGGGCGTCGTCGCGCACCATGCCGCAGCCGTCGTCGGTGATCTGTATGAGCTTTTTGCCGCCGGCTTCGATCTGAAGCTTGATTCGCGTCGCGCCCGCGTCGAGCGCGTTTTCGAGCAACTCCTTCACCACAGAAGCAGGCCGCTCGACAACTTCGCCGGCCGCAATCTTGTTCGCGACGTTCTCAGAAAGTACGTGGATGCGCCCCATGGGAGTGAAAGCCAGTCTCTCAGAAGGGGGCAGGGAAGGCAAAGCGGCATACGCCAAAGGTGCGGGAGCGGAGGTTTCTCCCCAAGGTGCTTGGGTTCTTGACGGGGTAGTACCTTGCGGAAAGAATTAGGCTGCCCGTCTCCCCTTGGTCGCTGTTCCACAGCCCTACCCAGAGGCCCAGCGTGAAAGGCAATGGGTGCTAACGATGTTAACAACAGTTATCGAGCGAAGGCGTTGGTTTCGACGTAGAATTACTGCCGTGAAGAGTGACCAGACGTTGCTGCTTCTCACAGCCTCGCTCCTAATCTTCGTGCTTTCCTTGTTCCTTCCTCTCGCCTCCGTGCATAGCTACTGCGAGAATCGAAGCGTTGCCGCCGTGTTCGGGGTCCCAGCGGTGATGGTGTCTCTGTTTTTGTTTCGCAACCGTGCCTCATCGACAGCAAGGAAGGTTGCGTCAGGAGTGGGCCAAGCCTTATCCCTTCTCGCCGTCGCTGTGAACGTGGCCTTTATCCTTTATGCCACGCATCTGTGCCGTCACATGTTCGATCAGCTACGGTAACGCGGAGCGGACGTGAGTTTCGACTTGGCGCATCTGCACCGAGTGCGCACCGATGGTGAAGATCGGTCACTGAGCAACAGTCCGCAAAAAATTTCCCTTCAAACAAGACCCGGTCGCGGAACACCCACAGCCCACCCTTTATCAAGGCAAGGTAGACGGGCCAATCGGGCAATGGGGCAAGGAACATCATTGACCATGGTGGGGATCTTAGCGCTATCGCAGTTTCATCTGGGAGAGCAAGCGGTCGTCGAATTTCCCAGGGAAGGCACGAGCCCGTGGCTCCCTAACGACTGAACGCCGCAGGCGAACAATTTGCGAACCACCAGCCCTCGGCCTAAAATGGTTGGATGTCTCCCCTCGCTTGGGCCCACCCGCTAGTCGCCGAATGGTTCGTCAACAAATTCGGTACGCCTACCGAGCCCCAGGAACAAGGCTGGCCGTACATCCTTGCCGGGCATACCACGTTGATCTCCGCGCCCACCGGTTCAGGCAAAACGCTGGCTGCGTTCCTTGCCTGCATTGATCGCCTGGTCCGCAAGGCGCTTGCCGGCGACCTTCACGACCGCACCGAAGTCCTCTACATATCGCCGCTCAAAGCCCTCGGCAACGACATTCAGAAGAACCTCGAAGTCCCGCTGGGCGAAATCCTGCAAATGGCCGGCGAGCGGGGCCTGCTGATGCCGCAGATTCGCACCGCCGTCCGCACCGGCGACACCCTCATGCCGGAACGCCGGGCGATGCTAAAACGCCCGCCGCACATTCTGGTCACCACGCCCGAGTCGCTCTACATTTTGCTGACCGCGGAAAAAAGCCGGGCGATTCTTCGGGATGTGGAGACTGTCATCGTGGACGAAATCCACGCCGTGGCCGACGACAAGCGCGGTTCCCACCTGACGTTGTCGCTGGAGCGATTAGAAGCCCTGACCAATCGTCCGCCGGTCCGCATCGGGCTTTCAGCAACGCAGAAGCCCATCGAAGAAATCGGACGTTTCCTTGCGGGAAACGGCCGGCCCGATCCGGTCATTGTCAACGTCGGCCATAGACGCAAGCTCGATCTGGGCGTAGAAATTCCCGCGACCCTGCTTGGCCCTATTGCCAGCAATGAAATGTGGGACGAGATTTACGACCGCATCGTGCAGCTCTCCGAGCAGCATCGTTCTACGCTGGTGTTCGTCAACACCCGCCGCCTGGTGGAACGCCTCTCGCACCAGTTAGCCGCGCGCATAGGCGCAGAGAATGTTGGTGCGCACCATGGCAGCCTCTCCCGCAAGCTGCGCCTTACTGCAGAACGCAAGCTGAAGGATGGCGAGATCAAGATCCTGGTGGCCACAGCTTCGCTCGAACTTGGAATCGATATCGGCACGGTCGACCTGGTGATTCAGATCAGTTCGCCGCGGGCCATCGCCGTCGCGTTGCAACGCGTGGGGAGGTCGGGCCACTGGCGCGGCGCAATTCCCAAGGGAAGGTTCTTTGTCACCACGCGTGACGACTTGCTGGAATGCGCAGCTCTGGTTCGCGCGATTCGCCAGGGCGATCTCGATCGGCTCATCATTCCCGATTCTCCGCTCGACATTCTGGCGCAGCAGATTGTGGCGACCTGCGCCGCAGGGAATGGCCATGTGGGCAGCAGCGCCCACGCACCTCTCGTCGAGCGAGGCTCCCAAGAAATCGCTCTCTCGCTCGAGGCGCCCGCGGCCCAGTTCGACGACAGTGGTTGGGACGCAGACGCTCTCTTTACTCTGGTAAAACGCGCCTATCCCTACCGCGATCTTAGCCGCGAAGTTTTTAATTCAATTCTTGAAATGCTTTCTGAAGGGATCGCCTCCCGCCGCGGCCGCTATGGCGCCTATCTGCACCACGACCGCGTGAATCGCAGGCTGCGTCCCCGCCGTGGAGCACGCTTGGCGGCCATCACCAGCGGCGGAGCAATTCCCGAGACGGCCTTGTTCACGGTAGTGGCGGAGCCCGAGGGAATCGTTGTAGGCACGCTCGACGAGGACTTTGCCGTCGAGAGCAACGCGGGCGACATCATGTTGTTAGGCAACACTTCGTGGCGCATTCGACGCGTCGAAGGCAAGTCTGGGCGTGTGTTGGTGGAAGGCGCACACGGTGCTCCGCCGACAGTACCGTTCTGGCGAGGTGAAGCCCCGTCGCGCACGCAAGAGCTTTCGTGGCATGTCGCGGAATTGCGAAAAGAAATCAGCGACCGCTTGCACGGCGTGTCACCGGTCGCGCTTTCACCGAAGGCGCCGCAGGTTGCGGAGACGATTGCGTGGCTCTCGGAAGAATGCGGCCTCGACGAATCTGGTGCCTCTCAGTCGATCCAGTACATCCTTGAAGGCCGCGCGGTTCTGGGCGATGTGCCCACACAAAGTACCGTGATCGCCGAACGCTTCTTCGACGAAGGCGGCGGCATGCAGCTGATCATTCACGCCCCGTTCGGTGCGCGCGTGAACAAGGCCTGGGGGCTGGCGCTGCGCAAGCGCTTTTGCCGCAGCTTCAATTTCGAACTGCAAGCCGCTGCGACTGATAATGGCCTGAACATCGCCCTCGCCGAACAGCACAGCTTTCCCCTCGGCGACGTGTTTCATTTTCTGAATGCCGAAACCGTTCAGCCGATCCTCGAACAGGCAGCGCTGCCATCGCCCATTTTTGGAACGCGCTGGCGCTGGGACGCCAACCGCGCGCTGGCTCTCCTGCGCTTTCAGGGCGGAAAGAAGGTGCCGCCGCAAATTCAGCGCATCCGTGCAGATGATTTGCTGGCTTCGGTTTTTCCCGATGTTGCCGCTTGTCAGGAAAACATCGTTGGCGACATTCAAATTCCCGATCACCCGCTGGTGAAGGAGGTCATGAAAGACATTCTCACCGAGGCGATGGACCTTCAAGGACTGCAAGAACTTCTGCGCGGCATGGAATCCGGACGCATCCGTTGCATTGCCGTGGACACTCCCGTGCCGTCGCAGTTCTCGCACGAAATTCTGAATGCGAATCCTTATGCTTATCTTGATGACGCACCGTTGGAGGAGCGCCGGGCGCGAGCGGTTGAAATGCGGCGCATGCTGCCGGAATCTGTGCTTGATGAAGTCGGCAAGCTCGATTCCGCGGCCATAGATCAGGTACGGCGCGAGGCTTGGCCTGACGTACGCGATGCTGACGAGTTGCATGATGTGTTACACACGCTGATCGCTCTGCCGGATTTCGCGTGCGGACAGCCCGCATCGACTCCGAGGCCCAGCGAAGCTGAGCGACCTTCATCAACCTTCGAACGTGAACCTACGGCCCCCGGGGTGCTCCTCATTGCAGAGAGGCAGATTCCTGGAGGTACGGGCTCCCTCGCCTTTACGCTCGAGCAAAGCTCGCTTCGGTGGCAGCCTTGGTTCGAACGGCTCGCAGGACACAGGCGAGCTGTGCGCGCTCTGGTCGGCGAGCGTAGCTACTGGATCGCCGCTGAGCGAACCGCAAATTTCCGCCAGCTTTTTCCTGACGCCAGCTTTGAAACCGCGATCACTGAACTCGGCGAAAGCATTCCATCCAAGGACGACGCTCTTCTCGCTTTGGTTACTGGATGGATGAGCCAGATCGGGCCGACTAACTCTGATGAACTCGGGGCGCTACTGAGCATTGACGCAGCCGAAGTTGAGAAGGCCATGCTCCGGCTGGAGGCGACCGGGGCAATACTCAGGGGAAAGTTCACCGATGCTATTTCGCCGACAGCAACGTCGGCGCCGCACGCCCAGCACGAGTGGTGTGACCGCCGCTTGCTGGCGCGCATTCACCGCCTGACGGTGGCCACGCTTCGCAAGCAGATTGAACCTGTAAAGGCTGCGCAGTTCATGCGCTGGCTGCTGCGTTGGCAGCACCTCGCGCCGGAATCGCAACTGCAGGGCGAACGTGCCACACTCGAAGTCTTACGCCAGCTCCAAGGATTTGAAATTCCTGCAAATGCCTGGGAGCGTCAAGTGCTCGCGCGACGTATCGCCGACTACGATCCAGTGTGGCTGGACCAGCTGTGCCTGACCGGCGCCGTCGGATGGGGGAGGCTGTCGCCGCATCCCGCGACGATCGAAGTCTCTGACGGAACCACCAGCCGCCGGCGCGTGATCCCCACCAGCGTGGCTCCCATTACGTTCTTTGTCCGCGAAGACGCCGACTGGATGCTGCCGCACCAGCGCGCCGACGACAAGGGCCAGGGCCTGAGCCCGGTCGCCCGCCAGGTTCTTGAGTTCCTGCGGCAGCGCGGGGCATCGTTCTTCGCTGACGTGGTGCGCGCCACCGCAAGGCTCAAAGCTGAAATCGAGACTGGGCTCTGGGAACTTGTCGCTGCAGGTCTGGTGACTGCTGACGGTTTTGATAATCTGCGTTCGCTCATTGATCCCAAACGACGCTCTGGGCAGGGCAGCGGTCGCACCACCCGGCCGCGGCACAACGCTGGACGCTGGGCGATCCTGCACACCGATTCCGCCGTTGAGCGAGAGCGGGCGGTCGAAGCAACCTGCTGGATGCTTTTGAAAAGGTATGGCGTCGTGTTTCGCGATCTGCTGGTCCGGGAGAATAACTTGCCCAAGTGGCGCGAATTGCAGCTTGCATTCCGCCGCCTTGAAGCGCGCGGCGAAATCCGCGGCGGCCGTTTCGTGGATGGTTTCATAGGCGAGCAGTTTGCTTTACCCGTGGCCGTCGAGTCGCTACGGGCCACTCGCAAGATCCCACCGACGGGAGAGGTGGTCACAATCTCCGCTGCCGACCCCTTGAATCTGGTTGGAATCATCGTTCCCGGGGAGAGAATCCCGGCCATTTCCGGAAGGACTGCAAGTTACCGAGATGGTGTAGCCCTGGAAGCTGAACCGGGCCTGCAGACCCGCGTCGCCTCCCTTTAACGAAAAAGTCGGCCAAATAAAAATCGGGAAACTTGTCAGGGGGGCCCTTAAAGCTTCCCGATGGCCTTTGCCCGGCGAAGAAACTTAGCGCTTCCCCACGCATAACCGGTAAAGGTTGCAAAATACTAGCTCAGTGAAGCCCGCACACTCCATTGTTGGCGCAGTGTTACGAAAACAGGACAGCAGAAGGCTAATCCCTTGAGAACATTAACCTGACCGAGGCGGGAAGCCGTCGCAGAAATGCAGCTGTTTTGTGAAATCGTAACAGCGCCCGGCCATCTTCAGGGCGAGCACTTCCTTTTTTCCACGCTATTTCGGCATTTCCAGCTTCAGAACCACTGCCGGATCCAGATAAATCCCTTGCCACCGAACGGCCAAATGAAGGTGTGGACCGGTTGCCCGGCCGCTGCCGCCGCTTAGGGCGATCAAGTCGCCGGTTGCTACTTCGTCGCCCTCTTTTACTTTGAAATCCGAGAGGTGCAGATACAGGCTCATCACCCCCTGGCCATGGTCCACGACGACGAATCCGCCTTCAAAGTACAAGCTTTGCGCCAGGATCACCGTGCCGCGATTGATGGCATGCACGGGAGTTCCGGCTGGGACGGCGTAGTCCATGCCAAGATGTCGACTTTGAACCGCCCCGTTGAAAACTCGTTCGGTTCCGAATACGTCGGAAACGGGCGCGTTTACGGGGGCCTGGAAGTCCCCTTTCCAAAGCTGCGCCTCATTTCCTTTAGCAAACACAGCCTGCTTTATCGCTTTGTCCGCGGCGATTTTCTTTAACTGTTCGGGGTCGGGTTCGGTGAACTGCTTCGAAACCCGAACGGAGACCTTAGGATAGTTTGCCTGTCCGATCTTGATGGACTTTGCATAACGAAACGCGCCGTGGGCTCGAGTGCCAGTCAGCTCCAGTTCATAAGTTCCAGGCGCGGTTTCGACCGGAATGCCGGCCAGACCGTAGAACATTCCCTTTGTCGGCAAGGAAGAGAACTTAATGGTATGGCCCAGCCATTTTCCCGAAACTTCGATAGCGTCCCGGGGAACCTTCACCTGGAAAAGTACTGCCGATCCGCGGACAAGTGTCGCCGGTTGCCAACTCACGATGGCCGGGCGCGAGACGCTCCCGAACGCTGCGCTATAGGCCGCAAAAAGGAATAACACTGCGGCGCAGGCGGGCGTCGAAATTGAATTGTTTCGTTTCATCACTCACACATGTTAAACATTTTGACCGAATTCCAAAACAATTCCCATCGCCCGATCGGCCGCGCCAGTCGTGCGCGCGGAAGTTGACGTTGCTGCTGAATGACATGCTAGTATGACTTCGCTTTCTATATTTTGCTCAGGCTCATCCTGGTTGCGCCCCCGTGACCATCAAAGCGGAACGACATGAAAGATACTTTGGGAGTGCTTCTGGCGGGAGGCGCAGGAGAGCGCCTTTATCCACTCACCCGCGACCGCGCCAAACCCGCAGTTACGTTTGGCGGAATCTACCGCATTATTGATGTCACGCTTTCCAATTGTGTGAACTCCGATCTGCGCCGGGTTTACATCCTTACTCAGTACAAAGCACTGTCGCTCAACCGCCATGTTCGCGAAGGATGGAACATTGTCGCCAGCGAAATGGGCGAGTTCGTCGAAGTTCTCCCGCCAATGAAGCGGGTCAGCGACCAATGGTACCAAGGCACGGCCGACGCGGTTTACCAGAATATCTACTCCATCGGATCCGAGCAGCCCAAACACGTGCTCATTCTCTCCGGCGACCACATCTACAAAATGAATTATGGGCTGATGCTCAAGCAGCACCTGGACTCGGGCGCCGATGTGACCCTGGGGGCGATTCAGATTGAGCCCGACGAAACTTACCGCTTTGGCGTCATGGCCGTGGACCACGACAACCGCGTCACCGGGTTCGAGGAGAAGCCAACGTTCACCAAGCTGCGCTCTCCCGACAATCCCAACAAAGTCCCAGGCTCGATGGGCATCTACCTCTTTAATACCGACGTCTTGATTCCCATCCTGCTGAAGGATGCCGAAGACGAACAGTCCTCGCACGACTTCGGCAAGGATATTCTCCCCAAAATGCTCGACGACTATCGCGTGTATTCGTACAACTTCGTGGACGAGAACAAGAAGGAAGCGCTTTACTGGCGCGACGTGGGAACACTCGAAGCCTATTACGAGGCGAACATGGACGTGGTTTCCATCTCGCCGGTGTTCAATCTGTACGACGAGGCCTGGCCGATCCGCACTCATCAGCGGCAGTACCCGCCAGCGAAATTTGTTTTTGAGGAACAGGGCCGCACCGGCATGGCCCTGGATTCCATCGTTTCTGCTGGGTGCATCGTTTCGGGAGCGGCTGTCAGGACAAGCCTTCTGTCACCTGACGTGCGCGTGAACTCTTACAGCGAAGTCGATTCCAGTATTCTTTTTTCGCACGTCAATGTGGGCCGGCGCTGCCGCATCCGCCGCGCAATTATTGACCGCGACGTGCATATCCCCGAGGGAACGACCATCGGCTTCGATCCTGAGTCCGACCGCCAGAAGTATTTCGTGACCGACAGCGGAATCACCGTAGTGACGCGCGACTACTCGCTGTTCGAAAACCCCGTCACGGTGGACTACTTCACCAGCGAATAGTGGTTCTCTCCGCTGCGACTACTTTTTCAGAATTGGACTGTATCCGTCGGCGACAAGCTTCGCCCGCGTCGCCTCGGCATCTTTGATTTCGGCAAACGGCCCGACTTGAACGTGGAAGAGTTTGTCCGACGCCTGGTTCGAAATGAACGCCGCATATTGATGCGCCTTGAGCGCATCAACCAACGAATCGGCGTCTTCCTGCTTGCTCACTGCTGCCACTTGCACCAGGTATCCTGGGCCGGAGGCTGCCGGTTGAGCGGGACCCGGTTGCGTGGCAGCATTTGTGTCAGCGGGAGTCTGTGGCGGTGCCGCTGACGTCCCCGTGTCCGCCGGGGCTTGGGCCGCCGGAGCAGGAGCCTGCGTGCCGGAAAGGGGAGACTTCGTGGCCGGCTGATTCGCGGCTGACGGGCGTACGCCACTGGGCGTGGCCAAAAGTTCCGGCGCCATCCTCACCGAATTCTTCCCCATGGTGAATCCCATGCCGAAGAAAAGTGCGCAGAGAATTACCAATCCAAAAAACAGGACCAGCATCTTGCCGGTGCCCAATGTAATCTCGGTATCGGTTTCGGGTTGCAATCGCGGCGCGCTCGCTGGGCTCATGAAGAGATTGTGAAATTGGGTAATTTGATAATTGCGGAATTGAACGCCCCGACCAATCGAGGTTTTCAATTCTCCAATTACCCGATCACAAAATTACCCAATCTCCCTCTCCCTATTTTGCGGCCGGAGCCACGTCTTTCGCTAGTAACTTCTGGAGTCCGGAGAAGAAGTCCACCGGAACCGGGAAAACCACAGTAGTGTTCTTTTCGACGCCGATTTCGGTGAGCGTCTGCAGGTAGCGCAACTGCACGCTGACTGGCTCCGAAGCTAGCAGATGAGCGGCGTCCACCAGACGCTGCGCGGCAGAAAATTCGCCTTCCGCGTGAATGATCTTCGAACGCTTTTCGCGTTCGGCCTCCGCTTGCTTTGCCATGGCGCGCAGCATGGACTCGGGCATATCCACCTGTTTGACCTCGACGTTGGCCACCTTCACGCCCCAGGGTGCCGTGTGGGTGTCGAGGATGCTCTGCAGGCGCAGATTGATCTTTTCCCGATGCGCCAGCAGTTCGTCAAGTTCGACTTCGCCCAGCACCGATCGCAAAGTCGTCTGCGCAAACTGCGACGTCTGATATGCGTAGTTTGAGACTTCGACTACCGCTTTATTGGGATCGACTACGCGCAGGAAAATGACGGCGTTGACCTTCAACGTAACGTTGTCGCGAGTAATAATGTCCTGGGGAGGGACTTCCAGCGCCTCCTGCCTCAGCGAGACGCGGACTATGCGGTCAATGGGCGTGAACACGAAAATTACCCCCGGCCCCTTGGACTGCGGAAGTAAATGGCCTAAGCGGAAGATGACACCGCGCTCGTATTCCGCCAGGATCTTGATGGAGCTCAGAAGATAAATTCCAATGATGATGACGACGACTGTTCCAAATCCGAAACCGACCACCATAGTTTTCTTCCCTTCGCAGTTCGAGGTGATTGTACAGTGTCCGGTGTAGCGGCGGCGTCTACGCACATCTGCCCGGGTACGGACGCCCCGGATTACACGAGTTTGGAGGGCGCCACTCGCAACTGCAGTCCTTCAACTTCCTGAATTACTACGTTTTGCCCTGCAGTTACTTCAGCCGTCGCCACCGCGTCCCAAATTTCGCCATGGACGAAAACTTTTCCCGCTGGGGAAAGCGCGGTTTGGGCCACGCCGACTTCGCCAATCAGGCCCTGTATTCCCGTCACCACTTTGTTTTGGCGTGCCCGCAACGCGATCATCATCAGAAACACGGTGATGATGCCAAGAGGTACGCTGACCGCAAGGGCAGTGAGCAATTTGACCCGCATTTCCGGAATTGGCGCATCTACCAGCAGCAACCCGCCAAGCACCAGCGTGACAATTCCTCCCACGCCCATTACGCCGTGCGTTGCAAACTTCGCCTCCAACGCAAACAGTACAAACGATCCCAGGATAAGCCCGACCGCAGCGAATCGGATCGGCAGCAGATGCAGCGCGAAAACTGCCAGCAGGATGAAAACAATTCCAACGGTGCCCGGCCAGACCGCGCCGGGATGATTAAACTCGGTGTAAATCGCCAACGCACCGATGGCCAGCAGAATGAAAGCAATGTCCGGTTCCATCAGGAAAGAAAGAATGGTTTGCTTGAGTGTTGGTTCGAGCAGAAGCTCCGGTTGGCCAACAAGATTGAGCGTGGCCATTTTGCCATCAAAGCGCTTCACCGGTTTCGATGAAATCTGACGGAACAAATCTTCGTCGTTGGGCGCGACGTAGTCGATCAATTTCTGTGAAAGCGCTTCGCCGTCGGTGAATGACTTCGACTCCCTAACCGCGCTTTCCGCTACCTCAACGTTGCGGCCGCGTTTGGAAACGATCGAACGCATGAATGCCGAGGCGTCGTTTAGCACCTTGTCGCCCATTGCGCCCTTAATATCTCCGCCGGAAGCTCCGACCGGATGGGCTGCGCCTGTATTGGTGCCGGGGGCCATGGCCGCGATGTCGGCGCTTTGAAGAATGAAAAATCCGGCCGATGCAGCTCGGCCTCCGCTCGGCGTCACATAAATAATGACTGGCACCGGAGAGGCAATGATCTTCTGCATAATTTCCTGCATCGAGGTCATAATCCCGCCGGGGGTGTTGAGGTCGATAAGGACGGCGTCGTCTTTTTGCTCTGCCGCCAGGTCGAGCGCGCGTTCGACCCGTTCGGCGGTCGCGGCCTGAATCGTGTCGTTGATTACGATTTTCCGCACGGTCGCGGACGATGCGGCGCAAGATGTGATAACACAACCTGCAATCAGCGAAACAGTGCGGAATCGCATGGATAAGCTCATTTCAGGCGGTCTGGAGACCCGCCTTTACTTTGTTTCGTGTCGCCCGCGTCTCCAGACCCGGGGACGGGATCTGTCGTAAGTATTGTCGCGCAAAAGGAGAGGGAAGCGAAGGCCCAACGGAAATCCAGTCACCAAACTTCGGCGCCAACCTAGCGTGTCACGGTGAGCAGCGTTTCTGCCATCTTGCTCTTTACGGCGATATCGATGAACGCCAAGGCAGCGCGGCTGAGCGCTTTATCCTTTCGAAACACCAGCGCCAGGTCTCTACGGATGCGAGCATCTGCTAGAGGAATTGCGCACAGCACCTTGGCTTGAACGTCTTCCAGGATGTTTGAAATTGCGATGAACCCGATTCCGATGTCGGCGGCCACGAAGCGCTTCAGCAGTTCACTCGAATCCAGTTCCATGGCATAGCGCGGCTTCAGCTTGCGGTTATGAAACAGCTCGTCGAGGGCGTCACGAGTGTGTCCGACTTTAGGAACCACCAGCGGGTATTGAGCAATCTCTTCAGTGGAAGCGGCTTTGAGTTTCGAAAGCGGATGCTTCGGCGGAGCGATCAGCACCAGTTCATCTTTATGGATGGGCACGGCCGTCAGCCGGGTGTCGGTCACCGGCAACGACACCACGCCGAAGTCAACCGAGTTGTCGATGACCGACTCGAGCACCTTGGAATAGTCTGCGCGCTTGATGTTGACCGAAACGTCCGGATATTGCTTCTTGAAATTGGCAAAGACTTCCGGCAGGATGTGCAGGCATGTGCCTTCGTTGGCCCCAACGATGATTTCCCCACGCGGAACCCGTTCGGTCTCTGCGATGGCGGTGATTGCGGCCTTGCGGGCGTCGATCGTGTCTTCGGCAAACCGCAAAAACAATTTTCCGGGCGCGGTGAGCGATACCTTCCCGCCGGAACGGTCGAGCAGCCTGGCGCCAACTTCTTCTTCCAGCGAGCGGATCTGCGACGAGATCGCGGGTTGCGTGCGGAAGCGTTTTTCCGCCGCGCGCGAGAAGCTCGCCAGGCGCGTCACTTCGGTGAAAGTTTCCAGCTGATCGAAATCCATAATCGTTACGCGGACAGAGCCTGGAAGTCAGTGAAACTTGCGAACGGGTATAAACAGGATCAACGACTGAATTGAGTGCTGGCTTTCCACGACGAGGTATAAGCTCAGATCAACTCCCCTGATAAAAACAATCAATCTTCCGGGAACGTTTCAGGGGGACTAAACTGTGTGAACCTGCGACTCTGAAAAGATTGTAGCAGGTGTACAATTCTCCCGATTCCATAGAATGTCTGCCTCCCCGCCAGAAGCTGGAAGGCGTGTGCTCAATATCTCAGATTCAGTTGCAGACGAAATCTTATAAGGAGCTTTTTCATGGCCGATCCAAAAGCCGTACTGGAGTTTGCAAAGAAAAACGGCGCCAAAATACTCGATCTCCGGTTCACGGACCTGCCAGGCTTGTGGCAGCACGTCTCTTATCCGATTCATCAGCTAACTGAAGATTCGTTCGAAGAAGGCTTCGGCATGGACGGCTCATCCATTCGCGGCTGGGCTGCGATCAACGAAAGCGACATGCTGCTCATCCCCGACCCTACTACGCACGCAATGGATCCGTTTACCGAGGCGCCGACGCTGGTCATGATTTGCGACGTGATTGATCCCGTGACCAAGCAGCGGTACGACCGCGATCCCCGCTACATCGCCAAGAAAGCCGAACTTTATCTCAGTTCCACCGGCCTCGCCGACACTGCGTACTTTGGCGCTGAAGCCGAATTTTTCATCTTCGACAATATCCGATTCGACCAGCGTGAGCAGCATGGCTTCTATTTCATTGACGCTGAGGAAGGCCGATGGAACTCAGGGCGCGAGACCAATAACCTCGGCTACCGCCCGCGCTACAAAGAGGGTTATTTCCCGGTGCCTCCAACTGACCACTATCAGGACCTGCGCAGTGAAATGGTTATGACCATGATGAATTGCGGACTGGACGTCGAGTGCCATCACCACGAAGTCGCTACCGGCGGGCAAACCGAAATTGACCTCAAATACAACTCGCTGGTGAAGTCCGCCGACAGCATGCTGCTCTACAAGTACATCGTAAAGAATGTGGCTAACCAGTACGGCAAGACCGTCACCTTTATGCCTAAGCCGATCTTCCAGGACAATGGCAGCGGCATGCACACCCACCAGTCGCTGTGGAAGGGCGGCAAGCCTCTGTTTGCCGGCGACGGTTATGCTGGGCTCTCCCAGATGGCGCTGTGGTACATCGGCGGTCTGATCAAACACGGCCCCGCGCTAGCGGCAATCATCGCGCCGACCACAAATTCCTATAAGCGCTTGGTGCCGGGATTTGAAGCGCCTGTGAATCTCGCGTACTCGCGTCGCAACCGCTCGGCAGCTTGCCGAATTCCCATGTATTCGGCCTCGCCAAAAGCCAAGCGCGTGGAGTTCAGGCCGCCCGACCCGAGCTGCAACCCGTATTTGGGATTCGCGGCCATGTTGATGGCAGGCCTCGACGGCGTGGAGAATAAGATTGATCCCGGCCAACCGCTCGACAAAGACATTTACGATCTGGGGCCCGAGGAACTGGCGAAAGTTCCGTCAATGCCCGGTTCGCTCGAAGACGCGCTGGATGCGCTGGCGAAAGATCACCAGTTCTTGCTGAAAGGCGACGTCTTTACCGAGGAGCTGTTGAACACCTACATCGATTACAAGCGCACAAAAGAAGTGGACGCGATTCGCCTGCGTCCGCACCCCTACGAGTTCGCACTTTATTACGACATTTAGCGGTGTCTTTCTACCCTTGTCATTCGGAGAAGTGAAGCGAAGCGATATGACGAGGAACCTGCTTTTCCCTTGCGCTACGGGGGCGGCCAGCGAACAGCAGGTTCCTCGTCGCGTGCGCTCCTCGGAATGACATCAAATTGGAAGGGGAAAATTCAATGTACTCGCTCGCAGCCCTCCGCCTGATATTTTGTCCCGCCACTGCGCCCGCTCCCTAAGCCTTGTCATTCCGAGGAGTG
>JAYTFR010000016.1:0-19041 GCA_043734125.1 Acidobacteriota bacterium | reverse complement strand
GCGACCAAAGACCAGCCGCTAAGGCGAACAGGAAGTCGTTTTTCCATGTGCTCTCCCACACGAAGAGATTTTAGGTATACGTTTACCCGGATAGATTTTTAAGTATACGTTTACCCGGATAGATTTTTAGGTATACGTTTACCCGGATGGCGGTTTATATCAACGCGCTGCGCCCGGTGTCAAGCAGTTTCTTTGAAGTCCTTGCCGGGAAACAGAGCGGCAATCTCGCGGAATGCAGCCTAGATGGCTTTGCGCCATCGGCAAACTTGAATCGCAAGAAATCGCCCAAGTTCGCCAAGAAAACGCCGTCTCCGTTAAGGCTGGGAGAGAGGCTCCTTCGGTGGCGCATCTCCTTCGATCAGCCGGTAGCGATAACGTTCTCTTTCTTCTTTCGTGGCCTGTTCGCGAAGTGAAGCTAACTGTTTCAGTAGGTCAGGAAGCTCTGCTTTGTTTCCCGTTTTCCGTAATGCCTGAATCAGGTGATACAACGCCGTTTGGTCCTTCGGGTCGTGAACCAGAGCCTTTCTGCATTGTTCGACAGCGTCCTGGTTTTTTCCTGCCTGCAAATAGAGTTTCGCCAAGACACCCCGCGCTGCGCCGAGGGTGGGCTCTAGCAAGACCGCCTTCTTTGCTGACCGTAACGCAGTTTGAAATTCCAGTGAGCCCGGCTCCGCTCCTTTCTGAGCGAGAATGTCCGCTTGCAGATAGAGCAACAATGCATCATTCGGCTTTTTGACCAGCTTCGATTGAATCGTAGCCAGTGCGCGATCCATGTCATTCGCCTGCACCGCCGCCAGTCCCTGAGCGGCAGAACTCAAAGACTGATTGGGATCCAATTCATGCGCTTTCTCAAAGTCAGCTTCAGCTTTGTCGTAGTCTCCCAACTGTACAAAAAGGACACCTCGGGCCAGATAGAGCTGTGCCGACTTCGGCTGCAAGCCGATCCCTTCAGTGACTACGTTGATGCCAACCTGAAATGATTGGTGTGCAAAAGACATGGTGGCGAAATCCAGGTATAGGCTGGCGTTTTTCGGGTCCAAGAGAATCGCCTGCCGCAACGTGCTGACCGCTTGTGGCGTGTCTTTGGCGTCTTCATAAGCTGTTGACGCCAACTCCAAAGTCTCAGCATCGGGGTTAGCCGCAAGCAATGGTTGCAGTGTGGCCAACGCATCTTGCGGCTTGTTCGCCATCAGTTGAATCGACGCTAACACCCGACGCTCCCCCGGATCATCCGGGTGCAAAGCCACCGCACGATCGAGAATCTTTGCCGCACCGTCGAGATGCTTGAGCCTCACCAGACAAGTGGCATAAGCGTGCAGTGCATCGAGTTGAGAGTCCAGCAGCGCACCGGCTTTGTCAAAATTTTCGGTGGCGGCCTGGCAATTCCCTTCTCGGTACTCCAGCACGGCCAGCATGGCGTGGCTGGTCTGATCGCCCGGACGCAACTGCAATAGCCGATGCAGAAGCGGCACCGCTTCCCGGCCGCCATTCTGATACTGAATCTGAGCGGCTCCTTCCAGCGCGGCAACGTAGTTGGGAGCGAGTTTCAGCGCTTGCTGGAAGGCTGGCAGCGCCTTCTTGCTATCTCCCTTACTCGCGAATGCAATTCCTTGCAGGGCCCATAGTTGCGCGTCATTTGGAAATTGTTGCAAGGCCGAACGGCTCAGTTCCACTGCCCTATCGAAATCCCGGGCCCGCAATGCTGAAGTGATGGGATCAATCTGGACGTTCCTGGTCTGTGAAGCGGCGAACGGGAGACAGGCCCACAGAAGCAGGGCCAGACCAAGTTTGCTGCACCGCATCCTTATCCTCACCAACAAGCCCCCAGAACACGATGCGAAGTTGCCCGCAATGAATGCGCGCTCGCCCACAGAGTACTTCATTTCTTTAGCAATGGATTTCAACAGGCGGTTCGAAAACTCGCCACGAGGCCTCCCACCGTGCGATATAACAGTTGACAGTCTGGTTTGGACTCTCGTACCTTAGCGAGCAAACGTTTGCCCAGCAGGTCAATAGGAGACTATCTCATGACTAGAGTCAACCGGAGAACATTTCTGCAGGCTGCAGCCACCACGGCAGCTGCCTGCGCCACGTCTTCTCTTCCTGTTCGTGCTGCTGCCGCACAGAAGGGTTCGGTGGCGATGACGCTGCCGCTTGCTGCTTTCTCTTACAGCGACGTGCAGCTTCTTGACGGTCCGATGAAGCGCCAGTTCGAGGAGAATCATGCCCGCTTTCTGAATCTCGACGATGATCGTCTTTTGAAAGTCTTCCGGCAAGTTGCCGGTCTTCCCGCCCCAGGAGAAGACATGGGTGGCTGGTACGACCTGACCGGCTTCAGTCTGGAGAAGACCGACTTTCACGGATTCATTGCCGGACACAGCTTTGGCCAGTACGTATCCGGGCTCGCCCGCGCCTGCGCGGTCACAGGATCCGAACCCACGCGCGCCAAGATTAATCGGCTTGTGAAGGGCTATGCCGAAACGCTCGATCCCAAGGCGAAATTCCTTGCGGGCTATCGCCTGCCCGCTTACACCTACGACAAACTTTCCTGCGGTTTGATTGATGCCCATGAATTTGCTCAGGACCCGATGGCTCTGGATGTCCACGAGAAACTTACCCGTGCCGCTCTCGCCTATTTGCCCGAAAAAGCGCTCTCGCGGGCGGAGCAACGCTCGCGCCGCCATAAAGATACTTCCTATACCTGGGACGAGACTTACACTTTGCCAGAAAATCTCTTCCTTGCTTATCACCGTAGCGGCAAATCCTTTTATCGCGATCTCGCGAAACAATTTCTGGAAGATGATACGTACTTCGGACCACTCTCCGAAGGCAATAACGTGCTGCCGTTCGAACATGCATACAGTCACGTGAATGCTTTCAGTTCCGCCATGCAGGCCTATATCACTCTAGGCAGCGAAAAACATCTCCGCGCCGCGCAGAACGGATTCGAAATGTTGCTGGCGACGCAAAGCTTCGCCACTGGCGGATGGGGGCCGGACGAAGCTTTTGGCGAACCCGGTACCGGCCAGCTCGGCAACAGCCTACGCTCAACGCATGCCAGCTTTGAGACACCGTGCGGCGCGTATGGGCATTTCAAAATCACGCGTTACCTGCTACGTACGACGAAGAATTCGCAGTACGGCGACAGTATGGAGCGAGTGCTCTACAACACGATCCTCGGCGCCTGGCCCATCCAGGCTGACGGCACGTCGTTCTATTACTCTGACTACGCCGCTACCGGGAAAAAAGTCTGGTATCGAGACAAGTGGCCTTGCTGCTCAGGAACCTTCCCCCAGCTTGCCGCCGACTACCACATCAGCACTTTCCTGCGCTCCGCGGACGGAGTGTACGTAAATTTGTTTACCCCCTCCTCATTGCGCTGGACAGAAGGTTCCGCCAAATGCGGATTGACGCAACAGACAAGATATCCGTTCGAGAACACCGTCCAGATGCAGATCTCGGCTTCGAGCCCGGTGGACTATACGCTCTATATGCGAATTCCGGCTTGGGCAACGCCCTCTCCGATTCTGTCGGTGAATGGCAAGCGCGTTACCGAGGCCGTCCAGCCCGGCACATTCGCTGCAATCCACCGTACGTGGAAAGATGGCGACCGCGTCGAACTCGAACTGCCCATGCCTCTGCGCCTGGAATCGGTGGATGCGAACCATCCGAACCTCGTTGCACTGCTGCGGGGTCCGCTTGTTCTGTTCGCTGTGGCGGATTCTCAGCCCGCCTTCGAGAAGGCAGACCTGCTGCGGGCCCAGCTCACCAACAACGCCGCAGGAGATTCGATGGCCACGTCAGCCGATGGACGAAGCGTCGCGATGCGTCCTTTCATGAGCATCCAGGAAGAAAGCTACAGCACCTACGTCGTGTTGAAGTCATGAAAAGGATGGCTTGATGGAAACTCGGCGACTGGGAAACAGCGATCTCATCATCACGCGCATCGGATTTGGCGCCTGGGCCATCGGCGGCGGCGGCTGGAATGGGAGTATGGGCCCACAGAACGAAGCCGATTCCATTCCCGCCATCCATGCCGCCCTGGATCATGGCGTCAACTGGATCGATACCGCAGCGCTGTACGGGCTCGGCCACTCCGAAGAGGTCGTAGCGCGTGCACTGCAGGGTCGCTCACCACGCCCTTATGTGTTCACCAAGTGTGAGCGCGTGTGGGACGCGAAGGGCAAGGTTGGAGCATCGCTGAAAACCGAGTCCATTCGCCGCGAGTGCGAGGCGAGCCTACGCCGGCTCAAAACCGAAGTCATTGATCTTTATCAAATCCATTGGCCCGAGCCGGACGAAGATATTGAAGAAGGCTGTACGGAACTGGCTCGCCTACAGAAAGAGGGTAAGGTTCGCCATATCGGCGTTTCCAATTTCAATGTCGCGCAAATGAAGCGCGCTCAGGCAATCGCGCCCATCTGTTCATCGCAGCCCCCTTACTCTCTTGTGACCCGGGAAATTGAAAAAGAAATCCTGCCTTATGCCAGGAGTCAGAACATCGGGGTGATCGTATATTCGCCCATGTCCGCTGGTCTGCTCACCGGAGCCATGACCAAGGAGCGAGTTTCTAATTTCGCTCCCGAGGATTGGCGCATTAACCTTCCCAACTTCCGGGAGCCGCTTCTTTCCCGCAATCTGCGTTTGGTGGAGCGCCTCCGCGAAATTGGCAAGCGTCATGGACGCAGCCCCGGGGAAGTCGCGATCGCATGGACTCTGGATAATCCAGCAATCACAGGCGCGACTGTGGGATTCCGTAGCCCACAGCAGGTCACCGGCATAAGCGGCGCTTTCGAATTTCGCCTCTCGCCAGCGGAAGTCGCTGAAGTCGAAGTGGCACTGCGACAGGAGTAGGAATACCGCGTGCACTACCGCGAAACTCATACCTTGCTCGATGAGTTGGCCGAAGCCACACTCGACGGTACCCGCAAAAAGCACATGGAGTTCACCTTGTTCGTTTCCTTGTGGGAGCCGTCGTTTCGGCATTCGGAGCGGTAAGCGATGCGCTAAAGCCCAAGAGTTTTGCCGGATTGTTTGATGCCGCGCCTTCAGTAGCCTTGGCTACGCTAGGGCTCACGCTTCTCGAACAAGATGGCGGTCCTACTTTTTCGTTCAATCGAATTGAATTTGTCGCCGGAGGGACGCGGTGATATGGATGAGTAGGCTTCGTAATCGCTGGATCTTGTTCTAGAGGCCGCTCTCGCGGATGTTCAGCAGAATCTCGAACGCCTGCTGTGGATTCATGATCACTGCCGTGTAGTTGCTTGTGGCGCTGCGCCGGTTTCGCTGGAGTTGGAAGTGATCTGGGCTCTCGACTGCAGTAATAGCTGGCTCGCCGCTTCGAGTCTGAAAACTTGTGCAGATAATCATCGCGAGAGATCTTGTAACTTATCCATGACCAAATTGAAGAGTCGCCTTACTTCTCCGAGTTCAAACTTGCGGAAAGAGCGCGCCACTTCCAGTCTCCTCGTGACGCCGCCTTCGCCTTCCGCAATGTCTTGAATCTCATAAGCGTGTCGCGGTCTCACGGAGAATTCCCTTTACCGCTGCTTTGACGAAGCAAAATACCGATCGTACACACGGTTGGTCTTTTCAATGGTAGTTTCGATGCGAGATCCGCTGGTCGTTACCGTAGCCGCCAAGGCGGTCAGCATCAAAGGCCGGGATTGAACGTTGAGCAGGGCGGTGACGATCTTGAGAGAGGTTTCAAGTTTGTACATTTTCATACTCCGGAGGAGGTTTTACGAATCAGCTTGGCTGTCCGTATTCACATTCTCCACGGATGCAGGGGGCTGCACCATACCGCTGAATACCAATTACTAAAGGTCAGTGGCCTAAAAGCACATAGTGCCAGTGAACGGGTGCCAGCGAACGGAATTATGACACGCTGAGGCTCGAGATCGCATGCAATGCCATGCCGCGCGGACTAGATCTGATTGGGCTCAGATGGATCGTCGGGGTCGACCGCTGGCGATCGAGGCAAGTCAGAAGGTTCTCGCACCGGTGGAATGGCGGGCTCGGGGGATGGCATTGGATTCGGGTCGGGAAAGTTCGGTCCGGTCATGACGTGTGTTAGGGGAGTCATCCCAAAAACGTATCACAGAAAATTATCAACCAGCACCGGGTGGATCATGTAGCTCTGCGACCCCGAGTTTCAGTCACAGGCTTCGATCAACCGGCTTCGATCGCGAAATTCCGGGGCGCTAGTTTTTCATGGGCGCTAGTTTTTCAAGAGTCCGAGTGCGACGACGCTGTTGTTCGTGCTCACGTAGACTTTTCCGTTCACGACAATCACTTGTGCAAAGTGGGGCATTGCCGGGAGAGTATCGCGTCCATTGGTTTGAGACGACGAATAGAGGGTCGTCAGAGTGAGCGCATCGTACGCAATCAAGCTTGTGGAGTTCAATTGCCAAAGAATCCCATTCGACGTCCCGTTCGAAGTGATTACGGGTGAGTGTCCGCCACCAATCCCATGCGTTTGAGCAATCGGCGAAGGAGAAAGCAATCCATTGCTCAGCGACCATGCGGAGATTGGGAAACCGGCGCCACTGGTGTAGACCGAAGAGTTCCAGTAAATGAGCGAACCGGTATTAGGGGCTGCCAATGAGACCTCTTGCACAATTTGGACGTCCCCGACGGAGCACGTCGAGCAATATTGCCCCATATTGTCGCGGTCCACGACGTATAGGGTGCCTTCTTTTCCCGTTCCCATAGCGAGATGTGGAAATGGTCCAGGCTGGTCGGGCAGAATCAGCACCGCGTTATTTAGATCCAAATCGTTTTGACGAAGAAAGTCCTGGTTATAAGGCGTAAACCAATCGGTCGCCTGCAACTGGGTACCAGATTGAGTCAGCTTGATCATGCTTTCGGCGAAGTTGATACCCGGGCTCGACGGGCCTTCGGCAGCTTCCGCGTAAACGTTGGACTCCGCATCCGCCGATAGGCCGCCCCCCTTCTGCCAAATCGATCCGAGAATTGTGCCCGGCGTCGTAGAGAAGGCACCTTCTTGAGCGAGGGTAGAGGCGTTATAGGAGAGTACCCACCCCTGCGGGCTAAAGTCATTGCAGCCGTTCGATCCGAACCCCAGATACACGTGGCCGTTCGTCAGCAGCAGGGCGGGTCGATTCATCTCTGCCAATGCGCTGAATGTGCTAGACAGCCCGCCGACGTTGACGCTCGCCGAGATCTGCACCGGGCCAGTCAGCTTTTCCTGACCCGAGCGCACGTCGAGAGCGTGCAGCCGCATCACAGGGGATCCATTCGAAAGAGACTTCGCCACTACATATAGAGTGCCGCCAGCAGTGTCGATCACTGGCGTCGAAATCACTCCGACTTCATTCCATTGCGTGACTGCCTGGCATTTGTGAATCGACATCGGCACCGTCGTCTCGCCGGAGCCGAGCAGGCTCTTCGTCCAGAGCGGGGAAGCATTCGCGCCGCTTGTGGTGTCGGCGTCAAAGGCGTAAACAGAATCGTGCATGGTTGCGACATACAGGACGTTATGAACGCCCTTGTTGGTCACCGGAACGCTGCCTAAGTAAAGTGCCTGCCCGATGACTGCGCCATCAACCGGTAAGCTGAACAATACTCCGAAGCTGGTGGAATTTACGTTAGCGGGAGACAACGAGCTTTCGTTAGGTGTGGCGCCCGTTCGGGCGTTATCGTAGTGCCAGGTCGCAACCGAAAGATTCGACAGCGGAGCACTCTGCGATCCTCCGCTACTGCCGCCGCCTCCACACGAAGATAAGACCAGGGTCAAGACACACAAGTAGGAGAGGCGGACGCATCGTTTTTCCATAGCCTTCTCCTGTTACTCAGAACGTCGCCACTAGTTTACCGAAATATAAATTGCGCCTGTTGGCATAGTAGTTTCGCGGGGAGGCTGAGGGCGTGAAAAGTCGATGAAATCTTAAAGCCGATTATTCGTAGATTGAACTTAAGTGTTCGCGCCCAGATTGCGAACCTTCCAGTGATCTAGCCAGCGGTGGAAGAATGGCTTCGGTCTGGCCACCAAGCCATGAAGTGTTGACAGCAGCGTATCCGGCGATTGCGACTTCGAGAGAAATGTGTCGACGTGAAGCAGCTTATGCCGCGGCAGCGGTCCATGACCCGAGACAAGCATGATCGGGATGTGCGAATTGATGCGTTTCATCTTGGCAGCGACGACGTCACCATTCATGCCGGGCATCTGATAATCGAGCACGACAGCATCAATCGCGTTGCTGAGGAACAGTTTGAGACCCTCATCGCCGCCGGTCGCCTCCAGTACTTCATAGCCGCTTTCTTCCAGCAGCATCTTTCGCCCGATGAGGGCGTTCCAGTGGTCGTCGATACAAAGAATTCTTGCTTTTGCGCGAGACATGGCGGCTCTCGCTCCATTCTGGCCAGATGGGATTGTCCTGCGACGAAGTGTTGCGACGAAGTGTCCGCGACGAAATGTTGCGACGATGTGCTGCGCCTGACGAACCATGAAGTCCAACCAGCGGTTTTCTACTTACCAGGCGCGTTCGTAATAGATCGACTGCCAGTCTCGAAACTTCTGCTCTGCTCCCAATTTCACCGATTTGCTGATGCGGCCCTGTGCGTCATCGCCGATAGCGACGAAACGAAACGGCTGCAGCGTGGATGTGATCGGAATCAGCATCTCGGCGGTGCCTAACACCGCTCCTGTCTCCGTCAAAAACATCAACTTTGCCTGTGAACCTCGATCAATCAAGTTTTGCAGAAAGAGCAAACCACCTGTGATCGAAATGACTTGCAATTTCGCCCTCACGCGGTTGCCGGTGGCAAACCGCAGAACGGCCGGTGTAGGCTGAGTCAGCTTCTGCCGTGCAGGCCGTTGCCGCGCATCGGATCGAGGAGTGAAAAGCATTGACTGATGTAGTATGTCGCGACCCCCGAAAATCTTCGAGGTTACCGGAGTTCGTGTCCGTTACGATGGCTTTGTAGGTTGCACAACTTACAGACGTGCAAATTCAGGCGTTTCCAAACTGTGTGATTGAAAATCCACAACGGTAGTTACTTAGGTACCGGTGCAACGCAATGCGGACAGACGTAAGCTCTTGAAATCGGTGTGAAGTAATGTTGATGTACAGCCAAAGCAGCCTGTCGCACGTCAGCAAACAGCTCTCGCGCCTCGAAAAGCGTGACTGGGAGCTATGGTTCATCGTTGTGCTGACCGGGATGCTGGTGAGTGCAGGGCTGCTCGTGTTACTTTTTCGTGCTGCGTTCAATCAAGACGCGGTTCACTTTGAGCTGACGATATCGCGGCCTCTGGTTATTGGTTTGTTCGTTCTGCTAACCCTGCTGAACACTTATCTGGTCTCAAAGCGTTTCGAAGTTCGCCGATTGCGCGAGCACCTAATCTCAACCACACTGCAAAAGCAGGTGGTCGAGCAGCAGTCGTTCATCGATCCTCTTACTGAAATTTATAACCGCCGCTCACTTGACGACATCGCCGGGCGGCTCATCAACCAGGCGAAGCGCCGCCAGACTCCGCTGTCGTTCTTGATGGTAGACGCAGACCGCTTCAAGCAAATCAACACCCGCTTCGGACACCTCACTGGTGACTTCGTGCTCGCCGAGATTGCAGGAATCCTCAAGTCTTCAATCCGGGGCTCGGACGCAGCCGTGCGCTATGGTGGCGATGAATTCCTCATCCTTCTCGCCGACACAACTGCAAACGGCGCTCAAATAGTCTTGGAACGCATCAACGAAAGGATCGAAGAATGGAATGATGCTAAAAACCTCGAGGACTTTCGCATCAGCCTGAGCATCGGCATAGCGGAGTGGCATGATGGCGACACGCTGGATGAAATGCTCGACGGCGCAGATCGCAAGATGTACGAGAACAAGGATGTTCGGCCCCCGACCCGAGCTTGAAACCGACAATACTCTTCAGATCTCGAATCTCACCGTCCCTCTTTAAATTCCTCTAGCTTAAGGCTGCCGTCTCAAGCCGATTCTGCATCGAAATTAGAAAAATAAAACGCTAGGAGTGCGTCCATGCTCAATGTAGGCAAGGCATTCAGCAGTTTTTCGGTGAACGATATTCAGAAAGCCAGGGAATTCTATGGCAAGACGTTGGGACTCGAACTTTCCGGCGGCCCCGAAGGTACCCTTGTTGTGCTGCTTTCCGGCGGCCCCAAAGCTCTCATGTACCCTAAACCCAATCACCAGCCGGCAACTTTCACGGTTCTGAATTTTCCCGTTGAAAGCGTGGAAAAAGCTGTGGATGAACTGAGCCGACGCGGCGTGCACTTTGAAGTCTATGATGAACCCAACTTAAAGACGGACGCACGCGGGATTTCTCGGGGGAATGGACCGACAATCGCGTGGTTCAAGGATCCGGCGGGGAATATCTTATCGGTGCTGGAAGCGGCTTAGCGGAAACCGTCCTGCCTTTCGGCTAGACCGGGAAGCGAGGGGGCCGCATAGAACTCCACCATTGTAACGGTGTGTGGGAGGAGGTCGCCTTCAAGCACCTCCGCAACCGGGTCAGTAGAATCTTGGATTGTGATTTGGAAGTTATGTACCCGCCGGGGACGGGTTCTCCACCCCACTTTCACGCGGATGGTGTGATGGCGTTTGTCATTTCCGGCTCGATAGCATCCAAGGTGGGTGATGAACCGGAGCGGGTTATCCGTGCTGGTGAGGCCTGGTGGGAGCCGGTCGGTGCGATCCACCGCCTCGCTCGCAACGCGAGCTCGACCGAAGAGGCATGCCTGCTCGCGATTTACATTGCCCCGCCGGATACGAGCGAAACGCATCTGATGCGGCCTATTTGAGATTTGGAGAAAGCGATGGATTGTTACATCTGCACACAATGCGGCACGCAGTACGCCGAAACCGCGAAACCTCCCGAGAACTGCACGATCTGCACCGATGAGCGGCAGTCGGTACATCCTCATGGACAGCAGTGGACGACTCATTCATGGCTCAAGCGCTGGAGCCGCAACACCGTCCACCAGCAGGGGCCGGGGGTCATTGGCATTGGAGTAGATCCGCAGGTCGGCATTGGGCAACGTGCGCTCCTCATTCGCGGAAAGAATGGCAATGTACTTTGGGATTGTGTTGCTTTGCTCGATGAAGCAGTGGCAGAACTGATCAAGGCATCGGGCGGCCTGCGCGCAATCGCCGTTTCGCATCCTCACTTTCACAACTCGATGGTCGATTGGGCGCACACGTTTGATTGTCCCGTATATATCCATTCCGGAAACCGGCCATGGGTGATGCGACCGGACTCGTCCATACGCTTTTGGGATGGCGACCGGATGGAACTCGCGCCTGACATGACACTCGTACACTGCGGTGGCCATTTTCCCGGATCATCGGTGTTGCACCACGACCGCGATGGCGGAGAGCTGTTTACCGGCGACACCTTGTACGTGAACCCTGATCATCGCAGCGTGACCGTGATGTATAGCTTTCCCAATTACATTCCAGTGTCAGCCGCGGAAGTTCGCCGAGTCGCGAACGCAGTTGAACCGTTCGAATTCCGCAGGCTCTACGGCCAATGGTGGGATGCCGTGATTCCTGATGGCGGTAAGGAGAATATCCGCCGTTCGGCTGAGCGATATGTCGCTGCCATCGAAGGCGAATACGACGAACAGCGAGAAAGAAAAATTGGTAGTCCGCGGAGCCCACGGCTTCGGGATCTAGAGTCCGCAGCGTGCGACCCGCATGCTTGAGAGGGAAGTTTGACCGAGACCGAGATTGAAATTCCCACATTCGATGGCACTGCAGATGCCGCTGCTCTATCGGCCGGAAGCCAACGGACATTGGCCCGGAGTCTTCTTCTTTACCGACATTGGTGGAATCCGCGCCTCGCAGCGCGCCATGGCGGCGAGGATTTGTTCAGAAGGATATACGGTCGTTCTGCCGAATCTCTTCTACCGCACGGGGCGACCTCCACTTTTTGAACCCGGATTGAAGTTCGGCGATGAAAAATTCATGAAGCGTATGGGAGAGATTCCTCTCCGCTCACGCCGGGAGCTATCGAACAGGACGCCAGTAGCTACGTCGATTTTCTTGCTCAGCAGGATGCAGTGAAGAAGGGACCCCTCGGAGTTGTCGGCCTGTGTTTCTCGGGCGCGGTTGCCTTGCGCATGGCAGCAGCTCGACCGGACAAAATCGCAGCGTGCGCATCTTTTCACGGAGGCCGCCTCTACACCGACGCGCCCAGCAGTCCTCATCTTCTTCTGCCTCGAATCAAGGCCCGGCTTTATTTCGGGCATGCCGCTAACGACAAAAGCATGCCGCAGGCCGCAATCGACAATTTCAACCATGCTCTCGACGGCTGGGGCGGCAAGTATGAGAGTGAAGTCTACGATAGCGCATACCATGGATGGACGGTGGTCGATAGCCCTGTCTACAACCCTGCGCAAGCGGAGCGCGCTTTCCAAGCATGGAAGCGGCTGTTCGCCGAAACTCTGCTCGGAATGAATCGAGGGCCTCTGGAATAGCAGCCGCCAAACCGTTCCGAGGCCTTGTCAACTAGTAGGTTTCATCAAAGCTCCCGCTGAAGACTGGATCTCGATCACCGCGACTATTGAAGGAGTACTGTAGAGCTGCCCGATTACATGCCGTGAATCACAGTAATGGATATGTTGCCACCACGCCAAAGTGCTTCCCAAAGTTAAGCGAATCTTTAGTAAGGGGAAACATAGTGGGTTCATTTCCCACAACGACAAGAGTGCTGTGAGGAGCTTGCCTATCTCTCGCTGAACGAGTTGGCACCATAGCCCGGGCTGTCGCTCTTTGAAGCACATGGTACGTTGCCTCGCTGCTAATTCCTGAATGAGAAGCCGTGGCTTCTCAGAAATTCACCAATTGTGATCCAGTCGCCCCAGCCGTCGAGGAGGCTTCCGGTATGCGCAACGCTGAATGTTGAGCCCGCCGGAAACTGCTGCAGCTTCTGCTCCAGAGATTTTAAATCCGCACATCGGTACTGATTGACCCCGTAATGATACGGCTCCCTTGGCATGAGATAGTCGGTTCGGTCATTCTCAGGAAATACCGGGTCGTTGACGCGTCCGTAGATGTTGAAATTGTCCGGGGGCGGGCCCAACGCTTAATGGACTGCCGCAGCTAAACGTGCAGGCGAGTCCCTCCCGGTTCTTATCGCCGATCAACTTCGAAAGGCGATCCACATCTCCGGGCGAAAGCGTCCAACCGTGCGCATATACATATGCTTGAAGCAGCCGCGAATCCAGGTTGTATAGTTGCCAGTCATCTTGCCTGTTTTTCTGTTTACCCATGCGCAGTTCCGCTCCGCTCTGCACGTACTTCTTGTGCCAGCGGGAAAACTGCTTCCACACAACGGGCTTCATGGCTGGGCTGCCAAATCTTCCAAGATATTCTGCCGCATCGGCGGCCAGCGCCGTTCCATCTTTAACTTGCCTGGCAGCCAGGGTATCGAGCACCGGAGTTGCTTCCATAAATCCGAGGCTCGGGAAAAACTCTCCTTGCGGGCAATAAGGCGGGCGAACCTTTTGAAGTACTTGCTCGACCCAGGGACGCGCCTCGTCCGGTGAAACCTTGAGCAGATAAGCCAACACGGGTATCTGAACCTGGCAAGGCCACTCGGCCAGATGCTGATCTATAAACGGAAGCACGGCCGGCAGCGTGGCGCGCGTTGTGTACCGATGCAGCAAGGTCGCTGCGCGTACCAGTTCTTCAGGAGCACTGAGCATCACAAAATTCGCAGCAATCTGCTGCTCCTGCGCCGGAAGGGACTCGTCCGGCAATCTTAGATACAGCGAGGAAAAGCGCGGTACAGGCCGAACAAGTTCCTGGCGTATGAAGTTCGTTGCCGGGACGGGATCGAGTTCCAGCCAGCGGAGTAACGCATGACCATCGCCCGCTTCCGCTTTGCGGCGAACAACCGGCAACATTAGCGGAGATCGCAAATGGTCCCAGTCAGTATCGAGCAGCGCTGCCCGAGCTTCCTCAGAGAGACGATCAAAGTTCGCCGCCGCCATGGCAATGACTTCAGGGGAAAAATGATCGTGCAGATCGTAAACCGAGCCCTGTACTACCCAGTAACCGGACATCGGGTTGCGGAGCACAGTTTCAAGCGACTGAATCATGGCCTCAGGTGTCTTCTTCGGTAGCGACGCGAACAGCGTCTCCTGCACATGATTCACGTCGTTGGGCGGCACAGCGGAGAATTCACCGGGCTTCACCGGACCGCGGTTGAGCAGCTTGGCATAGGCTGCAAAAAAGACGGGACGAACACCAACATTCGGGTCCACCAGGAGACGGCGCATCTCCGCCTCGGCAACGTCTTTGTGCGAATTGATCTTCAAGCAATGAGTAACGTCGATTCCCCGGCCCAGAAGCCCTGCCAGCGCTACCGCAGCTTCCGGCGTCCCCAAGTTGCACAGCGCGTCCTTTTCCTGCTGATATTTCAAATATGCCGCCGATGGAGGCGTAGTGTAAGCCGGCGGCGGTGAGGTCCACGCAGCAACACCCTGCTCGACGATACTCTTTTTCCATTCACCTTCCGCCGGAGCGATCTCCAAGACGACCTCCGCCGTCTTGCTCATCGAATGGGGTTTCGCTATGGAATTCGGTGAGTTCCTGGTCTTGTTCGTTTCGTCGTCCAGCCCGACCGTCAACGAGAGTCGCACGGTGTATTTTCCCGGAGTGTCGAAGCGGAATCGATTGGTTAACGTGTACAAGTATTTCTTCGGCTCTGCCGTCAAATCGGAGCTTTGGACATCGTAGGTGGGGCCGCTCATTGTCATGCAGCCATGCCAGCCTATGTCTGTCCATCCGGTATCGGGGATGATTTCGAACGACCATTGGGTGCCGAACCGGCACTGCGGAAATCCAAAGCAGCTTTCCCAGAACATCTGGCACGGCTCGATATAACGTTTGTGTGTACTGCTCGAAATCAGAACCTCCAGTGGAATCACTTCGCCGAGCTGGAAGCGGTTCGATCCTGTGGCGGAGAGCAATTCAACCTTCAAGTCAGCAGGCTCCGGCGCAGGCGAGTCCTGTGCGAACAGCGGTGAGCAACAGAAGGCAATCGCGAGAATCAAACGCGCAAGCCCAGAGCAATTCATATTGCTTCCTCACGGAGCACATTTGCCCGGAACACTCATCATAGGGCGGTTTGACGTTCCGCGTCGATTGCGATGTCTGCCTCTCCATGACACAGTTCTGATTGACTCGATGGCTTTAGATCATCTCTCGCACCCGGTCAGAGATTGTCGTCAATGCGATTTTTTTACGATTCGGCTCGCCACGCGCCAAAGATTCGGCGAAATGGAGCGCCTGTTCCGCTTTTACTTTTGCCGGCATGGGCGGCTCGAATGGATCGACTGCAGCCTCGACCAAGGCCGGACCCGGCGTATTCAAGAATTCGTCCATGATGCGCCCGCAGTCGACTGGATCATCCACGGACAAACCGACGCCGCCACAAGCGCGGGCAAAGGCGGCGAAATCGATGGGATGCAGATCAACCCCGTATTCCGGATTGCCAAGAAAAACCATCTGTTCCCACTTGATCTGGCCCAACGTGTTGTTCTTGATAATGACGATTTTGATGGGCAATTTGTACTTTACCGCTGTAACGAACTCCGCCATTAGCATGGAGAAGCCACCGTCGCCGACGAAACCGACGCACTGACGATTCGGAAAGGCAATCTGCGCGGCGATAGTGTACGGCAAGCCCGGCGCCATTGTGGCCAGATTCCCCGACAGTGTATGCATCTGCCCCCGCCGGGCAGGAATGTGTCTGGCCCACCAGGTCGCGATGGTTCCACTGTCGCAGCTGACAATAGCGTCATCACGCAAGCGCTTTCCGAGTTCCCAAGCCACAACCTGCGGTTTCATGGGCTTGTCGGTACGCGTCGCGCGTTTTTCCATCAGCTCCCGCCAATCCTTCATGCCGGCCTGTGCCACTTGGAGGAAGCGACGGTCCTGCTTGCGTGTCAGCATCGGAATCATCTCGCGTAAGGTGTTGCGACTGTCCCCCACGAGACCTACCTCAACGGGATAACGCAACCCAATTCGTTTGGGATCAAGCTCAATTTGCACTCCGCGAGCTTGCCCGGGCTTGGGCATGAATTCGATGTAGGGGAATGACGTTCCCACCATCAACAACGTGTCACAGTCTTCCATTGCCTCCTGCGAAGGCTTCGTACCGAGTAGACCGATGCCACCCGTGGTATACGGACTATCGTCGGGAACCGCCGCTTTGCCGAGCAACGGCTTGACTATGGGTGCACCGAGCAATTCGGCCACCTGCTCCAATTCATCAGTTGCTCCGAGCGCACCGCGCCCGGCAAGAATCGCTACCTTTTTACCTGCATTTAGGATCTCGGCTGCCTTTTCTATATCCATGCGATCTGGGAGGCGTGCGCTGCGCGCATCAACATTTGAAGTGTGGTGAGGAATATTGCGCGGTGAACGCTGGCGTTCTTTGAGTTCCTTTTCCTGCAGGTCCACGGGAAATGTGATATGGGAAACACCACGATAAGCGTAGGCCATGCGACATGCCAGATCCGTAATGTTTTCCACATGAGTCGGACCCATGATGCGCTCATTGAAAACCGCGACATCCATGAAAAGCTTGTCGAGAGCCACATCCTGTTGCGTATACGTTCCGATCAGGTCGTGGAATTGCAGCCCCGTGATGGCCAGTACGGGCTGCCCGTCGAGCTTCGCGTCGTAAAGGCCGTTTAGGAGATGAATTCCTCCTGGTCCCGATGTCGCAAGACAAACTCCCATCTTGCCGGTAAATTTCGCATACCCACAGGCCATGAATGCGGCGGCTTCTTCGTGCCGAACTTGGACAAAACGAATCTTCTCTTGATGCGTACGAAGCGACTCCATGATTCCGTTAATTCCATCGCCCGGAAGCCCGAAGACGACCTCCACGCCCCAATCAATTAATCCTTCTATGAGTACGTCCGCTGCTGTCATGAGACACCTTTCCTTAATAAATTTTTGCTCCATTGAGATGCGCCCCAAGCAAGCATTGGCAACACAAGTTCATTCCTTTTTTTCAAGTTTTTGGCTTGCCATTTGAATCAGCTAAACCCTTCTTGATCTAAGAACAGCCGCTAGAACTCGAGAAGTGGTTGAGGGAAGTGAAGAAAGCGGAGAGTCTGGAAGACCCAACTCTGAACAAAATCCGACGGGTTATAAATTTGGTCTACAAACACGTGCAACGTTACGGGCTTCCTCGTGATGAGTCGGGTAATCGATGAATTGGATTCGTCAGAAGACGACATGAGGAGAAAGGGAAAGTGAAGGCGCACGCCGCCTCCTAGATTTTTAGAAATCGAGCGTTACCGCGCGGACTCAGTAAGGGTGACTCTTCCCGAGCCGAGATCGTAGATGCCGGATTCGACTACCAACTTTTTTCTTGCGACGGCTTCGCGAATCACGGTTGACGAGCTGCGCAGCAATTCCGCTTGCAGGGTCACGTTGCACCGAATGGCCTGGTCGAGTTGACCTCCCGACTGCTCGACGGCGGGCCGAAGGTGCTTGAAGAGGATGCTGATCTGGCCGGGCACGGCGTCACCTTTAATAGCCGCGGTGACTGCTCCACAGCTTGTATGTCCGAGAACAAGAATCGCCTTCACCCCTAAAACAGCCACCGCGTATTCGAGGCTTGCAACGATTTCTGGCGTCGCAATACTACCGGCCACGCGGGTCACAAAAAGTTGTCCAATCGTCTGATCAAAAACCAGCTCTACCGGAACGCGCGAATCAGCGCAGGCTAGAACCGCGGCAAAGGGTTCCTGCCGGTCGACAGTTCGTAGCTTGAGGATCGACAAATCCTGCTCGATTGAGCTAAGCCGGTTTTCCGCAAAACGCTGGTTCCCTGCCAGCAATTCCCGCATGGCTTCGGCTGGATTCATAAAGGGTTCGCTACCTATCGGCTATTTGTTGCCGCCAGTCTCGCCGGTAATTCCTGGCGGTTCATCATATATTACCGGCGATATATCACCGGTGCGCCGCGCATTCGCCATCTTCACTCTTCGCATTGCCAGCTGGCTTGTATATGCTTGACGGCGGCGACGGGCTTCCAGCCGATGGTTGCTGGAACGGACGAGAATATTTTTTTGAGATGAATCATTCTTACGACATCGCGGTTTTAGGCGGCGGGATTGTAGGGCTCTCCTTCGCGATGCAGGCCGCGTCTGCGTTTCCTGGCGCTCGCCTGATTGTTGTCGAAAAAGAAGAAGGAGTGGCGAGTCATCAAACCGGACACAACAGCGGTGTCATCCACAGCGGCGTCTATTACAAGCCGAGGTCGCTGAAGGCGCGGCTTTGCGTTGCTGGAGCGCGCGAGATGATCGCCTTCTGCTCGACGCACAACATCCCACATGAAATCTGTGGAAAGCTGATCGTCGCTACCGGTGAAGCCGAGGCGGCTCAACTCGAACTGCTTCGCGCCAATGGCGAAGCAAATGGTCTTACCGGGCTGCGTATTTTGGAACGTCAAGCGATGCGCGAAATCGAGCCCCACGTCGGAGGTGTGCGCGCCCTTCATGTTCCAACCACCGGGATCACGAACTACAAGCAGGTCGCGGAAAAATATGCTGAGCTCGCGAAGAATGCGGGGGTCGAGATCAGGACGGGCGCCCGAGTTACAGGGTTTAAACATTCTGGAAGTGAGGTGGCGGTTCAAACGCACGCTGGAGATTTTACGGCGCGGCTGGTGGTAAATTGCGCCGGCCTATACAGCGACAAAATCGCGAAGTTGGCCGGTCATGATCCCGGGGTAATGATTATTCCCTTCCGCGGAGAATACTTCGACCTTGCGCCCGCGCGTCAAGCCCTGGTTCGAGCGCTCATTTATCCAGTGCCTGACCCCGACTATCCATTCCTGGGCGTCCATTTCACCAAACGAATTCAGGGAACGGTCGACGCCGGCCCTAATGCGGTGCTCGCGTTTCGACGGGAGGGCTATCGACGCACGAATTTTCATTTTGGAGAGACAATGCAACTATTTCGGTATCCTGGATTTCGCGCCATGGCGAGCAAGCATTGGAAGAACGGTTTGGGCGAGTTGCGGCG
>JAYTFR010000015.1:0-9241 GCA_043734125.1 Acidobacteriota bacterium | reverse complement strand
GCTCGTCGTCGAAGACAACATCCGCTACTACTCAGCGTTTCTGCCAGTGATTTACACCGAGCTCATCAAGCAATCGCGCCGCGTGATCCAGGAAGGCATCAACGTCAAGCCAACGGTAAACGCGATAAATTAAACTGACAGTGGCCAATCTTCGAGATAGCACTCACGATGGGGCGCTACCGTGAGAAAGTTCGCCGTGCCCTGGTTTCATGCCTCTATTAACCACACGTTCCGCCGGGTACATCCGGAAGTGCCCCCCCGCGCAAAACGGAATTCAATGCTGGCAGAAGCACCCGAATCTTTTGCTCCGATGCTTGCTCTAACAAGCATCAATCCGAACAGCGCCGCCGGCGTAAATGACATTGGAGTTGGCGGGATCTGCCGCGGTAGTGTCGTCGTAGAACCACTGGGGTCGGCGCGGAAGTAAGCTGTGACCAGTTCGCACCAACCTTTTCGGTGTGGCTGACTTTCACTCTTTGTGCGGAAGTTTTGAAATTAAGATTTCTCTTTTTTTTATTCCTTTTTTTCCTTCGAATTAGGTGCAGGATTTTGCGTCCAGTGCGTCGGCACCGTCCATCCTTTCCACGCTCAAGGGGCAGCGGAAACGGACACCGGTACGCTGGCGTTGTGCCTATCGCAGGGGGATAACGCTCGCAACCGGTGTTTGCCGAAATCGTTGCTGAAGCCGATCGTTGGAACAGGAGATAATCTAATCAAAATCGCTAGCTGGAACGTCAATTCGATTCGAGCTCGACTTCAGCACGTCAAAACGTGGCTGCAGCTGAATGAACGGACGTTCGTTTGTTACAGGAAATTGAAAGGAGCGAAATTCTCAGCGATGCACTTCAAAGAACTCGGATATAAGCGTGGCGGTGACGGAGAAGGCCTAAAACGGTGTCGCCATCTTGTTGCGGCATTTGTTTAACCTTAAGACATTCTTTGAGCCTGAGGCACCGACGTCAACGAAACCTTGCTACATTAAGGAAGGGGTGTATACTTCTCGCTATTTTCCGAGTCACGGCTTAAGCCCGCAAGGGACGAGTGATCGAAAGTGTCTCAGCGGGACGGCCCGTGGGCAACAGGAGATCACTATGAATTCCCCCTCCGTGAGCAGATCGAACCGGCCTTCACGAAGCTCTAGCCAGGCGGTAATCGTTTTCACCCTGTGGTCGGCCACGCTATTTTCACAAGTCGCTATCACGGGCAGGATCACCGGCGTTGTCGAGGATGCATCGGGCGCAGCCATCCCGGGCGCGACGGTGACCTTAAAAGGACCAGCGCTAATGGCTCCGCGTACCGGCACCACCCAGGCGGACGGCAGCTATCTGTTTGATTTTTTGCCGATAGGTACCTACGAGATAAATGTCGGTGCAAAGGGCTTTAAGTCGCTCATCCAAAAAGATGTGGAGCTGAGTTCGGGCTTCGTGGCGACTGTCAGCCCGCACTTGCAGGTGGGTGCTGTGGAAGAAGTCGTGGAGATCTCCGGGCAGGCGCCTATTGTGGATGTGAAGAGCGTCGCCACCTCCACCACTTTTGACACCGACCTGCTACAAAACATCCCCAGCGGGCGGGATCCCTGGTCCACAGTTGCGCAGGCACCGGGCACGATGATGAGCAACTACGACGTCGGTGGAAATCAGAGCTTTCAGCAGGCAAGCATGGAAGTGCATGGAAGTGTTCCGGGTGAACAGGTGTACAGCTTCAACGGCCTGCGCTTGAACTGGCCGGGCTTCACCGGAGGCTTTACCGCTTTTTATATCGACCACGATGCTTTGCAGGAATTTCAGGTGGTCACCGACTCAGCCCCGGCGGAAGTGAGCGTTGGTGGCGTGTACATGAATATGGTGACAAAATCCGGATCGAACGAGATTCATGGTACGGCAGCGGGATACTACACGACCGCGGCGCTCCACAAAGATGTAACCAAACCGATTTATAACGGCAACCCGGTTACGGTGGGTAGCCCAATGATTATGCTGCGCGACACCACCCTAAATATGGGTGGTCCGCTCATCAAGGATCGGTGGTGGATCTTTGGGGGATATCGCAGGTACGACGTCAAAGAAAGTATCCTGGCGATTAGCCGGCCGCCGGCGGAAGGTGGCGGTCCCATTGCCGATACCAACCACCAGTCCAACACGATTTTGCGTAGCGACTGGCAGATCAATAGCAAGAACCGGGTCAACTTCCAGTGGTTGTACAACAGTCAAAACCGGTTTGCGCGGCGTGATACGGCGTTTCTGTTTGTGGATCAAAAGGCTAGCTGGTTGCAGATTGAGCCGGCCTATATTCTCCAGGGGCAGTGGACTGGCCAGATAACGCCGAATTTCCTGGTTGATGCCCGAGTTGGCTACATGCACTTGCTGTTCCCGCTGGGGTACCAGCGCAGCGTCGGTCCCAACGACATCAATCTCACCGATGGGGGCACGCAGACAGAAACGGGGGCCGCTCCCTATAACTACTTAAACCCAGCCCAAACCACCCGCTTTGCGATTAGCGGCTCGTACTATAAGGGGTCATGGGGGGGCAGCCACAACTTCAAGTTCGGCTATGACTTCGGCAAGAGCAAGAACGGGAATTTTTTCGATATCAACCGCGACATTACCGCGCAGTTTAATAGTGATCCAGCGGTCGGCCCCTATACCACGCCGATCCAGGTAACAATATTCAACACGCCCGTGCGTGAGCAGGCAATCTTCCATGACGCTGCCTTCTTCGTCCAGGATGCCTGGACGCTAAAGCAACGTCTCACCCTGAATCTTGGTTTCCGCTCCGAGCATTTCCGGACCTTTAACCCCGCGCAAAGCAGCCCCAGCACGGGTACGTACGTGGACCTTTTCCCAACCCGTACCTTTCGTCAGTCGCCTGACGTGGTGAGTTGGAACAATGTGGCGCCGCGCTTGGGGATGGCCTATGACTTGTTGGGCAAAGGAAAAACCGTGCTACGAGCTGCCTACGGGCGCTTTTTCCGGATCGAAGGCACGGAACTGGCGGAAGCAGTAAACGCCAACGGTTTGGGAGGGCGGGGATATTCGTGGAACGATCCTAATGGAGACGGCTTCCCGCAAACCAGTGAGTTCTTCGATCCTCTGAACCCTGACAATGGTCTGCTTTTTCAATTCGGAGGTTTTGTATCGCACATCGACCCCAACGTGAAGCGACCGTATTCCGATCAGTTTTCAGTGGGCTGGGACCAACAGGTCTACAAGGATCTCCACATCAGCGCCACTTACTACTACCGAACCAACAAGCGTCTGATCGCGCAGCGGAATTTGAAAGTACTACCCTCCGATTACTCGCCCATCACCGTCCTGAATGGCAATCCAATAGTCAATCCAGTTACCAATCAGCCCCTCACTCTCTTTACTGTCACCGATCCTGCCAAAGTCGGCCAGAGCGACCTCTTGGTAAGCAACGTCCATGAACTCGACGACAATGCATATCACGGCATAGAGTTCACAGCGGTGAAGCGCCTGACCAGCAAATGGCAAATCCTGGCGGGATTCACCATACAGCGAACGAAGGGCGTATACAGCCCTGCCTACAGCAATGGCTCGGCGAGCGATGACTTCAATAATCCCAATAAGAACATCAACCGCAACAACAGCTACCTGAATTTCGATTCGACCTATGTCTTTAAGCTGTCGGGTACTTACGAACTTCCTTATGGCATCACGACCAGTGCGAACTTTCAACACTACACCGGATATCCTTTCCAGCCGGTGAATACGTTCGAAGGACCCGAACTGGCGCAGGGAAATGAAACTGTGATTCTTCAGCCGGCCGGCATAACGCGCTTGCCGAGCGTCAATCTGCTGAGCCTGCGGGTTTCCCGCCCAACTGCAATCGGGGAGCGGTTCAAGATCGAGCCCATTGTGGACTTGTTGAACGTCGCCAATGCCAACACGGTGATATCCCAGTCCAACAATGCGCTGAGTCTTCGCGCCCCCGGCGACGTTCTGCATCCTTTTGTCGCCAAGTTGGGATTGCGGATCACGTTCTAGCCCGAGTTCGGCCTGAGAGCGGTGGTTGCCGTGATATTTTCTGCGCGTATAGCGCTGTTGGATATCTTTACGTTCTAGTCCATTTGATTCACAGGAGATTGGCCGTGAAACGACTGCTGATACCAGCACTGCTTGTCCTTCTTTGCTGCTCGGCGCTGGCCGAAGATCATTCCACGCTGCATAGACAGAAGGTTTCCACCTTCTCGATTGTCGCTCGCGATCCCGCTACCGGGCAGATGGGAATCGCCGTCGCGTCCCGTTACTTCTCCGTGGGAGCCGTGGTGCCGTGGGCAATGGCTGACGTCGGGGCAGTGGCTACGCAAGCCGACGTGAACGTGGGATACGGTCCCAAGGCGATTGATCTGCTGCGCCAGGGCCTGACCGCGCAGCAAGTAGCCGACAAGTTGCTGGCCGAAGACACCTTCCCCGGCAAAGACGGCCGCCAGTTTGCCATTATCGATGCCAAGGGCAACGTTGTTAACTACACTGCCCCGCACGCGCCCGATTGGGCTGGCGGCCGGAAGGGCGCGAACTGGGAAGCCCAGGGCAACATTCTGGTCGGACCACAAGTGCCGGAAGCCATGGGCAAGGCATTTGAAGCGACCGAGGGTGAACTGGCAGAAAAGTTGTTCGCCGCGCTGAAGGCTGGCGACGCCGCGGGCGGAGACAAGCGCGGGCGGCAGTCGGCTTCCATCTTGATTGTCTGCAAAGAGTGTGGCCGCAACACCAACAATGACCGCTATGTTTACATCAACGTCGATGATAATCCAGAACCCTTCGCCGAACTGCGCCGGTTGCTCGATCTGAACCTGACCTACTCCTATCAAGATCTTTCGTTTAAACAGCTGCTCAAGGGTGACTTGGTCAAAGCCAGAGCTGCGGCGGAGAAGTCGGTGCAATATTCTCCGAATAGGACCGATAGCCACATGGGATTAGCCTTCATCGACTACTCTGCCGGAGACAAGAAGGCCTCGCTGGAAGAGTTTGCTAAAGCGAAGCAGGGTAATCCGGATTTCAAAAAACAGTGGGATTCGGAAGTTCAATTCTTCCCGGAGGGGAAGAAGATGCTGGCAGACAAAGAATTCATGGCGCAGCTATTTCCCGCAAAATAGCGACTGAAGAAGGCTGAGCTGTTTAGCAATTGCATTTTCACCACCGGTTGGTAGGAGGGCCCGTGCATCCGACGCTCGTTCGGTTTCTAAGAATCGCAGTCCTACCTTTCATAGCAGGATCGACCCCCGTTTCATCGGCCCACTCCAGCGAGAAAAGATTCGAGGAGGCGAAATGTTCACGAGAACAGTTGTTGCCAACAATTGTGCTGGCGATGGCAGTTATGACGTGCATCCCAAACTCGACAGGCCAGACACCCGTGCCGGCAAACCGCCTGAACATCGAACAACTGATCGAAATCAAGCATCCTTCGGACCCGATTTGGTCTCCGGACGGTAAGCATGTCGCATTTATCTGGGATCGTGCTAACGTCACTAATCTCTACGTCGCGACCTCAGATGGTCAGGGCAAACCAATTCGCTTAACCTTTTATCCCGAGGGCAGAGTCACCGATCCTTTCTGGAGCCACGACGGACGTAGCATCTATTACTCGCACAGCGATACTTTGTGGCAAGTGGCACCAGGCGTCCAGCCTCGTGCAGCGTGGCACTCTTCCGACGTTGAGACGGAATTTGTTCTGTCGCACGATGGAACCCGGATAGCGTTTGTGCGCCATGCGGGAAAAGCCGATTCGCAACACGGAGGAAGCCTCATCGTGCGCACGCTTGACGGCGGCACCGAATCCAAGCTCGCACACGACGACATTAATATTGAGGCCCCACTATGGTCCCCCGAAGATACACGTATCGCCTACGTCGGAGGCGCAAAAGTTATCCATCACGACGAATCGCCCGGTTACGCGGGTGAAAAGCTGATTTTCGTCAATCCGGAATACGTTCCAGGTCAGCTTTATACCGTGCCCACAACCGGAGGCAACCCCACCAAGATCGACACTCCGGGCGAATACAACGCTGTCGTCTGGACCGATGCCAGTCACGTGACCTACGACCGGCTGTCGAACGCTTACAAGAACCGCACCATCTACATTTCCGACATCAATGGCGGAATACCACAGGCGGTGCATGAAGATAAGGAAGATAAATTTTGGAGTCTTCCCGACTGGGAAGCGGATGCGAAACCAAATCCTTCTCCCGACGGCAAATGGATCGCATTTCTCACCGATTTGGATGGCTGGGACCACCTTTACGTCGTGCCAACGACCGGCGGCAAAGCGATTCAAATCACAAAAGGACAGTTCGAAGCCTGGCGCCCCGTTTGGTCACATGACAGCACCAGAATTGCCTTCGACGCGAACGAGGCAGGTAAGCCCGGCGACCGGAGACTCGGAATCGCAAACATCGGCAGCGATCCCGCAAAAGCCACGATCGTCTATGTCACCGCCGAGCGGGGAACCAACATCGAGCCGCATTGGTCTGCAGATGACAAACGTCTCGTCTACCAGCACACCGACACGCATAACTCAGCCGACCTTTTCATCATTGATGCCACTCAAGGTTCCAAGCCGGTGCGCCTCTGCGATTCCATGCCCGCTGAGATCGATCGGTCGTCCTTTGTCGAACCCGAGGCCGTGCACTATCCAGGTCCTGACGGTCAGTCTGTGCCGGCATGGCTTTTTGTTCCTAAGAGCCTCGATCGCACGAAAAAGCACCCCGCGATTGTTTGGATCCATGGCGACGGGATCAACCAGAATTACGATGGCTGGCACGTGCAGCGGAATTACGCAATTTATTACAGCTTCCATCAGTACCTCCTGCAGCAAGGTTATGTCGTAATCGCTCCGGACTATCGAGGCAGCATCGGCTACGGTAGAGCCTGGCGTAATGGCGTTTACATGGACGTCGGCGGCAACGACGCCAAAGATGCCTGGATGGCAGCGAACTACCTCAAGACACTACCCTTCGTGGATAGCGAAAAGCTAGGCGTTTGGGGCCTCAGCTACGGTGGTTTCTTCACGTTGATTGCTATGACAGACCAGCCGACGTTGTTTCGCGCGGGCGTAGATGTCGCGGGTGTGGTGGATTACGTCATGTATTACAACGATCCCTACCACGGAGACTGGACCGAAGGCCGCATCGGCACTCCTGAACAGAATCCGCAGGTATATGCCAATGCCTCGCCCCTTTCGCACATTGATCGGCTCGCGAGGCCTTTACTGGTACTGCACGGCACATCGGACATCAACGTTCCTTTTCTGGAATCAGTGAGACTGATTGACGAAGCGCTGAAAAAGCACAAAGGTCCCCTCGCTTCGCTGATGATCTACCCGGGCGAGTTCCATTACTTCAGCCGCGAGCACGTCTTGCGCGACGCTTGGCATCGGGTCGACGACTTCTTCGCTCTGCACTTGCTTGAACGACGCTTGGACAAGACGGATCAGACGGGCCCTTCGGGAAATCACTGATAGCCGTCAAATCTCGATAATCATATCCTCAAGGCGGGTAGGGTATTTGTTGAGGACATCGCCCTTGTTCTTACGGACAACGACGGTGTCGGAGTGGCGGACTCCGCCCCAGTCGGGATCGTAGACTCCCGGCTCGCAGCTGAAAGTCATTCCCTGCTTGAGGACGGTCTTGTCGCCTTCCGCGATCCACGGGGCTTCGTGGCTGTCGAGTCCGATACCGTGTCCGGTGCGGTGTTTGAGGAATTTATCGAAGCCGGCCTTGCGGATCTGGTCGAGGGCTTTCTTGTCGGCTTCCTCGGCGATCGCTCCTTCTTTCAGATTCTCCACACCGGTATCGTGGGCGGCGAGCATGGCGTCGTAGAGCCGCTTAGCGTAGTCGCTCGGCTTGCCCACAATGAACGAGCGCTCGCACTCGACGGCGTAACCGCCCACCTTACAGGTATAGCTGAGAATGAGCGCGTCGCCTTTCTTCAGGCGGTCCTTACTCGGGACCGCGTGCGGAAAGGCGGAACGCTTGCCGAACGGTACCAGGCCTCCGAACGGCGGATCAATGCTGACGCCGACAACATCTTTCAGTTCCGCGCCCATCTTTTCGGCGAGGGCATCGTCGGCGGCCTTCAGGATTTCATTCTCGCTAACCGCGCCGTGCGTCTGCACGAAATCGCGGCCGGCCTGAATGGAGAAGTCGTTGAAGTACATGCCGCGGCGCATGATGTTGATCTCGTCCTCGTCTTTAACGTAACGCATTTTTTCAATAAGGTCACCGGCTTCAACGATCTCGGCGTCGGGCGCACCGAGTTTGAGCTGCTGCATCCGGCTGGGCGTCGGCTCTTCCACGCCGATGCGGGACTTGGCAAAGCCGCGGCGGGCGACGCGCTCGAAAATCCAGCGCACGCGATTCACAGGGCCGGGATAGTCGAAGTACGGCTCGAAATCTTTCCCCCACCACAACTTCACCTGGTCGGATTCGAGGCCGGGTACAAATAAAGCAGGTTCGCCAGACTTAGGAATGAGCGCGGCCAGCGGACGCTCGGTCGAAAGATGGAAGTAGCCGGTAGTGTAAATGACGTTTGGGGCGTGCAGAAGGACGAGCGCATCGAGGTTGCGTTTCGCCATCTCTTGCTGGACCTGAACGATCTTGCGCCGGTACCAGTCGGGCGGCAGGCGGTCAGGGAGATTCGGTGCAGTGGCAGTCAGCGTTGCTGTGATTTTCAGTTTGTGTGATAGGCCGAAGGCAGACATGCGGGAAGTGCAGATCAGTGCGGCAGCTCCAGCGGCGCTGCGGAGAAAGGTGCGGCGTCTGGCAAGGTCCATGGCAGGCTCCAGGATTGGGATGATCGCCGGGATTGACGGCGAATCATGATAACGCAAGTGACGAGAGAGTGGCGGAAAACCGATCAAAACTGGAGGGATGGCGCTGACAGTCAGTCGTGTTCGCGGTCAGTCTCATGGGGCGGCAGAATTTGTCGGCGTGTTTCTCTGCCCAGCAGGTCTCAAAGATCGCATTCCGGGCCAGAAGTCTTTGGGCTGTATCGGAAGCGCCCCCATGAAAAATCGCAGACGTGTGGGGGGAACGAGAAGAAGGGCTGTGGCCGCCGCAACTGCGTCTCCACTTCACTGCGCCCGACAGTGGCGCCTTGGCTAGAATTCTCTCCGCTAGCGAGATTGGTCACGTCAACACGTCCAGAGGCTTGAGCGGTAGTCCAACGCCCGTTAATGTCGTTCGCCAACACGCGAACGCTCGACTGATCTGCGCTCGACCGAC
>JAYTFR010000014.1:0-2502 GCA_043734125.1 Acidobacteriota bacterium | reverse complement strand
TGCCCTACAGGTCGAGATCAAGTTTGCGGGCTGGGTCGGCAAGATTCTGTCCAAGCTGAATGATGATCAGCTGCAACTTATGTTGGCAACCGAGTTCGGCGGAATGAACGAAGTCCTCGCAGACCTGTATGCCGACACTGCCGACGAGGGCTGGCTCGCACTCGCGGACAAATTCCATCAGAAATCCACGCTGAATGCTCTCTCCGAAGACAAGGACATCCTGGCTCATACCCACGGCAACACGCAGGTTCCCAAGGTTTATGGCGCGCTTGTTCGCTACGTCTACACCGGCAACCAAGCGGATGCTGAAACGGCACAATTCTTTTGGGACCGCGTTGTGAATCATTACAGCTTCGTCACTGGCGGGCAGGGTAAGAACGAGTACTTCGGCGAACCCGACAAACTAAGCGACATGGTGGACGGGCGAACGGCGGAAACGTGCAATGTCTACAACATGCTGAAGATGACTCGAACGCTGTTCTCCGTCGACCCCGAGATCCGCTATGCGGATTTCCACGAACGGGCGTTGTTCAATCACATTCTCGCCTCGCAGGATCCGCAGGACGGAACCGTGAGCTACATGCTTCCCGTGGGCCGGGGAGTGCAACACGAATATCAGCGCAAGTTCGAGGATTTTACCTGCTGCGTGGGAACGGGAATGGAAAGCCATGCGCTGCACGGGGCAGGAATCTATTACTACAAGAGTTCCGAGGAATTCTGGATCGGGCTTTACGCTCCGTCGATCGCGCGCTGGGATTCCGCTGGAATAGAAGTGGAAATGGCCACCGATTTTCCCATCGGTTCATCCGCTTCGGTCAAAATCCGAACCAAGACACCGAAAAAGTTCACGCTCGCTTTGCGCAGGCCCTATTGGGCGGGAGAAGGATTCAGTGTTAGGGTAAACGGCCAATCTCTGAAAGATCTTCCGTCGGCCGATTCCTACGTCAAAATTACCCGCGTGTGGCGGCAAAACGATGTGGTTGAGCTCACCCTTCCCAAAGAGCTACGCAAGGAACCTCTGCCCGACAATCCCAACCGCATGGCGATCATGTGGGGCCCGCTCGTGCTGGCCGGGGACCTCGGACCTGAGGTCCGGGAAGACGGTAGCGATGAAGAGAAACCGCTTGCGCCTTCGGCTCCTCCTATCGTAGTGGGCAATGAACCTCTGGAGCATTGGCTCAAACCGGAGTCCGGAAGACCAGGATGGTTTAAGACGACCGGTGTTGGTCTTACCCAGGACATCGAATTTGCACCGTTTTACAAACTTCCGCGCCGAAAATACGCAGTCTACTGGGACGTTTTCACTCCGGAAGAATGGAGCAATCGCTCCGCCGAATACAAAGCGGAGCAGGAAAAGCAACAGAAGCTTCAGGCAGCTACGATTGCTTTTGTCCAGCCGGGCGAAATGCAGTCGGAGCGCGACTTCAACGAGCAAGGAGAAGACTCTGCTCCGCTCCTCTGGCGGAGCCGGCATGGACGCACAGGCAAAGGCTGGTTCTCCTTCGATATGCCGGTCGACAATTCGCGCCCGATCGTATTGTGGGTGACGTACGGCGGCGAAGGTCGGCGGAAGAGCGCATTCGACATTCTGATCGACGGAAAGAAGATTGGCGACTACGTCGCGCTGCCGCTCAGCCCCGAGCAGGAGGCTGATTTTGTTGATGCCAATTACACGATCCCGGCGGAGCTGATTGAAGGAAAGGCCAAAATCACGGTGCGCTTTCAGGCGACGGATGGGAACGAAATCCGAGGCGTTTTTGGTGTGCGGACAGCACGAGCTGGGGAATCGCGATAGCTCGACAGCGGGAGGGTCAGGAGTCAACGGACACGGCAGATTTCGTCAGTCCGAGCGCAATCGTAGGAGTCGGTCTTGAGGCCTTTCTCAAATCAGGCCAAAACGTTAGTTCTCGACGGTTCTTCGTTGCGATCAGAGGCGGCGCTAAAAGCCGCCGATGGCTCACTCGGCTAACTATCGCCGAATTCCTGGCATGACTTTACGATCGCAGCGAGCTTGCTTGGTCTCATGATCCAGATGATTTGGTTGATGCCGTGCGCCGAGGAATCAACCGTCGCGAGCGCAACGGGCACGCCATCGCGCAACATGAGAACGGTGGCTGTCCCTTGGTCTCGACCCAGGCAAGCGTCACTCCCTTCCAGATCTGGGAGAGCGGGACCCTGGTCCACGCTCGAGAGCAAAACGGCGCCAACGGCCTCTAGAAAACGCCGCTGTTCCTGCGAACTGACGGGTGTACGCCGGCCATCTGCGATATGGAGACAGGATCGGGATCGTACGTTTTTGAGGTGAGATAACAGGCGAGGCAGGCTGGAGCGGCCTCGCCGCTACCGACTGAGTGAGCACCCGCGCACTCGTTTCCAAAAGCGATCAAGCTAAATCGCAACCCCGGTAGTAGGATCAGAAAAAATCAGTCCTTATCGGCGACTTCCGTATCATAGGTTAGCTTTTGACCATCCCGCGCGAGGAACCATTCCCGCTCCTTCCTT
>JAYTFR010000013.1:0-2923 GCA_043734125.1 Acidobacteriota bacterium | reverse complement strand
GCCAAACGCAATTTCTTGCAGGCCATGCTGCCTACCTCCACTTACCTTGCCCCTCGACAATTTCAATGTAACGATCAACCGGCAGGTCCGTAAACCGTTCGGTTTTGCCGCTCGGTTGTGGCCACTGTATTTCCAGCCAATCGATTTTGGATCGCTTTCCCAATCCCAAGACCATGCGAGGATCATGCGAGGAAAGATAGCTTCCACCCCCCACCTTGAATTGGTGGCGTTTCAGGTCGCCGGATTGATAAGTAATTTTGGCGCCAATGGCATCGATGTTGGCCTTCGTCCCCACGAACCGCACGCCAAGCCAATGGTTCTGCCGGCCCAGATTGTTGCGCAAAAGGACAGGCGCCGCATTGTTCTGGGTCACGAGCACGTCCACCGAACCATCGTTGTCGAAATCACCCAACGCTAATCCTCGGCCAGACAGTGGCTTTGAAAAAATCGGCCCGCTCTGCTGGCTCACATTTTCAAAGCCTTTGCCCGTGTTGTGAAAGAGCAACATAGGTTCCAGGAACTTTACACCTTCAACTCTTTTGTCGACCGTGTCATCAGGATGGCCGTTACAGAGAAGAAGATCGAGATGGCCATCGTTGTCGTAATCGAAGAATTTGAGTCCCCATCCGCTCATCATGCGCGTGACCGCGCCAATACCGGTCGGAAGAGCCAAGTCGTTAAAGGCCTCACTCGTGCCGTTGTGATAGAGCGAGTACATTTCGTGATCGACATTGGCCTCGAATAGATCAATCCAGCCATCCTGATCGTAGTCCGCGGCGTCGACTCCCATCCCGGAACGTGGTTTACCGAAGACGTTCACTCCCACTCCCGCCAGCAACCCTATTTCTTCAAACTGTCCTTTTCCTCGGTTGGCAAATAAGAAGTTGGGAACGGTGTCGTTGGTCACAAACAGGTCCATATACCCATCATTGTTTATGTCTGCTGCGACCACTCCCCAGGCTTTTGCAAGAGACCGCGAAATACCGGACTCCTTGCTGACATCGGTAAAGGTTCCGTCGCCATTGTTGCGAAAGAGCCAGCACGGCATGGAATCGTAGATGCTGGGAATGCAATAAAAGCGCTCACCGGTCAGGCGATCACCGCAGAACTTCAGCTTGGTCTTGCTGTAATCCACGAAACGGCAGACAAACAGATCAAGCCGTCCATCATTGTCGTAGTCAAACCAGACGGCGCTGGTTGCCCAGCCAGGTGCAGCGACCCCTGCTTTCGCCGTTACATCGGTGAACGTTCCGTCTCCGTTATTGTGATAAAGCACACTGTGGGGATACTGCGTGACGTAGAGGTCGGGGAAACCGTCGCCGTTGTAATCGCCAACCGCGACGCCCATGCCGTAGGCGTCACCCGTTACGCCAGCCTTCTGGGTCACCTCGCTGAAGGTGCCATCGCGGTTGTTGTGGTAGAGGGCGTTGCGCAGCGGCTGAACCGGCTCGTAGAAATCGCACCGGCCGCTGTTGACCAGATAGATGTCCATCCAGCCATCGTTGTCGTAGTCGAGGAAGGCGCACCCGGCGCCGACGGTCTCTGGCAAATGGGCCATCGGGGAACGTCCATTCACGTGGACCCACGAAATGCCACTGGCAGAAGCTGAGATTTCTTCGAAGGCAGGCAAGGATTGCCCGGGCGAAAGAGAAGCGGACGCCGGAAACAGACCCGAGCGCCCCAACATGCTGCCCAATCCCGTACAGCCCAGCGCCTGTATGAAGCGACGGCGGGAAGCCATGGTCCAGGCGTCGCGGCGGCCTTTTGCCATTTACCGAACCCCCCGCTTGCGCTAACTTCCTTGCGTCACTTGCGCGTCTGCGAGCTTGGTGGATTTTTCGCCGCAGCTTCTCGCTGCAAGGCCATTTCCCTGTCTGCCTCCAGCTTTTGCCCGGTGCGTGCGTAAGCTGTAGCCAGTTGGTAATGCCCAGCCGGATCTCCAGGTTGCATTTTAACGTAGCGTCTGAGGGGCATGACCGCGTCCGAGTACTTCCCAGCCGAGTTGAGGGACATCCCCCATGCGAGAAATGCCTCCTGAAAACCTTCATCGAGCTTCGACGCACGCGAAAAATGGCCGATGGCTTCATCCCATTGCCCAGCCTGACGGGAGATCTCGCCCAGCATGAACTCCGCGGCGGCGTAATCGGGATTGATCTTCAGCTCTTCCGCGAATTCGGCTTTGGCATTCTCGGCTTCGGCAGGCGCTTTTGATAGAAAGATGCGTCCGATACGATAGTGAATGGTCGGCGCCCTGGGCTCCTGCTCGAGAACCTTCCTGTATTCAGCGATGGCCTTATCCCAGTTTTCCTGCGACTCAAAGGCTTCCGCCTCAAGCTGTTCCGCCTGATGCGAAGCCGGGGCTGTCGCCGCAAGTTCCTGCGCCGCACGCGAGGCGAGTTCCGAGTAGAAGTGGGTGGTGCTGTAGAGCACATCGGGATCGTGCGGAAATTCTCGGTTGAGCACAAGGAGCGCGTTGACCGCGGTTTCAGTCTGCTCAAGACTCATGGCGCAACGACCGAGCGACATGAATGCACGATATTTGAGCTGCTTGTCCGAGAGACGCGCCGCGATCTGCTTCAGAATGGTCAGCGCCTCCCGGCAACGTCCTTTGGACGCGAGACTGATTCCCCGCTCAGCCGACGATGAAGTATCGGTTCCCGTAGCTTTCGGGGATATTTCCGCGGAGGACAACGCCGGAAAGACTCCGCAAAGGCAGAGAAGAAAGAAGCCATCTCGAAAGAGTCTTGCGATGGAGAATCTTGACATGGAGAGATGGGGGAACCTGCAATCGCTGCTGCGTGAAGTATATCCTGCGCTTCCACAAGGGCAGGCGGGTCGGGAGGAGACTCCTCGACGCGACGACGAAATTTGATTGGCGGCCAAGATCAGCCTAGTGTATACAATATCCGCAGTCAAGCGTGTG
>JAYTFR010000012.1:0-25228 GCA_043734125.1 Acidobacteriota bacterium | reverse complement strand
GACTTAAAATCCCGGGTCCTTAACAGGACGTACCGGTTCAATTCCGGTCCCGGGCACCACTTAGCTCCTGCCCTAGCAGTCACTTCAGTTTTGCCTCATAGTGTGATTGTTCGCGTTGACGGTTAGTCATGAATGTCCTGAAATTGCGAGATCGTACATACCCCTAGATTCCGGTATGTTGGAATTCGCGGTATTCATCTACTGAGCGCTCGTGAGATCGATCCAAGTGATCTTCGTTGACAGTGGCACTACATAAGCCCCGCGCTCTGAATTTAGTTGCTGTTTGACGCGAAATCTACCCACTCCGCTGACCTGGGCCGGCTTTTCGATGCGCAGGCGCGCGGTGGGCGTGAACCGCGTTGAGGAGGAGAGTCCAATCCGGACGGTACCAGTGTGCGGATTCATCTCGAAGCTCTCGAACGTGCCGGAATCGAGCGTAAGCCAAAGCCCCAACGGAGCAATGTAAACACGTGTGCGCGCGGAATCCAGAGGCGTCACGGAGACACGTGTGCCGTCGATTTTAAGATTGCCCCCGAATACCTGCCAGCCGAATTCCGGATCGTTGACGACATACGTTGCAGTATTCCATGCGTGCCCGAAGAAGTTCGGGCCGTAGTCCCCGGTGATGGGATCGGGCCTGAGCATGTCAGGGAAAGAGTGGAACGCGGCGGCAGGGAAGCCGTCTTCACCGATGTCGGTAAGCGCACCCATGGTTCCGGCGTATCCGACGCGAAGGAGGTACAAGTCGTCCGGATGCTCGCGATATTCGGCGAGCAACGGGATCGCGTTCATGGTTGAGCCATAGTGGTGAAGCTGCCGCTCAAGACGTCGGCCTCCGCCGGCGAAAATGAAGTCCCAGTAGCGGCGGGCGCTGCCGTTATATCCCCAGTGGGGAATGGCGGGATCGTAACCGAGGATTGCGTTTAACGTGACCTGAGCCTTGTCGTTGTAGCCAAAATATTTCGTCCAGCCATAGACCTCTTCCTGGCCGGTTGAGTCCCATGGCATTTCACTGCCGAAGGGATAGGCCTCGGTTTTCCAGTGGTCGGCGCGGGAGCGCATCTTGGCCTCGAGATCGGCAGCCTTGTCGTCCATACCTTCGCTCTTGAGGTCTGCAAGAATTTGTATGAAAACCGAGCCTTCCATTTGGCCAAAAGCGGCATATCCCTCAGCGTATTTCGACATCGCGATCGAGGTTTCGTAAGCCTGATTCAGGTACCAGTCCCAGGAATGATTCGTAACCAGGCCTTCGTGATTGCGGGCGAGGCGGTAAAGCACCCAGTACAGGGCCGCAACGTGCGGATAGTCAAACGAGCGATCGACCCGCTCGGAAGCTTTCTTGTTCCAACTGGTCCAGGTGGTCCAGTCAAAGTCGTTGCGGTAAAAGCCGGCAGGCATTTCGTCGGGCTGGTAGTAGAAGAGACTTTTGCGGACGCCGTATTTCCGCTCGCCGTCCTTATATTGCAGGCCGCCCCAAACGACTGCATCGACGAATTGCTGCAACTTGTCGAGTTCTTCTTTATCGGGTTCGACGATCTGTTTCATGATCGCGGCGATCCAGGCGCCGCCACCGCCTTCGTCGCCAAGGCCGGCAATCCAGGCGCGACTGTCCTGCATGACGATCTGCTTGAGTTCGCGGTCGTAGGTCATGACCGACGGACTGCGATGAAAAGGGTCCTTCGGATCGACGAACCAGTCGGTGGTGGTGAGGAAGTGCCCCATGTCGGCGACGACTTCCCGTTCGGGCTTGGTCACGTAGTAATGGATGGTTTGCACAAGGCCGTCGTCATATTCAACCGTGAGGCGAGAACGACCCCAGCGATTCCCTTTTACCGCATAAGCGACCCAGCCCTTGGCAGCGGTTTGAGGAAGCTTGCTCACTAAGAGCGCGCCTTTTGGTTCAACATTTACGGATTTCACCGCACGCGGGTATTTGAGAAAGAGGCGGGCATCGATGTCAGTTGGAACGATGTAACCGGGGAATCCGACGGCCACCGGACGCTGTCCGGCGGAGAGCGTTGCCTCAATGTTGCGGATGGAGTCGGAAACCAGAAATCGGACGCCGTACGTTTTTGCCTCGCCTGGTTTCAGTGTGAGTGACGTTGACAGATTCCATTCGTTAACGCCCTTCCATTCATTCTCCGCATAGGCTGCACTGTGGACCATCCACTCGTAGAAACCCTCAAAGGTGATTCCCCGGGGCGTGGGATCGGTAAAGACTGGTTTGGCTCCCCAACGGTTGGCTTTGTCGAGAATGGGATTGTAGGCCTCCAATTGTGTCTGCCCATCCGGGACGACCAGCAATGCCGGACCATGCCCGCTTAGTCGCGTCACCTGAACATAGCCCGCGTCCTCTCCGATGTATGGATCGTAGAAAGAGCATTTCGCGTGAGCTTCCTCCAGCGACCGATCATTGAGCACGTTGTTGAATATCATCGGAATGCCGAGGGCACCGATCTGGACCAGGTGGCTGGATCTGTTCTTCAGAGTGAAACGGAGGGCAAGGTGGCCCCCCTCCATCGTCCACGTGCGGATGATCTGCAGTGGAATGTCAGCCGGCAAAGTTGGTGCGAGATCAGCAGAGGCGAGAACTCGCACTGAGGCGGGGAGAGCCGTGACGGGCGCGCGATTTGTAGAGGTGGAATAGTTCTTCCACTCACCAGAGGTCCCCTTGCGCAAACGAAGCGTGATGTCGCCCAGGTGGAAGTATCCGTTCTGTGATCGCGCAACCAGCAGATCGCCGGGAGTGAAATCAAAATCCGGAGCGGACTTCGGCTTTAAAGCGGCAACTGTTTGCGAGGAGCGCACCAGAACCACGTCCAACTCGGGCGTCTGGAGATCGATTGTGCCTTGCTGAAGCATAAGACCGGGCACTGGGGCCTTCGGCTTGTCTTGGGCACCTGTAGAAGCGCAAAGCATGAGTACGAGCAACCACCGCAAGGACACTGCAACAACCGCAAACTTCCGTCTCATGAATGGAGCCTCATTTCTGCGACTGCGAAGAAATCCAGCTCTCCACCTGCTCGTGGAGAACGTCGAGCGGCAAAGCGCCGTTGCTAAGTATTGCGTCATGAAAGGCGCGAAGGTCGAACCTGGCGCCCAGCTTTTCTTCCGCCTCTTTGCGCAAGCGGAGGAGTTCGAGTTGCCCCAACTTGTAGGCCAGCGCCTGACCGGGCCAGGCGATGTAGCGGTCCACCTCGGACTGGACGTTCGGCTCATCCATGGCGGTGTACTTGTGGAAGTACTCGACCATTTGCTCGCGTGACCAGTGTTTCGCATGAACGCCGGTATCGACGACGAGGCGAATGTCGCGCCACATTTCGTTTTCCAGCCGGCCATACTCGCTGTACGGGTCCTGATAGCCACCGAGTTCCTTGGCCAGACGCTCCGCGTACAAGGCCCAGCCTTCCACATAGGCGGTGTAGCCGGCTTGCTGGCGAAAGGCGGGCAGGTCCGGTAATTCCTGCGCCAGTGAAATCTGCAGGTGATGACCGGGGATGCCTTCGTGATAAGCAATCGCTTCCACATTCAGCAGCAGCCGGTGTTCGGGGTCCCACTCATTAACGTTGATGTGGCCGGGACGGGAACCATCCGGTGTGCCAGCGTTGTAGTCCGCCGGAACCGCGTTTTGCTGCCGCGCCGCTGCCATCGGAATTGCAACCAGCTTCGCCTTGGGAATGTGCCCGAAAACCTTCGGAAGGTTCGGTTCCATGTCGCGCGCGTATTTAGCGTAGAGATCGAGGACCTGCTGGCCGGAGGTCGCATACAGCTTGCGATCGTTCTTGATGTTTTCATTGAAGCTGGCGAGATCGTTGAATCCGAACTTGTTGGCTACGGCAAGCATGTCGGCTTCGGTCTTGTGGAGTTCCCGCAAGCCGATCTCGTGGATCTCGTCTGGCGTAAGGTCGGTCGTGGTCATTCGCCGAATCTCGTAGCGGTAACGCCGCTCGCCATCGGGAAGCGCCCAAATGCCCGGCTCAGTGCGACCGTGGGGCGCGTATTCGTCGTGCATGAAAATCGCGAAGCGCTTGTAAGCGGGAATGACCTGATCGTTGATGGTGCTGATTACTTCTGTGCGCAAGCGGTTCTGGTCTGCGGTCGGGATGCGGTCGGGAAACTTGGTGAACGGCTCGAAGAATGGACTTTTCTCGCCAGTCTTGCCGGCCACGCCCTCGGCCTGCGGCGCAACCTTCTCTAGTAGAAATTTCGGCGGCACCAGGCGATCTTCCATGCCTTGCCGCAGGTTTGCAGCGATTTGCTCGAATACGCGCGGAATCTGCTTTAGGCGTGAAATGTAGTTGTCGTAGTCCGCCACAGTGTCGAACGGCGAGATCGCGATTAGGCCGGGAAGTTCGATCTGCGGCCCGCCGTTCTGGCTGACAGACATCTCCCAGGGCTTGAACTGCGCGCCTTCGATCTGCTGACGGAGATTGCGAATCATCAGTTCGCGGCTGAGGCGGTCCTGCTGCGAAAGGCCTTCGGAAGGAATTGCTTCAAAGCGCGCGAGAAACTTGCGAGTCTCGTCCAAATCTTTGCGAATGAAATCGGCTGAATAGTCGCTGAGGCGATCGTTGTAGCGCTTGTCGCCGAGAGCAGTGGCCATCTCGGGGTTGGTGCGCAGTTCGTACTGCCACTCCTGGTTGAAGAGAGATTGCAGTTGTCTGGCTGGCCTATCGGCGAATGTCTTTCGAGGCTTGCTGGTTTGCGAGGAACCGGCAGACGCGGCGAGAAGTAACAGCAGGAAACTTGAAGGCACTGCTCGAACAATCATCACAGAGCTTTCTCCTCTCCGAACTTGTGCGCAATGCAAGACCCGAAGCTCTCGCTCCGGGACCCCTTTTGTGTCCTTCGCAGGAAAGAAGCATTTATCAGGGCGCGAAGGACCCGTGGCAAAACAGCTGTGCGGTGAGCGCAACAAAGCTGAATTAGACGGATCTGTTATTCACCTTCCAGTACACCGTATAGCGGTTCTGGATGATCTGGTACAGCGGGACCAGCGTCAACGGCTGAGACTGGCCAACGCCGGTGAAGCTCAGAGGCTGCTTACTGTCGGCCTCGATCCAGGCGGTTTGCTTGTTCGCGTCGGCGACGATCTCCGGAACGTTGAAGTGATCGTCCGCCTTCGGCTCGTAATCGCCATACTGCTTGTCTTTCGACACGGAATCGAATTTCCCAGCGAGCACCAGCGGACCATACATCATTGCCTGCAGAGTTCGGTCGTCGGGCATTGCGTGAATGTGCAGACCCATCGGAAGATTAAGTTCGATCTTGTCTCCCGTTTTCCAAACACGATTGAGGCTCAGGTAACTGCTCGGGCTGGAAAGGGCGGGCAGTGCCGCGCCGTTGACCTTGACGCTGCCACCCTGCGCCCAATAGGGGATGCGCAAGTTGATGCCAAGCTGCACTGGAGCTTTTGCGCTTACGGTCAGCGTGGTTCCTTGCTGCTCGGGGAATCGAGTTTCCTGCGTAATCTTCAGGCCTTTCTCAGGCCACTCCAGATTGGAGTCGATGTACAGGTTCACGTATACGGAATCGGCGTCGTGGAAGTAGATGGTGTCGGTGAGCTTTGCGTACTCCTCGACGCCGGTTCCAGTACAGCACCACAGCGAATCGAAAGGCTTGCCGAAAGTCTTCCAATAACCGGAAGCGAGCGGCAGGTAATACATCATCGTGCCGTCCTCGGGGTTGATGGTGCCGAGGCGGTGATTGAATACCAGCCGTTCGTAATAATCCATGAGGCGCGCATCGGGAGCCCAGCCGAATAAGTGGCGGGTAAGCTTCATCATGTTGTAAGCGCAGCAATCCTCGGTGGTGGTGGTGCTAAGCTCAGCCGAAAGTTTTCCGGGATCGGTGTTCCATAATTCGTGATTGCTGGTTCCACCGGTGCAGTAGCAGCGCTCGCTCACCACCTCGTCCCAGAAGTATTGGGCAATGTCGCGATAGTAGGTTTCGCCGGTGAGTTCGTAGTAACGAGCCGCCGCGATGACCTGCGGAATGTGTGTGTTGACGTGCAATCCCTTGAGTTCGTCGCGATGACCGGCAAGCGGATCGAAGAACGACTTCTTGTCGAAGCGTTTTGCGATGTGCAGGTAATACTCTTTGCCGGTCACCGCGTAGAGATTGGAAAGCGTTTCGCCCATGCCGCCGTACTCGGTGGTGAGAATGCGCTGCATGTGGTCGTAGCTCAAGGGACCGGTGTAGCCGCCGACCCAAGCCGCCATCTTTTCGGCGACTTCGAGGGCTTGCTGATTTCCCGTGTGGACAAACATGTCGAGAGAGCCGGCCATAATTTTGTGAATGGTGTAGAACGGCGCCCACACTGGCGCGCGATTGCGGAGGCGGTCGAAGAACTCGATGGGGAATGCGCTGAGATATCCGCCGCTATTCAGTCCCTTTTGGCAGTTGGCCAGTTCGGCGACAACCGCGTCGCCGTTTTTCTTGAGATCTTCGTCGCCGGTGCTGGCATACATGAGGGCGACCGCCGAGAGATAGTGCCCGCCAGCGAAATGGCCACGGAGTTCGCAGTCAGGGGCTTCCCATCCCCCGAGCGGATCGGCCGAAGAAGGCAGACCTGCGTTAATGCGGAACGTGTGCAAAAGTCGATCAGGAGGAAGCGAGTGCAGGTAGCGGCGGTCGGCCTCCATGGCCGCGGTGCAGGGGCCTTTACCCAAGCGCACCTGCTTCATCGGAAACGGGCGAACTTTCCAAGGAACTTGCTCGCGGCCAACGGCCTTACCGTCGCCGGACGTTGTGTTTACGACCGGGTCTTGCGCGAACATGAGCTTCGGCAGGAGCGTCGATCCAGCGGCTGCGCCGACGGTTGCAATGAAGTTCCTGCGAGAAAAATTCGTGAATGGAGCCATCGGGTTCTCCTTAAATGCCACACGATTACGAAATGCGAGTACGATTTGAACCTTAAGTGCCAGGCGGATATTGTATACACTACTCGGGGTTGAGTTGTGAATTAATGCTTTTGGAGGATTTCCTTGCTTCCTGCCACACCTCGGGGAAGGATTTCCGTCAAGCTATACTGCGCGAGGGGCAGGCAGACATGCTCAGCAGCCATTCCTTTATTTCTACCTTCATATTATGCGTCGTTGTAGTGATGGGTACTGCGCCCTTTGGGGTCGGGCAACCATCGACGAACCCAATAGCCCTGGCGCAAAGGGGGATCGCGCTCGCGCAAAAAGGCCGGTGCAAAGAGGCAGCCCCGATTCTGAAGTCGGCGAGCGCTCGCGTTACCGACAAACAACTGAGATTTCAGTCGACGATGTTGCTGGCACGTTGCGCCATGAGCGAAGAACATCCGCAAGCTGCCGTGGAAGCCCTGATGCTGCTGAACCAGGAATTTCCTGACGATCCCGAGGTGCTCTACACCACCACGCACTTCTATTCGGAACTGGCGTCGCGCGCGTCGCAGAGGCTTGCCGCCACCGCACCGAACTCCTCCCAGGCACAGAAACTGGAAGCCGAAGCCTACGAATCGCAGGCTGACTGGGAAAAGGCGCAGGCGGAGTACAGGAAAATTCTTGAACGGAACGAGAAAGAGCCGGAGATCCACTTCCGTCTGGGTAGGATCCTGCTGTCGAAGAATCCGCCTGATCGGGAAGGGGCGGTTAAAGAATTCCAAGAAGAGCTAAGAGTCAACCCAAACAACGCCTCGGCCGAGTTCATGTTGGGCGAGACCGTGCGGCAAGGCGGGCAGCCTGAGGAAGCCGCGAAGCATTTTGCGCGAGCCGCCAAACTGGATGAAGGCTTCGTGGAAGCCTATCTGGCGCTGGGCATGTCGCTGAATGCCGCCGGCAAGTTTGCGGATGCCGTCGGTCCGCTGCAGACCTACGTGAAGATGCAGCCGGGAGACGCTGCCGGGCACTATCAGCTAGCCACCGCCTTCGCGCGGACCGGACGCAAAGCAGATGCCGACCGCGAGGTGACGTTGCAGCGCGAAGCTGCGGCCAAAACTCCTCGCACGCAAGAGCACTGAATCGGAGCATCGGGTGAAGCCGCAAATTCTAAATGCGCAAGCGCAGGCCGTGTCGCGACGCGACTTTTTGCAACGTACTCTCGCCGCCGGAACCGCCGCAGCCTTTTCCGGAATTAATCTTGCCGCAGCAACGACCCTTGGGCACCCAGGTACGTTTGAGGAAATTCCGCCTGCTTCTTCGGGCATTTCATGGACGCACGCCAGCGGGCGCTCTTCGATGGCGCACCTGCCGGAGACCGTGGGCCCCGGGTGCGCATTTCTCGACTACGACAACGACGGCTGGATGGACATCTACCTGGTGAACAGTGGGCCGTGCGATTTCTATCAGCCCGAGCAGCCGCTGCGGAATGCTCTCTATCGCAACAATCGTGACGGCACATTTACCGATGTGACGCTGAAGGCCGGCGTTCCGGGAAATGCCTACGGCATGGGAGTCGCGGCTGGAGACTACGACGGCGACGGTTTCCCTGACCTATACGTCACGCAATATCCTGCGAGCATTCTTTACCACAACAACGGCGATGGGACGTTTACGGATGTGACCGCAAAGGCCGGAGTCGCCGCCCCGGGTTGGGCCACGAGCGCCGTCTGGTTTGACTTTGACAACGATGGCCGCCTGGACCTGTTCGTTTGCCGATTCGTCGACTACAGCAAAGCGAAGCTGAAGTTCTGTGGCGATTCGCTCAGCGGCGAGCGCCACTACTGCATTCCCAGCATTTACGATCCGATGCCGTGCTGGCTCTTTCACAACAAGGGCGACGGAACTTTCACTGACGCCAGCAAGGAGTCGGGCATTGCGCAATCGCTGGCAAAGGCGTGGGGAGTGGTCGCGGCCGACATCAACAACGATGGTCGGATGGATTTGTATGTGACCAACGACACGTTGCCGAATTTCCTTTTCGCAAATCGCGGCAAAGGGAAATTCGAAGAAGTCGGAATGCTTGCCGGAGTTGGAGTGAATGTATTCGGCAAGCCTCGTTCGGGCATGGGCGTTGATGCCGGCGACTACGATCAGGACGGCTGGATGGACCTGTTCGAGGCCAATGTTGACCACGAAATGTATTCGCTATACCACAACGACAAGAACGAAGCGTTCAGCGACGTCGCACTTCCCACGGGGATCGGAGACGCAACGCGGTTGATGAGCGGCTGGGGACTGAAGTTCTTCGACTATGACAACGACGGCGACCTTGATCTGCTGCTTTCGAACAGCCATCCTGACGACACGGTGGACAAGAGAGTTCAGGGGGTGACGTTTTTAGAGCGGCTACTACTGTTTCGAAGAACAGGCAGTGCGTTTGTAAACGTGAGCAACGAAAGCGGATCCATTTTCTCAAAGCCGCTGGCTTCGCGCGGACTGGCGCTAGGGGACTTCGACAATGACGGGTTCGTCGACGTGCTGATAACGCAAAACAATCGCGCACCGGTACTGTTGCGTAACAATGCCGCGCTGCAGAATCATTGGCTGGGAGTAAAGTTGGTCGGGCGCAAGGCGAACATCGACGCGATCGGCGCCAAGGTTACATGGCACTCGGGCGAGTTCGAACGCCATCGCTCGAAGGTGGGCGGCGGCAGTTATCTGTCATCCCACGATCCGCGCATGGTTTTGGGGATGGGTCAGCGAACGAAGATTGACTGGCTGGAGGTGAAGTGGCCCGAGCCCAGCGGTAAGACGGAGCGCTTTGTAGATGTGCCCATTGATCGCTACATCACAATTGTGGAAGGCGAAGGGAAGTGGAAGTAGAAGTGCTGCCAGGAAGACGTTTGCCAGTGGTGTTGTGAAGCTCGTATTCCTCGCGCTTCACGAGGTTGCCGATGTGCGATTTGTGTGGTTTTCGAAAAGTGGGGAGATGGCTCGCGCCCCTCCTCGTATGGGGACTAGCGCACGCCCAAGTGCGCCCGGGAGGGCAACCCTCAACGGTGGCTCCGAACCCGCCGCTCCAAACAGAACAAGACGGACCCGGAAATTACCTCGACCAGCAGGCCGAGAAAGAACTGAAAGCGGGAACCGCTTTGACCCGTCGCGGAGAGTTTAGTCAAGCCATCCCACATTTGCTTGCCGCTCGCGGGCGTGGGGTCAACGACTATGCGGCGGACTTCAATCTTGCGCTCTGCTACGTTGCCACCGGGAAGTCGGAGCGCGCCATTTCTTTGCTGCTGGGGCTCCGGGATCGCGGGCACGACAATGCCAGCGTGAACAATCTTCTGGCGCAGGCGTACGTCGGCGACTCGCAAGATCAAGAAGCCTTGGACGCATTGCAACGGGCGGCATCGTCCACGCCGGACAATGATAGGCTCTACATGTTCATCGCCGATGCCTGCATGGGCAAACAGGCGTATGCGCTTGGGATGCAGGTCGTGGACCTCGGTCTGAAGCACTTGCCCAACTCCGCGCAACTTCATTTTGAGCGTGGCATGTTCCTCAGCCTGCTCGACCGGTTCGATGATGCGAAGAGCGACTTCGAATTCGCGCGCACGACGGCGCCCGGCTCTGACATCGCCTATATCGCAGGCTCACAGGAGGCGATGCTGGAGGGAAACATTCCAGAGGCTGCAAGGATCTCGCGCGAGGGAATTACCCAGGGACATCGCAACTTCCAGCTGTTGACGCTTTTCGGCGAGGCGCTGCTACGGTCGGGCATTGCTCCGGGCCAGAAGGAATATGAAGAAGCGCGGCAGGCATTGGAGGCCGCGGTCTTGGAGAAGCCGAACTATCCCAGCTCGCAGCTTGCGCTCGGCAAACTCTATTTGCTGGGCGGGCAGACTGCGAATGCAGCGGCGCATCTGGAAAAGGCGCGGGATCTCGATCCGGGAAACGCTTCGGTTTATTCGAACCTCGCAGCGGTCTATCGGAAGCAAGGCGATGTGCAAAAAGCCCAGGAGGCACTCGCAATGTTAGTGAAGCTGAACGAAGGCCAGGCAGAGCGGATCAGGTCCGCGCCGGGAGAAACGAAGGCCAGCTACGGGGGAGTTGCACAACAGCAGCACTGACTTCGACGGTTGCGTCTCGTTGCGATTTAATTTCAAGACCTGAAGCGCGGAAATGGACGTTCCACGATTCCTGCGCCTTCTTTCACCGCGATGATTTGATCGCACTTCAGGTTGGTCAGTGTTGTTTTCATCCCGCTGGGCCAGACGATCTCAATTGAGTCGATCTTGGTGCGCTGACCTAGGCCGAAATGCAGCCGCGGGTCGTGAGCCGACTGATAACTCATGCCACCTTTGCGCTGATCGTATAGAGTCAGCTGTCCAGCAATGAGCGTCACTCTCGCGCCGACGCCATCACGATTCGATTTCGTCCCAATCAAAAGAATTTCCAGCCAGTGGTTCGCGTTTCCGCCGTCGTTGCGAAACAGTTGCGGCGCTTGCCCGCAATTGTTTACGAGAATGTCCAGGTCGCCGTCATTGTCGAAGTCCCCGACAGCAGCGCCGCGGCTAACTCGAGGCACAAGAAAGTCGGGCCCGAGCTGCTCGCTGACGTTTTCAAACACGCCACGGCCCTTGTTGCGAAACATCAGCTTCGGCTCGGCGTACTTCGTGTCGGCGTGGTAGAGCTCGATGTTGTCTAGAACGTGACCGTTGGCCATGAAGAGATCGCGGGCCCCGTCGTTGTCGTAGTCGAAAAACTTTACGCCGAATTCGCTCATGTGAAACGTCGCGTAGGAAAGTTTGGAGCGAAAAGTGGCGTCTTCGAAAATTCCGTCGCCCATGTTCTGGTACAAGCGAGCCAGTTGCATGTCGAGATGTACGGCGACCAGGTCCATACGTCCGTTGCCGGTGGTATCGGCGGCGTCGGTCCCCATGCCCGCTTCGAATTGGCCATCTCCGCTGACAGCAACGCCCGCAAGGTAGCCGACTTCGGTGAAGGTCCCGTTGCGATTGTTGCGGAAGAGCGAATTCGGCATGTGATCGTTGGCGATAAAGACGTCCTGCCAACCGTCGTTGTCGTAGTCGAACGTAACAATGCCCAAGCCGTTACCGGGCTTTGCTCCGAGGCCAGAGGATTTACTGACGTCGGTAAAGGTCCCGTCGCCGTTGTTGTGGTAGAGCGTGGGAGGCTGAGGATTGAAATCGTCGGGATGGCAGTAGCTGCGCATTCCCGGCCCACGGTCGCCGCAGTAGAAGTTCCGCTCGGGCGACCAGTCGAGATAGTTGGCGATTACGAGGTCGAGGCGGCCGTCGTTGTCGTAGTCGAACCAGGCTGCGCTCGATGCCCACAAGCCTGCGTTCCCCACACCGGCGTGTGATGTCACGTCTGCAAACGTCCCGTCCCCGTTATTGTGATAAAGAATGCAGCGTCCGTAGCCGCAGACGAAAAGGTCAGGGAATCCGTCATTATCAAAATCGCCGACGGCGACGCCCATGCCGAACAGGCCTTCCGCCCCAACTCCAGCTTTAGCAGTCACGTCAGAAAACGTTCCATCTCCATTGTTGCGATAAAGCGCGCTTCGCAGTGGGTGCGGGGGAGCGTAGACCTTGGTCGCCGCGCCGTTCACAAGATAGAGGTCGAGCAATCCGTCCTGGTCGTAATCGATCCAGGCGCAGCCGGAGCCCATGGTTTCGATAAGAAGTTTCTCCGGCGATGCGGCGTTGTCGTGCAGAAAAGTGATTCCCGAGGAGGGGACGATATTAGTGAAGGTGACGGGACGGCCAGGAACCGACCAGGTTCGTGGCGGCAGAATCAGGGCGGCGCCGGTCAGAGAGGCGGCGCGCTTCAGGAGTTCCCGTCTCGTAGTCCCTTTCAATGCAGTTTCCTCATCAGCAAAATACACCTTTGCTCTGCTTAGAGATTGAGAAAGGTTAAGAATCGCGGGTTGCCGTGCATGCCCGCCAGCATAAACGCTTGCCCGGACAGGGATTGGTTAGATCGGGAAACGTGCCGCGGCGAAGACTGGAAGAAGACAATCCGGAGCCAGAATAGTCTTGACAAGGCGAGCGAATAAAGTATACAACATCCAACCAAGCGGAAAACATATTCCGCCCGGGGTTCTTATCGGGCGAAAACGTCGTTGTTTTAGCTCCAGGACGGCCCAGCGCCGATAAAAGATTCGCGAGGAGGACTTATGTCCCGCAGCTTTTCTTATTTCTGTCTGATCGCAGCATTCAGTTTCTTTGGCTGGCTGTATTTGCCGTTGGCCTTTGCGCAGCATGGTTCCGAGGGAACGGTTGCGGTGACAGTGCTGGATCCAAGTGGCAGCGCCGTGGCAGGTGCGGAAGTTGATCTAGTGGATCTTGCGACCAGCAGTACTCGCAAGGGCGAGTCCCACGAGGCTGGCAATTTCACTTTTGTGAATCTGTCGCTCGGCAAGTACAGGCTCACGATTACGAAGCCGGGGTTCCAAACCCAAGTCTATAACGACGTCATCGTCGAAGCAGCCCGTACTACTGATATCTCAGCGACGCTGAAGGTGGGCACGGTCAACGAGACTGTGGAAGTCAACGGAGGCGCAGCACCTTTAGTTGAAACCACCAGCAATGCAATCGGGACGACCATCAACTTGAAGCAGATTGAAGACCTTCCCATGCAGGGGCGCAACCTCAGCCAGCTCTCCCAATTGATTCCCGGCTACACCGGCGTACAAGGCAACATCGGCGGGACTTGGAACGGGCTCCCCTCGATTGACCAGGGAACCAATATCGATGGGATCATTGGAAGTTCGAGTCGCATGAAGTTCGGCGGTAACTCAGAGCCGGCTGTGGAGCCGCGGATTGAAAGCATCGAAGAAATGACCGTTCAGACTGAGCAACTCGATATGAATCAGGGCTTCGGTCAGGCCAGCATGCAGATTAACTTTGTAACGCGTCGCGGCAGCAATGCCTTCCATGGCCGCGTCTTTGAAGATTTTCGAAATGCAGCCCTGAATGCGCAGAGTTGGTCGAACGATGCTGCGAATGCGCTCGATCCCTCAAATCCGATCAAGAAGAACCCGGTGAAGCTGAACGAGTTCGGTGGCAGCTTGGGCGGTCCCATTATTAAGAACAGGTTGTTCGTTTTTGGAAATTTTTCGGAATTTCGGCAGCCCGGAACCATTAAGGCGAACAATTGGTTGTTCACCAAAGCGGCACAACAGGGACTCTTCTCCTATGTCGACACCAATGGAGCGACCCAGCAGGTCGATCTCTTTCAGTTGGCCGCGAGCCACAACGTTCCCAACAACACCTTGAGTCCATCGACTGCAGCCGTTTTCAGCGCGTATCCTGCTCTCAGCGCTGGAACAGTGACACCCATTAACGGCGACCTCAACGTTAACCGGATCGACTGGCTCGTGTCGAATCCCGATGTCAGGTACTTCCCGTCGGTCCGGGTCGACTACACTCCGAACGACAAGATGCGTTACAACCTGGCATGGAACATGACGAAGACCAGGCAGCCGGGCGCTCAGCCCCCGGACTTTCCGGGCTCTACGTGGTCCAAGACTGGAGCAGGAAACACTTCGAAAAACTATTCCGCATCCTTCGGATTTGATTGGACTTTCTCTCCCAATGTCGTCAACAATTTCCGCGGTGGTTATCTCTACAACTCCTCTCTCTTCAACAACAATGCGGCCCCGATCGATGTGAATGTTCCGCAGGTAGGCTGGAACTACACGGGTGCTGGCGGCACCCGGGCAACGCAGATGAATGGAACAGTTGATTGGCTCACGGTTGGAACTTTCTATCCGCTATTGAATTTTTCCGACACCTTGAGCTGGCAAAAGAAGGCGCACAGCCTCAGCTTCGGTATTTCCTGGTATCAGGAACAGGATCACTATTACAACGCGGTGCAGGGATTTCCGGTGGTTAACCTCGGACTGGTTACTCCGGATCCTGCCGTGAATGCGATCAGCAATAATATTCCAAATGCAAACGCTTCCCAGATTGCTCAGGCAAAGCAGTTGTACGCCATTCTCACCGGGAGAATTTCTGGAGTAGGCGGGCAATATGCCTACGATCCAAAGCGTAAAACTTATGCTAACAGCCCGCCTGAACTATTGGGTTATAACCTCGATGAGTTACAACGCGCTTGGGCGTTACACTTCCAGGACTCATACCGCATTCGACCCAACCTGACTATCAACTATGGCATGCGTTGGGACTTCACCGGTCCGGATCACGATCTAACCGGCGGATACCATAACGCCGATACCTCAGCGATGTTCGGCCCCTCGGGTGTTTACAACCTGTTCAATCCGGGTTCGTTCACGGGGGACATGAATCCGCAGATCACGCAGCGGCCCCGTCCCTTCAACAGCTGGAATGTGAGTCCGCAGCCGGCAATCGGAATCGCGTGGAATCCTCGCGGAAACGACGGCATGCTGGGTAAGCTCATGGGTGGGGACAAAACCGTCATTCGCATCGGATCGTCCTTGAAGAAGTTTACGGAACCGCAGCAGTACTTCTGGAACCAGGCATCCGACATTGGCGCGTTCTTCTATCAGGGGTTCAGCCTTAACGCTAACAGCAACCCTGGTTCGAGTAACTTTGCTCCGGGCAGCTACATTCTCGACACGCCGTTTCTCTTCAACAACAAGGCGCCGCTGCAGTTACCCGCAGGGAATTCATACCTGCTATCGCCGCAGGCTTACTTGAAAAGTGAAGCTGAATCTGACTTCACGTTCATCAACTTCCCGGGAGTGAACGGCATGGATCAGCACATCAAGCAGCCGTACACGATGTCGTGGAATGTTGGCATCCAGCGCCAATTGGGTAGGTCGCAAGCGTTAGAGGTTCGCTATGTTGGCAATCGCACTCTGCGGCAATGGATGTACCAGGACGTCAATGAAGTGAACATCTTCCAAAAAGGGAACTATGGCGTGTTGACCAACGTCAAAAGTGCGATGACCAACTTGGCCGCCAACAATGCCAGTGGCAATCCCAACTTCCAGGGGTCATACGCGAATCATGGGCTGCCGGGCCAGCAAGCGACGCCGCTGTTCGATGCAGCGTTCGCAGGTGAGGGGACGGGAGCAGACGGCAGCTTCGTCGACTACACCGATAGCACCCTCTCCACGATGGTAGGAACCGGCCAAGCAGGGGCGATTGCGGGCAGGCTCGACAATCCTTTCGGTACCGCGCCGTACTTCTGTAACCTGGTGGCGGACTCTTCAGGCAACAATCCCTTCGGTCCATGCACCAATCCTTTAAACGGAGTGAACTGGGCCGGTGGTGCAGGGCCCGGTCTACCAACAAACTTCTTCCAAGCGAACCCCTTCGCTGCCGGGAGTTCAGCTCTTTACCTGGTCGCCGAGGGCTACTCCAACTACAACGGGTTGCAGGTTGATTTCAGACAGCGGCAATGGCACGGCATGCAATTCGATGCTAACTACACCTGGAGTCACACCCTCGGTGTGAGTAGTCCTAACAATTGGCAGGGACAAACCTACACCTTCACGCTGCGCAACCCGCGCTTGGGATATGGTCCGGCGCTGTTCGATATGCGGCACGTGATCAACGTGAACGGAACGATTGATCTGCCCTTCGGTCACGGTCGAGCCTTCCTCGGCAATAACAAGGTTCTGGACAAAATTGTGGGAGGATGGACGATCGGTACGATCTTCAACTTCCAAACCGGTACGCCATTCCTGCTGGGCGGGGGAAGCGGCAATGGCGATCCAACAACTGCGAGCACATTCAACAACAACCCGAACGCAGACGGTATGGGCGATGGAGGCGTAGTCCTGCATGGCGTGACCGTGTCGCAATTGCAGAGTGCCATCGGTGTATACCGCATTCCAGGCTCAACCCAGGTCTCGCTCATAAACCCCAAGTACCTGGCTCCTGGCGGGGGAGCGAATCCGGCATTTATTACGCCGAATACCACCCCGGGGACGATCGCGCAGCGCGTCTGGCTGCACGGTCCGCACTACTGGAATGACGACATCTCGCTGAGCAAGCGGTTCCCAATTCGAGAGAACGTCAACTTCACTTTCCAGGCGGAAATGCTTAACGCGTTCAACCATCCAAATTTCCAGCAGGGACCGGGGTCGGGATGTAACTACTACTGCACTGCGGCTGGATACCAGTTCCCGTTCGTCCAGGGTAGCGGGTTCATGTTAGGTGGAACCACGCCGAACTTCAATTCCAACTCGCCCAATGAAGGCGCCCGCGTTATAGAACTGCGAGCAAATATCGAGTTCTGAGGCCACACGTCTGTGGCACGCCAGGGTGACTCCAGCACCCTGGCGTTTTTTCCTTGCCGCACCTTCTTAAGGGGATGCAATTCGCCCGGAGACTCTGGGATCGATCGGTTCAATCCGATCCCGGGCACCAGAGCGATTCCTTGGGCCTAGTCCGAAGTCATTTAACTAGAGTCCAAGTGCGTCCATCTGGGGGTTTTCATAGACGTCATCTTCCCCGGGATAGCGAAGCTCATCGTCAAACTTGCCGCTTTGCTTTGCCAATGCCCAAATCAAGCTTTCTCCCGCGGGTAGGGTCTTGGGCTGAAGATCATAGACGGGGTCTGCGTAAGCGTGAAGCGCGTCGATCGGTTTCCATCCCTTATTCACAAACATCTCGATCAGTTGGTCGAGGAACGCCGCATTGAGCGCATTGTGGTGCAACAAGACGGTATGGGGTACCGAATGCCCGAGCACCTTCCGGGCCAGAGAGTCATAAAACTGGGAACGGTCCCAGATATGCTGCTCGAAGAATTCTCGGTAGGGAGCAGTGCTGGTTTTCGGGTCGCTTATCAGGTGCTTTTCGAGTCTTCGACTAATGGCCCAGTCCGACGCGTCAATCGTCGCTGTTCCGATCCGGTACCCATGCTGCCGGAGGAAAGAGCGCATGCCATCGCGTTTTTCCGTCGTTTCGCCTTCTTTTAAATAGGGGAACCGGAACAAGCGCACGAATTGCGGGTAATCGCGAATCAGAGGTTCGTTCCTGAGAGCGTCTGCTTCAAACTGGGAGAGCGTGATGTCGGTATTATTGAAAGAAAGATGTGAGTAGGAATGATTCCCAAGGGCGTGGCCGGCATGGCTCCAGGCTGCGACAAGCTGTCGCCCTGCCTCGCTGTCCACCCGCTTGCCCGTCGCAAACAACACGGACTTAATCCTGTGCTTGGCAAGCGCCTCCAACATGCGTTCGTTGGTTTCCTGCCACGACAGCCCTCCGACGCCGTCAGTCTTCGGATCATCGAAGGTAAAGGCAATTTCCGGCAGCGCACTCCTCCCCCACAGGGCTCGCGAGTTCACCAAAGGAGCGAGCATCGCGGCATATCGGATCAGATCTCTGCGGTTCATCAGCAGCATCTGACCTTTGGTGGTCGTCTGCGCACGAAGAGTCTGTAAGACTCGCGTCCACGCGGGAGGCCTTCGCAGGCACAGAACCGCTCGTACGCCGACTCCTCAAATATTTCCCGCAGGATGGCGCGGCACAGTTTGAGAAAGTTCATCCGGCTCCCTCTGTCATGCGCGTCATCACGAACGGCGCCTCTGTCGTCGGCGTAACTTTGTTTCCAGCCAGTATTCCCGCCCATTGCCGCGCAGATTCAATCAGAAGCAGCGTGACCATCGCGACCAGAACTCCGGTCACAACCGCGTCCAGGCGATTGTTGAAGACCAGCCGAGCGTTTCCTCCAGCGGCGGCGATCTGGCGCGCCTGCGCCAGGAAGCCGATGCGAGGATCGGAATCAAATATTTTGTGCCAGGACGCGGTGAACGTGACCGTCACCAGCCACACCAGCGGCGCCAGCGTGACCAGCACGTACCGCGCCCGATGCATTTTGATGACGATGGTGGTGGCGACACACAACGCTACCGTGGCCAGCAGCTGGTTGGCGATCCCAAACAGCGGCCAAAGCGAATTGATTCCGCCGAGCGGATCGCGAACGCCCTGCCAAAGGAAATAGCCCCAGAGCGCGACAATGAGTGCGCTGGTTGCCAGCGTCGAGGGATACCATCCGGTGCGGCCGAGCGGCTTCCAGACGTGCCCGAGCGCGTCCTGCAGCATGAATCGCCCAACACGCGTGCCGGCATCGAGCACGGTCAGAATGAATAGCGCCTCGAACATCAGCGCGAAGTGGTACCACAGCGCCATGAGCGTTTGTCCGCGAAGGCTACCGGAAAAAATGTGCGCCATGCCGACCGCGAATGCCGGCGCGCCGCCGGTGCGGTTGAACAACGTCTGCTCGCCAACGCTTTGCGCTAGCGCATGCATAGATTCCGCGGTGACCGGAAATCCCCAGCCCGAAATTGTGGCTGCAGCTTTTTCTGGGAGTTGCCCGGCGATCCCCGCAGGACTGTTGATGGCGAAATATGTTCCCGGCTCCAGAACGCAGGCCGCAACCGTGGCCATGATTGCAACCATCGACTCGCACAACATAGATCCGTAGCCGACGATGCGTGCTTCCGTTTCGCGCCGGATGAGCTTGGGCGTGGTGCCGCTTGAAATCAGCGAGTGAAATCCGCTGATCGCGCCGCAGGCAATGGTGATAAACGCAAAGGGAAAGAGTTTTCCGGCGAACACCGGCCCGGTTCCGTCAATAAAGCGGGTGAGCGCCGGCATGCGCAGCACGGGATGCATCACGACAATTCCCACCGCCAGCAATGCGATTGTGCCCAGCTTCACAAACGTGCTCAGATAGTCGCGCGGCGCAAGCAGAAGCCATACCGGGAGCGCGGAGGCGAAGAATCCATAAATGATGATTGCAATCGCCAGGGCGGGTGCGCCGAAGGTGAAATATTTGGCGACCGATGGGGTTTGCGACGCCCACTGCCCGCCCCAGATTGCGGCCATCACTAGGATGAACCCCAGCACTGACGTTTCCAGCACGCGGCCCGGCCGCATCCGGCGCAGGTAAAGGCCCATCAGAAATGCGATAGGGATTGTCATGGAGACGGTGAAGGTTCCCCACGGGCTCTGCTTTAGGGCGTTCACCACGATCAGGGCGCACACCGCGAGCAGGATAATGAGAATCGCGATAACCGAGCCGTAGGCCACCAGCCCGCCGACACGGCCGATTTCCTGCTTCGCCATTTCGGTGAGAGATTTTCCATCGCGGCGAACAGAAAACAGAAGAATCACGAAGTCCTGCACGCAGCCCCCAAAGACTGCGCCGGCGAGAATCCACAAGGTGCCGGGGAGATAGCCGAATTGCGCCGCCAGCACGGGGCCGACGAGTGGGCCGGGTCCGGCAATGGCGGCAAAGTGATGTCCGAAGACTACCCATTTGTTGGTGGGAACGAAGTCGCGGCCATCTTCCAGGCGTTCGGCGGGCGTGGCCCGCTTGGCGTCGAGGACGAGAATCTTAGTGGCGATAAATTTGCTGTAGAAACGGTAGGCTACGGCGTAAGTGCAAACCGCTGCCGTCACCAGCCACAAAGCGTTGATCTGTTCGCCGCGGTGCAGGCCGATGGTGGCGAACGCGATGGCCCCGAGCAGGGCGGTGCCGATCCAGAGAAGAATTCGAATGCCGCGCATGAGTGTAGCGCGGGCGCTCCTTCGACTGCGCTCAAGACAGGCCTCGCCCGCTACGGATTGCTATTGTGGCCGGTTTGGACCTCACTTGCAAGATTGAGGCGACCACAATGCCAACATTCCCTATTTCTATCAATGATGTCATTCCGAACCGCTTCAGCGGTGGGGAACCTGCTGTTGTTTCTCGATCAAGCCGAACCCCAGGTTCCTCGTCGCTTCGCTTCGCTCTACTGCTCGGAATGACATCCCTTGTTGTTCATTACCCGATTACCCCATCCCCCTCATTTCCTGCTCCAACTGCGGATCGTCGTGATCTCCGCCTCCGGAATGTGCAGGAACTCGAGAAACTCGTTGTGGTCGTTGGGCGCGGCGCGCTCGAACTCGCGATGCCAGCGATGCATGTCGTCCTCGCTGAAGCCCGCCGCCTTCATGATTGAAACCCATTTGTCTTTGGTCATATTCCTTTTCCTCCTTAGGATATTCTTGCTTTGCAGGAGCCGCAAAATCACCGCCTGATGGCTGCGCAGTTTGACGATCTCGGTGTCCAACTCGCGCAACCGCCGCTGCAGCAACGAGGCAACGTTCGTCTCGGAATTCGCCAGCATGGCTCGAATGCTGGAAACGCTCAGTCCCACCGACCGGTACAGGCAGATCTGTTCCAGTACCCGCGCTTCCTTCTCGCCGTAGACGCGATACTTAGCGCTCGTGCGATGCGCCGGCTTCAGCAGCCCGCGACGCTCGTAATAGAGAATGGCGGTACGGCTGAGGCCGAACCGTTTGGCGATTTGCGACACGCTCAGCATGAACTGACCCTAGGATGAACCCTATAGTTATAGACAGGTCAAGGGATTTTGGCTCGTCATTCGCGCCGTTGCGAAGCACGTCAGCTGGAGCCTTCTTTTGCGGCTGAATGCGGAGGAGAGCAGGGGGCCTAACGGGGGACTCTCTCCCTGGCCCGCGGCAACGTCGCGCACGCTAGATCCCTCGTCCCGCTGATGAAAGCGCGGGCCTTCGGGATGACGCAATTCCCCCAAATCCTGCGTCATCCCGAACGGCGGCGCAGTGCAGTCGAGGGAGGGATCCCACGCCGGAAGAGGCGCCCGCGCAACACCGGCCTTACCGGCTCACATCACTGACCACTGGCCGCTGGTTTTCCAATCCACTGATCTACCCAGTTGTTTACCGTCTTGTACCAGAGCTGCGAATTCTGTGGTTTGAGCACCCAATGGCCTTCATCCGGGAAATACAGCATTTTCGAGGGTATGCCCTGGCGCTGCAAAGTCGTGAACAGATCGAATCCCTGCGAGACGTCGAGGCGGTAATCGAGTTGCCCATGCACTACCAGCGTCGGCGTCTTGAAGTTCGTCGCCGACAAATGCGGAGACCATTTGCGATACATTTCGCGGTTCGTCCACGGCGTGCCTTTGAACTCCCACTCGTTGAACCACAGCTCTTCGGTGTCGCCGTAAGCCGATTCGGTGTTAAAGATGCCATCATGGGTCACGATGCACTTGAAGCGGTTGGTGTGGCCGAGAATCCAATTGGCCATGTATCCGCCGTAGCTGGCGCCCAGCGCGCACTCGCGGTCTTTGTCGATGAAAGGATAATGCTGCTCGGCGTAGTCGAGTCCCTTCATCAGGTCTTCGTAGGGAGCGCCGCCCCAGTCGCCATTGATCGCGTCAATAAACTTCTGCCCGTATCCGGTCGAGCCGTGGAAGTTGATCATGATGACGACGTAGCCATTTGCTGCAAACAGCTCCGGATTCCAGCGATAGCTCCAGTCGTCCCCCCACGCCCCCTCTGGCCCGCCGTGGATGAGGAACTTCACCGGATACTTCTTGCTGAGGTCGAAGTTCGGCGGCTTGACCAGGAAACCTTCGACTTTGTCATTGTTGGCACCAGGGAACCAGAAGGGCTCGAGCGGGGACATCGAGATTTGGGAGAGAACCGAGTCGTTCAGGTGTGTAAGCTGACGCGCTTTCGGCAAGGCACATGCGGGCAGCGGCTCTTTAGCTTCCCCACGCAGCACGGCCGTTAGCTTTTCAAGACCAATTACGCATGAACCGTAATCCGCAGTGAACACCTCGGTGGGCGCTTGCAGGGACATCCGGCTGAAGAGAATATTGTCCGAAATGGCGTGCCGATGTTCGGTCTTTGCGGTCTCAAACGCTGAGACATCATCGTTAAATCCGTCGAGAAACCTTACCGGATGGCATCGGTCAAGGCAGAGTTCTGGCCAAACGTTAAAAATTGCGGACTCTCCCTCATTTTCGGCACCAAAGAAAAGTTCATATCGCCCGGCCCAGCTGAACGAGCCCACCCACAGGTCAAAGCTTTTCGTTAAGTCAGTTTTCTCCCCTGTCTTCCGGCCGTACAGCATCAGCCGCCAGCGGTCGCTCTCATCTCCCGGACGCGCCTGCGCGCGATAAGCGATGTATTTCCCATCCGGCGAATAAAGCGGAGTCTCATCCGCCGCCTTGTTGTCGGCGGTGATGTTCTTGGTCGCCGCCAGAACCTGCGCAGACGAGGCCTCCGCCGGAAAAGTCACGGGCACCAGGAACAAATCCTTGTTCGTCGAAATCGCCTCGACCGGGTCATGGTTCGAGCTATAGCAAATCTCCTCGCCGTCGGGAGAAAAGGTGTAGTCGTCTTGTCCGCGGAGCGAAAACACCGGTGCATCATAGTCGCCGGGTGTGAGGTCGCGCGGAAAACTTGCCACGACGGGCGAAGCTTTCGCTCCGACCTCATTAAATTCCATGGGGGCCGGGAGGACGAACAAGTGCGACCGCTTCCCCTGTTTGTAAGCATTCCAATGCCGATACAGCAGGCGAGTGAATATCTGTGCCTTTACTTTAGAATTGTTCACTTCATCCATCTTCTTGGCATTGCAGTCGGCTTCGGCACTAGGCGCACCGTCACATTCCGGAAAAACATCTGAAGTAAACAGAATGTTCTTCCCGTCCGGCGACCAGAGTTCGCCGCTGGCCTCGGTCGCAATGTTTGTAAGCCGATACCTGGCAGTCACCGTCCCCGTCGCGCCATCAAAATCCGCAATCCAGATTTGCGATCCACCCTCTTTGGTCGAAACAAACGCAAACCGCTTGCCATCAGGAGCCCAGCGCGGCCGATCAGCATCCTGGTCAGAAATGATCTCCCTCTCTCCACTATCTGTCATTCCGACCGAAGCAGGAACAGTCGCTTGCGCATGATCCTGCGAAGTGGAGGAACCTGCTTTTCGGCCCTGCTCACCCATGTTTCGCAACCCCGGCGAGACATGGGGCGCCCCGGGTGTCTCGTTGTTTGAATCGAGCGGCACGACCCAGACATGCGGCGTCTTCGTGTTGGCCTGCAGATCGACATCCACCGCGGCGAATAGCACCCACTTGCCGTCGGGAGACGGAACTGGTTCCTCGACGCGCTTCAGCTTCATCATGTCTTCGAAGGTGAAGGGTCGCTGGCCCGCCGGGTTCGAAGCCGGTGGTGGGCTTTGTGCGAATGAAGTAGCCGACAAAGCGAACGCGAGGAGCAGGATTTTTGAGTGCATAGAGGTTTCCTGAAAGTGAACGTGGAAGGTTCCATTGGTGCGCGCAAATCAGCCAGGGAGCGCTCTCCTAGAGGAGTTCGCGGCCTGCTGGGATTTCCTCGAAGAGCCGGCGCTTGCGCCGCCAATAGGAAAAGCTATGAAATTCTGCTCGGGCTTGCAGATAAAAAGCGGGTAGCCTCCCTCCATCGCGGGATCTGGGCGTTTCAAGCGTGTCTCGGTCGAGCCGTGGTTTGATCCACCTTTGTTTATGGCCATCACCCCCGGAAAAATCATTCTGCTTTGTTGGCTAATTTATGCGATCGCGTTTAGCCGCGCCTTGTTCCGACGACCGCCGCGTTCCCGGCGTCCGGCGCTCTTTGCGCGTCACCTGCAAAGTCCGCTCTCGCTCCTCGTGGTCGGCGCCACGGGTGGGACGGGCCTTGAGCTTGTAAAGCAGGCGCTGGCGCAAGGTCACAGGGTGACGGCGTTTGTGCGCGATCCAAAACGGCTGCCGCTCGAGCACAAGGATCTGCGGGTCGTCCGCGGCGACGTGATGGACTATCCGTCGGTCGAAGCGGCCATGCGCGCACAGGATGCGGTCTTGTGCGCGCTCGGGCATAAGCGCTTTTTTTATCCGACAAATATTTTATCGGAAGGAACGCGCAACATTTTGCGCGCGATGAAGGCCTGCGAGGTCCCGCGCTTGATTGTGGAGAGTTCGCTCGGCGTTTGCGACGCGGCCGGCCGGCTCGGAATTCTCACGACGCTTTTTGCAGTGCCATTGATTCTGCCCTTCTATTTCTGGGATCGGCGGCGGCAGGAAAAGCTCGTCACGCACAGCGAACCGGATTGGGTGATCGTGCGGCCCTCGGCGCTCACGAATGGCGCCGCGCGCGGCGAATATCAGCACGGGAATGTCGGCAGTTATTTTTTGCCGACACGCATTTCGCGGGCGGACGTCGCGGCGTTCATGCTCAAGCAACTTTCGAGTGATACGTACCTCGGGGCGGCGCCGGGGATTTGCTATTAATCAGGACGAGGAGGGGCGTGCTTCCGAGCCGCCGCCGGGGGCTTTTTGGAAAACGTCCCTCCTTGCGCGGATTGACTCCGCCCCGCGGACTGCGCGACACTTCCGCGATGGAGTGTCCGTTTAATCAGCCGAGGGATTTGCAGTATTACGGCGATTATCTCGGGATTGATGCGCTCCTCGAATTGCAAAAGCCGCTTAGCCTGAAAGAGGGCAAGCTAATCGCGCACGATGAGATGCTCTTCATCATCGTGCACCAGGCCTACGAGCTTTGGTTCAAACAAATCCGGCACGAGCTCGC
>JAYTFR010000011.1:0-3610 GCA_043734125.1 Acidobacteriota bacterium | reverse complement strand
TGTTCCGAGCGGCGGACGTCGTCTTTGAAGTAGGAGTTACCCCCGTCAATGATCGTGTCGCCCGCTTGCATGCGATCAGCCAGGGCCTGCACCGTCTTCTCCGTGGGGTCGCCCGCCGGGACCATGACCCAAGCTGCACGCGGAGTTTTGAGCTTCCCTACAAAGTCGTCCAGCGAAGTTGAGCCGACGGCTCCTTCCCCCACGAGACCTTTGACCGCATCCTGACTCAAATCCGAGACTACGAGTTCGTGCCCACCGCGAATCAGACGGCGCGTCATGTTCGCGCCCATCCTGCCCAGTCCTACCATTCCTAACTGCATGGGTAGCTCCTAAGTAACAAATCTGAGAACTCGTTTAGAAATACATGTCGAAGTTTGTCATTCCGAAGGGAGATTCATCCCCGAGGAATGTGCTATTTCTCGCGTGTCAAAGGCCATGGCAGGGTTATCCCAGCACCTGCTGCACTGCCTTCACCAGCGCAGCCAAACCTGCGTCCACATCCGCGCCAAGATGCACGCGTAGCGCCCGCCGCTTGCGGTCCGCCAACACCTGAAAATCTCCGCGTGCTTGTGCGGCCTTCACGATGCCGAAAGTATATTTCTGTCCAGGAACGGGCAGATCGGCCGCGTCATCACAGGTAATCTGCAAGAATACACCGGAATTCGGTCCGCCCTTGTAATCCTGTCCTGTCGAGTGCAGGAATCGCGGCCCAAAACCGAGACACGTCGCAACCTTCTTCTTGTCCCGCACCGCGTGACGCAATGTTTGCAGAGCTTGTTCGTGCGCCATATTCATCTCGACGTAGCCCAGCACAGCAAAGTAATCGCCCGCGCCGAGGCGGCTTAGATGCGCCCTCAAATATCCGGCGAGAGTTTTGTCGTTGCCAGCAGCTTTGGCGAGAGCGTCCGCGTTGGCTGCGTCTGTAAAGAGCTTCACACCGGCGTCCACCAGTACCGGAGTTTCCACTGGCAGGGAACCTTTGGCCTCATATTCCGAAGTCAAGCTCTTGGTGACAATCTTGCTGGCTTCGACGTCGGGCTGGTTGAAGGCGTCGATCCCAAGAATCGATCCCGCGACCGCTGTAGCAATTTCCCAGCGAAAGAATTCCTGACCCAGATCGTAAACATCGTTTAGAACAATGCGGACGACGGGGTGTCCAGCTTGCTCTAGTGCGGTAAGCTTCGCGTCTACTGCAGCGTCCGGTTCGGCTGCCAATCGCAGGTAAGCGAAGATGCGGTCGTTGCCGTAAACATCAGGCGCGCCAAGCTGTTCGCGATCAACCGGGACAATGCCTTTGCCTTCCTTGCCAGTGGATTCGGCGATGAGTTGTTCCAACCATGCGCCAAGATCCGAGACGCCGGATGAAGTCAAAATCGTAATCTTGTCAAGGCCATTGCGCGCTGCCGTGCCCATGACAATGCCCAGCATGGCACCCGGATTCTCATCAACAGGAGTGGATGCGCCGCAAGCTTGCACCATGCCGCGGGCACTATTCAGGAATTTCTTGACGTCCAAGCCCATCACAGCCGCTGGAACCATGCCAAAGTTCGATAGCGCCGAGTAGCGCCCACCAATCGAGGGTACTCCGGCGAAAATGTGTAAGAACTTATCGCCTTCAGCGACCTGCTGCATCTTTGAGCCAGGATCGGTGACCGCAATAAACCGGCTGCCTGCCTTATCCGCGCCCACAGTCTGCGAAACGCGTTCGAAGAAATACTGCTTGAAGATGTTGGGTTCGAGGGTGCTGCCAGACTTGCTGGAGACGATGAACAGGCTCTTGCTGAGATCCGCATTCTTCTCGAACGAGCGAACCTGTGCCGGATCGGTGGAATCCAGAACGAACAATTCGGGGCTGCCCGAAATGTGACCGAAGGTCATCTTCAGCACTTCGGGGCAAAGACTCGATCCGCCCATGCCGAGCAACATGACTTGCGTAAATCCGCCCGAGCGCGCTTCCGCTCCCAGATCGATCAGTTTTTGAACGTTGGCGATTTGCTCGTCGACAATGCCGAGCCATCCCAGCCACTTGCCTTCGTCGGTCCCGGACCAGATGGAGGCATCGTGCTGCCATAGTCGCCGCACCTTGCCTCCGGCGCGCCAGCCATCGACTTCGTTTTTGACAGCCGCAGTCATGGTTGCCGGTACGGAATAGGTTTGCGCGTTCACCGCCGGGCGAGTCGGGGGTTTCGTGCTTTTCTCGACGGCAATCAGCAGTTTGTCAAACGCATCATTGAACAACTGAACCGCATCATCGGTCAGTTTGTCGGTGACGGCCTTCATGGAAACACCGGTTTTTGCCAGATCTTCCATAGTTCTGGTTGCCGCAGGGATGTCTTCGGTTAGGCTGTTGCGTAGCTTGCCGTGATCGCGGAAAGCGTCGAAAGTCGCGGGCGGAATTGTGTTCACCGTATCGGGACCGATGAGCTCTTCTATGTACAGAACGTCCGAGTAGCTGGGATTCTTGGTGCCTGTGCTGGCCCAAAGAACACGCTGCGTCTGCGCCCCCTTGGCAGCCAATGCAGCCCAACGCGGACCGCTAAACAGAGATAAATAACGTTGGTAGGTCAGCTTGCCGTTGGCAATTGCGACCTTGCCCATGACGCTCTTGACCAGAGCTTGCTGCTGTGGATCGGTGGTTGCTTTCAGCTTGTCGCCCAACTGCGAGTCAACCAGGCTGTCAATGCGGCTGATGAAAAAGCTGGCGACGCTGGCGACGCGACTGACATCCCCGCCGCTAACGGCAAATTTCTCCAGCCCAGCGATATAGGCTTCCGCGACCTTGACATAAACATCCTGCGCGAACAGCAAAGTGATATTGATGTTCATGCCTTCGCTGGTCAGCTGTTCTATTGTCGGAAGTCCTTCGGGGGTTCCCGGCACCTTGATCATTACGTTGTCGCGGGCTACCGTCTTCCACAGCCGACGCGCTTCCGCGAGAGTGGCTTTCGTGTCGTGGGCAAGATAAGGAGAAACTTCCAGACTGATGTAGCCGTCGCGTTTGTTGCTGCTGACGTAGACCGGCTTGAGCAAGTCAGCCGCATCCTGAATATCGCGAATGGCTAGCAGTTCGTAGCGAGCCTTCGCATCGAGGTCCGTTTTACCATCCAGCGACTTGAGAAAATCGGCGTAGTCCGTGCTACCAGCTATCGCCTTCTCGAAGATGGCGGGGTTCGAGGTCATGCCTCGCAAGCCATCTTCATCAATGTGCCGCTTAAGGTCTCCACTGGTAATGAGGTTGCGGCGGATGTAATCGAGCCAGACCGACTGGCCATATTTTTGCAGTTCCTGGAGCGGATTCATAAATGCCTTTCTTGAAGTTGTGACGAAGTCTTGGAAGCTGGCCCGCAGCCCGTTAAATCCCGGAGCGTTCGATGGCCAGTACCTTGTTGAGTCGCCTCATATGACGCTCTTCGCGCGTGAAAGATGCAGAAAGAAATGCCTTGACCAATTCTGGCGCCACGGCCGGTCCAATCACGCGTGAACCCAGGACCAATACGTTCATGTCATCGTGTTCCACACCTTGGTGCGCCGAATACGTGTCGTGGCAAACGGCGGCGCGAATGCCGTGCATCTTGTTGGCCGCAACCGATGCGCCCACCCCGCTGCCACA
>JAYTFR010000010.1:0-5997 GCA_043734125.1 Acidobacteriota bacterium | reverse complement strand
ACGTTGGAACTTTCCTTGAAGGTCGGCACCACCACCGCCAATTCCAGCGCTTGGCCGCTAACCCGGCTTTGCGCGTCCCCGATGTTGCTTGAGATGTTGCTTGAAAGGGTGCTCACGTCTGAGTTTAAGGTAAAAGCTTCGCCGATTCGCTGTCAAGCCAGCCTTACTTCGGATGTTCCACGATTCAGGTAGAGAATCTATGCGAACGCCAGGAGAAGAATGGCGATCTCATCAGTTGCGCGAAACGGCATTCACGACCGCCACTACGGGCTGCGATTCCGCCGACTTCATGGACGAGATCACCAGGAAGCGGCGGCCATCCATGGAAGCGTACGGGTCACCCACACCTTTGACGGGCAGGTCGAATAACCAATGCGGCGTGCCGTATTCCAAACTTTGCCCGGTCGCGACAGGCACGGCCATCAGCTTATTCCCTTCCACATAAAACAACTCCTTGCCGTCTCTCCGCCATCGGGGACTGTGTCCTCCGTTTATGGACACCTGCTTTCGGAATTGGCACTCCGGAAAACCGGCGACGAAGATTTCGGCATGCCCAGATTCATCTGACCAGTACGCCACCCATTTGCCATCGGGCGAGAATTCACTCATTGACACCGAGTACTGGCTTGGACAAAATCGAAAGGGTTTGCGCGTTCCAAATAGGGGCAGTATCCAGGCTACGTATTTACCTTTGTTATCGTACTCCGAAGCGCTGAGGTATCGGCCGTCCGATGACCAACTGCGGGGAACCTTATCCGTTTCGGATTCTAAGAGCAGTTCCTCCTCGGCGGAACCGTTTGCCGCCCTCATAAAAAGGTCGGCATGCCCGTTACGCTTCGATGCGTAAGCAAGCCGCCGCCCATCAGGCGACCAGACCGGGTAATAATCCAGCGCCGCATTCTGCGTCAATCTGTTTCTGACTAGATGAGACAGCTTAAAAACCTCAATATGGACGGTCTCATTGGACTGGCCCATTACAGCGGCAACGGCTCGGCCGTCGGGCGAGAGAGCAACGCTTTGGAAAGGACCGACATCGAGTGCACTCGACATTCGTTGTCCCGAGCGGTCCAACCACACCAGTTCGCGTTCTGCTGGGCGGCCGGCGGAACGATAGACAAGCATTCCGCTGGCTGCGAGGTCGAAACTCTGTGCCCAGTCGATGGAGCCAACGGTACGAGGCTCGCCGCTCAGGTCCATACGCCGGGTATCGAATGACTGCGATTTGAGTCCGCCATCAATGAAATACACGGCCCCGGCATGAACAATCGTGCGTCCGAAAGATCTTCCCAGCACTTTCGATTCTTTGTTGTCGAGGGAAGCCACATAGAGCTTTCCCGCATGCCGGTTGCTAAGCGCGGTAAACACGAAATGGCGTCCATCTGGCAAGAAAGAAGGCCAAAAATGTCCATAATCCTCCCGTGATCGATCCAAAGGGACAACGGGTACTGGCCGTCCACCGCTGGCGGACACCCGATGGACCGAGCTGAACTGCCGCGGCACAAACAAGATTGTGTTGTCCGGCCCCCAGGCTCCACTTTGTCCATTAGGCGCATCGCAGACCACTTGGATCGGACCGCCTGAAAGTTCCACTATTGCGAGATGACCTTTCACAAAGAATGCGAGGCGGCGACCATCCGGAGACCAGAACGGATGCCGCGCTCCTTCAGAGCCGGATATAGGTTGTGCGCTGAGCTCCTTCAACGGTCTCATCCAGAGCATATCTTTGCCCTCCGAATCGATGGCGCTGAAGACAAGGTACGTTCCATCCGGAGACAGAGCCAGTTCACTGCCCGATAGGTAAGCTGCTCCCGGCGGCGGTGGAAGCGAGAATCGAAGAGAAGGAAGAGACGGAGTTGAGTGCAGGCGATATCCGGCGAAACCCGCGGCTATAGTACACAGAAGCGCAAGCCCCGCCAGCACCGCCCTTCGCGCCTTGATCGGCCGAGCGGCGGGCGTTTTAGCGCCCACCGCCGCGATCCAAGCCAGTTCGCGCTTCAGGTCCCCTGCACTTTGCCAGCGACCATCCGCGTCTTTCGCCAGGCAGATGTTTACTGCTCGTTCCAGTGCTTCAGGCGTCTTTGCCCGAACGGTGCCCAAGGCCGGAGGCGATTCGTGCAATATTGCGTTCGACAGCGCGATCCGATCCGGTTGGTTGAAAGCGCGCCGGCCCGCCAGCATTTCATACAACACCAGCCCGAAAGCGAAAATGTCCGTCCGGGCGTCAACGGTTTCGCCCCGCACCTGTTCCGGGGCCATGTAAGGTAGCGTCCCGGCGAGCGTTCCGGGAACCGTCAGGGGCGCGCTCGCGGTGACATCCGTTGCATCCATCGTCTTGTCCAGCAGGGTCGGGCCGGATGATTTGTACCAGGATGCAAGTCCGAAATCCAGTAGCTTGGCCCCCGTCTTGGTGACCATGACATTGCCCGGCTTCAAATCCCGGTGAATAATGTTGCGACGGTGTGCCTGGTCCAATGCGTCTGCGATCTGAATTGCGTACTCAAGAGCCAGGTCCAGACGGAACGGGCCCGCGCGCAGTCGCTCTGCCAGGGTTTCACCCACCAAGTGTTCCATCACCAGATATTCGCGACCGCCCTGTTCGCCCACATCGAAGAGAGCGCAAATATTCGGGTGCTGCAGCTTCGCGATCGATTGCGCCTCGCGCTTCAGACGGGCTCGCATCTCTACTCCAGCGGACCCGATGCGAAGGATCTTTATGGCAACCGTCCGATGTAGGCGGGTGTCCCGAGCTCGATACACCATTCCCATGCCACCGCTCGCCAGATGCGCCTCAACTATGTAGGGACCCAGCTGCTCTCCAGGCCGCAGCTCACCGCATTGCTCGACTGCGCGCAGGGCACTCGAAGCGGCTCCTTGCCGTAAGAACGAACTCTCGTTGTGGGCGGCCAGCAGTTGGTCGATTTCACGGCGCAATTCGACGTCTCCACTGCAAGCTCGATTCAGGTAGGCATCCTGCTCCAAAGGGTCGCGTTCCAGAGCCGATTGAAAGAGCGATTCCATCTGCTTCCAGCGTTCGGCGGTCATCTCACAGCGCCTCCCTCCAGCTCCCGGCGTAACCACGCGCGCGCAAAGCTCCAATCGCGAATCACCGTATTTGCAGCTACTCCCAACGCCTCAGCCGTCTCCTCAACGCTTAGGCCCCCAAAGAACCGCATCTCGACTACCCGGCTCTTCCGTAAATCGATCGCAGCCAATCGCTCCAAAGCTCGATCAATTGCCAGCACCTCGTCGAAGCGCGCCGGGGTGGCGATCCAATCGTCATTGCAGGATAAGTGAACTTCACCGGGACCCCGTTTCAATCGTTGACGCTGCCGCCCATAATCGACCAGGACATGGCGCATGACCTGGGCTGCGGCCGCATAGAAATGTGCCCGATTTTGCCAGGGAACTTCTCCGGCGCTGAGGAGTTGAACATATGCTTCATTGATGAGGGCCGAAGGCTGGAGCGTGTGATCCGGCCGCTCACGATTCAGGTATGCTCGTGCGATCGTGCGAAGTTCATCGTGGACAAGACACACGACGCGGTCGAGAGCGTTGCAATCGCCCTCGCGCCAGTTTGCCAGAAGTTCGGTGACGCTCTTTGGATCTTCCCGCATCATCGCCCGTATGGCCGAAATTGTACCAAAGAAAAGTTCACGGATGATGGTGTCCCAAACCTCCGGATGTCGCTTGTCAGATTGAGAGGACTTTATGTACCGAATGTGCCGAACGCTTTCCCTTCTTTTATGCACGATTTCTGTTAACGCTTTCGCCCAATCCGCTGTGCCGCTCGCATATCGGATCGACACCTTTGCGGGCGCGAATCCTACGCGCGACGTTGTAGACGCGCACGAGGAGTACATCAGTTACCCAAACGCCTTGGCGGTGGACTCCAAGGGAAATGTGTATTATAACGACCTATCGCGGGCTCTCATCCGCAAAATCGCACCAGACGGCACGATCACCACCGTTGCGGGAAACGGGACCAGCGGCTACAGCGGCGACGGCGGGCCAGCGACCGCGGCACAAATCAATGGCGACGCGAGTCTCGTCGTGGACGATGCTGGTAATCTCTACTTCACAGACACATACAATCTCAGAGTTCGCAAGGTAACGTCCGATGGAATCATAAGTACGATCGCAGGTACCGGCCGGGCTGGTTTCTTTGGCGACGGTGGTCCGGCGAGTGCCGCTTACTTCTCGCTCATGGGCAGCCTTGCCATTGATGGGAAAGGCAACATCTATGTTGTCAGCATCGACAACCGCATCCGTCGCATATCAACCGATGGCATGATCCAAACGGTGGTGGGCACCGGCAGAGCCGGTTTTTCTGGCGATGGAGGACCGGCCACGCAAGCCCAGATCAATCGAGCCCAAGTAGCCGTCGATCGTGACGGCGCGATTTACGTGCTGGATAGTCTCCGCATCCGCAAGGTGACACCGGACGGAATCATCACCACGATAGCGGGTAACGGCCAATTCGGATCAATGGGCGAAGGGGACGGCGGTCCGGCAACCGCCGCAAAGATCGGGATAGTCGCCCACGCCGCGCCCGACGGCCAAGGCGGGTTATACATCGCAGAGTTGAACTCCAACCGCGTGCGGCATATTCGACCCGATGGCATAATCGAGACTGTGGCTGGCACCGGGGCGCTCGGCTACACAGGCGACGGCGGGCCGGCCACTCAAGCTGCGCTGAATTTTCCATTCGATCTGGCGCTGGGGCCCGACGGGTCGGTTTACGTCGCGGAGATCTTTAACCATGTGATCCGCCGCATCGCGCCAGACGGGACCATTAGTACATACGCCGGGCGCCCGCGGAATTTCGGGGAGGGTGGACCGGCCACGGCAGCCGTCCTGAACGATCCCAACGGAATCACGCTCGACCAACAAGGCAATTTATACGTTTCCGAGAGCTCGGGCTCGCTGATCCGGAAAATCGACTCAGGTGGGGTTATCACAACCTATGCGGGTTCCGGCGCGCAAGGCCAAGGCGGGTCGGGGCCAGCCACATCCATTGCTCTCAGATCTCCGAGCATGCTCGCAAGCGATGGGGCCGGAAATGTTTATTTTATAGACAGTAACGTCGTCTGGCGTGAAACGCCGGAAGGAGCTATCACCAGCTTTGCCGGGATGGGAGTTACGCAACAGGGTCTGAATGGTGACGGAGGCCCGGCAACAGGGGCGACACTTGGGTTTCCCCAGGGTTTGGCAGCGGATGCCTTGGGAAACGTCTACATAGCCGATTCGAACAATAACGTCATTCGCAAGGTGACTGCTGACGGAACCATACAGACTGTTGCGGGCACGGGGAAATCGGGCTTTGGCGGAGATGGTGGCCGAGCCGTAGACGCCCAACTCGCCTCGCCCCGAGGACTAGCGTTAGACGCGCGGGGAAATGTCTATTTTGCGGATTACGGTAACCGGCGGGTGAGGCGGATCTCCCCATCTGGCACGATCACGACGGTAGCGGGTAACGGCGCGATCTCGTTTCTAGACAACGGCTGGCCTGATCCACAAGGAGATGGGGGCCCTGCGGTCTTGGCCCAGTTGTTCGGACCCACCAGCGTGGCTGTCGACCAAATGGGTGATCTTTTCATAGGCGAGCACTCGTACAGCTACAGCCCCTATTGGGGCAACCGCATCCGGCGCGTGACTCCGGACGGAATCATCGACACCATTGCCGGCACTGGACAGTACGGTTTCGGCGGTGACGGCGGTCTCGCCCGCGACGCGCAGTTGCACTGGGTCTCCCAACTCGCGACCGATGCTTCCGGCAAGGTCTACTTCGCGGATCGATTGAACTACCGAGTGCGCGTGTTGACTCCGCTCTACGGATCGTTGACTCCCCAGAGCACTGATCAGAAAAGAATCGGGCTCTGGGAGTAGACGGGTATGGATGACGCCGGCTCATGGCATCCTTGCTAGCATGCACTCAGATGGCGAAACTCGGCTTTCTCGGCTTGGGCATCATGGCCCAAGCCGCATCGTGACGAACGA
>JAYTFR010000009.1:0-18008 GCA_043734125.1 Acidobacteriota bacterium | reverse complement strand
TTGCTCTGGCTTATACCTCTGGATGGGCATGACCCGCTTTTCCTCCAAGTGGATTCTCTCTCATTCCACCTGGTACAAATTTCGCCGGTCACGTCAATCCTGCCGACGGGGATCACGTTGACTTTCGTGCTCAGCCAACCTCCGGCGGCCAACCCGACGGCACTTGGCGCGCCCTCTGCCCAGACTCTGACCGCCTCCGCAACACCTGCGCCAACCGGCGGCGGCGGTGCGGCTGGTTCGTCGAACGCGCCAGTAGCGAATCAATCCGTATCGGCGGGAGCATTGACTGCCACCATACAGGAGACGCTGCTGGGGCCCAGCAAGCCGGCGGCAGGGTTTGTAGTGAGTCCCGATGGCGGGCATTACGCAGCCCCTGCGATGCACGGCAGCCGCGAACTCGTCATCATCGATGGCGTGGATGGCCCGGAATTCGACCGCGACACCTGGGGCGGACATGCCATGGATTTCGTGTTCAGCTCCGACGGCACGCACTCGGCTTATGTGGCTCAGATTGGCGACGACCTGGTTGAGGTGCGGGACGGGAAAGTGGCGTTCACGATTACCAGCGTCACACCTTTGCCCAATCACGACCCGACCGGAACTGTGCCGCAGCTCAACCAGATGCATCTTCACAACCCCGGCTACCCGGTTGGTGGGGGTGGGCACCAGTGCCTGATCAGCCCGAGCGGAGCGCACGTTGCGGTTGTGGCACATCTGGGGAACCCGAGCGAGTCGGGCGGCTTTTACATGTTCCTCGACGGAGTGAAAAGCCCGGCATACAACTTCATCGACGTGGGCCAGGTCGCGTTTGTCGCGGAAAAGCTGGTTTATATCGCCCAAAGCAATGACCACAAGTGGCACCTGGTGGTGAATGAAAAGCCGGCGCTGGCATACGACGGACTGAAGAATCTTCAAGTGAACGACGACAGCAGCCACTACGTTTTCATCGCTTCTACCGGAGGCCCCTGGGGTGTGGGGGTGGATGGAGTCCTGGGCGCGCCGCGCGGGGATATCCGGAATCTGTTCATCGCGTCGAACGGCCGCGTTTCCTACACAACCATAGGCCGCATGAACGGCGCGACCGGCGCGCCGGCCAGCAACTCCGGCTTGTACGTCGACGATAAGGAGGTCGGTCCCGTCCAGCTACCCTTTGCGGTGGTGGACTCATCCGGACATGGAAGCGCCGTACAGCCATTCGTCCTGTTCAGCCCCGATGGAAAGCGGTTCGCCTACGTCAAGCAGGTTGCCGGAGGGTATGCAGCCGTGGTGGATGGAAAGGTTGGCCGAGCTTACGACAGTATCGGCGTGTTTCAGTTCAGCCCAGATTCCAGGCACTATTTTTATGTGGGAAATCGAAACTCCGCCTTCCTTGTGTACGACGGGGAGGAGATGCCGGGTGAGGATAGCAACGGAGTCAGCAATTTTGTCTTCAGCAAGACAGGCGACCGCTTTGCCTATCTGGCAAAATCGGCGCAAGCTGGTACCCGCATGATCGTGGACGGGAAAGCGAGCTCGCCCTTCTATGGGCTGCTTCCAAACTCAATGACTTTCAGTGAGGACGGCAAGCACTATGCCTACGCGGTCCAGTCGAGTATCTCAAAATGGCAGTTCGTCCGCGATGGCGTCGCCACGAATGTCTCGTTCCTGATCTCCTTCACCACTCGAACCGGACCACCGCACATCGACTTTCCTCCGCTCATCTTCAGCGGCGACGGAACACGGCTGGCCTGGGGCTGGGGGAAGTCGGACGGAATCAGCAAGGATGTGATCAGCATCGACGGCCAGGAGATTATCCACGGCTACAGCACGTACGAGTTTCCCGAATTCTCACCCGACAGCAAGCACTTCGCCACCATGATCTGGAATGCGAATAAATATTCCCTTGCGGTGGATGGAAAGATCGGGCCCGGGTATGAGGACTTTCTGGAAGTGAATCGAAATGTTGCGCGGTTCCTGGATTCGAATACGTTCCGCTTTTTGGGAGTGAGGAACGGGTCGGTCTATCGCGTGACGGTGAACCTGGGGGGATAGGATTAGCAACCTAAGAATCGCACTGCGAATTGGAAGGCGCGGGCTTCGCGCTCAGGGCCAAAGCGGACGATTCAAACGGAGACGAAAGCCATGCGCCATATAAAAACAGTGAATTCCGGGCCCGTGTACCTCTCGATGTTGCTCCTTTCCTCGACGGCCTGCATGCCGGCGTTGCATGCGCAGGCTCCAGCAGAGGGCGCCTCGGTAGTGGTCAGAATGCTGGAACCCGTGGACTCAGCGAAAGATCCCGCAGGCAAGCAGTATCGCGCCAGGATCAATAAAGCGGTAGACGCGGGCAACGGCGTCACCATCCCCCTGGGCGCCGTTGCGACCGTGACGCTGGCGAAGGATGGATCGGGCTATACCGCGCATCTCGCCTCTGTGACCATCAACGGCCAGACAGTTTCCGTCGCCAGCGGCCCGGCGAGCGTCACCTCCGGCCTGCAGAGCACCGCGAACAACGCCATGAACACGGTGGGCTCGATGCTAGGCGGGTTCGGCCATCACGCCAACGCGCCTACAGGCGCTACTGCGGTGGCCACGGGCCAGCGCGTTGTGCTGCCGCCGGGGATCACGCTGACCTTCGTGCTCAGCCAGCCTCCGGCAGCGAACCCGGCTGGACCCGCCGGGCAGCCGATGACTGCCTCCGCTTCGCCCTCGCCGATGGGTAGTGGCGGCGCAAGTGCGGCTGGCGGATCGAATTTGCCGACGACGAATCAGCCCGTGTCGGCGGGAGCTTTATCTGCCACCGTTCAGGAAACGCTGCTTGGACCGAGCAAGAAGGCTGCGAGTCCGGGCCTTCCCAATCCGTTTGTTGTGAGCCCCGACGGCGGTCATTATGCGGTCCCCGCGATGCATGGAAGCCGTGAACTGATGGTCGTTGATGGGGTGGACGGCCCTGAATTCGACCACGCCGCGCACGGCGGCGGCCAAAAAATTGACTTCGTGTTCAGCTCCGATGGAAAGCACTCGGCTTATGTAGCCCAAAGCGGCAACGACATGGTTGAGGTCCGGGACGGCAAAACGGCGTTCACAATTATTACCATGGCCCCAAACGGATCCGGAAGCGTGCCGCCGATCGAACAATCGCGTATTCATAGCCCGGACGCCGCGGCTGGTTCGCTCGTGCACCAGTGCGTTATCAGCCCGAGCGGAGCGCATGTAGCGGTTGTGAGTTATGGGTCGGGCGGCTACAACATTTTCCTCGACGGATCGAAGAGCCCGTCTTATCGCGCGATCGACATGAGCAAGATAGCTTTTGTCGCGGAGAAGCTGGTCTATGCTGCCCAAACCAATGAAGGCAAATGGCACGTGGTGGTGAATGACAAGCCGGGGCCGGCACACGACGGGGTGCTCGCTCTATTGGTGAATGATGACAACACCCACTACGCCTACATCGCCGCAGATGGAGGAAGCGCAGGAAGCAACCAGGTTGTAGTATCGGATGGCGTCGCGGGTACCCCGCATCGCGGCACCATCCAGAATATGACCATCGCGTCGAACGGCCGTGTTGCTTACGAAGCGGTCGTGGGCGGTACGCCTGGCGCGCCCAACGGGTTCAACGACTTGTATGTCGACGATCATGACATTGGTCCAGTCGCCCTGCCTTTCGCGGTGGTTGACCCATCCGAAAAAACAAACGGTACCCAGGCATACGTCTTGTTCAGCCCCGATGGAAAGCGGTTCGCCTATACCAGGCGGATTTCCGGAGGCGTGGCAGCCGTGATTGACGGAAAGGCGGAACGACCATACGACAGCATCGGCGTGTTTCAGTTCAGTCCCGACTCCAAGCACGAGTTTTACGTCGGAGTGCGGAATGCGCAGTTCGTTGTGACCGATGGGCATGAGATGGAAGGCGAAGGCACAGTCAAATATTTTGTCTTCAGCCAGACAGGCGGCCACCTTGCCTATCTGGCGTACGGGCCGACCACTGGTTTCCACATGGTCGTGGATGGAAAAGCGAGCCCGCGCTTTCAGGAGTATGTCGCACACTCGATGACCTTCAGCGAGGACGGCATGCACTATGCGTATGCGTTCCATGCGAATTTCTCGCAGTCCCAGATCGTCCGCGACGGCCTGGCCACGAATGCGGCCGGTCCAGTTCCCTTCAACACCCGAACCAGATCGGACGTCAACTTTCCTCCGCTCTTGTTTAGTGATGACGGAGCGCGGCTGGTCTGGGTCTGGCTGCTATCGGGCGGCGCTGGCTATGCGCTCGGCATCGACGGCCAGGAGATTCTGCACGGCCTCGGCAACTACGAGTTTCCGGCGTTCAGCCCCGACAGCAAGCGCTTCGCCACCATGATCTGGACCGGAAAGGGCTATGCGCTTTCGGTGGATGGAAAGACCGGGCCCGTTTACGACGACATTTTGGAAGTGAACCCTAATGTTGCGCGCTTTTTGGACTCGCATACGTTCCGTTTTTTGGGAGTGAAGAACGGGTCGGTATATCGCGTGACGGTGAACCTCGGGGGATGAGGATAAAAACTCAATGGCGCGGCAGCCGTGCGACGAATGAAAGTTCAAGCGTACTTCGGGCCCATGTTTCAATTCAGAATTTCCAATGGAGGCGAATGCGATGCCAAAAATTAAATTCCCAGCGTACTTCGGACGCCTGTTCTTCTCGATGTTCCTTGTGGTCGTTCTTCTGGTCTCGTTGGCCTGCGTGCAGGTGTTGCACGCTCAGGCACAGGCTCCAGCAGCGGACGCGTCGGTGGCGGTACGCATGATCGACCCTGTAAATTCCGCGAAAGATCCCGCCGGCAAGCAGTATCGTGCCTCAGTTGCCAAGGCTGTGGATGCCGGCAACGGAGTCACCATTCCGCAAGGCGCGGCTGCAACCGTCACCCTGGCGAGCAGCGGATCGGGCTATGCCGCGCATCTTGTCTCCGTCACCATCAACGGCCAACCTGTCGCCGTAACCAGCAGCTCGGCCAGCGTTACGTCTGGGGTGCAGAGCGCCGCCGGCAGCGCAGTGAGCTCGGTCAGCTCGGTGCTCGGCGCATTCGGACATCACGTGAACGCTCCAACGGGCGCTGCTGCCGTAGCCACGGGCCAACTAGTCGTGCTGCCGCCAGGGACCACCTTGACCTTTGTGCTCAACCAGCCGCCGGCGGCGAATGCGGCAGCATCCGGCGCGCCAGACGGCCAACCCATGACAGCGTCTGCGGCGCCCGGGCCCAGCGCCGCGGCAACTTCCGGATCGGGTCAGATGGATTCCTACCGGTGCTACTACCACGGCCAGAAAATTACTCACGACTTATCGGCACCTGCCGACAACCAAATCGTGTACGTCACGCCGATACTCCATGCGGCGGAGTCTGCTAAGGGTACAATCATCCAGGCATTTAGCAACTACATGCGCACTGCCTACGACCTCAGCAAAATCGAAGCCCCAACAGCCGGGTGCGACTCGGAAGTGCAGGCGAACGTCCCCGCTTCGCAGGAGAAACAGTGGGCGGCGAGTAAGACTCAGGTCGTCCACGTCAATTGGACCGGCACCCCCGCCGAGTTGGCAGCAGCCACACCGGCCGCGGCAGCCGCGCCGGCAACCGCCTCCGCTGGCGGACCGTTCATCTCCTGCTCCACCAGAGGCACCCCAGGCGTGGCCATCTATGTCACCGGTATCTTCCAAACCACGCTTCCAGTCAAGCACTCGCCCAACGGCGCAAAATTTGTGGATCAATCCGTGCTCGATCACTTTCACGCGTACCTAACGCAGCAGGGCTACAAATTTACGCCCGGGAACAATGGAGGCTGCGACGTAAGCCCGACCGAGGCTGCGGCCGAAGCGGCGCAACACACGCGCATCCATGGCGGCAACGGGAGCTGCGGCTACTGCGGCTTCAAGGTCGTCGAAACGGGGTGGAAGGAATGACAACTGCTCGTCATCTGCTCGGTAAACGATCCACCGAATACGATGACGCACGTCAGAATGATGCAATATAGCCAGCGCGCTCACTGATCTCGTGTAATCCTCAAAGGTCGGCCAGCGGCGGGAGATCTACGGAGATCCCTGGCGATCCGGATCAGGTTCCAGCCCAATCCGAGATCATTCACCGCGTTGCGGAATCGCTGCTTGCAGCCCCAAGTACCGCTCCGTCGTCTGCACCGAGACATGCCCCAGAAGAAACTGTATCTGCTCCAGTTCACCACCCGCCTGATGGCAAAGACGGGCGCAAGTCCGACGAAGATCATGCGGCCCTAGAGACGGAATTTCACAGTCCTTTGCTTTCTGTTTCACGACGCCCCAAATGACCTTGGGACTGAATCCGGTACCCCAAATCCTGCCAGCCTTGTTGATCGAACGAAATAGCGCGCCGGTTGTAATCCCGGCGGCCACCATCCAAGCAACACTCCATATGGTCGGCATTGAGATTAGGCTGCAAAAAATCACGAAGACTGCTGTTTCAAGACAAGAGGTTCTCAAGCCAATCTGGGAGACCCAAGGCCCAGACGCTCTTTTGAAAATCCTCGAACGCGAGCCGGCCGCCCGTGAGAGCGGGATCGTCGAAGAGCACCGACGTAGTCGGAAATGATTCGGGACAGAAGTCGGCTTCGAGGAGATTGCAATCGATTTCCCAGAAGCCCGTTTATGGACAACTTCCCGGTTTCCGACCAGGACTAAGCCGCTGGCGCGGCGGACGTTACGCGTGGTGAGTCCGGACATTACGGCACCACTGACGTAGTTTGGGTCTCGGAGAAAGGTTGAAGTGGAGCATTCGTTCGGGTCGTATTAGGGTAAAAAAGCGAGGGCTTTGTCCCAGACCTCCTGCTGATAGAAATAGTTGACGTGGTTTACATCATCTCCATTGAATTGAAAGAAGCGCACGGGGTTCACTTGTGCGAGATCAAAGGCGGGGGTAACCGAGACACCGGCGGTGGGGACGATGAGGTCATTTTCTTTATCCTTGAAGACAAGCGCTTGCGCGCCTTTTTCTAAGACCGCGGCCAAGCTGCCGGAGGGACGAAAATTCGCCTGCACCGCCCAGTAGTCATTGGCGAAATTTGATTTGACGTTCAGAGCCGCCAGTAAGGGCGAATTGGGGGACATGTCGCATAGGCCGGGGAGGTGTTGCAGTTTCTCGACCACATCGCTGGCGGCGGAGAGGACGGCTCCCAAAGCCAGTATCGGGCCGGCGATGTCGATCAGGCTAATGACTGTGGCTAAGCGGTTGAGAAGTCTGGGCACGTCGTTGGGATCTGCAAGATCGGTGGCGGCGTTAGGAGTGCCAACCATGAAAATTTTCTCGATTTTGACTTTTTTGTTTGCCGGCGAAGACCAAGTTACGTTGCTCAAAGCGCAGAGCTGTTGATGGGAAAGTGCCAGGAGCGAACGCGCCACCAACCCGCCGCGGCTGTGGCAGACGATGTCGAAATAGTATTCGCCCTCGGGCAGAGCATCATGAAAATCGATCACGTTCTGGGCCACACATTTGGTGAGGGTGTGATGGTTGAAGCCTAGGACACGATTTCCGTAGCGCTGGTAGAGTTCCTGGGAAACCGCGCTGAACTGTTTCAATCCCTGGAACGCTCCCGCGGTTGTGCTGGTGGTGCCATGAATGAATAAGAGGGCCTTTTGCTTCTGCAAAGCCTTCCAATCAGTCACGGGAATGGGAATTGCGGCGAGGAGTTGATCGACGGAGCCGCCATGAAATCCTTGGGCGCCACGGCACTTGTTTTCCCAGAGTTGGGCGGCGCTCTTGATAGCAACGCCGGCCGCCGCACCTAAGGCTTTGCGGGCGACGAATTTGATGATTTTCAGCGCGAGGGCGCCCATTAAGCGGTTTTCGGATTGCGGCCGCCCCGCGGCTTGGCGCAACGGAATCCGATAGCGGCGACTCAACCCTCTGGCACTGCGCGTACCCGCGGGGGCGGCAGCGCTTTCCTGCGGAAACTCCAGGCTGACGGCGCCGTCTTCGTCGATGTAGATGGCGAATTGCTGTTCGTCCAGGGAGGTTACCGGGACATCGAACAAAACCTCATTTGGCGCGACTTCATCTAGGAGAATTCGCTGGTACCCGGGGGGAAGCGGGGGAGTTTCGGCGTTAAGCTCGATAGTCGCGAGATCGCTGAGACCAGCTTCTTGGATGGCGTCCCGGAGCTGCTGGGATTCCTGGCTTTCGGCGCGTACAGCGACGGGTTCGCGGCGGCCATGCCAGACCACTTGGCCTTGCAGGCCGGGGGCCTGCATCTCGATGCCGGTGGCGCCTAGTTCGAGTACTTCTTCGCTTTGGTTGAGGGGCAGGCTGTCAGCCATGGGTTCCTCCAGCGGTTACTGCGCAGTTTAGTGTCGTTGAGTTCCATGGCTTTTGCGGGCGAGGGCGCCCGCGCCAAACTCTCTATGATGGATAGATTCTGGCTGTGGGGTCGCCGTAAAGGACGTAAGCGATGTATGTCAGGTTCTTCTCCGTTTCAAATTCCTGCCGCAGGCGCTGCAATGCCTGGCCCAGAGTTACCGATTCTTCTCCGAGAACTAATTGGTAGAACTTCTGCGATACCTTAGCCGCACATTCATCGTTGATGCTCCACAGGGGAGCTACGACGGCTGTGGCGCCCATGCCGACGAAGGCCTGAGGAAATCCGGTGACCAAGGTGAGGTTTTCTCCGGCGCCTCCGACTTGACAGGCGTTCAGGAAGACAAACGGATGCTCCTTGCCGATGCCGTCGCGGACTTGCTGGCGCTGCACCACGTCAGGATTAAAATGTTCCTGATCATCTTCTAGCAAGAGCAATGATTCGGAAGGCTGAGCCTGGTTCATCTTTCCGTGACAGGAGAAATGGATCGCCTGAGCATGGCCATGCTCGAGGAAGTCCAGCACGTCGGTGGTGGAGAGCGTACCTCGCGTGGCTTTGGGTTTTGCCAGGTAGGTTGTCGCCAGATAATTGCCCTCTTGATCGGCCCAGGGGAGCTTGGTGAGGACGGCGGCGACGTTCTGGTAAGACGAAGCGAAAACCTTCATTTCCTGCACATCGATTCGGTTGCGCAAGAAGCTGGACTGGGAAGCGAGCCAACGGCCTACGGCGTGGCGTTTAGCCAGCAATTCCCCGGGGACCGGGGGCACATGATCGCTGTCCGCGACGCGCATGAATTCCCAAGGGATGAAGGGCTCGTCGGTGACAAATTGGATGGTATCGAAGGTGATGGCTGAGTCTTGGGCATGGGAGGCGTCATACAGAGCCCAATAGACCTGTCTGAAGGTGTCAGGCGCGGCTTCGTAAATCCTCTCGCAGACGCCCTGAATCGAGGCCATGCTGATGCGGTCGAGAGTGGACTTGGTCAGTTTTTCGAATTTGGATCTGACAAAGCCTTCCGGGCCGCCTTTTAGCGGTGCATGAAGCTTCTCCAACGAAGAGAAATCAAGGCTGAGTTTTGGCTCATGAGGGGAGAAGTAGGACCACAAGAGGGCGCCGCTCGTGTCATCCTTTTCAATGCGGACCAATAGATCGGGAGCGGGCGGGCCAGCAGCTACATTCAAGACACCAGACCAGAGGGGAAGCGCAGGTTCCGGCAGGCCGGTCGCGGGATTAGTTTCTTCATCCGGCAGAATTTCGATATTGCGGATACCTTCGCCGCACCAGCGCTTTTTGAGATAGAAATTGACGTGAATGGGGCGAAAGTCACGTCTGTCTTCCGCGTATTTGTACTTGGGGGCGGTGACGCTGAACTCGGCCTTCTTGGTGGTTCCGGCCTCGTGGGTGTACTGCAAAGTATCCTGCTGAACTTCGCAGCCTAAGCGAAGCAGCACTTGAAACTCATGCACCACGCCCTTTTCCCTGGGAACACCGACTTCTCCTGAGGTTTCATCACAAGGAGTCTTGCTCAGAACCACGGCGACCTTCACTCTCTGGTTTTGGACGACATGGTCTTTTTCTGGTTTGATACAGGGATAGACTGAGCCGGAAGGATCGGGCTGGAAGGCGGTGTGCTTATCCGTCGGCGGAATAGTGGGAGGCAGAGCGGAGGCGACGGGCGAGGGGTGGGTTGCGGCTTCGGCGGGAGTGGTCTTCGCCGATGATGTCCCACTGCTGTCTGCTCCAGCTATGGCTTTGTCGATGGCTGTTCGCAACTCATCTGAGGAACCGGAATAAACTTCTTTCGTGGCGTCTGCTATTTTTGTCGAGAACACCGGTATCCAAACGGCAAGCGGTTGGCTGTCCTGCACATTCACGGCATAGCGCGAGAGGTCGAGGTGACGGGGAGAGGGCGGCTCCTCGCCGGAGATGAGGATGGTGGCCTCTTCGGCTTGCGACAGCACCTTCTTGATAGCAAGCTTGAGGCGGCGCAGCCGCTCCCTTTCCGTCTTTGCCTTGAGTTCCGCTTCGAGGCGAAGCAGTTCTTGTTTGGACTCTTCCGCCGACCATACGAACCACTTGCTTTCGTGACGCCGGGGAAGACGGAAGACGCAGTAATCCACACCGGCGCCCAATTCGAGGTTCCGAAAAAGTTGCTCGCCAGTCTCCGCAAGGTCAAAAAAGGCAAACTTGGCACTTCGAATGTGCGACATGGCATGACTCCAAGCGGTGGCAGTCCAAGGCGGCTTGGGGAATACTGACCGAGGTTACCATGAAATGGAAACGAGTCAAAGGGAACCATTCACGCCGGGGCGACTGGATAGCCGACGCCTCTCCTTGGGTATCGTCTTGCTGTCGGAGTAGGTTGACGTATCTTAACTAATTATTGGCGGTGAGCTGGTTTCAGAATCTGTTCGATGCACGGCGGAAGATCGCAGCGGATCGAATACAACGAACAAAGGCCACACTGCAGTGGGATATCGGACGCCAACGGAATTTACTACTGGGATCTGATCAAGGATTGAACCTGTTAGTTGGGTTGGGATAGCGACACAAACTATGGCAAGACAGTACGCGTAATCAGAAAGTGGCTTGTGGAATTGGATGCGGTCGTGGTGACTGTCAACTATCCCAGGCTTCCTGGGTCACGGTAATCCGGAAATTGAACCACGGAGAGCCGGGTGGGCCATAAGTCGGCTTCGAGGACATCGCCATCGATTTCCCACAAGCCTGTTTCTGGGGATTAACATCGGAACAGGCGCTTGGGAACGGCAGTAGACTCAAGAGCGCGGATTTACCTCAGGAGTGCAAAGAACACGAGGGCCGAAAAGCGGGACGCAAAATCGGCGGCGCCCAGGTTAGCGAATTTCAATGGTGGCCACATCGCAGTAGACACACCGACTGCAAGGGCCGCCAGAATACGGATCCAGCGTAGGAGTGCCTTCCCCGTTGTCATAGTGGTTCTCCTTCCTGTGTTTGACTTAGATTTATACGCGAGCCCTGGCTAGCACTAATAACTGTGACCGGGCCACCGGCGCAGCCAGGGGGAGGGGCGTTCGCGTCACTCGGTCTTTAATGTATTTCCTTACACTTCATAAGGAACTTTGTAGGTCCTGAAGAGCTTGAATGTCTGAATTCGCCACTCAGAAACTGAGGCAAGTTTATGCTTGGACTTCGCCGCCGCCAAGACATCGCCGAGGTTGTAAGCAGATGTGCTTGTGCAATCATCCGGGTTCAAGACCCAATGGTATTTTCGAAATGCTCGATAGTCAGTACGCGGACGCAACTTCGGCATCGTCCCTCCCGGATAATGTCGATCAAGAAGGTGACTATTCGCCCACATTTGATGTAGAGTCTCGTAATGGCTAAGTGCAAACCGTTCACCGTCGCTCTCGCGCTGCTAATGCCGGACAATAAGCGCCAGATTTCCCTTGTCGTCGATCGCGGATGCGTCGACGATGCGCCAGTCTACCTTTTAATCTTTGTGCTCCGGGATCTGATAAACGGCGAGTTTCAGGATCGCGTAAAGCTGCAAGTTACTATCGGGGACGTCGAGAAGGCTCAAGGCTTGATGGATAGCGGCCTGAAGCAGAGCCAGTTGGATTTCCTCACCGGACCCATCACCAACAAGGCCAAAAAGCTTCCTCCCGGGACCACCAGCGACCCCGCGACGGAGAAGAAACTCGCCAATGTCGTCAACCAGTAGGCGCCTGGGATAGGCGTATGACGCGTCTCGCTGTACTTGCGGGAGCGGTGTTGTTCTCCGGCAGAGCGCTGGCGGGAGTGGCCTGCCTCGAAACCGGTACCGCACTGGCGGGGCGGAATGTAGATGACGTCCGGATCGTCACGCCCCTCGAATTTCCCTCTCCCGCGGTGAACCGGCTGTTCTTCAGCACGCTCGACGACCGCCTAGCGCGCCTCAAGACGACTCTCGCGATTCAGAAGGGGCAGAAGTTCACCGAGGCCGACTACAACGCCGGCCGACTCCAGATCGATGGCGCTGTCCTCGGTGCGCAACGCGAGCGTCCCCAGAGGCTCCAAGTCGCCCTGGTTCTCCCGGCTCTCGAAGATTGCAGCGCCAGGGGTGTCACCGTCGTCTATCGCATCTACTCGACCGACGTGATTCTGGCGGCGATCAGCATGGTCGAGGTCAGCCACGCGAAGATCACCCAAAGCCTGGCTCCAGCGGTGGCGGGGTTCAGCGGAAGCCACGCCATTTCACCCGTTGTCGGCTATAACGCCTCGCGAGGCGTGTTTGGCGGTTCCGCTCTCACCTTCAAGATGGACGGCGGCATCTTCCAGACGTTTCGCATGTCGTCCACTGTAACCGCCGGCAGCGGTCTCGGCGACGTGAGCCTCGCGGGAGGGCGCGACTTCGGTCGGGCCTTTCTGAACCGCGGCGAGTGGCGGATCGACTACCGTTACTCGAACGACACCATCTCGCGCAGTCCCACCGAGCTTCGCGCCGGCACGGTCGGCGCGCAATTTCTCGGCTCGACCAGGGCGTCGACTCGCGGTTCGGTGATGGGACGCTATGGTGTCGCGGTCGAAGGGGGAAACCGGCAAACCAACCTCACCGGTTCCGATGTACAGGGATCCACCGCCTCCGCCGCTTATGGCGCTCTGAAAGGCTATGCCGGCGTGAGCTTCGGGATCGGTCGCGACACAGGCTCGGCCAGCTACGGCATTCAGGTGGGTAAATCGCCGCACTCAGTGGAAGTCGGCTACATCAAGCACTTGGTCGATCTCAAATTCAAGCAGCGCTTTCTTCCAAAGCCTCACGTCCCCATTGAATTCGATTCCGCCTTTAACGCCGGGTGGATTCAGTCGTCGTCAAACGAGATACCCGCGGTCGAGCTCTTCTACGGCGGTAACGTCGCCCGCGAGTTCGTGTCAGGGGATAGCTGGAAAATCCAGGACGGACCGCTGCTGCGAAGTTTCCCGCAGTATTCCTTTAACGCCGTCCCCGGGGGGCCTTTCGGAGCGACGCGGTTTCTCTCTGCAAACTTCACTTTCGCGCCCACGGTAAGCCACTACCCTGCCGTCCCCGACGACGTGTTACTCGATCCCATTCTTCGGAACGCGCTCGGCTTCCAACTGCGAAGCGTGAAAGACATTTCAGTATATGACTGCGAAGCACGGACCGATCTCTTTCCCGCGGTGGTTTACAGTCTCGAGCCGCTGAACGCCGTGGTGAAGTCCATTCAATCCTGGCGCGCTCGCCTGAATGGCGCCTCGCTCCCGCAACCCGTGCAGGACGCGTTGTCCGACGTCGACGATCAGCTCGGCAGTCTGACCGATGCTCTTGCGGCGATCGCCTCAAACCCGACGTCCGGTTCGGCCATGCCATCCGTCCGCAGCATCGTCAGCAGCGGCAGCTCTCTGGTTTCGCAGTTGGCCGATTCGGGGGATGCGCTCGCCGATACGCTCCCGGGAACGTCGGCGGCCAACGAAGAATCGGCGGTACGAGGCTCCACCAGGAAGCTCCGGGACGCACTGCCTCCCGTGCGCGATGCATTCGCCAAGGTCGAGGCGTTGAACACCCCCGATCAAACCAGGTACGCTCCCGTCCTCCAGCGATTGCCCAAATTGAAGGCGGCCCTAGAGACGCTTCAGTCTCCCCTCGGCACTCTCAGCGGCCGCAAGGACGACGCTATTGCTCAGAATCGCGATGCTGTGCAGCAATATTTGGATGATTCGCTCAGAAAACTGAACACGGCATCGGCGCAAGGCGCGGATGCCTACAACAAGCTCGACGACTTGCTCAAAGACTGGGGCAACGTTGCGCCGGCATCTCCGAAATCCCTGCTGGACGCGATCGCTGCCCTGCAGCAAGCCTTGCGCGAATCGCACGCCTCACCCCAGATCTTCGATGCTCCCACGGCGCAAATCAAAGCCGCCCTGAACCAGGTTTTCGCCGCCTGGCGCCCCATCAAGCGCCCGCCAATGCAATCCTGCGCTCTCGCCGATGCGGCCTTCGCCTTTCGCGCGGCCGACGCCGCTTTCCGTGAACTGAACCTCTACCAGATCGCCCCGGTCGCGGTCTTCGATTTGGCCCGGCTCTCGACGCCCGGCGTCGGGTCTACCGGACTCCGCTACGCCGCCGGCCCCGGTGTGCGGCTCTCTCTCGCCACGCTGAACCTCACTTTGGGGTACACCTTCAATCTGAACAAGCGCGTGGGAGAGGGCCGTGGATCTCTCTTCGTTTCTTTGGATGTCTCCGACTCATTCCGATAGCTCGGTACATTCTTAACGCCACCATCGGAGCAAGGTCGGATGTCGACGCGCGGGCAGGTACCCGGCCTACGTCGCCACTACGATCAGGAATATTGGCGGCGACGATTAAGGACAAAGTCTGCAGAGTGACTGCGAAGAGTTGGCCGCGACGAATCGTGAGAACCATAGCCGGCCGGCACTCTTGCGACAATTCCAATTCCGGCCGGCAACAAAGCAATCACGACCACTATCCCTTGCACCGCCCTGCGGCGCCGTCAAGATGACGTATCAGGCCCTGTTCGTGGAAGTGAAGCCAAGGGAGCCGGAAGTTGGCTTCGCGGAGATCTCCGTTGACCTCCTCCAAGCCCGTTTGTGGATAAGTTCCGGTTGACCGACGATACGGGACTTTAGAGTACTGTGCTTCTTTGCGGACACACGAGCCGTTTGGCCTTATTCCTTCCGAGAAATCAGCACAGAGTGCGGCGACGGCGGCATGGGATGGAACTCGTGGGCTGTGAAGCCTGCATTGCGCATCATGCTTTCGAGTTCCGGGCGTGTGTATGCGTCTCCCGCAGGCGTGTCTGCCAACATGATCAGTGCGAACGTCGCAGGCATTGGCGGGCTGACCCGGTCATCATTGGGCACAAATTCCAGTGTAGCGACGCGACCGCCTGGCACGAGTGCGGCGTACAATTTTCGCAACAGCTTTTCGTTCGTCTCCACATCAAAGTGGTGCAAGAAATTCGGAATCAGCGCGAAATCGTATCCGGAGCCTATATCCACATCGAAGATGCTGCCCGGTAATGTGCTATAACGCTCGGCCACGCTAAACTTCTCCGCGTTTTCGCGTGCCACTTCGAGCACGTTCTTCCAATCCACCGCCGTTACCGTGGCATTCGGGTTGGCTCGCAGCACAGCAATTCCGAACAATCCATGTCCGGCCGCAATGTCCAGCACCTTTAAGGGGCCTATGGCCTTCCCAATGACTAGCTTCGCCAGTTCCTGCGATGCCATCATCATCATGGGGGCCATTGAACTGGCAAAATCAACCCAGACGGAAGACTCTGGCTCAAGAGCCATACGATCGGTGGCACCCCCATAGCGCACCGCATCTGTAAGATCGAGAAACCGCTGACGGAGTGAGTCATTGAGGAGAAAGCGCGTGCAGGTTCCCATGTATGCCGGTGACCTGCGGTCGAGAAACATCGCGCTATCCTCTGCCAACGAATATTCCTCACCAGACTTCGTGAGAAAGCCATGGACAACCAGAAAATCGCAAAGCATCCGCGCACCGCGCTCTGCGATCCCACAATGGCGCGCAATAGCAACCGGAGTGGTCTGACCGGCGCCAACTGCGGTAAAGACATCGAGTTCTATACCACTTCGGATAGCGTCGCTCAGCTGATAAGCGTTGATCGCCTGGAACAGGCGAAAAGGAGACACTTGCGGTCGCTGTTCCGTTGTGCTTGAGGGAACTGGGGTTGTAGCAGACATGACCCACCTCGGGCGGGGATTCTAGCACGACACGTGGTGTCTCTGCCACGCGAGACGGCCGACTTTAACTTCCTCGTGCAGAACGATCGACCAGTATAGCCGCTGTCAATTGCCTAAACCTCCCCCGAGAGTGGATTACGGGCAAACCGGAAGTTGGGCCGGGCCAGAAGTCGGCTTCTGGGAAGTCAGGTGGGAGCTATTCAAATCCCATGGGCGTTCGAGTCGACTGCTATTCCCTGTTGTCAATGAATCATGGCGTTTCATTGATCCCTCGACTTCTGAGGTCCTCGTGGCCTTTCTGCAGGCTCGTGTAGGCAGAGGGTTCAACTTGGCTGTCGGAGATCCTGCGCTCACGCCGTCTTTACTTATGTGTCAGCAGAGACCACGCCCCCGTTTCTAAATGTGCGCGAGACGGCGGCTTTTCTGGCGGTTTCCGAGAGTTGGGTGCGCCGTCACCGGTTCGAACTGCCGCATATAAGAATTGGTCGTCTGGTTCGTTTCGATCACACCTTGCTTTCCCAACTGCTCCAAGAGAGAATTCTTCCTGGGAAATCGTTGAGACCGGAAAGGAAGCTTATGCTTTCTCGGTATCAGCGAGGCTACGTATATCTGACAGGCAGGAAAGTGAAAGTCTGGTACGGCATGTTCCGCGAGGACCTCCACACACCCGAAGGCCGGGTCAGGAGGCGGCAGCGCAATGTCCGTCTCGGCACGCGGGCGGAACTGGCGACGCGGGACGCGGCTCGGAAGAAGCTGGCGGATCTCTTGAAAACCCCAGGTCCTACGATGGAAATGGATTTCCGAGAGCTGGCGGAACGGTGGCAAAAGGCTGTGGGACCGACGATGAAAGCCACGACCTTGGGCCATTATCGAAACGCGTTGCGCGCTAATGTTCTCCCGGCATTCGGGAGCCGATTGATTTGGAACATCAATCGCGAGGACGTTCAAACATTCTTGGCGAATCAGGCCAAGAAATACAGCAACAGCACCCTTCGCAGCATGAGAGTCGTATTGAGCCTTACGCTGGGATGGGCGAAGGATTGCGGCTGGCTCGACAAGAATCCGTGCACTCGCATCAGACTGCCGCAGCAGACGGGCGGAAGGAAGGTGACCCGCACGGTCCTGACTCCAGGGCAGGTCACGGCGATTGCCGGAAAACTCGAAGAACCGTATGCGACCCTGGTGCTGTTTTTGGCGGCATCAGGTATGCGTATAGGGGAGGCGATTGCAATCAAATGGTCGGACTTCGAAGGTAACGTGCTCCGCGTTTCCCGCCGGATTTGCGACGGGAACGTGGATTCCGTAAAAACCGAGAAGTCGGTCCGCCGGCTTCCCGTTGATACGGCTCTCGTGTCACGGATGCGATCGCTAGGGGAGGGCGAGTGGATCTTCTGTTCGACGGAAGGAACGCCCGTCAACCCCGGTAACGCGCTGAAGCGGTACGTCAGGCCCGCGGCAACGGAACTCCGCGTCCACCTTGGCGGCTGGCACGATTTCAGGCACACCCTGACAACGACCATGCGCCGCGGTGGAGTGCATCCGAAGGTGATCTCGGGCATTCTTGGCCATGCAAAAGTGGCGTTGGCCATGGACGTCTACGATCACGCGGACGTGGAGGATTTCAGGCAGCCGCTCGCGGTCGTGGCAGAGGAGTTGTTACGAAATGTTACGAAAACGGAAGCAGCAGGTTGAACCCGCGTTGAAAATAAAAGAGATGGTGAGCGCGGTAGGAATCGAACCTACAACCTACTGATTAAGAGTCAGTGGTGGCCGTTAAGTGACCAACTACGATAATAAACCACTTATACACTATCCTCAATTACTTCTATGACATAGGTTGACTATCAATGGACATTAAGAGACGATGGAAGCAGTCTTACACTCATCTTTTACGGACATACTACGGACACCGAACATGCGAGCCAAGCTAACGGAGAAAATTGTTAAAGCTCTTAATCCACCCGGCAAGGATA
>JAYTFR010000008.1:0-6165 GCA_043734125.1 Acidobacteriota bacterium | reverse complement strand
AACACGTCGCCATTCTCCGCCAGCACGGCTCGATGCCGAAGGAGCCCGGGACTGGTCCGTGCCGTCAAGATTCGACCGCCGACGTTCCGCACTTGAATGATCCGGTCACCGTTGATGCCGAGTTCAGTAATATCAGCGGTATCTAGGGCTTCCCCCGCCATGGACTTGACTGGATACCGCCAGATTTCCTTGACGTACATGGTTGCCTCGTTCAACGGATCCGGCGTTCGGACTCAGCGATTTCGGCGTCGTTGATACTGGCTAAACGGCGCCGCATCAATCCCGCTTCATCGAACTCCCACAGCTCGTTCCCGTAAGACCGGTACCACTGGGCGTTCGCATCGTGCCATTCGTACTCGAAGCTCACGGCGATGCGGTTTTCGCGAAAGCCCCACAGCGTTTTTTTCAGGCGATAATCGAGCTCCTTGGCCCATTTACGCCGGAGGAACGCTTTGATTTCGTCGCGCCCGCGAATAAACTCAGTGCGATTGCGCCACTCCGAATCCGGCGAGTAAGCCAGTGCCACGCGCTCCGGATCGCGCGAGTTCCAGGCATCTTCGGCCATCTGCACCTTTCGTGTCGCGCTCTCCAGTGTGAATGGCGGCGCGATCACAGTTGGGGTTGTCATTTTGCAATCCTTTCCAGCAGGGCCGTAAGCCCGGCCCTGCCATCGTTCTTTCAGGCATTCGCTTGCTAGGCTGCTTTGCGTACTACTTTGTCCGAGTAGAAGCGGTGCATGCCGCTGGCAATCTCATTCAGCGAGTCCTCCACCGCAAAGTGGCCAGCCGCCAGGCGATGCATTTCGGCATGGGGCAAATCCTTGAGGTATGCCTCGCCGCCCTCGGGCGTGAAGAAGATATCGTCCTGCCCCCAGAAGATAATTGTTTTGGGTTGTTGCGTCTTCAGGAAGGCTTGCCATTTCGGATACAGCTCAACGTTGGTGCGGTAATCATAAAACAGGTCGAGTTGCACTCGGCGAGCTTTCGGACGTTCCATGAAGCCAAAGTCGGACTTCCAGTTGTCCGGGCTGATCAGTTCTGGATTCTTCGCACCGAAGAGATAAATTCCCTTGATCGCGTCGTGCTCCAGAAACGCGGCCAGGGGCGCTTCGGTTTCGGCGCTTCGATTCTTCCACAGTGCTCCACGGAAACCGTCCCACGCCTTGGTGAAACCGATTTCGTAGGCGTTCGTGTTCTGGATGATCAGCCAGTCGAGAACCTGCGAGTTTCGCGTGACAATGCGAAAACCAACCGGGCCGCCGTAGTCCTGAACGAACAGGCCGTAGTGATCGAATCCGCGATCTTTGAGGAAGGCCTCCGTCACCTCGGAGAGCTTGTCGAAGGTGTAGGCGAAGCTTGCCGGATCAGGCATGTCGCTGTTTCCGAATCCTGGGTAGTCAGGCGCGATCACGTGAAAGCGCGTCGCCAGCGCCGGGATCAGATCGCGGTATTGGTGGGATGACGCGGGAAATCCGTGGAGCAGGACCAGCTTGGGGCTGCCCGGGTTGCCAGCCTCCCGGTAGGCGATATTCAGGCCCTGAATGGTGGCATTGCGATAGTGAGTTTGCGGTGTTGTCATCGTAGTGTTCTCCTTATCAATTGAGTTAGGCGACCGACGTTGTTTCCATGGCCACCGCAACACGTGGGAAATCGACATCGGTGCGCGCCACGTGATTGAAGTAGTTGGTGAAGATGTTGACGGCCACGTTCGCCACGATCTCGGCGATGTCGCCATCGCTGAAGCCCGCCGCTTTCACGTGCCCCACCGCTTGGTCTGACACCATGCCGCGCTGCACAACGAGCGCTTGCACAAACTGCAATCCGGCGTCCCGTTTGGCGTCCGCGGAATGGGCTTCGCGGCTGGTCGCGATTTCCTCCGGTTTAAGACCGACCATCTTGCCAATGGCCGAGTGCGCTGAGAGGCAATACTCGCAGGAGTTGGCCTGCGCAACGGCGAGTGCAATCTGTTCGCGGAATTTGGCATCCAGATTGCCAGTTCCGAGCGCCGCACCAAAGTTCAGGTACGCTTCTAGCGCGGCCGGTGCCGTGGCCAGTGTCTTCATAAGGTTTGGCGTCATTCCCAACTTTGCCTTGACGCCGTCCAGGAATTGCTTTGCCTTGCCTTCGGCTTCCGCCGGATTCACTGCTGCGATTCGTTGCATGTTGTTCCCTCTTTTCCTTTTCGTAATGTCTGCGATGCCAATGGAAGTGCATCCGGAGTGCCAGCCCATCAAACTCGTAACCCATTGAAAATGAAAGCAAATAAAATCAACGTCGCTCATGAGAAATCATGAATCGTGAGAGTTCATGACCCATTCATGAATACTCGATATACTGGCGGAGTGGATCTTGAGCCTCTTCCCTCGATCATTCTTGCCATCACGGAGAAGCGTTCCCTCAACGACGTATTGAAGACGATCATTGATGCGGTTGCCCGCCAGCCGGATGTGGGCTTGGCACGGCTTTGGCTGCTAGAGCCGGATGAGGGGTGCCCGGTGTGTTATTCGGGTGAGTTGAACCAGGAGCCCGCGCTGCACCTGCGCGCCAGTGCAGGTGCTTCTCTTTCACCAGGGGCTGACTGGACCCGGATCAACGGAAGCTTTCACCGCGTCGCGCTCTCGCACAGCAATCTGAAGATCGCGCATATCGGAACGACCGGCGAATCGATCCGCATTCCACAGATTTCGGAGGATCACCAATGGGTCCGGCATCCCTCCTGGGCACGCGACGAACGCCTGGTGAGCTTTGCCGGTCACGCCCTGGTGTTTCGCGGCGAAACACTGGGCGTTTTGGCGGTATTCAGGCGCACGCCGGCCGATGACGATTGCTTTACCTGGCTTCGCACTATGGCCAACGCCGCCGCCGTCGCGATTGCCAACGCGCGGTCGTTCGAGGAGAACGAGTCTTTACGCAATCAGTTGGAGCAGGAGCGGGATTATCTCCGCGAAGAAGTGGAAGCGACCGGATCCTTTGGTGAGATTCTGGGCCGCAGTCCAGCCCTGGAGCATGTACTGCATCAGGTTGAGATGGTGGCCGCCACCGAAGCGAACGTTCTGGTTCTGGGCGAGAGTGGAACTGGCAAAGAACTGATTGCGCGGGCGATCCACCAGCGGAGCGCACGGGCGCACAGACCGCTCGTCAAAGTGAACTGCGGATCGATCCCTCATGAACTGTTTGAAAGTGAATTCTTTGGCCACGTCCGCGGATCGTTCACAGGTGCCGTGCGCGACCGGGTCGGGCGGTTTCAGCTTGCCGACGGCGGGACGTTGTTCCTGGATGAGATAGGCGAGATTCCCCTCGAACTCCAATCCAAGCTTCTACGCGTCTTGCAGGAAGGAGAGTTCGAACGCGTCGGCGATGAGGCCACACGAAGGGTCAACGTGCGCGTTGTGGCCGCTACCAATCGCGACTTGCGGAAAGAAGTCGACGAGGGGCGGTTCCGGCTTGACCTCTATTACCGCCTGGGCGTATTTCCGATGGAAGTGCCGCCGCTACGCGACCGCAGGGAAGATATCCCAGTGCTGATCGCTCACTTCGTACGCCAAGCGGGGTTGCGTTTCCACATACCGCCCCCGAGTGTCCCAAATCGCGAAATCGAACGGGCACAATGCTACGGCTGGCCGGGTAACGTGCGTGAGCTTCAGAACGTAGTTGAACGCGCGATGATCGTCTCGCCCGGCGGGAAACTCATGCTCGATCTTCCGGAAACTGGGAAGACATCGGCCAAACAGAAGGAGCGAACAACCCAGCCCACAGCGATCTTGCCCGAAACCGTAATTCCGGAAAACGAGTGGCGAAAGCGCGAGCGCGCCAATGTGGTCGCCGCACTACGGCAATCTCATTTCAGGATCTCCGGCAAAGGGGGTGCGGCAGATCTGCTGGGTATTAACCCAGGCACACTTGCTTCTCGCATGAAGGCTCTGGGAATCAACAAACGGGACTATGTGAAGTAGACATCTGGACGCCGCAGCTTCTCGCACGCTACTTATGCCTCACCGTCACACTCCCTCACGCGAGTCCCAGTTCATGTGCATGCTACGCCGGGCATAGACTAGCCCCCCAACTTCCGGATTGTTGATGTTATGCGCGCCGATTTGTCCGGCAACAGGGAAAACTATCCCCAAACGGGCTTCGGGGAAGTGAACGAACGAGGTTCCGGTCGGATGTCGGCAACCCTTCCAGAACCACCAAGCGGGTTAGGGGCTGGGTTCGATACCGATGCGATCATTGACTGCTGAACGAATCCGCTGCTTGCATCCAAGGTAGCGTTCGGTCGTTTGCACCGAGACGTGTCCCAAAAGGAACTGGATCTGTTCCAGTTCGCCTCCTGAAGCATGGCAGAGCCGAGCACAGGTCCGACGCAAATCATGCGGCGCTAATTGGGCGATCCCCACGGTCTTCGCGGACTCCTTCACAATGTGCCAAACCGCTTTTTCCGTGATGCCCTCTCCCCATATCTTCCCGACCTTGTTGACCCTGCGGAACAGCTTTCCTCGATCAATCGCAGCCGCAAGGAGCCAATCGTTCAGCTCGTTCCTTACCCAGTCGGGCATTGGAACCGTTCGGACGTGGCCTCCCTTGCCAACCAGATCGACAATCGCCCAGTGCTCCTCGCGCTGCTGAAGGTGATCCAATCTTAAAGCCACGGCCTCGTGCCTTCTTAATCCGCATGCCAGCAGCAGCGCAAGCAGGGCGCGGTCGCGTTTGCCCTTCAGTCGTTGATGATCTGGCGCTTGCCAAAGCGCGTGGCTCTGCTCTGCTGTTAGCCAGTTCCCCAGACGCACGCCCAGCTTTTTGACGCCTTTCACTCTCCGAATGCCGGCTGCCAGATCAGCACTCAGAAGGCCGCAGTCGGCGGCTTCGTATGCGAGGCGCCGCACTGCCCCAAGACGTAGATTGATGGTGCCGGGCGCGAGTTGACGGGATTCCAGATGAGAGCGATAACGCAAGACCACGATTCTATTGAACGCCAACCGCGGTTCGAGCAATACCAGTCGACGAACTCATTGATTGCATGACGATAACCCCGTTGGGCATCCCGGCTGGTGAGACTGTTCAAGACTGCGGTTTTCGCATGCTCTAGGTCAGGCAGGCGCAGAACAGATTTTGTCGTGGTGCGTTTGTTTCGTGGATGCGACTTCCGCTTCATGACCGATGGCCTCCATGCCATCGGTCAATGATCGAAGGGGTTGCATGATGATAGTTTCAGAGTCGCCCGTCATTCGGAAGTGATCCCTCGTGGCGAAGATAAGGTGCCTACTTACACCGCTGTTATCTTGGTAGAATGCGCTGGATTCTATCAGCAACGAACGTTAGTGATTTGTTGCAAGCCCCAATCTGTGCCGAAAGCTGACGCGCGGGTACTACTCACCAAGTAAGTCTATTCTGGAGGCAACAATGAACTCGGTTCGCATCGCCACCTGTGCTTTTCTTCTCCTAACTCTCACGTGGGCACAATCAGAGGTTTCGCGAAGAGCGTTTTCGCAATCCCAGCCGCAGTCAAGCATTACGCGTGATCGCCTAATCGGGACTTGGCGGCTGGTTTCTGCCGGTACATTCAGGCGCGATGGAGCGTTCGAGCCTTATCCGGAGTATGGCCCGCACCCAGTGGGCTACCTCATGTACGATCCCACGGGTCATATGTGCGTGTCGCTCGCCAATCCGAATCACCCGCATTGGGTAAACCCTGAAAAACCGACCGACACGGAGAGGCTCAGTTCGTATGACGCATTCTTCGCCTATTGCGGCACCTACGAGGTGCGAGAGAAAGAGAACCGAGTAATTCATCGACCAGAGATGGGGTCTTGGCCTCATTACATCGGAACCGATCAGAACCGCAATTTTCGGCTCGAAGGAGATCAGCTGATTCTCTCGGACGAGGAGACACCGCCCGGCGGCGAGCGGCGTCGGTACCAGATCACATGGGAGCGGGTCAAGAAAGAGACTCAGTAAACGGCGGCAGGTGTGGATGCGTACAGCTGATGCTGTGATGTATGTTAGCAGCCGAGTCGCGGCAAGAGCAGCGGTTTACGGCTTATCCCAAGAAATCGTGATTCCGGAAGGATAGTCGGCAATTCAAAAACGATTTGTCAATCGGTGAAACATCGCCTTTTACACTCAGTCACTAGGTCAAAACGTGTTAACGCCTGGGCTACAACAACTATCG
>JAYTFR010000007.1:0-10476 GCA_043734125.1 Acidobacteriota bacterium | reverse complement strand
CATTCTGTTCATGTGCGGCGCGAGCTACGCGCAGTTCACCGGTAACATTCAAGGCGTCGTCGAAGACCCAAGTGGCGCGGGAGTCGCGAATGCAACGTTGCAGCTGGTCAACGCTGCTACCAAGGTTTCCGCGACCGCTACTTCCGATGAGTCGGGCAACTACCGGTTTCTGAGCCTGGCTCCAGGAGCCTACACGATCACTGCGGAAGCGAAGGGTTTCACCAAAACAGAAGCCACAGTCACTTTGCAGACGAACCAGAACCTAAACGTTCCCATTTCTCTCAAGGTGGGTATGGCAACGGAGGCGATGACCGTCACCGCTGAGGCACCGCTGATGAACACCGCGGAAACGCGCACTCAAGTCACTCTTGAAACTCAGTCTTTGTCCTCGCTTCCGCTGGCCGGACGCAGCTTCATCTCTCTAGTGACGCTGGCGCCGGGCGTTTCTGGTTTGGGTGTTGTGGGTGGAGGTACTCCTGGATCGGGCGTGGATAACTTCTCCACGGAAACACAGGTGGACGTCAGCGCTAAACGGCCAGGGCACTGTGTCAAACCAATTCATCGTCGATGGACTCAACATCACCAGCGCCGTCCGCCAAGGTGTTTTGAACCTGACTCCCAACCCCGATGCCGTTCAAGAAACCAATATTCAGGTCACTACGTTCTCGGCGGAGTATGGCGGCTCCAGTGGCGTGCAGATGGCGAGCACGACCAAGTCCGGATCGGACAAGTTCCACGGACTCGCTAGCGACTATTTCGCCTACCAGAACATGTCTGCGACGTTTTCACTGCCAGGTTCAGCCCATAAGTACTCCCCATTCCACAGCAACAATTTCTCAGGGGCAGTTGGTGGTCCCATCATCCCTCACCATCAATTCTTCTTTTTCTTCGCCGCCGAACCGCAGCGTTCATCGGCTTCCACGGGAGGTAGGACGATCCTTTCCCCAGCTCCCGAATTCGAGGCGTGGGCGCAAGCGAATCATCCAGGCACTTTTGGTACTCATATCCTGAACACTTATGCGCCCTCGGGGTTGACCGGCAGCGGCGTAGCCCAAACGGCTCTTGAATACTTCGGCCAAGACTCGGGTGGTAACAATCTTTGCGGGACGCCAGCCGTTGAGAACATCCCCTGCTCTCTGCCGATTACGGATGCGGGTACTTTCAATTCCAGCAACCTCCGCAACGGCGATCAATATTTCGTTCGCGTTGACAAGTATTTCAAGAACGACCGAATTTATGCCAGTTTTTTCCGGACCACCCTTAAGGCTGGCGGTCCGGCGCCGATTCCGCAGTTTTCGTCGATCGGCCACACTACAGAACGTGCCTTCCAGGTGAACTATACACACACTTTCAGCTCCTCCACGCTGAATGAGGCTATTTTCGCCCAGAACCGCATCGAGGGCGTTCAGCAGGAGACCGGCGACTTCACCATTCCTTCGGTTGGCGCCACGGGGATAACCGACCTCAACGGTTTCGGCGGGTTCTATGGCCTGGGCTTTGCACAGGGCGATTTCATCCAACACAACTACCACTGGCGCGACGTGCTCACGCATGTTCGCGGCGCACACGTGTTGAAGTTTGGATACGAAGGCTGGTTCGGAGATGATGTGGAGCCCTTCCAAGGGCCCTGGTCCATGCCTAAATTTAGTTTCGACACTTTGCTGGATCTGGCAAACGATGCGCCCCACACGGAAAGCGGAGTGATGTACAACCCGATCACCGGTCAACAGCAATTGTGGGATTGGAACGCGGCTTCCAGAACCTGGGGACTCTTTGCTCAGGACACATGGAAAGCGAGACGCAATTTAACACTAACTCTGGGCTTTCGATGGGACGACCAAGGCAATCCTTACTCGCGCAGTGATAGCACGGTGTTTGGCAACTTCTACCTTGGGCCCGGCCAGACTTTCCAGGACCAGGTTGCCAACGGCTTCGCCAAAGCGACCCATCATGCCCTCAATCACACGGTTAACAATGTTCTCAATCCTCGCGCCGGCGTTGCGTGGGACGTCACCGGGAAGGGCGACTGGGTGGTGCGTGGAGGATTTGGCATCTTTGCCAATTGGCTGACTCCGGCTAATGTTCAGGAAGAATTCCGTGGAAATCCACCGGGGCTAATTCTGCCAACCTTCTTCCGCGGAACAGGTGAAAATTCTCCAGTGTTTGTCCAGGGAACCGGGAGCAAGCCTCCCTTTGGATTTAGCTATCCACCGCTGGCAGGTTCAGCGATCTGCCCTGTAGCACCTTGTCTCGACGGTAAGGGAGGAATTCCAGGGGCCTCACCCGCTATTGGTGGAATAAACCCCAATTTGAAGTCACCTACGGCATACGTTTTTTCAGCCACGCTCGAGCGCAAGCTCGGCAACAACATTGTTGCCAGCGCGATTTACAGCGCGTCCCATTCAACTAACTTGGTTGGGGCTGGAAATACGTCGGGTCAGGTGCTATACGGGGTGAACATCAATGCCAAACCCGGAGACTTATTAGTCAACGCGAATCCTACAAGACTCAATACCAGTTTTGGTAGGATCGCGTACGCCGACAATAATCGCGTGGGCAACTACAGTGGGATAACTTTCGATCTCAGGGGACGCGCGCGACGCGCTTTTTTTGATGCTTCCTACACGCGTTCCAGTTCCAAGGATGACGCGGGTACCTACCCCACCGCTTTGAATCCCCATCAGTTCTATGGGCCTTCACCGTGGGACGTTCCGAACCGCTTCTCTCTTGTCATGAATTACGAGCTCCCGGGATTGAACGGTGGTCACGGCTTTGCCGGCGCACTCACCGGAGGTTGGGGAATTAGCGGCACGAGCCTTTACCAGAGCGGGTACCCGTTCACGGTTGTGAACCGGTCCCCATTCAGTAAGGGCGGAGATTATAATGCGGATGGTGACAATCTCGATTTTCCGGATGTTTCGAGTTATCACCAAGGAAACTCCCGGAGCGCATTTCTCAGCGGCGTTTTTGCGCCGGGACAATTCACGGCGCCAACTCCGGGCACCAATGGTAATGAGAAGGGAAATCGGTTCCGCAATCCCAATATCCTGGAGACTGATATCACCGCGTACAAGTCGACCCGCATTACTGAGGGGCTTGATTTCCAACTTCGGTTTGAGTTCTTTAACGTCTTCAACCATCCAAACTTCTTTAACGTGGGTGACGACGTCTCCAATAGTGGCTCGTTTGGGATAGTGCAGAACGAACGACTCCCGCGGCACTGGCAACTCGGGGGGAAGATAACGTTCTAGCCCTGGGATTATCTCGCTTGTCGAGTGCCTAAGTGTCGCAGACCCGGACGCCTCTACTTCGGGTTTCATCTATCATTTTCGGGATCAGCTGCTGCCAAGCGTTAAACAGAGCCAAGAACTCGACTCGCATCGCCCACGGATCCCCATCAAGAGCACTGCGCCCACAGAATAGTAGGGTGTTACGCCACGCAGTTCTACGAGGAACAGACCCGCTGCGAGGAGCAAAGAATCACGTCCCGAGCACGTTTCACTTCTTGAAGAGGGCGTCGAGGCCGGCTTGGGCGACGGCTTCGTCGATCTCGGACTTCGCGCCACTGGCAGCAATCCCTCCAATGGTCTGGCCCTCGACCTGAATAGGGAGACCGCCTTGGTTGGGAAACCAGTCCGGATACGCGAGCACCTCGACATTCCCCTTCTTTAATGCCTCCGCGGCTTCTTTCGAAGGAGCCCTGTAGAACGCCGCGTGCCGGGCTTTCTTCTGTGCCCAGATGATTGTATTGAGGGATGCGGCATCCGCCTTTTGCAGAAACAGGAGATTCCCGCTTTCGTCCACAATACAGAGCGTGACCTCAACATTCTGCCGTTTGGCTTCCGCCTCGGCCCCGGCGACCATGGTTTTGATTGCGGTCAGGTTCAGGTATTTCTTGCTTGGGAGGTCGACGGTGTGCACCACCGCCACAAGACTCAGCAGCACAATTAGTAGTTCGAACATGCGCAGGACACTCCAAATTGCGCGCCGCCTTTCCCGAAGAAGGCGCGCGTTTTTTTTCCCGATTCTAGTAAGTCAAGACTCGGGCAAAGGGTGTTAAGAGTAGACTACATTGCCGCTGTCATGCTGGTACACATCCCAGCCAAGGTAACCGGTGCTGGCCTCATGCACTGCGGCTGCCACGGTCGAGAGACTGGCGGCCACATTTGTCTCGCCCGCGTACCAGGAGATGCGAAAACAGGAAAAATCGCCTGAGGGCACCCAGATTATAGCCCACTAGCAAACGTTTGCTAATCCGGAATTCTTCTTACCAAGACCGCTCAACCAAGGCGCGGATTCTCTGATCATAGATGCGCTGCACCGCTGCCATTGCCTGCCCGGTCAAAGGAGGTAGCGCCGAGGCGAGACAATTGTCCATAACCTGCGTAGACCGTTTGCCTCCGGGGATGGCACAGCTCACGGCCTCAAACATGAGAATCCAACGGAGCGCAAACTGGCTCATGGAAACCCCCGAAGGCAGGAGCGCGCGAATCTCTTCCACGGCCTTAAGCCCGATGTCATAGTCGACCCCTGAAAAAGTCTCGCCAACGTCAAAAGCTTCGCCGTGCCGGTTGAAGTTCCGGTGGTCGTCGTCGGCAAAGATCGAATCGTGGCGGAATTTACCGGTCAGCATGCCGCTGGCGAGTGGCACCCGGGCGAGAATTCCGACCTGCTTCTGCTTGGCCTTGGGGAAGAAAATCTCGGCTGGCCGCAGGCGGAAGCAGTTGAATATGACCTGTACTGTTTGCACATTGGGATACTCGATAGCTTTGAGAGCTTCGGCGATCTTCTCGACGCTGACACCGTAATAGCGGATTTTGCCCGCTTGTACAAGGTCATCCAGAACGCCGAAGACCTCCGCGTGGTCATAAAGCTCCGTGGGTGGGCAGTGAAGTTGGAGGAGATCGAGAGTGTCCATTGAGAGATTGCGCAGGCTATCTTCGATCCAGGTGGTGAGATTTTGGCGGCTGTAGCCTTCGACCGTCTGACGTGGCAATCGGCGTCCGGCTTTGGTGGCAACGATGATTTCATCGCGGCGGTTCTTTTTGAGCTGGGCGATCAAACGCTCGCTGCGGCCGTCGCCATAGACGTCGGCTGTGTCGATGAAATTAACGCCGGAATCAATCGCTTTGTGAAGAGCGTCGAGGGCATCTTGATCGGAAACCTGACCCCATGAGCCGCCGATTGCCCAAGCGCCGAAACTGATCTCTGACACCTTCCAGCCGGTACGGCCGAGAGGACGATAATTCATGATCTTGTATCTCCAGAGTATGAATTCAACTCCTTGCGACCACACCACACCCGGATCTTGTCTTCAGCGAACGGCACGAACTCTTCGTTCAGCACTCGGAAAAAATTACTGCTTCACGGCGAGCGGTATAGAGTATAAAGGCACTGTTTGAGAAAACGTATAACCGAATTGTTGGGAGTTCGAAAATATCTCGCTTCACAAGTCACCAAGAGAGGTCACGAAAGGTGAAAATGCGTTTGTGCCGTTCCGCAAAGACGGTTCTGCTGTGTCTATTTTTGCTGACGCTGGGGCAGGGAGCGATGGCGCAAGACAAGCCCGCCAAGGCACCGGCGGTGCCCGGCCCAATGCTCGCGCAGGGCACGATTGACCTCGAGACCCCTGAGTTCACATTGAGCCTGGTTCGCTCGTCGCAGACTGTGGCCGCTCTCAAGCCAAAAGGGGCAGGTGGATTCGATTTTGCTCCCGGCGACATGCTGGTAGAGCGATCCCAGGATGGGTTCATGCACTTGGGAGACATCACCTTACGCCTGCGCGCCGGAGATTCTGGTGAGTGGAAGAACTACTCGACCTCGATCACACGTAGACCCGTGACTGCGCTCCCAGCTTCGGCTGGACTTCTCGCCGCGGCTGATCTTGCCCCAACCTTGCCCGCGGATATTCCGTTACAGATCACTCGAACCTGGGCGCTGGAAAACGGCAAGCTCGCGCTTCGATTCACGTTGAAGAACAGGACCACGGGATCTATTCAAATCGGTGCGCTTGGCATCCCGATGATCTTCAATAACGTCCTCAACGATCGGTCGCTGGAAAAAGCCCACACCGTCTGCTCTTTCTACGATCCCTACATCGGCGAGGACGCCGGATATCTCCAGGTCACTCGTCTCAACGGACACGGCCCCGCGCTGCTGGTCGTGCCTGACGGCAAGACTCCATTCGAAGCGTACAACCCAATCCTCGATAAGGCCGGCTCTTGGGGAGCAAAGCCGGTGTTCACCGATCCGACACCCCGGGGCATCACCTTTGAAGGATTTTACGAATGGATGGTTCACACCCAGTCCTATGCTGAAAACGAGTGGAAAAATGCACAGCCGTGGAATCCGCCAACTCTTCTGACGCTCGGTCCCGGCGAATCAAAGAGCTATGGTGTCAGATTCGTTCTTTCCGATTCCATTCGGCACATCGAGCGAGTGCTTGCGACAAACAATCGGCCGGTGGCGGTCGGTGTTCCCGGCTACGTGTTGCCCACGGATTTCGATGGTCGTCTCTTTCTCAAGTACCCAAAAGTTGTAAAGTCACTCTCCGTCGAACCGGTCGGAGCGATCACTATCACCAGAAGGTCTCATCTTCCTACCGGCTGGCAGGATTTCTCGGTCAAGGGCAACATCTGGGGACGCTCGCGTCTCACCGTGACCTACGAAGACGGCCTGGTGCAGACCATTCACTATTTGGTGATCAAGCCGCAAGCGCAGGTCGTGGCGGACATGGGGCACTTCCTGACGACGAAGCAATGGTATGCGGATCCCAGCGATCCGTTTCACCGCGGCCCATCGGTCATGACCTATGATCGCGAGACCAACCAGGTCGTGATGCAAGACAGCCGCGCCTGGATCGCAGGCCTCGGGGACGAAGGCGGCGGTGGCGCCTGGATTTCGGCCATCATGAAACAGCTGATTCAGCCGAACAAGGAAGAACTCGACAAACTTCAGCAGTTCGTGGACAGCGTGCTCTGGGGCGGTCTGCAATATAAGGACGGCCCAAAACAGTACGGAGTGCGCAAGAGTCTCTTCTACTACCAGCCTGACGAAATGCCCGCGGGCTTTTACCGCAGCGACTTCGATTGGAGCACGTGGGCAAGCTGGAACAAGCAGCACTCCGAGCGCGTTGACCGTTCCTATGATTATCCGCACGTCGCCGCAGCAGATTGGGTGCTATATCGGCTGGCGCGCAACAACAACGGTCTGGTCACGAACCATCCCTGGGACTGGTATCTGAAAAACGCCTACGAAACTTCCGTGGCCATGACCAAATACGCGGGCGAGTACGCTATCTTCGGCCAAATGGAAGGCACGGTCTTCCTTCAGATTCTGAGCGATCTCAAGCGTGAGGGGATGAACACGGAAGCTGCCGACCTGGAAGCCAAGATGAAGGTTCGCGCCGATCGCTGGAAGAGCGAAGCCTACCCCTTCGGCAGCGAGATGCCCTGGGACTCAACCGGTCAGGAAGAAGTCTATGCCTGGACAAAATACTTTGGCTATCAGGACAAAGCCGATGTGACGCTCAATGCGATTCTCGGCTACGATCCAACGATCCCGCACTGGGGCTACAACGGCAGCGCCCGCCGTTATTGGGATTTCATCTTCGCGGCGAAAGATCGCCGGCTAGAGCGGCAGCTGCATCACTATGGATCGTCGCTCAACGCAATTCCCGTGCTGGCCGAGTACCGCGAGCACCCTGACGATCTTTACCTGTTGCGCGTCGGTTACGGCGGAACCATGGGATCGCTCACCGATATCGATCAGGAAGGCTTCGCCTCGGCCGCGTTCCACTCCTTTCCCGACATGCTCAAGCACGACCCGATCACCGGCGACTACGGCCCAAACTTCTTCGGCCACGCCTGGAACACGGCGACGTACATCGTCAATGACCCGGAATTGGGGTGGCTGGCGTTCGGCGGCAATCTCAAGACTGAGGGCGACACGATCAAAGTCATGCCGCTGGATTCGTATCGCGCTCGTGTTTACGTTGCTTCTCTCGGTTTGTGGCTCACTCTCGATTCGGGCAAGTTCGAAAGTATAGAAGTGAATTCCAAAACCGGCGTGGTGAAGGTAGGCCTGGCCGCAGCCACCCCGTTTACTCGTGCGGCCCGCCTGCGAGTGGAGCAACCTGCGAAGATCGATAGCGTTGGAACGTATCATCCCGAGCAGACCCTCAGGTTGGAGCGCGAGGCTTTCGTTGTGCCGCTCTTTAAAGGGACGACATGGGTCAGTCTGGTGCGGTAGTGTCGGCTCACTTTTGCAGGCGCCTCTCAGTGCGCTGAATCCCGTTTTTGGTGATTTGTCCAACGCGCGTCAGGTCGAACTGATCTGGGAGGACAACGCACCGGGACGAGTCCTGACCTCGCTAGTATTGACCGGTGACGATCTGAAAGACTGCAACACCTTCGAGTCGCCACTGAAGGTCGTCCCTCGGAACCTGGAGAAGCCTTCGATTTCCTCGGCACACACGTTTTGAAGTGCCAGCTCGCTCGTACTCGGTGGTGCAGTGGACAGCATACCGGTAAGCAGGGTTGCCCGCTGCGACGGCCATTGTGTTGGCAAGGTGGGCGGATAACTATAAGGAGTCCGATCTACGGAAGACGCCCCTGTCACTCCAGTGCATATTAGCGGCGTTGCAAGGCTAAGGCGCTTGGTCGGATGTGTGCGGTAAACGTTCCCCGCAATCATCTCGCTAAGCCGCGCGTAGGTTAGGGCCATTGACGCGTTCTGGCACAATGCTGGAAACTCGATTTCGTCTGATCTTATGAATATTACCCGTCGTTCTTTCGTCATTCTTTCCGCGTCTGCATCGGCCAGTCATTTGTTCGCACAGGGTGTCGTGCCGCGAGCTGTGAAACCGCAAGCCAAGCCGGCTCCGTCGGGACGTCCTTTCAATGCGCACTTCGTCGATGTCGCGCGCGAAGCCGGCCTCATCTCGCCGGTGATTTACGGTAACCCGGACTCGAATGACTATATTCTCGAGGCCACCGGCTGCGGATGCGCTTTCTTCGATTACGACAACGACGGCTGGATGGATATTTTTCTGCTCAGCGGAACGCGAATCGAAGGGCCGCCGCCCGGTGCTACCAATCGCCTTTACAAGAACAATCGCGACGGAACCTTTACCGATGTCACCGAAAAAGCTGGTCTTCACGATGTGGGTTGGGCCTCTGGCGTGTGCGTTGGCGACTACAATAACGACGGGTTCGAAGATTTGTTCTGCACATACTTCGGACAAAACAGACTCTATCGCAATAATGGCGACGGGACCTTCACCGATGTTGCCAAACAAGTCGGCCTTTGGAATGAGGCCCCGCGATGGGGCGCGGGTTGCACCTTTGTCGATTACAACCGCGATGGTCATCTCGACCTGTTTGTTTCTAACTATCTTCGATTCGATTTCAAACACGTTCCCAAGCCTGGCGCCAACAGCAATTGCAACTGGAAAGGTGTTCCCGTCGAGTGTGGTCCGCGCGGTCTGCCTCCCGGCTATCACTCACTCTATCGCAATAACGGCGACGGGACTTTTACCGACGTAAGCAAGGAAGCTGGCATTTCCGGGCTTCGCGAGAGCTACGGCATGACCGTAGTCGCTGCCGATTTCAACGAGGATGGATGGCCGGACATCTATGTCGCATGCGACTCCACGCCTAGTCTTCTCCTCATGAACACCGGCCACGGAACGTTCAAAGAAGAAGGTGTCCTACGCGGTGTCGCGCTCAGCGAAGACGGCATGGAACAAGCTGGCATGGGTGTTGGGGTCGGTGATTACAATCTCGATGGCCACCTGGATATCTTCAAAACACATTTTGCCGAAGACACAAACGGGCTTTACCGCAACGATGGCGAGGGGAATTTCGAAGACGTTACGCGAGCAGCCAAAGTCGGCGTGGAGACGCACTACGTCTGCTGGGGCGCAGGCATCGTGGACCTTGACAACGATGGTTTCCCGGATCTGTTCATGACCACCGGAAACGTCTATCCGCAACTGGAGAAAAGTCTTCCTCAGTATCCGAACAAATGCCCGCGCGTGGTCTTTCGCAATCTCGGCAACGGCACATTCGAAGAATTGATTGGAGAGGCGGGGCCGGGGATTGCAGCTCTTCACAGCAGCCGCGGATGCGCCTTCGGAGATTTCGACAATGACGGAGATGTCGACATATTGATTCTCAACCTTAATGAGCCACCGTCCCTTTTGCGGAACGATCTTCGCGGAACCCACCACTGGCTCAAAATTAAGCTGATCGGGACAAAATCAAATCGCAGCGCGATCGGTGCACGTGTCGTCGTCCATTATGGAGGCCGAAAACAGATACAGGAAGTGATGAGCCAATCGAGTTTCTATTCCGCAAACGATCCCCGCTTGCACTTCGGCTTGGGAGCCGAAAAGACCGCCGAAGTCGAGGTCCGCTGGCCGAGCGGGCTTGTAGAAAAATTCAAAGCAGTTTCTGCTGGTCAGTTGATTGTGTT
>JAYTFR010000006.1:0-4134 GCA_043734125.1 Acidobacteriota bacterium | reverse complement strand
CTGGGATTCCGTCGCCGGGGCATCCCGTGCCGGTGAACGGATCGCACTGCGGGGAAGAATAACGGCGCAAACCCACAAGCGTTAGGCCGTTTGGCGCGACGCTACTGATTGGCGATCCTGCCGGAATTATGGTCGGACCATTGGGCCCGTAAGGAACGTGGAAGCCACCCGGAGGTGCCACCACGTTAACGAGCGTCCCGTTGGAGTTATAGGCTTGGGTAGGTACCGAAAAGACGGAGTCCGCGAAGTATTGGCCGCAATCCGTGCCGATCCCAGCGCCCGAAGCGTTTGAACTACCGTCTCCGGGATAAGCCGCCGCCAGCGCCGTCAAATCTAAACATGTCTGAGGGTTTCCATAATTGACATCGCGTGTCGCCAGAAGTCGATGTCCTTGGGAACCAACGTACCCGACTTGCAATTTCAAATCTTTAGTCAACTCGCGCTCGATTGTCAGATTGTATTGCGCGGAATATTGGCTCCTGATGTGCGGTTGAAACTGACCGAACAAAAGAATAGGCCGGAACATGCCCCAGTCAACCGGCTGACCCCGGGGTGGAGTAAGGATGCCGTTGTGACCCGAAAGCACGGGCAGGCCAAACGGATTGGGATAATTAAACGTACCGCTCTGATCTTGAAACGGCGTGTCCAACATGGTATTGAACGGGAAAGTGCTTCCGCCAAAAGGCGGCTCGGCGCTGAACTGTTCAAGCACGAGCTGCTCGATCGGATTGTAGAAGAGTCCCCATCCTGCCTTTATGCTCGTTTTACCCGTAGTGCCGGGGCTCCACGCAAGGCCGATTCGCGGAGCAAAAGCTTTGTAATAGGTCTGGGTCAGCGCAGTCGGCACTCCTGCATCTCCCGCGACAACCAGCCCTACCGGCGTCATCGAGGAACAGTCGGTGTTCACGGTGTTTTCGCACGGATAAACAGTGCTCGTCTGGCCGGGACGGAATGTCTGGACGCGCTTGCCGATATCGGCAAGCGGAGTGTTGAGTTCCCAACGCAAGCCGTAGTTCAACGTCAGGTTCGGCTTGATCTTCCAGCTGTCCTGGGCATAGAGATAAAGTCCCGTACTTCGGACATTCTCTACTTGAGCGGAACCTTGACCGTAGGAACCGGGGAATCCAAGAAGGAAATCGGAAAATACAGTATCCCCAATCGGGCTATTCGTGGAAGTGCCGTCCACGAAGAATTCGCCGTTGACATCGAAAAAGAGAGTCTGGTCAAAACGCTGGCGCCGAATGTCAGTCCCGAACTTCAGAGAATGCTTCCCGATCACCTTGCTGAGACCGTCCGACCACTGGAATGAGTTCCCGACCTGCGGCACAGAACCTTCACCGTTGTTACCAATCGTGAATCCACCGCTCAGCTGAATGAAAGGGAGTCCCTCGATGTTCGGTCCGAGATTAGGATGAATTCCCAGCGCGTTATCTGGTGTCCCATCCGAGAAGCACGGCACTGACACCAAAACCTGCGTTAACCAAGCAGGCGCTGGAGGGCACGAGTTCTGCACTGTGGAAGTTCGCACCGGCTGCTGGAAAGTCCTCTGCGCTTCACGGTTGTAGTTGAAACGAAACTCATTAACGGTCGTGTTGTTGATAGTCCACGTATGACTGATGTTCCATTGCTGGAATCGTTCGTTGGTCGTTGACCCAAAGCCCGGCACGTTCGCACCCGCAGCCTGGAATTGGGCAAATGGCGAGACGACATGGTGGTCGTCGAAATAGTAGTACGCACTGAGGTTTTGCTTCGAATTGATGCGGTGATCGATTTTGACCGTAAACTGATCGCCTCGGGTGGGTTGAACAGGGGTTGTGACGAGTGTGCCAGAATTATTGTTTGGGATAGGCACATACTGAAGTAGATCAACCGCTGTGGCACTCAGACAACCCAGCGGGATAATGTTGCCGGGAAATAAGTCGGAATAGAGTGCCCCATCAGGAATGCTTGGGGCTGGTCCGAGGGCAGTCGTGCAGTTGGGCCGCTGGTTCAGCGCAAAAGCATCGGTCAGAGTGCCGGCGAAAGTCGATTCTGACGAAAAGTCAGCAAAGGGCTGCGTTGCGCTGGGGCGCTCCGATGCAGTCGGTACGAGTACGAGAGGAGACGGGATACCTTGACGAATGCGACGGCCTTCGTAAGAAGTAAAGAAGAAGGTCTTGTCCTTCCTGATCGGACCTCCGAAGGTTCCACCAAACTGGTTCTGATTGAATTGCGGCTTGTCGCAGGCCACACCATCTATTGACGTCAGGCAGTAAGGGTTCGCATTCAACTTCGTATTCCGGAAGAACTCGTAGATATTCCCGTGAAAGTTGTTGGTGCCTGATTTCGTCACCACATTGACTACCGACCCTGAGTTGCGTCCATATTCGGCGTCGAAGGTGTTGGTGAGAACCCGGAATTCCTCAATGCTATCGGGCGAAGGCTGGACCGTCGGAAGGTTCACGAACTGGTCGTTGGCGTCGCCGCCGTTGACACTGAAATTATTAGAGCGCCCACGGCCGCCATTGACTGACACCGCCCCGGCTCGGTCGCTTCCATAAATAACTGAATTGCTGGACCCGACCGTCGACATGACACCAGGCTGCAATTGCAGAAACTGATACGTGTCGCGTGCGTTCAGCGGAAGCTGGCTGACAGCACGGTCATTCACCACGGCGCCAAGCTGAGTGCTTGTCGTATCAACCAACGGAGCTTCTGACGTCACCTCGACGACTTCATTGCTCGTCCCCACCTGCATCGTCATGTTCAGGGTGATGACCTGGTTGATATCGAGAGTTACATTCTTCCTGATGTCGGTCTTGAACCCGGATAAATCAAACGAAACGGTGTAAGTGCCCACCGATATTTCTGGAAAGACATAATCTCCGTTGGCGCTAGTCTGAGTGTCGCGTGATATGCCGTTAGCGTCATTCTGAGCCGTCACTTTGACGTTGGCCAGTACCGCGCCGCTCGAATCTGCGACACGCCCTAAAATTCGCCCGCCCGTGCTCTGCGCAAACGAATGCGTCGACAAAACGAGGAAACATACTGCGGCGGCATAAGCTGACATCCGTGACAATTTCAGTGAGGGCATCATGCGAGTTCCTCCAAATATCCGGGGGGCTAATTTTTAAATTTAACGCAGCTTGCGGGAAACACTAACCTTGCTATAATCGCGCAAGGTTAGAGACTTCCTCGTCCGCTGTCAAGCGGAAAAGCGTTGTTCCACGAATCGCGACTGGCAGACACAATTGGCAAATCTTTATGTCGAGCGAAGCGCAGTCCTATCTCAAAATCGGCGACGTGGCCCGCATGGTCGGGATTTCGCAATCGGCGATTCGCGGTTGGGAGATTCTTGGGCTCACTCGCCCGCAACGCACCGAAAGTCGCTACCGCTTGTATACGCACGACGATGTGCGAGTGCTGAAAAAAGCGCGCTACCTGCGCAAGGTGCGCGGCCTGAATGCCGCTGCCATCGTGCAGATGCTGAAGCGCGAAGGTTCGATCAAACCGGCTCCGATGAATGGATCTGGCATCGGGCCGCGCCTGCGCCGTTTACGTACGCAACGCAAGCTCAGTCTCGCGGAAGTCGCCGCCGCCGCCGGAATTTCGGTCGGCTTTCTCAGCGCCCTTGAGCGTTCCCAGATGACAGCGTCAGTCGGGACACTGCGAAGGCTAGCACGCTTCTACAAGACCAACATCCTTGATTTTTTCGATGCGACGGAACTGAATACTCGATTGGTGCGTCCTGCGAAGCGTAAAGTGCTGGAGGCTGGACCCGGCGTCCGTATGGAATTGCTGGCCTGGGGTAATAAGGTGATGGAACCGCATTTGTTTCGGATTGCTCCGAAGGCGGGTAGCGGTGAGTCGTACGCACACGAGGGCGAAGAATTTCTATTTGTTATTCGCGGAGAACTTAAAATCGCACTCAACGGCGAGGAGTACCATCTGAAACGCGGCGACAGCTTTTATTTCGAAAGTGCAACGCCGCACCACTGGAACAATCCCGGACGCGGTGAGACCTGGTTGTTGTGGGTCAACACTCCGCCGACTTTCTGAGTAATAAAAAATTATGGCTTCGAGCTTTTCACCTTTCACTTCCCTGGGGTTCGCGGCATCGTTCGCGGCACGGGTCGCAGCATGGGTCGCAGCGAT
>JAYTFR010000005.1:0-10356 GCA_043734125.1 Acidobacteriota bacterium | reverse complement strand
TAAAGTGCGGCGCGCTGTCTTGTGCCGTGCCGAGCGGTGTAATTTCCAGATCGTGGATTGGCTTTAAGAGCTCGCTTCGGACGGCGCCGACTCGGGAACCGCGGTTTTTATTTTGCGTCGAAACAGAAGCCAGTACACCGGGCAACCCAGTGCGACGATGACGAGCCCCTTGGCGGCATCCCACGGCGTTGCGACGATCACGTTGACGACCAGCGCGAATGCAGACGCCACAAATACCATCGGGGTCCATGGATATCCGGGCGCGCGGAAGGGGCGCTCGGCGGCGGGTTCGCGATGGCGCAAGCGGAAAACGCTGGCGCCGCCGAGGCCGTAGAAGATCCAGGCAACGAACATAGCGTAGCCAATGAGTTTCTGAAAGCTTCCCATCAGCGACAATCCCGCGGACCACACCCCCAAGGCGATGACCGCCGTAGCAGGCGTGCGGAAGCGGGGATGCACCTCGCCCAGTTTGTGGAAGAACAGCCCATCGCGGGCCATCGCATAGAAGACGCGGGGCGCGGTTAGCACTACGCTGTTCATTCCGCTGAAAACTGAGATGAGGATAGTCAGCGCCACCAGCTTAGCGGCCCAGGGGCCAACCGTGGCTTTCAGGGAGGCGGATGCGATGACGTCGGATGTCGCGGCAACCTGCGGGCCGAGAGCGACCAGATATCCGAAGGATGCGGCGACATAAAGGATAGTGAGGAACAGTGCCCCCCAGAACAAGGCGCGGGGGAAATCGCGGCGAGGATTCACAGCCTCACCCGCGCTATAGGTAACGAATTGCCATCCTTCGTAGGCCCACAGCGCCGTAACCATAGCCAGACCGAAACCCGAGAGCGCGCCTCTGGTCTCGCGTGGCCACAGGGAGGAAACAGTTTCCACGCCGTGCTGGCCGCGGGTGAGCAGGATGGCGGTGATTCCCACCAAGAGCAGGACTTTGACCATGGTCGTCCAGTTTTGCAGGTCCGAACTCTTACGGGTTCCCAAAACATTGACGACCGTGACGGCGGCAATGGAGGCGAGCGCCACCAGCTTCGAGGCCATCGGCCCAAAAGGAATCACCGTTCCCAAGTAGGTGCTGAAGGCGACAGCGAGCGCGGAGACGGCGCCACTCGATATAGCGAGGAACATGCTCCAGCCGTAAAGGAAGGCGGGCAGGCGTCCGAAGGCATCGCGGATGTAGAGGTAAATGCCACCGGCAGAGGGCCTCATGGTCGCTAATTCGCCATAGGTCAGAGCCCCGAGTAGGGCGAGGATGCCTCCGCCGAGCCATACCAACGTGGCCAGCCCGGTCGAGCCTTCGACCTGGCGCAGCACTAGCGCCGGTACTAGAAAAATACCCGAGCCAATCACCGCCCCCACGATGAGCAGGACTAGATCGCGGAGACGAAGAGTACGAAGGAGTTCTGCCATGGCAGGACGGACTACCGGCGGATCATATGCGACTAGACGGGCGAACGCAACGCGCGTGGGATCGAAATCGGTGATGCAAACGTGTTGCTCCGTATTCGATCGTGCGAAGAATCGCACAACTCAGCGCGGGGAAGAATTGAATCGAAAGGTGCCGGTGTTGCGAACCGCAAATCCGGACAGGATGGTGGGGAAATGTTGTCCTGTACTCGCCCGGCTCACAAGAGCGTGCCCTTGAGGATTAGGAAAGCTACGGAAAAGTAAATGATCAGACCCGTAACATCTACCAAGGTGGCCACGAAGGGAGCAGAGCTGGTCGCTGGGTCAAAACCTAATCGCCGAAGTATGAATGGCAACATACTACCTGCCAGAGTTCCGAACATCACAACTCCGATCAGACTTACCCAAACCGTAAAAGCAATCAAGTAAAAGTGCTGGCCATAATTCGTGAAGTGAAGGTGTTGCCACAACACAATTCGCAAAAATCCAATTGCACCAAGTAGCGTGCCGAGAGCAAGACCTGAAACAATCTCACGTCTAAATACGCGAAACCAATCTTTGAGCGTGAGGTCATGTAACGCTAACGCTCGAATGATGAGGGACGTTGCCTGTGAGCCAGAATTACCACCGCTGCTGATGATGAGAGGTACAAACAGAGCCAGCACAACCGCCTTGGCAATCTCTACCTCAAAAAAGCTCATAGCCGTGGCCGTCAGCATCTCCCCTAGAAAGAGTGCGGAGAGCCACCCTCCTCGTTTCCGAATCATCGTCCAGGTGCTGACTTGGGTATAAGGTTCATCCAGCGCTTCCATACCGCCCAGCCTCTGCATCTGTTCGGTATCTCGCAATTCAGCGGCCTCCAAAACGTCATCGACCGTAATAATGCCGAGCATCTTCCTGTCCGCATCCACTACAGGAAGCGCAACACGGTCGTACTTGGAGAACGCCTGCAATACATCCTGACGCTCATCAGAGGCCTTGACGCAGACCAGGGGCGGGTCCTTAATCGCCGAGACGTTTGTTAAAGGGTCGGCCAGAACCAGAGAACCAAGTCGTAAGTCCTCGACGAGTCTCCCGTCATCGTCCACGACGTAGACGAAGTTCAACGTCTCTTTCCCTTGGCCATTCTTCCGAACAAACTCAAGCGCCTGGCCGGCGTTCATTTCAGGCTTTATCGCAATGTACTCCGGCGTCATGTACCGACCCGCCGTCCGCTCCGGATAGCCAAGTAACAGTCGCGCACTCTTCAGCTCTTCCGGAGAAAGCGAACCCATGAGGCGTTTGGTCACCTCTGCGGGCAGTTCCTCAAACAGGCGTGCACGATCATCGGGAGTCATGTCATTGACCAGAGATAACATCTGGTCACTAGACAGGGACTTCAGGAGTCCCTGCTGATCGCGCAGCGGCAGGTAGGAAAAGACTGCCGATGCTTGCTCCTTCGGAAGAACGCGGAACACAACCGCCTCTTCTTCCGGCGGTAGCTCGATGACCAAGTCAGCCACATCGGCAGGGTGAATTGTTAACAGTTTGCTGCGAAGCTGGTCGAGATCTTTTCCGATCAGTTCGCGGATAGAACTAACGGGTGAGGACGTTTCGATGGTTTTCATTGGGTCACGGTTAAGTTGTTTACAACATAGCCCGACGCGTCGCTAGATATACCTATCCAGTATTTTTACCAGATTCGCTGCGAACCGAGAGGGCCGTTCGAAAGCGCGAAGGGATGCGTGAGAAGGCCAAAGCTACTTGAGCAGTGCGATTCCAAGCGCAATAGGAGAGATAAGCAGCGCCGCTCCCGGGAGGCCGTACGCTAACAGTTGCTAAGCCAGACACATGGTTGCGGGACTGATGACGTCCGGCTCGGGCATCACGACTGTTTGATCCGCAAAAAATGATTTTCGCATCACCTGCTTGCTCGCCATGAGGAGAACCTCGGTGGGCTATGATAGCGGGCCTACCAAGTCGGCAGGTGGAATGGCCAGGATTCAATTCGAAGGTTCACCGTTTATGCGAGTCAAAAGGAACAGCGACTTAATTTGCGATTTTTACCAAGCGATGCCGTCCTGTGGGCGGCCCCAATCCCGGGAGGTGCAGTGAGAACACGCGAGAGTTTTCGACCGAGGCACGCCATGGGCATGCTTTTGATGGCCCTCCTTTTTGTATGCCGGCATGACACCCTGCGAGCACAAGCAATATCGGGGGCCAATCCTCACGCGCTCGCGTACACGCCGCCGATGGGGTGGAACAGCTGGGATTCCTATGGCTTGCGCATTAACGAACAACAGTTCCGCGATAACGTCGAAGCATTGGCCGCTAAGTTGAAGCGCTCCGGCTATACCTATGCCGTCATCGACGAAGGCTGGTACATGTTCAATCCCGAGGACCGACCGAAACCTGAACTGCTCGAATACGCGTTGGATGAAAACGGCCGGTTTATTCCAATTACCACACGTTTTCCCTCCGCTCTGCGGAACGGCAGCAACACGGGGTTTGAACAACTCGCAAGCTGGATCCACTCGAATGGGCTCAAGTTTGGGCTTCACCTTGTGAAGGGAATTCCTCGGGAAAGCGTAGCGCGCAACCTACCCATCGCGGATTCTGCCTTCAAGGCTGAGGATGCAGCCGATCAAAATGATCCCTGTCCCTGGGATCCCACAAGTTGGGGAATTAAGGACAATGCGGCGGGGCAGGCATGGTATGACTCTTTGCTTCGTCAATATGCCACCTGGGGAGTTGATTTCCTGAAAGTCGACTGCATCGCAGACCATCCCTACAAACCGAGCGAGATCCGGCAGATTCATCTGGCGATTCAGCATAGCGGCCGCCCTATCGTTCTCAGCCTTTCGCCTGGGCCAACCGCCGTCGAGCATCATGACGAAGTTGGTGAACTTTCGCAGATGTGGCGAATTTCGAATGACATCTGGGACGTTTGGGATAGCGGCGACCAGGATTACCCGATCGGAATCAAGAACCAGTTTACAAATGCCGCGCGCTGGGCATCCTATGCCCGACCCGGGAATTGGCCGGACGCCGACATGTTGCCCGTAGGCGAACTCACGCCGTTCCCTGATGTGGGCCACGGACCACGCCATACCCGGCTGACGCCCGACGAACAGCAGACGCAACTGAGCCTCTGGGCCATGGCGCGAAGTCCGCTGATCGTGGGCGCCAACCTTACGCTCCTGGATGAAGCCACTGCGCACCTGCTGACCAACGCCGAGATCCTGCGGATCGACCAAACCGCAACGGCCTCGCGGCAGGTATTGCGCGACGGTGACTTGGTTGTTTGGACTACGGATCTGCCTGGAAATCAGCATGCTCTGGCTGTGTTTAATTTGGGAGAAAAAGCCATCACCGTCGAGCGCCCGTTTTCGGACTTTGCTCTGATGGCAGGACGTTACAAGATAAAGAATGCCTGGATCGGAGAACGCTTGAAGGTAAGTTCGCGGGTTCGCGCGACGCTCGCCCCTCATGCCAGTCTGGTGCTCATGCTCGATAAGAAGTGAAGCAGACACGGACGCTGCCGCCGCATCCATCCGGCGACATCCGCTCGATTGGACGAAGCGCTCGGACGAAGCGCTCACCGGTACGAAAGCTCCTCCCGGCATGTACGCCTCCAGCCCAGTGGTGTGCAATCAATGCCAGACTGTCGAAAAGATCTGAAATTGATTTACAATGCCAGCGTCTTTGCTCGGTGAGCCTCCGGCGTCGGCGACCACCTGCACTTCGAAACCGTCGCGCGCCAGACTCAGCGCTGGATAATACAAAAAGTCGAAGTGCCAGAGTACTTGCCGGTCGAGAGAAATTCGGCTAGCGCGCATGTTGGGTGCAGCTGACAATTCGATTCTCGAAGAACTGCCGTTCCATTGGGTTTCGGGCAAGTTTGAGCGCGGTCTCAAACCGCACAATGGCAGCTTTGGCTTGGCCATTTTGCAGCTCAAACTCTGCGAATGCCGCGTGGTAGAAAGGATACTTCGCAAGGCGGTCCGAGTCTGGAATTGTACGCAGCTCGCGCAGTCCACGGTTGGCGCCATCGCGATGGCCAAATGCAATTGCTCGATTTAGCGCCACAATCGGAGTTGGACGCATCGTCATCAGTGTGTCGTACAGCGAGACGATCTCCTGCCAGTTCGTAGCGTGCATCGTTGGCGCGGTCGCATGCACCGCGGCAATTCCGGCCTCAACGTGATATTCGGTCATCTCTGCGCCTTCTGCCGAGAGTTCGAGCAGTTGCAGGCCCTCGCTGATCAGATTTTTGTCCCACAGCGATCGATCTTGATCGAATAAAGAATTCAGCTTACCCGAGGCGTCAACGCGCGCTGGCAACCGTGCTCGATTGAGGCACATCAGGGCAGAGAGCGCATACGAAGTGGGCGCTGCACCGAGCCGATGTTCCAGCAAGAGCCTCGTTAGCCGCATTGCCTCATCGCAAAGCTCCGCGCGAACCGCGAACTCAGCGGACGCCCCGTGATAACCCTCGTTGAATAGCAGATAAAGCGCACGCTGTACCGCAGGAAGTCGAGCAGAAAAGTCGGACGAAGCCTGCGTATCAAATAGTTTGTTCGACGCGGCAAGTACTTTTTTTGCTCGGGGAATCCTCTTCTCCACGGCCGTGTACGTGGTTACAAATGCGCTCGCGACTTCGTCAATGCCAAAACCACACAGGATGTGAAGCATGAGCATAACCTGTGCTTCTTCCGGTAATCGAGCATGGCAGCAGGAAAACATCATGCGCAGTTGGTCGTCTTTGATAGCGTTATCAGTGAACATTTCCTCTACTTCGGAGGCCAACGTCCATTCGCTCTGCAACCACCTGCCCAACTCTGGCTCGTAAGTTCGTGCTGTCTTTTCACGACGCAGCACATCCAGCGCGCGATTCTTAGCCGCGGCCATCAGCCAAGCAGATGGATTCTCCGGCAAGCCCCGGAATGACCACACCTCCAGCGCTCGGCAGAAGGCGTCTTGAACGACGTCTTCCGCGAGCGCCAGATTATGCACGCCGAAGATGCGGGTAAGGACGGCGACCATGCGGCCCGCCTCGTGCCGAAATAGGTGGTCCGTGAGTTCCATTTACATGTTCATGGCTTGGATCGGGCGAACTTCAACCGAGCCGCCGGCTTCTAGGATCGGGCAGCCTTTCGAAAGCTCCGTCGCCTGCTCCAAATCACGGGCCTGGATCATTGTGAAGCCGCCTACCACGTCTTTAGCCTCAGCAAATGGCCCGTCGGTCACACTTTTCTGCTTGCCTCTGACCACCTTGCCGGAGCCCTCCAGGGGATGGCCGATGTCCTTTAAATGACCCTGTTCGCCGAGCTGTTTAAACCATGTGCGCCATTTCTCCATCGTCTTTTGCATTTGCTCGGGGGATGCGTTGGTGTCTCTACCGCGATATAAAAAGGTGAAGTCGCTCATTGAAATTCCTCCAAATGTATTTTGTACTTCTACCGTATCAACGGTTGAGAGGATTAAAGGCGGACATATTTCTTCTTCGATTATGACGTGCCGCCACTGACGAACTCGCACGCTTCTTTGGCGAGCTTGGCCCAGTCTGCCCGAGCCCCTGTGACCACCAGCCATTCTTTCATTGGCTTGCCGGGACGCGGTTCGAAACGTTCTCCCACGCCTGCGGATACGAACTCTTCAACCCGTTGTTTTGAGAGCTTCACAACGAACTGTTTCTTTGAGGACAGCATGGCGAAGATCTTGCCGCGAATCTTAAGAGCGCCTGAGCCGAACCCCTTCCCAGCACCGAGCTCGATCTGACGACCCTCAGACAAAAGTTGCATAACCCGCGCGAATCTCTGTTGGGCTGGCATTCTGTCTTCTTTCCACTAATAATGCGTTCCATAATAGCTAACTGCCCTTTAGGGTCTCATTTTCTCATTCCCGCATTTAGGATGCCGACGCCGACAATCCAGGTTTTGATGAAGGCGACTCCTCATACACAGAGAGGTCTTCGTCGATTCGCACCAGCTTAAACACCTGCCACCTGGAGCCTGGAAATAGAGGTGCGGATCGGGCACATCGAGCTTCTGGACCCCGAAGGCGAAAATTTTTTGTTTCATCTCCTCGGTGTTATCGGTCTGGAGTTCCAGGTAAATTGCCTTCAAAGAGTCGCTCTCCTCCAGAGCAATGCTCTGGTAGACAAAGCAGAAGGATTCTGCCCGTCTGCTTCGCGATGCCGTTGATATACTCGTCGACCGCCACATCGTTGAGGGTGTTTAACACTGCCGTCTGCCCCGTACCACCGTTGTCGGCGATTTGTTTGGCCACTTCCTCTACATTCGAGCTAGTCCGCCCAACAAGGAAAACTTGCGCGCCTTCAGCCGCAAACTCCTTGGCCAGCGCGGCACCAATCGAACCGCCGGCCCCGAACACCACAGCATTCTTTCCCTGTAGAACCGGTGATCTGCTTGCACCGTTTTTAGTTATCGCTGCCATTTCATTTCTCCTTACAGTTGGTTTCTTGTTTTTCCGACTTCCATTTGTAGGACGTTTACCTTCGACTGTGCCGGACATCTTTCTCTAATGTTTTGTGGATCTTTCGTTCGAGGGTGTCGGCCTGGCTCTCTACCGAATCTGGGTAGGCGCACAGGGGCAGGGCAATCTCTTTTTGCCCTTCTGTCGGAGAGTGCCGCCAATGCGGCTGACGCACTCGCTAAGGGTCCCGCAGATCATTGAGGCGGCCAAGCAATCCGTAACTCTGAATCGGTTAAGTCTGCGATTGGCAAGTTTCGCGAAATACCGATTAGGTGACGTGAAAGAGTATTACTCGAAGTTCGATGTTGCAATTTCTGGCCGCGAGCGGATTTGATCAGTCGCGAGCGACAACAATTTTGCGGGCGTTCATATTTGCTGGTCTCTGGGATGCATTGGCGTTCTTGTGACCCGCTTTGTCTAGCGTTTTTGCTTTCAACATCGGAGTCAGCGATTAGCCACACTACGGCAGCATATGCGGCGACGTTCCGATGCAACTGAATCGGGTCAATTTCCCTCCAGCGCCTCTTGAACATCGATCTCTGCGATGACGTTCAGGATTTCATTGCGTGATAGTGATGTTCCTGGTCTCGTAGGTACGGATATCCATTTGTACCCATTTTTACCCATTTCGGATTGAAAGCGCTGATCCCGATTTGGTCTGGATGATTGTTCAGGGCGTGGTGCGGGCGCATGCGAAGTGCCAGCATCTCGTCTGGAATAGTGCCTACAGTAAGTCGAATGCGTATTTTTGTCAGCTCGACGTTTAAGCTTCCGATCGCCGTAGCCGCTCGGTTGGGACTCCGGTCGTGTTTGAGCGAAAGATTTCGACCCCGCTAGCCCGTGCGAAACGATGCTACGAAGGTTTTCTGAGTGGTTGACGGTGTCATTTCCGATTTTGCCTAACCAGATCAGCATCGTCACGTTCCCGGCGAGGGCGACCTCAAACTGCTTGCTCCGGAGGCCTAGGAAACCGACTTGTCTCTTTTGTCCGAAATAATCCGCAAAACTCGTGAGTTTTTCGCGGTTACAAGCTCGCTCTAACGTGTCTACGCTGATGCCGAGTCTCGAGGCAATCTCAATCTGGGTGCATTGCACCGCGCAATATTCATTCACCAGATCCCAGTTGATTGTTTTGAGCGGTCGCGCCACCCGATGGCGAACATAAAGCGAAGCCAAAAAACGGCATCTTGGTTGATGTCCTTTTAGAGCCTCGGTATGCAATCGGGTGTATACTCCGGTCCGAATTTGAAGTCGGATCGGAAAGTTGCAGTACTCTAAGGAGAATTAAAATGACGCTTCGACGGTTTCTCAAGATTGTTGGATCGTTCACAGCACTTGCTGTGATCGTTTTAGTAGGGATGCTGACCACATCTCCTCGAGGCCAGGCATCTAGCGAAGGATTCGAGCAGGTAGAAATTCGGCGGGGCTTTGCAATTGCTCCCGTGCCGCTGAACTTAGAAGGGAGGAATCGTGACCTTGTCGGTCTGGGCAGCTATATCGTCAATGCCCAGGCAGATTGCAATGGTTGTCACAGCGCTGGCCCCCGTACGGAATTCGCCATGGGTGGGAATCCATACTTTGGACAGCCAACGAAGTTTAATCAGGCGACATACCTGGGTGGTGGAAATGATTTCGGTCCGTTCCCGGCGCCGGGTTTTCCGAATATCTTCTCCCGCAATTTGACACCTGATAAAACGGGACGTCCTGAGGGCGGCCGCACGTTTGAACAATTCGTCCAGATTTTTAGGACAGGCGCGGACCTGGATCACATCCATCCGACCTGTTCGCCTACCGTAACCACAAACTGTCTGCCTCCGCCATTTAATGGCGATCTTCTGCAGATAATGCCGTGGCCCTTATACAAGAACATGACGAGTCGTGACTTGCGTGCGATTTACGAGTATCTGAGCGCCATTCCCTGCATCGAGGGACCGCCTGCGCCGAGCATTCTGCACAACGACTGCCAGTGAAAGAGAAGGGGTCGGTTAAGGCCCCTATCTACGCTCCCCGGCACGAATACGGGCACCGCAGTCGATGAGCATGAGAACGACGTGCAGGCGTCTCTCGTACCATCCGTGCGCCTTGAAGGTGATGAGCCGTCCGAGGTCGTCATCTGAGTACGTCGGCAGGACAAGCCTCGCCTCTTTGAGCTTCGCGACCTTCAGGGGTAAGCCAGCCCATTTCAGGTACGCGTTGATGCCCCGGATGTAGCAGTTGACGCTTGTGACCTTCATGCCTCGCTGTCTGAGAGCGATGAAAAGGGCTGTGAGTCCACGCTCGGTCAATGGTGTCGTGCCGAGTATTCGCTCGCAGTCGCGGTAGTACTCGACGGTGCGAGGGCTGACGTTCTTGAGATAGAGACGGTCGTTGATGAACTGGTCAAACATGGATTCTCCCGAATCAGTCGGTAAATATCGCCGACGTGTATTTGGGAAAACGCGGTATCTCATTGACTAGTCAGGAAGT
>JAYTFR010000004.1:0-65157 GCA_043734125.1 Acidobacteriota bacterium | reverse complement strand
TTGGATGATTTACAGAAATTGTTACTTAGTTATGGGGATGGATTGTTTCCTCCCACCCTCTTTTGCAAAGAACGCAGAAGAAGGATCGGGCACCGTTTTTGATTCCATTTCGACGCGATTAAGCGCTAAGCGCAGCGTAGTCTTCCGGCGTATCCACGTTGAGTGTTACAAGCGGATCCTGCACTTCTACGTAGTCGATGTACTCCTGGTGGGAGTGCTCGACTTCGCGGGCATTTGATTCCGATGGCGCGCGCAGGAACGCTTCTATCATCTCACGGGCGACGAGAATTGGATGGCCGTGCTTGCCGTTGAATTCCGGGATGGCGGCCCACTTCCTGGCGTTGAGCGTCTGTTCAAAGGCCAGCAACAGGGCGCGTAGTGTGGCTTGTTGCACAGGAGGGCGGTCTACCAGAGTGACCACGGCGGCGTCGCGGCCATGGCTCAACACGGACTGCAATCCGACTTGTAGAGAACTGAATTGTCCACGCGCGGGATCGGGGTTTTCGACGAGAGACGCGCCTTGCGCATAAATGACAGGAGCGATTCGCGATGCGTTCGCGCCCGCCACAACAAAGACGATTTCTGTTTCAGATGCGAGCGAGCGGATTGCGGCGTAGAGAAAGGTTTCTCCTGTTGTAGAGCTGGGAGGCCAGGGGAGAAGAGCTTTGTCACGCCCCATGCGCGTGGAGCTGCCTGCCGCCAGAATGAGTCCACAAAGGCTCGGTGAGCGTCCCATGATTTGACAATAGCAGATGCTCGGAGAGAGTGCGTGTAACTGCCTTCCCGCGCTATTCCTGGAGGGAAAACTTACTGAATTCAATCGAGAGCACAAGCTTCAAAGAAATATGGCGGAGAGGGTGGGATTTGAACCCACGATACCCGTTAAGGTATGTCCGCTTTCGAGGCGGGTCGTTTCAACCACTCACGCACCTCTCCGCGTCGGACAAGAGCTAGCGTCTGCTCCTGAAAAACTCCTGCACGATTTCCGCGCACCGGCCCGGCAAAACTCCGCCGCGAATCTTCACCCGATGGTTGAGAGCAGGGTGATTCAGCACCTGCATCACCGAGTGGACGGCGCCCGCTTTCGGGTCATCCGCGCCATAAACCAAACGCCGAATGCGCGCGTGAACCAAGGCTCCGGCGCACATCGCGCACGGCTCAATTGTAGCAAACAGGTCACACGCTCCCAGGCGATGGTTGCCCAACACGGCGCCGGCTTCGCGCAGTGCGATGACCTCGGCGTGTGCGGTCGGATCTGAATCGGACAGGTTGCGGTTCCATCCGCGCCCCACGATTTTGCCTTCCCAAACTACCACCGCGCCAACCGGGACCTCGCCGGCTTCGAGCGCCCGCTTCGCGCAACGCAGCGCCTCTTCCATCAAGACTTCGTCATTTGACGTGAAATCGGAGTCTGACACGAACCGTATTGTAAATTGCCGAAATCATTGCGGCCGGAAAGAGCTGGATTCCGAAAATTTTAAAGGGTTTACTTCCCGATGCTCGGGATATCTCATTTCAGACATGCCTTGGTTTGCCAAAAAGGGGTGGCGACAATGATTTATGCCAAAGAGCGGCGTGCCACCTCTATATCCTACGTCGGTAGAAGCACCATCGACGCATCATTGGACTTCGTCAACGTCTGAACCGATTAGTTGGCCGACCTGGACACGGCGTGTTATAAGATGATCTTCGTTGCAGGAACCATTCTTATTGATCCGTTCGGGTTTCAAGTCAGAAAGGACCAATGGAGAACGTCAGAAAAGCGATTCCTCCCGATGATCGTGCAAGGGTAGTCTCTTCGGTTGATGCCGGGCCGAATAGTCCGAGCGAACGGTACTCAGTCGAATATCGCGTGATTCGGAAAGACGGCACCGTCTCGTGGCTTGCAACGCGTGGAAATGTGGCCCCGGACAAACCCGGTGAAGCCAGGCGTAGCCCCGATTTCGTCATTGATATTGCCCAACCGAAGTCTTCGGCCGAGAAAACGGAGGAACTGCATTCTCGCCTGGAGCAACAGGCCGCTCTCCTTCACGTCACTCTCTCCTCCATCACGGACTTCGTTTACGTTTTTGACCGGAACGGTCGATTTGCGTTCGTCAATCAAGCTTTATTGAATTTATGGGGCCTGAAGCTGGAAGACGCAGTCGGCAAAGACTTCCTTGAGTTGAAATATCCGGAGGAACTCGCCGCGCGGCTACAACGCCAGATTCAGCAGGTATTCGATAGTGGCGAAGGGGTCGTCGACGAAACTCCCTACACCAGCCCGACCGGGGCGGGAGGGTATTACGAGTATATTTTTCACCCGGTCTTCAGCCGTGATGGGAAGGTCGAAGTGGTTGTTGGTTCGACCAGGGATATCACCGAACGCAAGCGATTGGAAGAACAGCTGAGGCATAGCGAAGAGCGCTCCCGCATTCTCGCCGAGACTCTTGAAAATCAGGTAAAGGTTAGGACCGCCGAACTGGAAGATCGGAACAGCGAGATCCTCAAGAAAACCGAAGTGCTGAGCAAGTTGTCGATTTCCCTCATGGAAATGCAGGATCGTGAAGGTCGTCGCATCGCTCGCGAGTTGCACGACAGTGCTGGTCAAATCACCGTCGTGCTCCTGTTGAACCTGGCCCGGATGGTGGAAGAACTCAAAGGATACAGCCCGGCCTTGGTGGAGTTAGCGGAAACGACGCAAGCCTACGCTCGCGAACTGGATCAAGAGATTCGAACTACGTCCTACCTCTTTCACCCTCCTCTGCTCGAAGAAATTGGCTTGCAAGCCGCGTTGCATTGGTACACCGAGGGTTTGCAACAGCGTGGCGGACTCGAAGTGCAGTTAGAAATCCCGGACGATTTTCAACGGCCATCCCGGGAGATGGAGATCACGATCTTTCGCGTGGTCCAGGCGTGTTTGACGAATGTGCACCGCCACTCCGGAAGCAAATCGGCACACATCAACCTCCGGCGGGAAGGCACAAATGTTGTGCTTGAAGTCTGCGATAAGGGACGGGGGATCGATGCGGGCAAACTCGATAAGATGCGGGAAAAAAGCGTCGGCGTGGGTCTGCAAGGAATTCGGGAGCGAGTGCGCGCATTCGGAGGAGAAGTCCGCATAGATTCCAAAGTCGGCGTGGGTACGACGATCTGGGTCACGCTGCCTGTGAAGGCTGAATAGGCATCCCCGCTTTCTTGATTCAGCCACTCTCTCCCTGGAGAGACGCTTCCAACTCGACGAGTGACTCCACACGCGGCACGCCCTTGTGCACATAAGCTCGCGGTGCATCGAACAGAACGCATTGCATGCCCCCCGAAATTGCGCCCACATAATCGACGGAATAGACATCCCCGGTGTAAAGGCTCTGTGCAGCGCTCACCCCCAGGCTGTGCAGCGCAGCTTCGAAAATCGCCGGGTGCGGCTTTTCTTTCCCTACGATCCCCGAGTCAGTGATGGTTTCGAAGCAGTCGCCAATTCCGCAGCGCGCAAGAATTTCTGCGATTCTGCCGTCCGCGTTCGAAATTACGGCGAGCCGGTAGCGCTCGCGTAAGCGCAGCAACGACTCGCGCGTCCCCGGACGAATTTCGCACCAGTTGGCTGAAGTCCGGGTGCGCGCCACCAGTTCGGCACAGGTGCTTTCGTCGGGAACGCCGATCTCGCGCAGCAAACGCGTGTAAAACATTTGCCAGAAGCCTTGGTCGACGGACGAGTGGCTTTCCATCATCGCGTCGAATTCCCGCTTGGTGTCGCGCTCAGTCGCGTGCAGCAGGTCTTCGCTTGGAACAATCCCGCGCGCGTGCAACGGCTGCAGCATTCTTTCGCGGCTGGGGAACAGTAGTGTGTTTCCGACATCGAAAAACAAGGCTTCGATCGCCATGCCAGCAGTGTACCGTCTGGCTCCTCGATCTTGAAACCTTTCCCGCCCTTTGATTTATCATTCTCCTGTGGCCAAGAAGAGCAGCTTCGATCTGACGTGCCCGTGCTGCACCGCCCAGTTGAAAGTGGATCCCGAGACCCAGGCTGTCATCTCGCACGTCGCGCCGGTCAAGCCGAAGACGTACAACGATCTCGATGAAGCCGCGCGCGCGATGAAAGAGCGGGACAGCCACCGCGATTCCATTTTCCGCCAGTCGGTGGAGGCGCAGAAGCACTCCTCGGATTTGCTGGAGAAGAAATTTCAAGAAGCAATACGCAAAGCTAAAGAAACACCCGACACCGGACGACCGATTCGCGATTTCGACCTGGACTGAAATCCGACGAAGTCCAATGCTGGATACTAGAAATTGTGTGCATGCAGTCGGACACGGCCATTCGATGCAGTCAGGTGAGGATCCGGCGATGCTTCCGTCCCTGGAGCAATGGAGCAATGGTGCAGGACTTGCTAGGTAACAAACTTCTTGGCGGAAAAAACGAGCAGCAGGCCAAGAGTTTGCTGGGGGAATCCCGACTATCGTGAAGACGGCTGGCTGGGGTATAAGGTCATCACCGGTCCCGCGTTGCCGGTTTGGGAATGCAGATTTGACATAGGATTTGACAGTCGCTCGCAGCTTGCATCTTCCGCTGCTGTCAGTGATTGAAACAAGCAGTAAACGTGCGACCGTCCGCGGGACTCAGCGTCCGATGGCGAGAAAACGAATGGAGAAATGAAATGTCCGAGCCGACTTATGAAGAACTGAAAGCGCGTCTTGCCGAACTTGAAAAGGGGAACAAACGCACCGGAAGCATGGAATTTCGCGTGGGCGAGAAAGGCGGCGTCAGCGTGTACGGGCTCGGCCGTTTCCCCGTGACGCTTTATTACGAGCAGTGGATTCGCCTGCTCGACTCCGCCGACAAGCTCCGAGAGTTCCTCGAAGAGAACAAGTCGAAGCTGAAACTCAAAGAGTAGGCACCTCACCATTTAACGGCCGCGTATCGCGGATAACGGCATCGCCCCGCGACCTCATATCTTTGCAGGATTCAATGGCTGCGTCGCGCCCGGTTGCGGTTCAATCCTGCACAGCGTAAACTTTCAATGCGCGTGGCCCCACGCGTCCAGCAATCGTCGGGGAGTGGCTCAGCCTGGTAGAGCACCTGGTTCGGGACCAGGGGGTCGGAGGTTCAAATCCTCTCTCCCCGACCATTTACTTCAATCCCGTCATTGAATTAGCGAGCTTCCCTTTCCCCAGTTTTCGGCAACTTGAGTCAACTTGAGTCGGTTAAGCATTTCCTCGACTTTTTCGACCGCCGCCCGAGCATCCGCCGGGATCGAATGCAAGTAAACTTCGCGGGTGATCTCTGAAGAAGAATGCCCGAGAAGCGCTTGCACTGTGCCCAGAGGTGTTCCGACTGCATCGAGCAAAGTCGCGTTCGCGTGACGCAACCAGTGCCAGCCCACACCCACAAGCCCCAGCTTCTTGCAGGTGGCGTTGAGCTGTCGCCTGCTTAGGTTGTGTCTGTCGAACGGGCTGCCATCGCGGGTGGCAAAGACCAGAGCCTCCGGATTCGCGACAGTGGGCTTTCGCGCTGCCAGAATTCGAATTGCAGTCGGCCCCAACGGGACTGACCGCTGACTGCGCTGGGTTTTCGGCGTGTCAAAGTGACCGTCATAAACTGTCTCGGTCACTCGGAGCACACCGTGCTCTAGATCGACATTTCGCCAGCGTACAGCCAGCAACTCGCCAATCCGCAATCCCGTCAGCACCAGCACCCACGCCAGGGAATGCGAGGGCTCCGGCAAAGCATCCAGCAGTTCTCTAATCTTGTCAGGTTCGATCGCTGCTTTCTGCTTTATCAGTCCGCGGCGCGGAAACCGGGTCTTCCGAACTGGATTGCTCGGAATCAGCTCCGCTGCCTCGGCTGCTGCCATGATCGTCCCGAAGGCGGTTCTCATGCTCTTTACCGTTCTCCAGGACAATCCGGTTCGCAGCTTTGCAGCAAGAAAAAGCTGCACCGCGTCACGAGTGATGAGCCGCAACTGCAGGTCGCCGAATTGCGGGTACAAATGGACTTTCACGAAGTACTGGTAGTTCCCCTTCGTTGAATACTTCACTGTGGGTAGCACTTCGGGAAACCAGGAATTCTCGACGTAGTCTCTAAACGTCTGTGAAGAGCTAGGCCGATATTCGCTGCTGTTGACCAGGCGGAGCCGCTCAGCCAGAAGCTGCTCGGCTTGCCTGCGAGTTGGGATTTCTGTAACCGACCCCAGCACTTCGGCGCGGCGAATACGGCTGACCACCCCGCTAGGCCCGGTCACATCTTCGCTATAACGTGCGACCCACACTTTCTTCCGCTTGCCTCTTTTGTGAATTGAACCGCGCTGGAACTTTCTTCGAGTCATTCTTTCTCCTTGAATGACCCGCCCAGCTTGGGTTCTGCGTCGGCCACCAACGTAAACGTTGTATACGGCCCGCGCAAGCTAATTCCTCACTTTTTGGAGCCAATCCAGTACTGCTTGGGCAGAAAAACGAAGGTATTTGCCGAGTTTGAAATGGGGGAGGCGGTCAAAACCTCGGCGGCGGGTGCGTTCGTACACCCAAGAGACCGGAACTTTTAGCATGCGGGCAACGTCATTCGCTGTGAGCAGCTCATCGCGGGAAGTGCAATCTAAGGACCGCTGTGGAGGCGTATACAGCGTTTCTGGGTTCACAGCAGTATTAACGGTTGTTCTCATGATGCCCCCCTGGGCTGCAAACTTGCGATCTTCTTAAGCTGCGAAAAGAGATTGTCGATGCGTGCTCGCAGCAGCTTGCGCGTGCGCTTTTTGTCTTTGTCGTCTGAGAAACTGAAGACGCTGTCGAGAGCTTTGATCTCTTTCTTTATGCCCCTGATTTCGGCCAATACGGCTTGAATCTCGAACAGCAAGCGTGCGTGAAAGCGGAACGGCAAATCTCTATTCTTCAGAGTTCGAATAAGTTCAGAGAGATTCTCGATTCCCTGTTGGCGGCGAACGAAGATCTGGACCCCACAAGGGTTGCAAATGACGTAGGGTTTCCCGTTTTTATCGATCCTCTTATCGAGATTTTTGCCGCACAAGAAACAAGGAAGCTTCGTCATGGCTTCTCTTTCGGATTACGACGGTCGTGGGATGTCTCGTTTATTGCCGTATACGCGTCGCCAAGGGCATCTCGCAGGAGGGGAGGCAGCACGTAATCGCAGAGGTCGCGTATACAGTCCCCACATAGCAGAACAGCCGGAGAACACTGTTGACGACGCGGACTCACGCCGAGCGTCGAAATCACAGAAGCCACGGAATACTGGGCCTGTTGCCCACAATCACACGTTTTCGGGCTCGCTTTTCTCATTTGTTCCGCCACCTTTCGAACGATTCGCACTCAATACCAGGCTCGCCCTGCGCGCCAATGTCTGCGTATCGCCCATACAATTTCCGATCGAGATCGATCAGTCGCTGCACGAAGCGTCCGTTCCTCCGACGCTTATTTGTAATAAGCCCCGGAATTCTTAGTCCGCCCAGCCCCGAATTGCCGCTGGCCGGGTGTTGTCCTGCAGGGTCTGAGCGAAAATCCTTCACAACCAAGCCCGCCTCCGATAACTTCTCGTGCCCCTGGGCTGTATACAGAATCCGAACCACACCATTACCCTCGGCGCCATCGGCGAAGCCAAAGAAACAGAAACGGGAGGCCACTCACGAGGGCACCTCCTCGGGGACCTTTTTTGCCCTCTGTGCCCTGCGCAGCTGCTCCAAATCGACCCGGCCGACTTTTTCAAGATCCTTTACGAGCTGCAGCGCACAGTCCTTCGGATAGGCCAGGTGTCCGTTACAACCCGGGCAGAGCGGAGTTGCCGAGGGTTCCTCTTCGATCTTGGTTTCTCTGGCGTTATAAAACAGTCCCATGGTGTGAACTCGCCGCACGCCATTAAAAGCGAGTTCCAACTCCGCCAGCCTTTCAGGGGAGTACGTCGAAACGTGTTTGGAGGTGTACTTGAGGGCGTGGCCCAATGCACGCGCGAAGTCTTGCTTGCCATGATGGAATGGAACAGCCTCGATAAGGACCCGGTAGTCGCCGTTTCCCCGAACCTCCTTCCAGACTGCGGACAACAATTTCAGAGGCAAGAAGGGACCTAGCCAAATTCCATGGCAATGCAAATTGGTGTTGTAATCCTGCGACTCCTTGTTCCACCCGCCAAATTCGTCGCACCAAAGCACGCCAAACTGGGATGACTCGATGCCCAGCTTCTGGCAAACCAACTGAATGGTTCTGCGGACATCGTGGTTGAATTTGCGGATTTCGTCAGACATTGGCATGCGGCCGAGGTTCGCAGTCGTGAAAGTGAGCGTCCCAAGAATCGCACTTGGCCGAAACCCGTCTCGGCAGGTGAGGCGCTCCACAATCGCCTGGAGTCGAATGTGTTTCGCGAACAAACGAACGAAGACTTGATTGCCACAATACCGGCAATATCTATTCCCGCAGTAGAAGCGTATGTACCCCTTGAGCCCACAATCAATGCAGTCCATTGGTCGGGCAATTACCGAGCAGCCTAGCAGTCGATTCGCCTTGCGCTCCAATCCCTGAACTTTCCGACTGACCTTGCACGCCAACCACAAACCAAAATTCTCTTCCCCCTCAGCACTACCCTGATGGAACGCGGCGAGCGCACTCGCATTCTCGGGATCTCGCTTGAGCGATTGAGCGTACAACTTTCGTTCTCTCGACTCATCCATCTGTGCGGAGAGCTGTTGCGCCATGCCGAGCAAGTGCAACCTCCCAGCTTGTTCGGGCAATAGCAGCGCGGGACAAAGTCGAGGCCAAAAGACTGCTTGATGGTGGGGCATCTCCGAACATGAAAGATCAGTATGGAAGCACACCTTTGGGAGTAGCTATAAACAACCCCGACCTCGCGAGACTATTAGTAAAAAAGGGTGCAGACGTGAACCTCACGCAGGCAGGGGGCGAGTCTCCGCTTGAGCTCGCGGCCTCCCTCTGTGAGATCAATCTAGTAAGGTTCCTGCTACGACGGGGAGCCAAAATCAATCACGCAGACCTGGATGGGGTGACACCCTTGCACTCTGCAGCCCAGGGCTGCGACAGTGGGGAGATGATTGTATTACTTATCGCCAATGGTGCTAGCCTAAATGCTCGAGACAAGCTTGGAAATACACCTCTAATGGCTGCGGCATTTAGGGACAACATCAAAGCAGCCCAAGAACTACTCGAAGCGGGCGCTGACTATGCCACAAAGAATAGGGCTGGGGAAACTGCCGTTGATATTGCTTGCGACACTCGACTCGGGAGAAAAGATCAGCGCGATAACTTTTGCTCGCGAGTCCGAGGCTTTCTTTCGATAGGCAAGTGAGAGGTCTGTTCCTTACTTCGGGGGGCTGGCCCAGACTTACTTTCTTGGGCACCACCACAAAACGGCTGCCCCAGGCTTCGTGGTTTCGAAGCCTAGGCAAGGTGCGGCCGGCATCACGAGACTTTCCTGATCCGCTCGCGCTTGTGCACGGGAAACGCCACGAACTCGTAGAAGCGCACTTGTTCGAAACGCGACGAAACAGATCACGGTTCCGCGAACTGCCGCAGCGGCAACCGCCGGTAACAACTCGTCGTGATAAAGTGCGAGTAACCTAACGATGCGGCCGGTTCGGCATGGACGATGTATCAACAGGCACTGAGTGTCGGGTGCGCCTAGCCTTCGATCTCACTGACATTACTGCTACGGGGGGTGCCCTGTCCTTCGCGCACTTTGCGAAGGGCGGGAACCGAGAACGCTTGCAGCCAAGGATCTTGATTTTCACACTTCAATCTCGCATAGGTTCCCCACCCTTGCAAAGAACGCAAGAATGGGGCACCCGCGTCGTGGTCGTGCGTAGAAAAAATAAAGGTGGGTTGCTCGGCCCCGACCAATTCTTTGAATTTCTCAGCATCGCGCAACACTGCCGTTCGTCGCCGATACTGTTGCCTGTTGCCACCGCCGCGCCAACAACACCGATTTCCTAGTATCATTACTTCGCCCGCATTCAACCAGAATCGGGAGGAGGTATGGTGGCTCAGATTGACGTCCCACTGTTGCGCTCGGGGTTCGGAAAGACCCAGCGAGCCGACAATTGGTGGGTGCAGCCGGTAGTCGTATTTCTGGGTTTGTCCACGTTCATTATTTATTCCACGTGGGCCGCGATGCAGGGGCAGCACTTCAGGTTCGGGCCCTATCTCTCGCCGTTTTATTCGCCGATCCTGTTCGGTCCCGAGGGCTGGTTCGGCAATCGCCCAGGCTTTATTCCAGCCTGGGTTACTGGCGCCATGCTCATCCTCTGGGCTCCGGGCGGCTTTCGCTTCACCTGCTACTACTATCGCGGCGCCTACTACAAGGCTTTTTGGGCCGATCCCCCTTCCTGTACGGTAGGCGAGCCTCGCAAGAAATATCTCGGGGAACGATCCTTCCCGCTCATAATTCAAAACATCCATCGCTATTTTCTTTATCTCGCATTGATTTTCCTCGTCATTCTTGCCCGCGACCTTTGGGACGCCTTCTGGTTCAACGGCAAGTTTGGCATAGGCATCGGCACGGTCGTTCTGATAGCCAACCTGGCAATGCTGTCTTCCTATACCTTCGGTTGCCATTCTCTGCGGCATCTGGTGGGTGGCCTTCGCGATCGACTGGCAGGCGCTCCCATCCGAAAGCAGGCTTATGACTGCGTGAGCTGTTTGAACCGGCGTCACATGTTGTTCGCGTGGTGCAGCCTGTTCACCGTGGGCTTTAGCGACTTGTATGTCAGGCTCTGCTCGATGGGGATCTGGCACGACTGGAGGATCCTCTAGTGGCCGAGTACACCACGCATGAGCACGACGTTCTGATCATTGGCGCAGGAGGCGCCGGCCTTCGCGCTGCCGTCGAGGCATCCGCCGCCGGCGTAAAGGTTGCGGTCATAACCAAGTCGCTTCTTGGCAAGGCCCACACCGTGATGGCGGAAGGCGGCGTCGCAGCCGCAATGGGAAACGTTGACGACCGCGACAGCTGGCGCGTCCACTTTGCCGATACCATGCGCGGCGGCCAGTATCTGAATAACTGGCGCATGGCGGAACTCCATGCAAAAGAGGCTCCGGACCGCGTCCGCGAACTGGAAGCCTGGGGCGCTCTCTTCGACCGCACCAGCGATGGACGAATCCTGCAGAGAAATTTCGGCGGTCACCGCTATCCTCGACTTGCGCATGTCGGCGACCGCACTGGCCTGGAGATGATTCGTACCCTGCAGGACCACGGAATCCATCTTGGCTTGGATGTCTTCATGGAACATACCGTGGTTACGTTGCTGAAAGACGGCGACCGCATTGCCGGCGCGTTTGGATACGATCGCGATCGCGGACGATTTCATCTGTTCCGCGCCAAAGCCGTGGTGCTTGCAACCGGCGGAATCGGACGAGCGTTCAAGATCACCAGCAACAGCTGGGAATACTCTGGCGACGGTCATTCGCTCGCCTACCACGCCGGCGCGTCTCTGATGGACATGGAATTTGTGCAGTTCCACCCCACCGGAATGATCTGGCCACCCAGCGTACGCGGCATTCTGGTCACCGAAGGAGTTCGTGGCGAGGGCGGAGTGCTTCGCAATAAAGACGGCGAACGATTCATGTTTAAGGATATTCCTCCGCTCTACGTAAATCAGACCGCCGACTCGGAAGAAGAAGGCTGGCGCTATACCCAAGGCGACAAAGAAGCACGGCGGCCGCCAGAACTACTGACGCGCGACCACGTGGCCCGCTGCATCCGGCAGGAAGTGCGGGAGGGGCGTGGTAGCCCTCACGGTGGCGTGTTTCTGGACATCGCATGGATTAAAGAGAGAATTCCAAACGGTGCCGAGCATATCAAGAAGAAGCTGCCCAGCATGTACCACCAATTCAAGCAGCTGGCGGACATCGACATCACACAGGAGCCGATGGAGGTCGGTCCTACGACCCATTACATGATGGGAGGAATTCGAGTCGAGGCTGATTCCCAGATGTCGGACGTGCCGGGATTGTTTGCCGCGGGAGAATGCGCGGCGGGTTTGCACGGCGCCAACCGGCTGGGCGGAAACTCTCTTTCCGATCTGCTGGTGTTCGGCCAGCGTGCCGGAGAATACGCCGCCCGCTTCGCGAAAGATAACTCGCTTGCCACGGTAAATACCAACGAACTGGGATCAATCGAAAAGTGGGCGCTGCAACCCTTCGCGCGCCAAGGCTCCGAAAATCCATACGCTGTGCAACACACTTTGCAGGACGTGATGCAGGAACTGGTCGGCATCGTCCGTCAAGAGCAGGAGATGATGCAGGCGCTCGAGCGCATTCGAGAATTGAAAGCCAGGAGCGAGCAGGTCAGTGTTGACGGAAACCGGGAATACAACGCCGGCTGGCACACTGCGCTCGATCTGCATAATCTGCTGACGGTGTCAGAAATTGTCGCTCGCGCGGCCCTGGAGCGCAAAGAAAGCCGCGGTGCTCACTTTCGCGATGATTTTCCGGCCAAGGACGAGCAGTTCGGCAAATTCAACATCGTGGCCCGTAAGGGTCCGGACGGCAATTTGCAATTGACGCAGGAACAAATCACCCCCATGCGACAAGAGCTGCAACAGATCATTGAGGAGATGAAGTAATGGCGACGGCGACGTTCCGCATTTGGCGTGGCGAGAGAGGCCAGGGGAAGTTTCATGACTACACCACCGAAGTCTCCGCCGGCATGGTGGTGCTTGACGCCATTCACCAGATTCAGGCGGAGCAGGCTGGGGACCTCGCGGTTCGGTGGAACTGCAAAGCCGGCAAGTGCGGTTCATGCTCAGCCGAAGTCAACGGCATGCCAAAGTTAATGTGCATGACCCGAATGAACACTCTTCCACTCGATCAGCCTGTGACCGTCGAACCCATGAAGGCGTTTCCCCACATGAAAGACCTGGTCACCGACGTCTCGTGGAACTACGAGGTAAAGAAACGCATTCCGAAGTTCAAGCCTCGGCGACCCGACGCCCAAGACGGCACTTGGCGCATCGCCCAGGAGGACGTCGAACGAGTGCAGGAGTTTCGGAAATGCATTGAGTGTTACCTCTGTCAGGACGTCTGCCATGTATTGCGCGACCACCACATGCACGAAGAATTCATTGGGCCACGATTCCTGGTTTATGCCGCCGCGCTGGAGATGCATCCGCTGGACGTCGTCGATCGCGTGCCGCAGCTCAGGAAGGAATTCGGCATTGGCTTGTGCAATATAACGAAGTGCTGCACCAAGGTGTGCCCCGAAAACATCACGATTACCGACAACGCAATCATCCCGCTCAAGGAGCGCGTCGTGGACCGCTTCTTCGATCCGCTGGCGAAACTGTTCCGGGTCTTCGGCGGTTCGCAGCCATAGGCTCCTACGAAGTTTCACGGAAGTCCATTTGCGCGCAAAGCATTCCCGAGGCTCTTGAAAGTCAGGGCGTTGCAGACTCTTGAATGAACCATAAAGCTGGCTCCCGATCTGCAAGAATTTGCTCAATGTGGTTCGCTTATTTCCCCCGAGAATGGAACCATGTTGCTGATCGCAGCCGTGTTTCCCGTTCCGGCTCAAGGCAGTATCTTAAACTTAAGCCGCGTTAGCCTTTGGAACTTGCCGTGCAGGTAACGCTAAGCCGCACTTCTTAAGGGCAATTTATTTCGATCGGTTCTTCCCCAAACCATGACCTTCCCTCGCACACAAAGCGTTGTCACTTCGTCCGCCCAGCTACCGCGTCCAACCCTTGAGCTTGCGAAACCCCTGGCTACCGCGCCTTCTACCGTACCCCTGCGGCTGACCTTCTGGAGCGTAGGGATCCTGCTGGCTTCAGCTCAAGCCTGGATCGGCCGCTTCCAAGTGTCGGCGGATTCCATTTCCTATTTGGATATGAGCGACGGGGTGCAGCGTGGTTCGGACTGGCACCTGCTGGTCAACGGCATGTATAGCCAGCTCTACCCGTTCTTGCTGGGAGTTTTCCGCCGGATCTTTAATATCTCGCCGGGCAACGAGATTGCCGCCAGTCACCTGCTGGGCGTTGGGTTTTTTATCTTCGCTTTCGGCTGCTTCGAGTTTTTCCTGGTCGGCGCCGCAAGAAAGCTCGAAGTGCCGGACCAAGCCCACGGAGAGAATCAAACGTCGGGTCCACTGCCCAAGTGGGCTTTCTTGTCAGTCGCCTACTCGCTATTTCTGTGGTCAGCGATTAGTCACATTGAGCTCGTAGTTCCGCGCGCGGACATGCTGCTTTCCGGGTTCATCTATTTGACCCTTGGTTTGGTTTTGCGCATGCAGGGCCGTCCCGCGCGATGGCGAAATTACCTTTGGTTGGGCGTGGTGCTGGGCGTTGGCATTCTGGCCAAGGAAGCCATGCTCCCGATTGGGTGTTTAGCCTTGGCCTCGACTTTCTTCCTGGTTCAGCACTGGCGGCCAGCAGTGAAGATGGCGGCCGTCACTCTGGCCATCATGGTGCTAATTGGTTCCTTGTATTTTGTTCCACTGTCGCTGCAGCGAGGGCGCCTCACCCTCGGAGACGCGGGAAAATGTGTGTACATCACAAACGTGGACCAGGCCACCCCGCACTGGTACTTGCAAGATTCCGGCAGCGCCAAGGGGTCGTTCCTGCATCCTCCGAAAAAGATATTTTCTGATCCACCGGCTTACGCGTTCGCGATTCCGCCCAAGGTGACAGAACCGCTTCGCTTCGATCAGTCGTATTGGATGGCTGGGGTTCGTCCGCATTTTGTTCTCGGCCGGCAAATCGCCGTGATGAAGACCAACCTTCGTACTTTTACAAAGCTTTTTGCTGAGTTGCGCGTTGTGCTAGGCACGATATTCGTCCTCGCGTTTTTTGGCGGCATGCGGCAAATAAGGAGCGCGGTGCTGCGGGCATGGCCCGTCTGGCTAATCGGGCTGGCTGGTTGCATGATGTACGCCGTCATTTGGGTCGAGCCTCGCTACGTGTCCGCGTTTTTGACCCTGGGCTTGATTGGGCTGCTGGTTGGTCTTCCCATCCCCACGGTCACTGGCCGGAAGATCGCGCAGTTCGCGGTTATTGCGACCATCGCGGCGCTATTCATACCGGTGGCGGTCCATGTCTACCGTACACCTCGGCCCGGCGGGAATGTATCGCTTGAAGCTGCTCGGGCGCTCGTAAGCCTTGGCGTCAAGGCCGGAGATCCGGTCGCCCGGATCAGTCCGAGCTCTGCGGACTTGGTGGTGGAGAGAATCCTTCGCTCACAAATCATTGCAGAGGTTGACCATGACCGCGCCGCCGAGTTCTGGAGTTCTCCGCTCTCCACTCAGGAATCTCTGCTGAAAGAGTTTGCGGCGCAAGGCGCTAAAGTTGTAATCGCCACTTCTCCGAAGCTCACTGCTGAAAATCAATCTGAATGGAGTCGTCTCGGGTCAACCGAGTACTGGGCCTGGCGTCCATCCCTTCAACCATCCAGCCTTTGAGGGTGTCAGACATTTGAGTGTGGGGGCGCTAACGCCTCTCCCGGTTCTGAGCTTTAGAGCAGTCTGCAGCATTTACAAATGGCCGCCGGGAAGACATTCTGAATAGATGACTCCTCTATCGATGTTCGGGCTGTTCGCAGTGACCGCGATGCTGGTGACTTATGCCCTTGAAGACAAAAACAACGGGTTCGTACTGGCATTCGCCGTCTCTTGTCTGTTCGGATCGATTTATGGGTTTCTGCAGGGCGCGTGGCCTTTCGGGCTGGTGGAAGCAGTCTGGTCGGTAGTAGCGCTCAGGCGGTGGTGGGGGAAGCGAACTATTGTGTGATGGATCAAATGTGCGCTCAACCAGTCCGCCGGTTGGCCGAAACGCCAGAAGCTGATGGCTTAATTCATGCTTAGCAGGTCAATCTTGGCCCTGGCGACCCCGAATGAATGTTCTTTCCCTGAATCTGGCATTCGATGAACTGCGAAAGTAGTCGCCTCTATTTTGAACCGCGAGTCCCAAGCAATTTCCATAGCCACCTTCAGTTCACCGTCAGATTGACATTCGTTGTCGCTGAGGGCACCGTCGCGTCCGAACTGCTTTCGGTGAAGGCATTCACGGTCACGGTATAGTTCCCTGGAGTGGTTCCGGTGGCGTGGTGACCGCTGTTGGCCGTGGTCGTAACGGTCACGGTGGCGGTTGCAGATGCCGAATTGCTGAAATCGACGGTGTATCGATTAACTGGATCACTCGACGTGATTAGACAACTCGCTTTGGGTGCCGTGGTCGAGCAGGAGAACGCAACGCGCCCCGTCCCCTGGGTCGTCGCAAGGTTAACGGTTGTGCTGTTGCCGTTGGTCGCGCCCGCCGTCACCGTAATACTGCCCGCTGCCATCAGCTGCGGCGTCGGCACATTCGAAGGCAAATACTGCCGGACGTAATCGAGCAGCATCGGCAGCTGACTGCCGGTGAGCGAATCCGTGGGAGCGCCAAGCGTTCCGCCGACCGCGACATTGGTGATCAGGAAAAATGCATCGGCCGAACTGCTGAACGGCCAAGTGTCGCCCGAAGGCAGGTCCGACGCGGTCACCACGAAGAACGGCTTTGCCGGATCGTCCACGTAGAACTGGATCATGTTGGCTGACCAGATTTCGCCGTAAACGTGGAACGCCGTGTCTACCTGCTGGCCCGACGGGAAGGTGAACCCTCCTCCCATTCCGCTGCCGCCAGTCACCTTGGTGTGAATCGTGGAACGGTTGCCGGTTGCGCCCGGGCCCGAAATGTTCGATGTGGTCGGCCAATTCTCCATCACATCAGATTCCCCTACCGTCGGCCAAGTCACACGTCTTTGCGATCCCAGCATCCAGAACGCGGGCCACAGACCTGCGTGCGAGGGCATTTGAATGCTGGCTTCGATTCGCCCGGAGTGGAACATTTGCAGGCCTTGAGTCTTCAGTCGCGCTGAAGTGTAAGTGCTGCCGTTCAGTCGAACCTGTATCGCGAGGTGTCCGCTGCCGTCGATGTAGGCGTTCGGCGAGCTGGAATTACAAGGCGAAGTGTTTGACGAGGGCGCGCAATACGTCTCCAATTCGTTATTTCCCCAGCCCCCGCCTCCGGTGTCGAAGGTCCACCTGGAGCTATCGATCGCGCTGTTAGTGGCGCCGTTGAATTCATCGCACCAGCTCGTCGTCCAGTTGATCGCGCCGGTTGCCGGCGCGGTTCCACATTGCTGCGCGCTGACGGTTCGCGGAACTGCGAAAAAGAAGATGCCGAGCGCGAGTAATGAAGCGCAATTGACAGCCTTCGTCCGATGAGTGGTGTTAGTCATGAACCACCTCCAGTGGAAGCAACACGGCCAAGCGTTGCGAACAATACAACCGCATTTACTTCACCGTCAAGTTGAAAGTTGTGGTGGCGCTGGGCGTGGCAACGTCACTGCTGCTAATGCTGTAGGCGTTCACCGTCACGGTATACGTGCCTGCAGTTGTGCCATTGGATCCGCCGCCGCCCCCACCTCCGCCCCCACTGTAGCTTCCGCCTCCACATGCTGGCCACGCTCCAACTGCCAGCACGATACAGATCAGGCCAGTGGTGAAACTTAACTTGCGACCGCGGCGTCGAACTGACCATAGCAGTGCCAGCAGCAGGCCGCCGCTCAGCAGGGTCATCCAATTCAGATTCGCAATTCCTGCCGACGAAGTGTTGGTAGTGGTTGAAATCGTTACGGTGGCCGAAGCGCTCGACGAATTTGCGAAATCGACCGTGTGGTTGTTCACAGTAGCTGTGGACGTGACCACACAAGTTGCTTTCGGAGCGGTCGTCGTGCAGGAAAAGGTCGTCCGTCCGGTGCCCTGAGTCTGCGTAAGGCTCAGCGCAGCCGTATTCCCGGTGACTGCGCCCGCTGTGAGCGAAACGGCTGAGGGCTGCGTGAGCAGCGGCGTAACCGTCGAAGGCAAATATTGACGCACATAATCCGCCAGCATGGCCGGTTGACTGCCGGTCGCGGAGTCGGTGGGGGTGCCCAGCGTTCCTCCCACGGCAATATTCAGGATGATGAAAAACGGATTCGCAGCCTTGCTGAAGGGCCAGGTGTCGCCCGCCGGCAGGTCGGACGCGGTCACCACGAAATATGGCTGCGTGGGATCATCGATGTAGTACTGAATCATGTTCGCCGACCAGATCTGCCCATAGGTGTGGAAGGCGTTGTCAATACGACCGCCGCCGGGCAGTGTGAAACATTTGCCCTTGCCGTTTCCGGCAGTGACCTGAGTGTGGATGGTCGAACAATTTCCGACTGCGCCGGGGCCGGCAATGGTGGACGTGGTCGGCCAGTTTTCCATGATGTCGCTCTCACCAACCGTCGGCCAGTTCACTCCCGTCTGCGCGCCCAGCAGCCAGAACGCCGGCCAGAGTCCCGCATGCGAGGGGATCTGCAGGCTGGCTTCGATCCGTCCATTGTGGAACGTCTGCAGTCCCTGACTTTTTAGCCGGGCGGACGTCCAAACATTTGCCGCCGGACTTCGCACCTGAATCGCCAGATGGCCGTTGCCGTCGATCCACGCATTCGGGTTGCTGCTGTCGCAGGGTGCGGTATTCGACGCAGGATCGCAATAGATCTCGAGTTCGCTATTTACGCCTAAGTTGCCGGTGTCATAGGTCCAGTTGCTTGCACTGATGGCGCTGTTGGCGGCGCCGTTGAATTCGTCGCACCACGGCGTCGTCCAGGCTACTGCTCCCGTCGACCCGGTCGTCGGACATTGTGCGGCAGCGCGATGCGATGAGATCAATGCAAGCCCGGCGAGCGTAGCGACGGAGAGCAGGCGGGTGGCGCGGGAATGATTGCGGGGCATTGGTCCTCCGAAGGGTGCGCTGTGAAACCACCGATTATCCTGCGGGATTCGCGGAATTGCAATGGTTACTACGCAGGCTTTTCGTCGCTCAGCAGCGGCAAACTCGCCGGTGGATAGGCTTCGCCGATGGGGTCAGCAATCTTTCTTAACCCTGGATAGTGCCGCAGCAGCGTTTCCGGCGCGAGTACGCGTTTCCCGCTGAGCATGTGCTTGAGTTCGAGCGCATTTACGCCGGCCTTGCCTTCGAAGTGGTTGTTGGTGACGACAAACGTGGCCTTCGCCTTAGCCGCGATTGACTCAACCCGCTCTTTCCATTCCACCAGTTCGTCCGGCTTGTAGAGATAGTTGTAACGGTCGGCGCAGGTTTCCGCTTCAAACCACTGATCGTAATTCCGCCCATGCAGGCGGACGTACCCGACGCTGGAAGTCACATGCGAAGTGGGCTCGAGCGAACGTCCCAGCAGCGGCTGATCAATGTTGCAGAAGCTGACGTTGCGCTCTTCAAAGTAGGTGATCGTCTCCGGATTGTTCCAGGTCGAATGCCGCACTTCAACCACGCGCGGATATTCGATGAACTGTCGCAGCAAAGTCTCCAGATATTCGCGATTCAATGCGGTGTTCTTGAACGAAACCGGAAACTGAATGAGCAATGCGCCGAATTTATCCGTTGCCGCCAGGGCTTCGAGGCCTGCGCGGGCCATGCGTTCGTCATCGTCATTGGGGTGAATGGAAACCGCTGACGTCGGCTCCATCGCGGCGAGCGGCGAATGGGTAAACGACCGGTGCAGCTTGGCGGTGAAAAGGAAATCAGGATTGGCGTCAGAAACAATGCGTGCCCACAGTTTGGCGATTTCCGGCCTGACGTGGCCGTAAAACGAAGTATTGATTTCGACCACGTCGAAGCACCGCGCGATCAGCCCGAGCGGATGTTCTTTTCGCCGCGCCATGCCGGACGGATAGAAGATCCCCTCCCAGTCTTTATATGACCAACCGGCAGTGCCGACGCGGATTTTGGGTGGCTCAGGCACAGAGATATTCTAGCCCCCAGCTCTGTCCGCGCAGGAGAACCCGGCTCGTCTCGCGCGAATGCGTAGAGGATCGAAAACCGAGGCCGGAGGTACGAACCAGCTTTGCCCAGCGCGGAAGCGCTGAGTAGCGTCCCGTTAAAAATGGAAGCCCCAGAGGGACGGCCGAGTTCTCACTGCGCTGCCGCCTTGATCCGCTCCCCATTCACCGGAACGTCTCGCTGCAGCACGACTTCGAGCGTTGTCCCCGGCGCCAGCCTAACCTCGTTCCCGTGACTCAACATCGCAATGGCCACGCCCGCCGCCGCCCCGAGCCCTGCCCCCATGAGCGTGCCGCCGCGGCTTCCGCTGGCGAGTCCGCCGGCGAGAGCGCCGCCTTCTGCCGCCGGAACCGCGACAGTAGCGGCTTTCGAGGCTTTGTCGTTGTCGGCACGAATTGTGCCTTCCTTATCTTTTACCTTCGCCTTGTCCACGCCGGGCGCGTTCTCCAACGAGCCGGGCAGTATCACCGTGTATCCGCTGGGATAGATCAGTGTCGTGAAGTGCATCATTACTTCGGCACGGCCCTTGATTCGGCCCGCAGGCCTGATCTGCATAATTCGGCCTTGTACGTAAGTTCCTGCCGGAATCACGATGCGGTCATTGATCACGACAGGGAAGGTTGTCTGCGCATACACCGGGTCGCCCGTGCGGTTGCCCTTGGTGGAAATTGCGTTCTTCAGCGACACTGGCACTTTGGTCCCGGCGGGTATCGTGATCTCGTCAGGCCCGGCCTGCTGGCTCGGACGCAAGGCAGGCGCGGCGGCGCCCGGCGTTTGTGCAGAAGCTGCGCCCAACATCATGAGGGAAATGATCAAAACGCGCATGAGGCCTCCATTATTCGCGGAAAAATGACAGAGTTGCTCTTAAGCTGTACGATGCAGGTTTATCCGCCAAAGTAACTTCCAGCTTTTGGTATCATGCCACGTCTTTGCTGGGAGGTTCTATGCGGCGTCTGATTTATTTTGTACTGCTTGCCCTTGGGGTTACAGCCAACGCACAAAGCGGAGCTGGCCCACTCTCCGATTTACCCAAACTGCGCGACTATAGCCTCCGCCGTTCTTCCAGTTATGACCGCAGCGGCGGCAATGCCGACGCCCGCCCGGTTGCCGCGGGCGACAGTATTACCGTGCTCGACGAAGCCGGACCCGGGCAGATTTCGCACATCTGGTTCACCATTGCCGACAGGGAAGAGAAGCACTTGAAGAAGATTGTCCTGCGCATGTACTGGGACGGCGAGGCCACTCCCAGTGTCGAAGCTCCTATCGGCGATTTCTTCGGTCTGGGCAACGGAGACTATTTTCTCTATCAATCCGCGCCGCTGGCGGTCGGCGCCGATAAGGCCCTGAACTGCTTTTTCCCCATGCCGTTCCGCAAACATGCGCGCATCACCGTCACCACTGAAGGCAGCGAGAAGATCAACTCGCTGTACTGGAACATCGACTGGCGTCAGTTTGCATCGGCTCTTCCGGCGGACACCGCGTACTTCCACGCGCAATACCGCCAGGCAACGCCCAACATTGCCGTCGACGGCGCGAAGACGAATTTGGACGGTAACAACAACTACGTATGGATGGAAGCTACGGGCCGCGGTCACTTCGTAGGCGTTACCATGTCCGTGGTTGAAAATGCTGACGGATGGTGGGGCGAAGGCGACGACATGTTCTTCGTTGACGGTGAAAAGCTCCCGTCTATCAACGGCACCGGTACAGAGGACTACTTCCTGGGCGCTTGGGATTTCGGCGGGAAGCCTTTCTTTTATCAGCTATTCGGTGCGCCAGTAGTTAATCCGGAAAAGAAAAGCTCGAAGTGGTCCCTCTACCGCTTCCACATGGATTCGCCGATTCCCTTCAAGAAGTCGTTGCGCGCGACCATTGAGCACGGCCACGCCAACGACCGGGCGGACAATTTCTATTCTGTCGCGTATTGGTACCAGACCGAGCCCCACGCAGCATTTCCGAAGTTACCGGCGGTCGAGGAACGGCTGAAATAATCGGAGGATTACGAAAGCAGCTGGGAGGGTACGATTTCAGTCGTTCCGGAAGGCGCCTTGAACCAGGGAGTGGCAAACAGTTTGTATCAGCGCACGAAGTCGTGCAGCCTACGGCCCCTAAAGAACCGAGGCTTTAGCCCCTGCGTCCGCTCCTACTTGTAGATCAGATATTTCGCGCGGAGTTTTTCGAACTTCGCCAGATCTTCCTGCCACTCGAGCGCGATGCGGCGGGGATCTTCGCCGCGGGTGAGGGGATCAAAAACGTTTTTGCTGGCGAGAATCTCGATCATCCTCTCGATGTGAAACTGTTCGGGGTAAAGCTTCTGCAAGGCCGCGGCCAACTCCAATCCCAGTTCCGGTGCATCCAGAAATTCGCGGGCCGTAATAAAAATATTCACTCCGTGACAAACCTGGCCGGAGTAAGTGTTCGATGCCGGCGCAAAAGTGATCGGAACAAAACGCACGCCCGGAATCTGCCGGGCGTTCAAGTAAGCCGACAACTCGCGAGCATTAATCCACGGCGCGCCAAGAACTTCGAACGGAGTATCGGTGCCGCGCCCCACAGAAACATTCGTCCCCTCGACCAGCGCGACGCCCGGATAAAGCGTCGCTTCGGCCAAGCTGCGCAAGTTCGGCGACGGATTCATCCATTCCACGCCAGTCTCGTCAAACCAGTCCCCGCGTTGCCATCCCTGCATGGGAATCACGGTGAGTTTTGCGTTGATGCCGTGCTCGGCGTTGAACATCTGCGCGAGTTCGCCCAGAGTCATACCGTGCCGCACCGGAATCGGCCCATAGTTTGTGAAATTCTCTCGGCCCGGTTCGGACATCGGGCCCTGCACAGTCGCTCCGCTGAGTGGGTTGGGCCGGTCGAGTACGTAAATTGAAATTCCCGCCTTCCCCGCGCCTTCCAGAAAATATCCGAGCGTGGTTTCGTAGGTGTAGAACCTCGCGCCTGCGTCCTGAATATCAATGACGACCGCGTCGAGTTTGTGCAGCACGTCGAGTGCCGGATGGCGCGCAGCATCCGTTGCGCCATAGACGCTGTAAACCGGAGTGCCAGTGACGGCATCACGCGAGTCTCCAATCTTCGTCGTATCCAGCGATCCAGTGACGCCGTGCTCTGGACTGAAAATTGCCGTGAGCTGAATCCCGGACGCGTGCGCCAGTACGTCAATCGTGCGCCGCCCGCTGGAATCGACTCCGGTCTGATTGGTGAGCAGGCCGATTCGCTTGCCTTTCAGCGGAGCGAAATCCTGCGCTTCCACTACATCAATTCCCGTTAGCACTGATCCGTTGCGATTAGCAACGTGCCGCTGCGCAGGCATGCTTTCGTTATAACCAGTGATCGCCTTCGACCGCAGGGCCTGTTGTTCGAACGGTGTCAGGTTGAGCGCTGCCGCCACCGCAGTCGCGATCTTCGACCGCAGAGAAATCGCCGAACCCTGTCCGCGCGGATGCACCGCATTCGTCAGCAGAATGATGTACGTGTTCGTCGTCGGATCAATCCACAACGACGTCCCGGTAAAGCCCGTGTGGCCGAACGAGCCCACCGGCAGCAGTTCGCCGCGATTGTGCGACATCGGCGAATCGATGTCCCAGCCCAGCCCGCGCAAAGTTGACGCGTTAGCCGGTTGCTCTGGCGTTGTCATTTTTTGGACGGCGAGCGGCGAAAGAATCGAACTTCCGCTAAGTAACGCCTGTGCGAATTTCCCCAAGTCGTCTGCCGTCGAAAACAGCCCTGCCTCTCCCGCAACTCCCCCCATTCGCCGCACTGTGGGATCATGAACTGTTCCCCGCAGCATTTGTCCGCGCTCATCGAATTCCGTAGGCGCGATTTCAGGAAGCCACGCTGCCGGAGGATGGAAGCCAGTCTTGGTCATTCCCAACGGCACAAAAATGTTTTCGGCGGAATACGCGTCGAGCGTCGTTCCGGCGACACGCTGCACCAGGGCGCCCAGCACAATAAAATCCACATCGCTGTAAACGAACCGGCTCTCCGGCGGCGCGGTCGGCGTCACCGCGAACGCCATGCTGTAGCCCACCTCGCGGCCCGACCAGGCAGACTTCAAATCAAGCCCCGGCGGCAAACCGGAATAGTGCGTCATCAGATCGCGGACGGTGATATCGCCCTTGCCGTTCTGCCCGAACTCAGGAATGTACTTAACCACCGGGTCGTTCAGCCGAACCTTCCCTTGTTCGACAAGCTGCATTATCGCTGTCGTCGTCGCAATTACCTTGGTCAGGGACGCGATGTCGAAGATCGTATCCACGCTCATGGCCGAGCGCGCGGGTTCCAGCGACCGCATGCCGTAGGCCTTGCGATAAACCACTTGCCCGTCGTGGCCGACCACCAGCACCGCCCCGGGAACTTCGTGATTTTGAATCGCGGTCTCGACGACCGAATCGGCAACGGAAAGTCGAGGGTCGTTCTCAGCCCACGCGCACACGACTCCCAGCAGCGCGAACGCCGCGAGTCGCCGCAACGCAGCTATAAATAATGAGCGGATGTCTCGACTTTACAACAGCCCCGCCCGGCTAGATCAAGTTACGGACGAACGGGGTGCCGTGTCTGCCAATCCGCGCCGGGCGCGACCGCTTTATGCTGGAACCGTGGGTGAAGCATTCGCCAATCAGGACGCAGTTTTTTCGGAAGCCTTCGCTGTGCTGAACCGCGCGATCGCTGACAGGTCCTTCCCGGGCGCGTCGATCGCGATCACGCTCGCAGGCAACTTAATTGCGCTGCAGGCCTTCGGCAGGTTTACTTTCGAGAACGACGCTCATGCCGTTAGCACCGACACGATCTTTGACCTGGCGTCCGTCACCAAAGTGGTCGCCACCACCACCGCGGCAATGATCCTGTACGAGCGAAGTTTGCTGGACTTAGAAGCTCCGGTTGCGGGAGTCATACCCGAATTCGTGAGCTCCGACTTTTCGAACGGCGACGAGCGGCGATCCAACGTAACCTTTCGTATGCTCCTCGCGCATAGCTCAGGATTGCCGGCGTACGAGAAGCTGTTTCTGCGTGCAGTCACCCGTGCCGATCTTCTCGAAGCAGCCTTCAAGGTCCCATTGAAGTATTCTCCCGGAACTCACGCCGAGTACAGCGACATCGGGTTCATTCTGCTCGGCGTGGCGCTGGAGCGAATTGCGGGTGACTTGCTCGACCGCTTCTGCCAGCGGGAAATCTTCGAGCGCCTCGATATGGCCCACACCAGTTTTAATCCTCCGGCAACATGGCGAGAACAAATTCCGCCCACCGCGGACGACAAGACCTTTCGCAATCGGATCATCCAAGGTGAAGTCCAGGACGAAAATGCCAGCATTTGTGGTGGTGTGACCGGGCATGCGGGTTTGTTCTCGACGGCCGCTGACGTCGCGACACTTGCCGAGTGCATTTTGAGCGGTGGAGCGCCAATCCTTCGACCCGAAACCGTCGCCCGGTTCACGGCGCGAGAGACTTCTCCGACCGGGACCTCCCGTGCGCTCGGCTGGGATACACCTTCCGCGCCGTCGCAGTCCGGCAAGTATTTTTCGCCCGCTTCGTTTGGACATTTGGGATACACGGGAACGTCGCTGTGGATTGATCCCGTTCGCAGGCTTTCCGTTACGCTGCTGACTAACCGCACCTGGCCGGATTGTTCGAATACAGCGATCAAGGAAGTTCGACCGCGCTTTCATGACGCCGTGGTCCAAGCGGTGGAGAGGGCGGGGAATCGTTGACAATGGCCCGCAAGCGAACTCAACTCGACCTCACTCAACTCGCCACCGAGCGGCCAAACTCGGCAGCCCGCGAACTCGACACCAAGTCTGCTTTAGAAATCGCGCAAATCATCAACGCCGAAGATGCAAAGGTAGCAGCCGCGGTCAAACGCGCGCTTCCGCAAATTGCGACCGCGATTGACTGGGCCGCACATACCCTGCGAAACGGCGGCCGCATTATTTATGTGGGCGCCGGAACCAGCGGGCGCATCGCCGCTCTCGACGCCGCTGAGTGTCCTCCGACTTTCAACACCGATCCGAAGATGGTTCAGTTCATCATCGCCGGGGGCGCGAAGGCCCTGGCCGGCGCCACCGAAGCCGAAGAAGACTCGCGCAGCCTGGGCGTGAGCGGGATGCGACGCAAACGTCCCAGCAAGAAAGATGTGGTCGTGGCCCTGGCCGCCAGTGGACGCACGACGTTTACCGTCGCTGCGCTCGAATATGCGCGGCGGGCCGGAGCCAGAACGATTGCCGTCACCTGCAATTGCGGTACTCCGCTGGCGAAAGCTGCGGAGCTGGCAATCGTCGTCGAAACCGGAGCCGAGATCCTCGCTGGCTCTACACGCATGAAGGCAGGCACCGCGGAAAAGATGGTTCTGAACATGCTCTCCACCGGCGCGATGGTGCGCCTCGGTTACGTTTATGGCAACCTGATGGTGAACCTGCATCGCAAGAACTCGAAGCTGGCGGAACGCTCGGGGGGCATTGTTCAGCGGGCACTAGGTGTTGGAAATCGCAAAGCAGCAGATGTTCTCAAGAGCGCCGGCGATAGTGTTCCGGTGGCGATTGTGATGTCAAAGGCCGAAGTCACACGGTCGGTTGCGTCGCGAGCATTGACCGGTGCCGCAGGCCATGTGCGGAACGCCATCGGTTTGGCGAAGAAGATGCAGTGAGAATAGCGGACGCTCGGCGGCCTCATCCTGCGCGCGCTTTGGCCGAAGGATGGAAGAAAGAAACGAGGCCAATTCCCCACACTGTGCTTCGCCAAACACGGTAGAACGACAACGATAACCATATGGATAAATTCGTCATTCGCGGCGGCAACCCACTCCTCGGAACCATTCGCATCAGCGGAGCAAAAAACGCGGCCCTGCCTGCGATGGCGGCGGCCCTGCTTACCGAAGATACTGTCATTCTTGAAAACATCCCGCAGGTCCGCGACATTGAGACCACGCGCAAATTGCTAGCCGCCATGGGCGCCGAGGTTGAACTCGGCTATGGCCGCGCGCAGCATCGCACCACAATTTGCTGCCGCGACCTGAGCGCGCCCGAGGCGTCCTACGAACTGGTTAAGACAATGCGAGCTTCCACTCTAGTTCTTGGCCCGCTGGTCGCGCGCTGCGGCACGGCCCGCGTTTCTTTGCCCGGAGGCTGCGCCATAGGCGCGCGCCCCATCGATCTTCACCTCATGGGCCTGGAACGCCTGGGCGCAAAAATCACCCAGCACCACGGATACGTCGAGGCTACCGCCGAGCGGCTCAAGGGCGCCGAAATTGTTTTCGATAGAATCACTGTCACCGGAACCGAAGACCTGCTCATGGCCGCGACCCTCGCCGACGGAGAAACCGTCATGCAGAATTGCGCGTGCGAGCCCGAAGTCGCCGACCTCGCCGATCTTCTTAACAAAATGGGTGCAAGCATCGAAGGCGCGGGCACGCCCACGATTCGCGTGAAGGGCGTCGCCAAGCTGCATGGTGCGAAACACCGCATTATCCCCGATCGCATTGAGGCCGCGACGTTCATTCTGGCGGGCGCCCTTACCGACGGCGACCTGAACATCGAGGGATGTGAGCCCAGGCACCTGGCCGCGCTACTGCAGAAGCTTCAGGAAGTCGGCGTGAAGACCAAGAGTACGCGCGACTCTGTGCGCGTCGAAGGCAGTAGTTCGCTCAAGGCCGCCGACGTGAACACCGAGGAGTATCCCGGCTTTCCCACGGACGTTCAGGCGCAGTACATGGCGCTTGCCACGCAGGCCGAAGGCACGTCGGTGATTACGGAAAATATTTTCGAGAATCGCTTCATGCATGCCCTGGAGATGGTCCGCATGGGCGCGAATATTAAAATCGAAGGCCACCGCGCCATTGTTCGCGGCAAGTCGCAGTTGAGTGGCGCGGCGGTGCTGGCGTCTGACCTGCGGGCTTCGGCTTCGCTAGTGCTGGCCGCACTCGTGGCCGACGGCGAAACGATTATTGACCGCGTGTATCATATCGACCGCGGCTACGAAAATATTGAAGAGAAGCTGCGCGGCGTCGGCGCCCAGATAAAAAGAATTGGGGAGATGCTGCCGAAGAAGCGGTGAAGACCAGAGGATCGGACACCGACCGGCGCGAAGCTTAGAGTTCAGTCATGGTTGTTGGACGCGGCAAACCGATGTTTCTTACTAGGACCGTGCTTGTGCTAATTAGTGCCGTATTGTGTCTTCCCGGGGCGCTCGTCGCCCAGGATTCCAAAAGCAGCGCTACCAACCAAGCGGAGCAAGCTGATTTCGGCATCGAGGAGGCTGAGATTCGGCGGCCAGTGGAGCTCTCACGAGCAGCTCTAGACGCACTGAGCAAAGATGAGCGCGTTGCCTCCTGTTTGGAAAACGAAGGCCTGAGTGCAAAGCAACTGACCCAAATTGGTTTATTGCGTCGGAAATTCATCTCGCCGGATCGAAGGAATTGGACCTTGTGGCCTTACCGGCGCTCGTATCCCCGATACGCCTAAAGGCGCCGTTTTCCCCAAATGTGTGCCTCCTTGGGGCCAACACGGCCCAAATGTGGGTGTTGCGGAAAACGCAGACCGGCTTTCAAATAGTCCTGAGCCAAGTCGGCTTGGGTATGAATGTGCTTTCAACAAGGACTCGCGGCCTTCGGGACATTCGGGTCGGTGCCGCGGTTGGCGGCTATGCCGACGAGATTGAGTACAAGTTCGACGGAAGATCGTACCAGGTCGCTCGGCGCACATCCGAACTAATCGGAGCAGAACTCCCGAGCAGCCTATCCGTATATGAAACACGGAAATCACTGACTCAACTGCCGGGCCAAACTGCCGAATCTGTTTGTGCTCAGGCGAGGGCGTGGATTTGGCAACAGTGGTGGCAGAGACGCTCCTACCTGAAGATCCAGACGCGCGACGACAAGGCGGACGAAACAACTTCCTACTACATTGCTCCAAACACTAAGGGGGAATGGCAAATAATCATAAAAACACACCGCGTTTTGAGAGCTACACCAACACAACGCAGCATTACGGAAGACGAACTCTCAATCGCGACCGACCTTCAGCGGATCGAAGCTACGGCGGATGATTCACATCGTCCGCGTGTGATGCCTGATACTGAGAACGTTTCAGAATCAAAGTACAGACTACAGTTTCTCGACTATGGAGAACGCATCATAGATACCCTCTAGTTCCCAGCTTCTTGGACGGGCGGGGGCTGGCCAGTCCTAAACCACCCCTACTCTCTCAATCGTGGGGCAACCCAATTCCCATCCTGGGAAACAAATCACACCCTACCCCGGCTGCTTGCCCAACCGCAGATACGGCTTCAGCGTACGAATGCCCTCTGGGAATTTCTTCTTAACGTCTTCTTCGGACATTGCTGCCGGAACCACCACTTCGTCCCCTGGCTGCCAGTTTGCCGGAGTCGAGACGCCCGCTTTCGCCGTCAGCTGCAGCGAATCCAGAATGCGCAGAATCTCCGCGAAATTCCGGCCCGTGCTCATGGGATAAACCAGCATGGTCTTGATCTTCTTGTCCGGGCCAATAATGAATACGGTCCTCACGGTGACATTGTCCGCCGGAGTGCGTCCTTCCGACGTATTGCCCGCGCTGGCTGGCAGCATATTGTACTGTTTCGCAATCTCCAGGTGCGGATCGCCAATCATCGGATAGCCAACCTTGTAGCCCTGCGTCTCCTCGATGTCGGCGGACCACTTGCCATGGCTGCTGACTGGGTCAACGCTCAAGGCGATAATTTTCGTATTGCGCTTCTTAAACTCCGGCTCCAGGCCCGCCATGGTGCCGAGTTCGGTGGTGCACACAGGGGTGAAGTCTTTCGGATGTGAAAACAGGACGGCCCAGCCATCGCCGATCCATTCATGAAAGTGAATCGTGCCTTGGGTCGTTTCTGCGGTGAAGTCGGGTGCGACGTCGTTGATGCGCAGCAGCGCTGGAGCGGATTCAAGCGTTGAAGTTGTCATAATTTCTCCCTATCATTTCGAAATTCTCGTCCCAGGTTTGGGGACCAGCGCTACATGTCTAATCTTTGAACGTAAACAAAAAACCCACCCGGATTTCGTGCCGGGTGGGTAAGGAACTCTGTGCCTTTACCCACACCCCGGCGCGAAATTACAACAGCACGGGATGGACCGGATTGGCATTCACCCAGCATACCCAGCGCGAAATTGCGCGTCAAACCGCGCAGTCGGCCGCGCAAGCTTTTTGAGCGGCCGGAAAAACGTGTCACCACCGCGGAACCGCAAAATTCCTGCACCTTCGCCCCTCGATCGCCAATCCAATTCCCATGGCAGACTCAGTGCGCAATTTTGATTTCACCCAGTTCGACGTCTTTACTTCCCGCGCCCTCGAAGGCAATCCTCTTGCCGTGTTCCACGACGGAACCGGCCTCACGGATACTGACATGCAAAGAATCGCCCGCGAAATGAATCTGTCGGAGACGACCTACATTCTTCCGCGCGATCCAGCCACCGAGCACGAGCGTGGCATTCGCGTCCGCATCTTCACTGTTCAGGAAGAACTGCCGTTCGCCGGCCATCCCACCTTGGGGACGGCATTCCACTTACGCGGAAACTCCGGCGCCGGCGAGGTCAAGCTCGACCTAAACGTGGGCACAATTTCGGTCAAGTTTGAAGATCAGCCCGGCCAGCCCGCATTCGGCGAGATGACGCAGATGGATCCTGAGTTCGCCGCCATCCACGACCGTAGCGCGGTCTCAGACGCCACCGGGATTCCGTTTGACGACCTCGACCCTGATCTGCCGATTCAAACTGTGTCAACCGGAGTGCCGTTCACTGTACTTCCGATTCGTAATCTCGAAGCCATTCGCCGGCTGCAGATCAACCAGCAAGGCGCGGCGGAATACCTGGAACGCGCCGGCGGAAAGTTTTTCTTCTGTGTTACTCGCGAGACTGTTGACTCTTCTGCGAGCTTGCACGCGCGAATGCTCTTCTACAACGGCGAGGATCCGGCGACCGGTTCCGCGTCCGGTTGTGCGGCGGCATGGATGGTTCAGCACGGCGTAGCGCGGTCGGACGAGCGAGTCCTCATTGAGCAGGGAGTCGAAATGCTCCGGCCCAGCCGGATTTTCGTTCGTGCCTCCCGACGTAATGACAGAGTGGTTAATGTACGCGTCGGTGGAAATGTTGTTGAAGTTTTGCGCGGAAAACTTTTCTTCTGATTGCACAGGCTGCCTTCTCCGCAAGAAATGCCGTGCGGCACATACGTCGCTCATTTGCAACGAGGAAATCTGGCATTGGCGTTCGCGTTACTTTACACGCGACCTTCGCACCGCTAGGATTCAGTTCGCTTCACTCAATCATTCAACAACAATTTTCCCAAAGTTCATGCGCGGACCATGTTCGCGCAGGTAGGAACGCGCGATGAAACCGAAAAGAACGATTCTCTGTGTTGACGACAACGAACAGTCCCTCTCCATCCGCAAGGTTTTGCTGGAAACGCGTGGGTACCGCGTGCTTGCATTCTCAAATGCCAAGCAGGCGCTCGATCGTTTCGCCGAAGGCGGCGTTGACCTGGTCCTGACCGACCTGGTGATGCCTGTCGTGGACGGCGCCAAGCTCATTCAGGGCATCAAGAATATTTCCCCCGAAACTCCCGCGATTCTGCTTTCAGGAACCGTCAAGATTTATGAGCAGGAAAGCAGCGCCGACATTTTCCTTGCTAAAGGAATGCACCTTCCCGTCGATCTGCTGGAGCGAGTGCGTCAGCTTCTGGTGCGAAAGCGTGGCCCCAAGCGCGCACACGCTCGGGTGCCAGTTCCGGCGGGCATGCAAGCTTCCGCCGACAACGCACCCGCCCACTTCCGGACCGCGACCGCATAGGACAAGACCCTGCTCAGTGAGCGAATAAGACAGGACTTCCGCGCACTGTCTGCGGAAGATTCGGATTTCTCACGAACGATAGCTCCGTAGAAGCGTCCCAGCTTAGCCCAGGACGGCAGTCCTGGGCCGGCGCGTCACCGCAACGAGTCCCATAGGGACGACCGACTCATTGGGCGAATAGGCAGTGCCGTTAGGCCCGGCTGAGCCCTACTCACATCGCCCCCGCTTCCGCCCCCGCCCCTTGTTGTAAACTCAATGGTTTGCATGCCGCCAATTATTGAAGCCATTGATCTGCGCAAGACCTACCACATCGGCAAGATCGATGTGCTCGCCCTCTGCGGCGTGTCGTTCAGTGTTGAAAAAGGCGAGTTCGTCAGCATTGTCGGACCTTCGGGCAGCGGCAAATCAACGCTTTTTTACCTCCTCGGGGGACTCACGCGGGCCGGTTCGGGCAAGGTGCTGATCGATGGCGTCGATTTCTCGCAACTTTCCGATGCCGAGCGCACGCGCATGCGCAAATCGAAAATCGGATTCGTATTTCAGAAATTCAACCTGCTGCCCACACTCGACGCCCGGTCCAATATCGACGTTGCCATTGATATCGCCGGAAAGAACGGTGAACACGACCCTGCTTATCTCGAGAAAATTCTTGGGCTTCTCGGCCTGAGCAAGCGCATGCACCATCGCCCGTCCGAGCTCTCCGGAGGCGAGCAGCAGCGGGTGGCTCTGGCGCGGGCCCTGGTGAATCGCCCCGCGATCGTTTTGGCCGACGAACCCACCGGCAATCTGGACTCAAAGAATTCAAAGATCGTTCTTGAAATGCTGCGCCATTCGAATAAGGAACTCGGGCAGACGGTGCTGATGATTACCCATAACCCCGAAGCCGCGTCCTATGGCGACCGCATCATCCACATGCGTGATGGCGAAATTGTAGAGCCAGAAAACGATCCGCAGTGGCACACCGGGCACTGAGAGGCTCAGCAACTCCCTCCTCACGCGTAAGCCATCACCACCGCCCCCGTAAAAATGAGCACGCCCCCGATCCAATGGTGCCACGTCAGGTGCTCGTGGAGGAAGATCGCAGCCAGCGCGATTGCGACCACGACGCTGAGCTTGTCCACCGGCGCAACCCGCGAGGCTTCGCCTAACTGCAACGCGCGGAAGTAGCAAAGCCATGAAAGGCCAGTCGCGATTCCCGACAAAATAAGAAAAATCCACGTCCGCCGTCCGATGGAAGACAGCGGCGGCCCTTTGGTCAGAAGCGCAACGCAGCATGCGAACACCAAGACTACGAATGTCCGAATCGCGGTCGCCGTGTTGGAATTGACGCCTGACACTCCGACTTTCGCCAGAACGGCGGTGAGGCCGGCAAAGAACGCTGAGAATAGTGCCCAGACGACCCAGCTCATGCAGTTCCTTTCATCTCGTCCGTTTTCAACTTATCAGAATACCCGCTTTGGCAACGGTGCAAGCGTCTTCAAAGATTCAGGCGCCGGCAAGCGCCGTATTCCAGCGCGATCCAAAACCTCACTCGCCGCGCCTTGGATGTCACGGTGATCGTCGCCAAAGTGCTCGCCTCCGTCTCGCGGGAAAAGCGGCCCCTAGTTTATAATCTGGACACTGAGCGGGAGTAACTCAGTGGTAGAGTGCGACCTTGCCAAGGTCGAAGTCGCGGGTTCAAATCCCGTCTCCCGCTCCATATTTTTGTTGCGTCCTGTGGTTTGCAGTCGGGAGGTCTTCGGTTCCCACAGCCGATCCCAGCCAGGGGATTGGACATTTTCCGCGCAGGGCGCTACTTTAATGTTCCGCAGGGCGCGGTACCCAAGTGGTAAGGGAGAGGTCTGCAAAGTACCCACGTACTGCTGGCCTAACCTGCAATCATAGGCATGCGGCGCTTCCCCGCGCTTTTCCTGCCGACATTCGGGCAGTCTGGGTACCGTCACACAGCGCCAAAACACAATGAAACAAGAGATCAAATCGTCTCGGGCGGGGTTTAGCTTAGCGTCTCTGTTGGGCGTGCTTGGATTCGTGCTGAGTCTCGTAGGATTAGGTTGGCAAGTGCACATATATCGGGAAGCCTCGGCGGAAAAGGCTTTGGTCAGGTTCTCGATTTCCTTCCTCAACAACGATACGGAGGTCCAATCCTTGACCAAAACTGCTAAACACAAATTCGACGCGGCGCTGGAGCCGTCATCATTAAAGAAAAACGAGCTTTCTGCCGAAATTGTCAACATCGGGCAGCGGCCACTCTACGTTAAGAGCGTGCGACTCGTTGTTCCGTGTCCAGAAACTGGAGATAGCGATTCAATGACCTTTCAGCCAGCAAACGGTTCGCATCCCGGTGCGCTTGAGCCGGGAGCAGCAGCCATCTACAAGGCGGGTCCTTGGAATTTGTTAGAACACCCTCTGGCTGCTGCTGACCCGCCGGAGAGATTCTGTGTCACCGTCGAATCGAACAGAGGGTTTGTCACTCAGACCGACGAACTTTCGTTCGTGACGTTCTCGATAAGCGAACAGCTCAGATCGAAATTGACGAAGCCAAAGACCCAAACGCCCGCGCGCCTTCCCAAGTAGCAAAAAATTTCCACCTCTTCAGACGGGCACCAAACAACAAACAGGTAAGAAACTCGGAGTTGTGCCGGTGTTTTCCGGTTCGGTTTTGGCTGCCTACGTGCTCCTAATTAGGGTAGGTTGGCCGAGGCGGGCGAAAGGTGTTTGCCCGACCTGGCCGAGATTCGATCTTGCTATTGGTTGCAGACCGAAGGACCTGCCGCAAGGTAGGCGCTAGTCGTAGTTCACGTCTGGCCGACAAAGCCCGACGGCGGCATAGCTTAATCCGGTCGCCTACCCGAACGGGCCGCCAGTAGGAGTCTCCAGAGACCTCTGGAGATTCGTGTGTCCCAAAACCAGCTTGTCATTTCCATTTCCGAAGCAGCAGCCCTGCTCGGTTTAACCAAACAACAGCTCTACGAAATCTGTAGGACCCGCAGCCGTGTTCGACAGGCCCGCCCGATTCCATACGTTCGTCTAGGCAAGCGCCTGGCCTTCCGCAAGGAATCGCTTGAGCGCTGGATAGCCGAACTGGAAGCGGCTTCGCCGGCGGTGCGGCTATGAGGCAGTACGTCATTCCCAAGGCCGAATTGAAAAAGCAACTGCGGGGTGTTCAGAAGCGGCACCCAAAGGCCACCTATGCAGAGACCCTAGAGATCAACCGCCGGGAGCAACTTCAAGGTAAGGCCGCGCCCTCGGTCGTCAAGACGGTCAATACAACCCTACACAAGGCAGGGTTGGGATTAAGTCGCGGTCTATACATGGAAACTCCCGCCGGCATTGTCGGTGGAAAAATGCGCTACCAATGGGGCAAGCAACTAAGGTACGCGGGCATCGGGCAGGAGCGTTCATCCCAGCACTTTGACGGAGAGGGTTTCACCGACAAGACACATTCGGACGGATTCCTTCGTGCCATGCGTTACGCTGACAGGCACGACCTTTGGTCCCGTCCACCCGGTTACTACAGCAACCCACGGGCAGGAACCTATAGGTTGGGCGACTTTACACTCACCTGCGCCGCCTGCGGAGCCTTTTTCAGCGCTCGGAAAGACTCTAAAACCTGTTCGTCCAAATGCCGCAAGAGATTATCGCCGAAGAAGACAGATGTCACACTTTTCAAACCTAATCAATAGAGGGGTATCTCGAATGCCAGATTGGAAGATAGAAGTCGCGCCCGACAGAGACGGGATTGTGCGCGTCACAACGGTTACCGCCGTGGGTGTTCCTGCTCAAGCTGCGGAAGAACTAAGCAAAGTTATTTATACCGCCCTGGGTGCGTTCGTGCCACGCAAGCGGTAATCAATCCCGCTTAAGGAAACCATGCCCACCGACAAGGACACCATTGCCTACGCTGTTAAATGCGCCTGGCGAGACGGTGTCCGAGATAAGCAGAAACTAATTGACGCCGGCCTTCTGGCCGCCTTGCACCTGCCGTTGCGGGAGTCCGTCGCAATTGCCCAGTCGGTCTATTTGGACCTGACTTCGCGGTCCGTATCCCGCCACACCGTTTGTGAGCACCGGCGCCGGAAAAGCCGCTGCTCCCTTTGCCGACATGGCCGGAAAGCCAGCACGCACGGAAAGGCCGCCATCTGCAAACACGGGAAACGCCGAACTCGCTGTCAGGCGTGCGGCGGCGGCAGCCTTTGTACTCATGGCCGACTACGCACTCGCTGCTCTACGTGCCTGGGCGGTGAACTCTGTAGGCACGGCTACCGGAAGGGGCGGGGCGGTATGTGCCAGCGCTGCAAGGACGAATATAACCCCGATACCGGGATGGCTTGGTGACCAGACCACCACACCCCCTTGGCGCGTGCCAAACGGCGCACACAAAACACCTGTGGTGGTCACCCGACTTAAGTGCCTTTGTTTTGTTAGTCGATACCGTCTATATAGAGGGGTATATAGAGAGGCTGTACAAAAATGGGCACCGCCTAGAAACGGATCACTAGGATTGCTGGTGACCATATTTGGTGACCACCACTAGATCAGGCGGGCCCCAGCGCGGAGATGCTAGACTACGGGGTAACGGCATGGGCGCCAAGGTACAACTCGAAAAGATATTGACGACTGCGGTGCGAAAGCAGGAGCCGCTGGCCTCGGATGTGACCGTCTCTCTTGACGGCCAATTTGCCATCTACCGCGTGGCCGACCGGTACACCTTCCTCAAACTGTCCGAAGCCTCGAAAAAGTTTCTTCGTGAAGGTGGCGACGTTGCCGCCGTTGTATCTCCATTTCAAGGTTAATTCGGCGCGGCAGCCGCGCTGGTATCGCCCCGAAAACCCGCGCCTTGCTGTGACCACCAGAAGGTGCAGACCGACCCAAAGTTAGGCGCAGGCAACACTCGTAAAATCAAAGAAAACAGCCCGAATCAACCCCGCAAGCCAACCTCAGTACACAATACCGCCACACAATGCTGCGTTATAGCCAGTGTTTATGCGCCTTTTGGCGTGTGTAGAGGTTAGTTGAACCGCCCGCGTATCCTCAAAGCACCCACTCACTCTAGCCCTGACCACCGAACACCGCTGTTGCATGGTCATCTAAGTTGCTGATTCGACTGTTCATTGCTCGGACGGGAAGCATTCTTAAGCGCAAAACATTTGGCCGGGTGGGGTGGCACCCACCCCGTTCCGCCCGTGGCAGCCGGGCCAAGCTAAAAAACACGGTAAAGGAGACCGCCGATGTCCGAAAAACGCCTGTCCGCCCTAACCAGCTACCAGCAACTCCCGCCGCGCCTGCAATCCATGCTCAAACTAGCGCTGCTGCATCGCATCCCTGGCCCAAAAGCCGCCGCCCTGCTCAACCTGCCGAATCCCTCCCGGACCTGGGAGTCTGGGCGCGTCCAGCGGGTGCTGGCCGAGTATGGCGGTGCGGTCGAGCCCGTGGATTACGTTGAACTGCTGGACGAGATACGCCGCCCAATCGAGCCGGCCCATTATTACCCGCCGAACCCAAAGCCGGAAAAACAGCCCGAGACGGCCCCACCATTGCGTCAGGATGGCCCCAGGGAGGCCGCCGAGCCGCCTCCGCAGTCGGAGTACCTCCCCTTTCGTCCTACGACCGCCCACCGCGCCAACCTGGTTAGCCCGTCCGAAATCGTCCTAGGCGGTGCTGGAAGCGTGGACCCCTTAGACCTATTTCCGAACGTCAAGGCCGAACTGGCAAAAGGGTTGACAACCGCCGATATATGGCGCGAGCAGAACCGGACAGAGGCCGACGAGCGAAACCGGCTGCTGTCAGAACTGAGAGAGCGCGAAGAACGCAATCACTGGCGGTAGAACCGCCGAGAAAAGGAAGGGAACCCCATTTGAGCAAGAAGAACCGCACCAACAAACCGCTGAAAATTACCTCCGAAGGCTGGAGCTGGCTCGCTCAAAATACCGGAGACGATTGGCCGCGCCTGCTCGATCTGAAAGATATCAGCATTGAGGCCGTCTATTCCTTCGTGAAAGCCCGCGCAACTTCGACAGCGTACAAGGCCTTTGAAGAATTAAATTTGCCCGCAGACGTTGTGGCCGTTCGCAGAAAAGCAGAGGCCCTGAAAACGCAAGCCGACGAGGCCGAGAAGCGAACGATCTACAACGGCTTCCCGGATCATCACGAAAAGAATGTTCTTCGGGCAATCATGACGGGCAAGCCCCTACTGCGCCCGCTCGGGATGCTTGAACGGGAGCGCGACGCGGCAGCCGCGAAAGCCAGAGCGGAAGCGGACGAGTTAGTTCTGTGTCCCGAGGCGGAATTCTAATGGCCCGCTACAGTTCAAAAAACTTTCGGAGCGACGATGGAACGTTTGAATGGGCGCGGCTGCAAAAGAGCTGGAAACTGGAGCGAGAAATTTTGATTGTGTTCACAACACCGCCCCGACGCTTTGGCGTTTTAAGCGGTGCGCGGGGCCCCCTAGGAGGATTATGAGAAACAGCAGACCGCCGCTAAGAAGTTGGACCAACAAAAATGGCCTTCTAGTGATGGAACGGCGAACCAAGGCAATTGCAACCGAAATCTTTGCCGGCCTGAACGCCGAAGGCCGCCCACGTTTCAAACCGTCCACGTCTATTGTCCCGGTAATCCAGCTTTACTAGAGTTTTCAAATCGTGTTTGCGGATCACCAAAACCGCGCAGCACAGGAGCACCTTATGTTCGTAACTTTGTCTTTTCGCTCGTATGCACAACTGATCCGGGAGTTAGAGGGGCTGGATTCGTCCGTCACCGACGCAGAACTCTCAGTTCGTCTCGACCACTACTCGCGGAGAATCTGGGATCATCTGTTGAACTTTGGAATTCGCCTACTTGGTTTGGCAGAAAGCACGCCGGACGTGGCCGCCTTTAGGGTTGATATTAGCGGTGCAACCGCCCGCGACGGATACAGCGGCATCAACCGCGATCTGTTGTTGGGCGGTCTCAATTTCCTTCGCCCAATTGCCGTCACCGTAGAAGAAACGGACCTGGAGGATTTCACGACCGGACCTGTGCTCACCGCGATGGCGGACGCCTGGGAGCAATACGCAAGCTCCCTCCAACGCCTTCCGGTTGATGAATTGTTTCCCACACTAGACCGAGCTTGTCAAAAGTGGGCATGGTCGCCGCGAGTGGAATACGATCCGCCCACAGGCGTTCCCGAACTAGATGCTCAGTTTCAGTACGACATGGACACCGCCCAACTCCAGAGAGCGGGCCTAGAAGACCCGATGGCGCCGTATTGGGAGGCAGAGGCCTACCGTCAAGCCGAGATAGCCGCCGAAACAGCGCGGCAAGAAGCCGCCCATGAACGGATATGGGGCAACCGTCGATAGCGTTTGATTCTTTCAGCCGAAAGGCGGACGTTGACGGGTTACAAATCACCGCCTGGGAATCTTCGAAGTTCCAGACGGTTCAAAGGAAAAACAAAAATGGCAAGTAAGAAACTGATTGAAAAAATTGAAAAGGGAAAAGGCGGAACGCTCTATGCGGCAACCGCCCTGCCCGACGGCACGTACGGTAAGGACGAACTCCTCGCCCGCGATAAGGCACGGGGTGAGCAGTACGTAAAGCAATACCAAACAACCTCAATGGGACCTGGCGAGAAAGCGCCGACTCCCGGAGACAAACTCAAACCGGCGGTTTCATCCGTCGTGAACTACGGAGGAAAATAAGTGATTATCGACGGATCAAAACACAAACTGTTGACCGAAGCCGAACAGCGCCAGATACAGGGTGCTGGATTCGTGAAGGCGTCCGGCGTCCCCTTCGTGGTGGATGACTCACCGCGCAACTGGGACATCGAGCAACGCAAGCAAATGGCAGACCAACAGAACGCCCAGCCCGGCGCTACCCGTACGGCGTCCGATATTGAACAGGCCCGCATTCACGGCCTTTCTGTGCTTGAAAACAGCCGATAATAGCAGCCGCCCGCGCTCATTCAGGCGGGCGGTTTTTCTGACACGAAAGGAAAGTCAACTCGCTTAAAGCCTTCGCGAGATATTTCATCTACACGCTGCCGAAAGACTTTGTCTAGTTCCTCTAGCGTGGCAAAGGTCTCTGACTTAGTCTTGTAATTGGCTTCGTCCCAAAGAACACCGCGAATAACGCGAAGTTCAAAGCCGGAGGGGATCGTCTCTTCCCGAAACAGTTCAACAAATTCATCTCCGATTAGGGGCGACCGGGCGGCGTCTTTGTAGAAGGTATCAACCTTAAAGCGCATCATTTAAAAAAAGGATAGCACCGGGACTCCCTAAAGTGCTTCCCAACTTGAGCACTCAGGCAGTCCCGTTCCCGCAAAACGAAAAAGCAGGTGCCAGGGACGGAGCACCTGCTTTTTTTACGGCGGCGCCCGCTTCCCAACGGCGCTGCCGATCTCAAAACTGTCTTACGCGGTCAAACGGCGGGGAAGTCTGACGCCCATCCCATAGAGATTATCCAATAGATTTTCCCGCGATTTCGCGTAGCGAAAGTTCCCTTTCTTGGTGTGAAGTACCGTCGGGTGCAACCACGAGCCTTGTTCGATGGGCTCAACGAGTTCACAATAGTTCTGCCTCAGCCACTCGTCGAGTGCTTCGGCAACGATGGAATCCACCGACCGCTTGGTTAACTTCGCAAGGTACTTCAATGCAGGTACGTAATCGTCGTCGATTTGCGTTCTCATTTGTTTCCTCCCCGCCAAACACAGTTGCATCCGAGATGCCAACTGCTCTCGTATGGTAACTTTTGGAACACTCGGCGGCGAAAGTTTTGCCACTAACTTGGTTTTTTAGTGCAACTAAGAACTAGCCGGGCGGGTGGATACTTGACAATTTGTGTCCGGCCGGAGGAAGGGAAAATCTTGTCATACTGTCGCCCGAAGGTGACACAGAATTGCACTTCCTTATTGAACCGTTCCCGCCTCTGCCTTCGCCATCAATTCCAGCGCCTTGTCTTCCACCTGTTTCATGGCCGCTCCCATTGAATCCTTCTGAGCGCGTGTGTAGTGCTTGAGCGCTGTAATCGGTGTTGAGTGACGCAACAGGCCAGTTGAGTTCAGCGCGTTCTTTGACATGTCCGTGACCTTGCTGCTGATACCACGCCGACCCGGATAGTAGCCGCGCCATGCAATGCCCGCCTTTTCCATCGCGGGAGTGATTACGCGCATATTGAGCGAATCCAAACTAAGCGGCTTCCCCGCGCTATTCTGAATCACGTAGCCATCCGGCGATAGAAGGCGGAGTTTTTCCAGCAGCGAGCGGAGCGGCTCAATCACCGGAACCATGGCGGTGGAATCTTCCGTTTTTGTCTCACCGACGATCCCGCGCCAGACACCCCGCCTGATGTTCAATTCCGCGCCGTCATAGTCTGCCCATTGCAGCCCGCGAATTTCCGCCGGTCGCAAGGCCGCGAAGTACGCCAACGCGACCGCCACGGCTGCCCGGAGGTCAAGAGGTTCCAAGATTCGCAGCATGGCGAGAACGGTTTCGAGAGAGTATTCAGTCTGCTTTCCCGCCCGCGCCACTTTCACAAGCCACTTGGCATCCGGAACGGGGTTCTTCGGTACAACACCGCTCGAAACGGCATAGACGTACACGCCGGAAAGGAACCATTTGATATGGCTGAGTGTGCGCGGTCCTTTTCCGCCCTTCGCGTGCTCCGTTAGAACCGCCGTGACCTGCGAGGTTTGCAAACTTGTGAGGGTGACGGTTCCGACGTGAGGCTTCCAGTAGTTTTCCCAAACGCGCGTGTACCCGTTTGCGGTGGCTGCGGACTTATTGGCCTCGCACCACGGCAAATATTGCTTCTCTACAAACTCCGCGAGCGGAACGTCACCAGTGACGACTTCCCGACCGGCGTTAACCTCATCGAGCGCGCGTGCAATCAGCGGTTCCACATCCGACCACGAGCGATACTGGTCATTCTTTGCAGCCAGCGTGATAGACTTTTGCGAGCCGTTGACGTAGAACCGTAGCATCCAGGCGGTCGGAGTCTCTATGCGTTGGCCTTTTTGCTTCCGCGGTAGTCGGTTGCGACTAAGCAGCGTGATGTCCATGCCAGAAGTGTACTGTATAAGGGTTCGTGTACACAAGATAACTAAAGTAACGCACAGCAAAACCTAAATTGGCGCGGTACCCAAGTGGTAAGGGAGAGGTCTGCAAAACCTTTATACGTGAGTTCGATTCTCACCCGCGCCTCCACTTTCCTTCCACCCTTCATGCACACCGCCATTTGGATACTCGCCGCGCTCTTCGCCATCACGGCGGGAATCACCGACTTTCGCCGGCGCCGCATTCCGAATTGGCTGACTTATCCGGCGGTGCCGATCGCAATTCTCCTGCACACGATTGCGGACGGCTGGCCGGGAGCACGACTCTCGTTGCTGGGCGCCGCGCTCGGATTCGGTCTGCTGCTGCCCTTCGTGCTGCTCCGCAGCCTCGGCGGAGGCGACTGGAAATTGGTCGGCGCACTCGGCGCTTTTTTTGGCCCCCGCCTTTTATGGCAGGTTTTGCTCTGGACGCTGCTGGTGAACGCCGTCATGGCGATCATTCTGATCATCACCCGAAAACGCCTGCTCAGGACGTTGCGCAACATTGGCCGTTTGTTGGCAGCCTTCTTCCGTTTTCACCTGCCCGGCGCGGATCTCACCATCGACAACCCGGAAGCCATCAAAGTTCCGTTCGGCGTGGCGGCGGCGGTGGCAGTAGTGCTGTATGTGGGCTTGCACTGGAAGAACGGATTTTAGCTGGGCGGCGGAACGTCCTGCGGCGATTGCATACTGTCCGGCACTTGCTGTTGCTGAACTTCAGGCCCAGGGGCGGCGACTGCCCCCGCTTCCGGAGAATCCATCGCAGTATTTTGGGCGACCGGTGGAGTGTAGGGCTCAGATGCCATCATCGGAGATCCACTGCCCGGGCCCTTGCGGCTGAGAAGCACGCTGCGCAGTTGATTGGGATCGGTTTCGGAACCCACGATCACAAAATTCAATCCCGAACCATTCAGCAGTTGACCAATCACTTCACTGGGCGTTCCCGGTCCAAAGTCTTCTGCCACTCTGTCCTGCTCCGTGCCCGCCGGGATGGCAATCTCTGCGCCGGTCTTCTTCTGTATTTGAAACAGGACTTCTGAAAGCGTCGCGTTGTTTGCGTGAATGGTGAGCATGCCATTCGCAAAATCCACGCTCACGCCGTTCACCGGAGCCAAACGCGTCGCGTGCGCCACGGTTCTTACCGTCGCAGGCGTTGTCCGCGCAGAACTCCCACGCTGGGTGGGCGATTTAGTGGAGACCCATCCGACAGTCGCCCCCGGATCAGTTGGCGCATCGGCGCCTCCACCGATCGTGACCACAACGCCTGTAGCGTCGGGAACAATGCGATACCACTCCGGCAAGCTCAAATCCACGACGATGCGCGTCACCGGCGGCCGGGTGGAATACAAACTCGCGCGCACCGACTTCACCGCGCCGCGATTAATGTTAATTCGGTGGAGTGCAGCCCCCGGTTGCGTGTTGGGAAGATCAATAACCAAGCGTTCCGGCCGCTCGATCATTTGGGCTCGCGGCGCAGCCGGCCCCGAAGTCTCAATGCGAATCTGAAAAGGATTTTCCGCGACTATGGAGACTTTATTCACGCTGGGCAAGCGATTCGCGGCCCCCACATGAGAAAGCGGCGCAAGCGACAATATGGCGCCGAGGAGGCTGAGGAGAGGGGACTTCACTGCGCAGAGTTTAGCAGCGCAGAAGAAGGATGCGAATGCACTTTGGTTGTAGTACCAAAGCGCATAACACCGTGGCTAAACACTACGCTTTCCTGTAACGCCTTCGCATCAGCACCGCCGCGGCGCCCGACACCATCAACACCACCGTGCTCGGTTCAGGAACCGGCGGGGGTGGATTATGATTGCAGTCTTTAGGATCGTTGTGGGGCGGACAGCCACCGCCACCGCCGCCACCGACGCCTCCACCTACCCCTCCACCGACGGGCAGAGGCACGCCCACTCCAGGCGGCGGTCCGCCGCCGAAATAGTTCCCGGGCGCCGAGCTCGAAGGCCCGAGGGGCAAGGCCGGATCACTATTCAGTAAGCTGGAATCAAATTGTGAGGGGAGCGCTCGATCCATCCCACTCGCCACGGCGTCCGGTTGGTCCAGTTCCGCGACCGCCGGTTCTTGCGGCGAAGTATTCGCCTGGGGCAGAACGGAAACCTGATTTCCGCAACGGGTGCGTGCAGTCATGTGCCCGTCGGTAAGAAGTTTCTCGCCCCTGTGTAGGCTCGCCTGCTTGTGCATCCAGAAAATTTTGTCGCCACGCCGGTAGGAGAGGTACACCAGCTTGGGCGCGCTTACCTCTACGAGTCGCGCACGCTTGTAGTCAAAGCCGGCATAGTGGTCGGAAACTGCCGGGTCATGCTCGGCTGCCTGGCGCAGTTCATCGCCGGAAGTTACGCCGCCGGGGACCACCGAATACGGATACACCGTCCGCCGGTTACGAGCCTGGATTTGAAGTGGCGAAAAGGCGTTGGGAAGACTCGCAGCAGAATTCCGCGCGCCGAAGCTACTGCTGGTTCGATCGGCATGGGAAGCAGTCATCCAGCGGACGCCAGCCGCGCACGCCGCCACCAGCACCAGAAACACAATGCTGCGCACCGTGATGCTGCGACCGACGATCCCATGACTCCTGGGCCGCCTATGCCGTGTCCTGCCCCGAACGCGCGAATACTTCACTAAGCTCTCCTGTATGTACGACTACCCCCTGGCTGGGGGCGGGGGGAGAGGTTACAACTTTAGTTGCAGTTACTATGCCAATCCGCAACGGCTTCCTTAAACCCTGGTACCGTTGAATCGGTTGCAGATGGGTACACCTTATAACTGGGGATGCTACCAGACTAGGAAAAACTTTGCACAATTTTCGTCTGTTGACAAGCTGTATTCCGATCACTCCACAGCACCCGGGAATATCTCGTTGATTCATAAACTTAGGGACGATTTTGGCCTGTGAATATCCCGTCCCGAAATGGGAAGCGAAAGTGCCTGCCATCGCCGCCCAGGCATTAGTATTGAGAAGCAAAATGTCCACCACTCCATCGCGAGCTAAATTGAACGCCGGGCGCGCCAAGCCCGAAACTCCATCCCCACAAGTCGCAATCGCGATCATGGCTGCCGGGAAGGGAACCCGCCTCAAGTCAAAACGTCCCAAGGTTCTTCACGAAGTGGGAGGCAAGCCGCTTCTCGCGCATGTGATCGCTACCGCCCGCCGCGTGGTTGCCCCTGGAGATATTTTTGCGATCATCGGGCACGAAGCGGATCGAGTGCGGGACGCTGTCCGCATCACCGGCATTCATTTTGTCCGGCAGCAACCCCAGCGCGGCACCGGGCATGCGCTGATGTGCGCCGCCCCAAGCCTGGCGGCATACGATCACGTGATCGTGCTCTCCGGCGACGCTCCGCTCATTAAACTGGAGACCATCTCCCGGCTGCTCGAATTTCATTTGCAGAAAAAATCTGCCATGACAATTCTGAGCGCCAGACTGTCCGACCCAACCGGCTACGGCCGTGTCATCCGAAAAGGGAAGACCGATGAGGTGCAGGCCATTGTTGAAGAAAAATCCTGCACCGCCGCCCAGCGAAAGATTCAGGAAATCAACTCCGGGTTTTACGCCTTCGCGGTCAAGCCGCTGTTTGAAAACATCGAGCGCCTGACCACCGATAACGCGCACGCCGAATACTACCTCACCGATATGGCAGCCGTGCTCCGTAAAGCTAAGAAGCGCGTCAGCGTGGTCGCAACCGCCAATGCATACGAGATTCTGGGCAGCAACACGCGCGCGGAAATGGTGGCGCTTGATCGAACCTTGCGCCGAGAAAAAACGGACAAACTAATGACCGAAGGCGTGACCATTTTTTATCCCGACACCGTGGTCATCGATTCCGATGTGGAGATTGGCGCCGACACCGTCATCGAGCCGTTCGTGCAACTGCTCGGATCCACCAGGATCGGCACCGATTGCCGCATCCGTTCTTATTCGGTCGTGCAGGACTCTGATATAGGCGATGGCGTTCTTCTTCGTCCCGGCTGCATTCTCGACCATGCTCGCGTCGCCAAAGGTGCGCTGCTCGGGCCGTACTCGCACCTTCGCCCAGGCAGCGACATCGGCGAAGACGCGCACGTCGGCAATTTTGTCGAGACCAAAAAAGCAAAGCTCGGCCGGGGATCGAAGGCGAACCACCTCACCTACCTTGGCGACGCTGAAATCGGCGCGGGCGTAAATATTGGCGCGGGTACGATTACCTGCAACTATGACGGTGTCAACAAGCACACCACCGTGATCGAAGACGGAGTGTTTGTCGGCAGCGACTCAACCCTCGTTGCGCCGGTCAAGCTCGGCAAGGGCTCTTACGTGGCCGCAGCGTCCTGCATTACTGGGGATGTTCCCGAAGACGCCCTCGCTCTGGGACGTTCGCGGCAGATCGTCAAAGAAGGCTGGGCCAAACAAAAGCGCGATGCTCTCGGACAAGGTGCTCGCGCAAAATCATCCAAGAGCCCTTAACGCAAAGAACGCGAAGAAAGTCTTGAAGAAAATCCGCAAAGGAGAATTGGGAAAAACCCACTGTTGGCTTAAGTTCTCTTCGCGGACTTTGCGGTGAAAAGTGTTTCTTGCGTCAACCCTTCTCGCCCAAGAACTCTTTCAGCCGCACCAGCCCTGCCCGGCTTACCGGCAAACGGCTGCCCTCGCTCAAAATCACCACGTGAGAATCCTTCCCGTAAGGCTCCAGTCGCGCTACTCGTTCCAGATTCACCAGGTACGACCGGTGCACCCGCACAAAGTTCCGCGGATCAAGCGACGCCTCCAAACTTGAAATTGTCTGCTGCTTCAGATATTTCTTGCCCTGGCTTGCCAGCGCGACGTAGTCATCCTGCGCCTCGGCATAATCAAGCTTGGCGCACGGGAAGATGTGTACCCGTGTGCCGTCCTTTATTACGATTCGCTCAGCGTAGGTGCCAGGATCTCGCGCCGCGGCTGAAAGTTGAACCGCATCCGCAGCCTGGGTCTTCCCCATGCGCTCTTTCGCGCGCTGCAGTGCATCCCCAAGTCGCTCCGCGCGGAATGGCTTCAACAGATAGTCCACGGCGTGGACTTCAAACGCGCGGATGGCGTGCTCGTCGTACGCCGTCGCAAAAATTACTGCGACATCATTGCCGACCAGCTCCAGCACCTCGAACCCGTCAAGCTTCGGCATCTGCACGTCGAGGAACAGCAGGTCCGGCTTGAGTTCCGCCACCATCTTGACCGCGTCAAATCCATTCGCAGACTCTCCCACGATCTCAATCTCGCGATGCGGCTGCAGCATTTCCCGGATGATCTGCCGCGCCAGATCTTCATCGTCCACAATCAGCGTGCGAATTGTCGCATTCTGTTTCATGTGGCCTTCTGCGCCGGGATTTGAATCGCCACTCGAAAGCGGCCTCCTTCGGTTCGAACGTCAAACCTGGCACGGTTGCCATAGGTTGCGTCCAGCCGCTGGCGCACATTCTTCAATCCAATGTTCGCTCCCTGGCGGCGGGGAGCTACCGGGTCGAAGTTGTTCTCGATGTTGACCGACAAAGTTTCCGGACTGCCGTTCTTGATTTCCATCCTGATCCATCCGCCATCGGTCAGGGTTGCTACCCCGTGACGGATCGCGTTTTCAATCAGCGGCTGCAAAAGCAAAGGTGGAACCACATAGCCGAGGGCACCGGGTTCCGTGCTCTCTTCGAGCTTCAGGCGTGATCCGAATCGAATTTGCTCCACCGATAGGTAGGCGTGCACCAGTTCGAGTTCTTCCCGCAGCGAAATTTCTGATTTGTCGCCCAGCCCGAGTGTCTTGCGCAAAAATTCCGCCAGGCGAATGCACATCTCCCGAGCCGTTGCCGGATCGCTCGAGGTAAGCGCGCTGATCGAGTTCAGACAATTGAAAATGAAGTGCGGATTCACCTGCGTCTTGAGCGCCTTCAACTCCGACTCGCGCGCCAGTACCCGGGCTTCCACCTCGCGCTTCTCGGCTTCATGCGCGGCTTCGCTGGTGAGCAAAACATAGTGCAGCGCCACCGCCAGCATATACAGCAAAACCCCGCTGGCGAAAAGCAGCGGATAAACACCGCTGGCCTGCGCATCCAGCCCGGTAAAGTAGGAAGTCGCAGAGAGCGCCACCATCAATGCTTTGGCGATGCCGATCCAAAGCAGGCTGGCCACGCCCCCCGCGATCAGCGGCCCCAACCAGCGAGTGGAACTATCCAGACGGAAGCTGCGGCAGGTGTACCACGCCGACAGGCACACAAAGGCGTACACCAGAGACAACGGAATCGCCAGCGCCGCCGCCCGTCCCCAACTCAGCCCGCCGATCGAGGCAAACAGGTACAGCAGAATCGCCGAGACGGGTCCCCACGCGGAAAGATAAAGCAGCAAGCGCCGGAAGTGGCTGAGGATCGGATGCATGTCCGCGCCTAGCTTTTGACCTCAATGCCACCAAAGATGGCGACTCCCTTGATGACCAGAGTCTTGGTGGGCTTGGAAGCGTCGGGCTGGAAGTGACGCGTCTTGTCTTCGTAAGCGCCGAAAATGCCCGCGCCCTGCAGTGACACCAGCCAATGTTCGGGAACAATGATTTCGCCTCCGCCGAAAACCGCGCTAGCCTCGAGCACCGCCCGATCGCCTTCCATGTCGGCATGCCGGAAATCAATCTTGTATCCGCCGAATACCGCGAACAGCCGCCCTCCCGTGAAGTTCTTAGTATTCACTTGGCGCTCGCCGCCACCGAAAACGTACAGCGAATCAAAATGCGGATTGTCGGAAACCGCCGGCTTTTCTTTCACCACCGTCTGCCACAGCATGGCCCCGCCCGCGATGATGAGCAGAAGCGGCCACATGTCCCAGAAGTTCACGTGAAAAATGCCGACTTCGTTCAGCTGAAGCATCACGCCCAGACCGATCAGAACAGCCCCCGTGACCCGGCCGCCGGAGCAAGTGACCTTCACCAGTCCGATCACGATGAAAATCATCGGCCAGAAGTGAATCGCAAATCCGTTGGGAATGTAGCCCAGCTTCTCGAAGAGCAGCAGCGTGCCGACGACGATGAATACGACCCCGCCGATCATGGGCCCGCGGTCCCGCCTCAAGTTGGTTTCATTTGGATTTATGTCGTTGTTCATTTGCTGCCTCCCCCTGGAGCCGCAGAGTTCCGTTGTCGCGCAGACCGGAGTGGCAAAGCGCTGCGAACCCAAATTCCCACCCCCGCGGCGATCAGCAGCACGGGCCACAAGTGCAAGAAACGCCAGTCGAGAAATCCGGCCAAAGAGTCCAGCGAAGCAGCACGCAGTGCCCCGAGCCTCGCATCTCCCGGCAACAGTTTACTCTGCAGCACCGCAAGTCCCGCGAATGCAAGCCCAGCCGCCATGATTGCGTCCCGGTTCCAGAACGGGCTCGGATGTTTGCTGGCCATCATGATTTCTCCTTCCATCAACTGATTGCAAGTTATCCGGGGAAAAAGAAATGTGCAGCAGTGAATCGGCGAACACCGGGGATTTACCGGCAAACAACAATGATGGATGACAAGGGGCGCGAATCGCGCTGCAGGGAGGGGTAAAGTCCCGCCCGCGGACGGCCCGGCCAATGCCGGGACCGTCGCGAAGGGAGGGAAGTGCAAGGTTATTTGTAGGTGGCTGTGGTGCGGACCAGTTCGTCGCGATGTGCAGTTGAGTCAGTCATCGACCCGAATGCGGATCCGCCGAGCGGCGATGCCTTCATCATGTCCCTGACCGCAGCGTTGACTTTGTCCAATGCCTCGCCGTTCGCGGCGATGTAAACGATCAAAAATGCGCCTGGCGCCTGCGAGTGGATTGACTGCTCATCGATTTCATATTCATGAATGGTTCCATCGGCGAGCAGTTTCTCCATCAGTGGAACTACCAGGTTCTTAGACAGCGACTCCACTGCGTCCTCCGGAGCATCCGCCTTCAACTTGTAGTAGCCCACGTGACTGTAGGCGTTCTTGAACGTACCGGAATGCCAGTTGTAGTAGTGGCTCACCCACAGGCTGTCCCAGTGTTTGGTGGCGCTGGAGAGAACCGGAGAGGTCGTGGTGCCGGCAGCGTAGAACTGTTCGAGCACGTTCATCACGCCCGCCATCGACATCGCTGACCACCAGTCATCGTGCGTTGAGCCTTCGGCTGTGTGGATCAGCGTCACATCGTTCCCATAACCTACGATCGTGCCACTGGCTAACGCCTTGTCCAGTATTCTCTGGTCGGCGACGTTAGCTTTTTCCATGTCCCCCCACTGCGCCCGCGGGATAATCCAGTTGCCGATGTAGCTGTACAACGCTGGTTTCTCTTTAACTTCTGACTGCGCACCAGCCGGCACCGACCAAACCGCGGTCAACGCGAGCGCGCACATTACTAGAGGTATCGACCCCAATTGCTTCTTCATTGTTTCCTTTCGCACAAGGGCCTCAGGATTGCTCGTGCTTCCCGAGGCTCCGCAAGTGTACGCTTTATCGCGCGGCAAATCTGGTCAAGCGAGCCTCTCTCTCAATCTTGTATCCTGATGCGCATGCCGCGACCGCCACGAAGCACGAAACAGGTGAGCACGAGTAAACTCCCTGCCACGCGTCCCCGGGCAGCCGTTCCGCACGAGTTTGTGCTCGACGCGCTCGCCCCTCTTTCGCCGTGGACGCGGCCGATGTTCGGCTGCCTGGCGGTTTACGTCGAAGAGAGAATTGTCCTGATTCTTCGCCAGAAGCCGACCTACGAGGACGACAACGGCGTCTGGCTGGCGACCAGCGAAGAACACCATGAAAGCTTGCGCGAAGAATTTCCCCAGATGCGGTCGGTTGGAGTCTTAGGCAAGCCAATCACTGGATGGCAGGTCCTGCACGTTGGCGCCCCAGACTTTGAAGAGTCCGCGATGCATGCGTGTGAACTAGTTCTCGCACGCGATCCGCGGATCGGCAAAGTCCCGGGTGCAAAGAAGCGTCGCGCCGCCAGTAAAGGGAAAGCCCAACCACAAAAGAAAACGCCCGCGCAGGCGAGCGCCAAGAAGCCTACCAATGCAAGCGGAAAGGCGCAGAAACCTCGGCGGCGCAAATCGAAGAAGTGATTAGTCCGCGTTTAAGCGACGCCTACATCTAGCTCCATCTAACGTCAAAACCAGATTGCTAGGGTCGCATCGCATCGCGCGACTCTACCGTAGCCCAAACTCTCACTGTCCTAGCCGCGAAGCGGCGCAAGAATGAAGCCCGGGGCGCAAGCCCCGGATCCCACGGCCCAACGCATTCAGCCCCGAAGGGGCGAAAGAGACGGCAACAGGGGAAGCAATCGGCTTGTGCTGCTCGGAACGGGGAAATGAACCTCCTTTTGCTTAATGACCCGGCCGAGACCGCCAAAATCCGCTGCTCTGACAAAGCAAACGCCCACCCTATTTTTGCGTCCAAGCCCTGCACTGATGGCTAGTTTCGAGGAGACAGGCACATGCGATGGACACCCGGCGGCAGCAGTGACGATGTAGAAGATGACCGAAGCAGCAGCGGCGGCGGCGGCGGATTCGGCGGAATTCACGTCGGCATCGGCGGCGTCATCCTCTTAGCGATTCTAAGTCTGGTTTTTCACCGTAACTTCCTCGCCTTGCTGGGACCCGGATCTGCTGGCGGAGGCGCCGCGGTCACCCAGTCCGACCCGGCGCGCGACCAGAGCGAAAAACCGCTCGTCGACTTTGTCACATTCGTGCTGAACGACACGCAGAAGACTTGGGGTGAAATTCTTCCCGCCCAGGGCACCAACTATCGTCACGCCAAGCTGGTCCTGTTCCGCGATTCTATCGACTCCGCATGCGGCACGGCACAGTCGGCTACAGGGCCGTTTTACTGTCCGCAGGACGAGAAGGTTTACATCGACCTTGGTTTTTATGACGAACTCAGCCGCCGCTTTGGCGCGAAGGGGCAGTTCGCTCAGGCCTACGTGCTCGCGCACGAGATCGGACATCACGTGCAGAAGCTGCTTGGCATCGAAGGCAAGGTGCAGCAAGCGGAGCAGTCCAATCCCCAGCAGAAGAACCAATATTCGCAACGCCTGGAGCTGCAGGCCGACTGTTTTGCCGGGGTCTGGGCCCACTCCACCCAAGAGCGCAATCTACTGGAGTCAGGTGATGTGGATTCGGCGCTGAGTGCCGCAGCCGCTGTCGGCGACGACCGCCTTCAGAAGATGGCCACGGGACACGTAAATCCCGATACCTTTACTCACGGGTCATCCGCGCAGCGCACCGAGTGGTTCCAGCGCGGGTTCAGCGGCGGACAAGTCTCCGCCTGCAACACCTTTCAATAATTCTTACTACGCGCTGGCCTTGTCGACGAGGGGTAGAATCTCTGCGTTCGCGGCGTCGAGTTCCAGTTGCTCCTGACCGCTGAGCGCGCTCACGCGGCCGCGGTAAGTCTTTAAGTGCTTTGACGCGGTGTCGAAAGCTTCCTGCGCCTTGTTCAGGTTCTTGCCAACGTTTTCAAACTGGTTCTGGAAGTGATCAAACGACTTCTGCGCTTTGGCCAATTCCTGGCGGCTCTTTTCAAACTTGCTGGCAACCTCATACCACTTGTGTACGAGACTGATCGTCTGCAGCGTCATCAGCAGCGTATTCGGAGAAACCGGAAACACGTGCTGTTGATTCAGCCAGTCTGCAAGGTCGCGGTTGCGGACCGCTTCCATGTATAGCGTCTCGCTCGGCAGATACATCAGCGCGATTTCTGTGGTCCCGTATTCCGGCTGAATGTACGCCTTGATGCGTTTGGCTTCGGCTTTCATCACCCGCACAAACTCCACCCGCGCAATCTCCAGTTGTTCTTCGCTGCTCTCTTCGAAAAATGCCAGCACCTGTTCACGGGGAAACTTCGCGTCAATAGGCAAACGCCGGTCAGGAAAATTGATCATGGCATCGACGCGGCCGCCGCCATTCACCGAACACTGCATTTCGAACATGTTCACCGGCAGAAAGTCCGAAAGCAGCCGTTCGAGGCTGGCCTCGCCGAACTGCCCGCGCAAATGCGGCAGCTTGAGCAGATTGTTCAGATCGTTGATGGAATGCCCGATCACTCCCACCTGGCGCAACTGTTCTTCCGCGGCTTTCAAATGCATTTGCACTTTCTCAAACTGCGCAAAGCCATCCTTCAGATTCTGGTCCAGTTTGTTCTGCACCTGTTCTGTGATGGCCATCAGCCTGGCATCCACCCGCTCGCGAATCGACTCCAGGCTCTCGGAGGTCTGCTGGTTAAGCCGGGCAAACTCATTCTTGAGCGTCGCGGTGGTTAGCGACAGGGAATTAGTCAGTTCCGACCTGGTTTCTCCCAGTCGCTCCGACTGCTCGCGCCGGCCAACGGTCATCTGATTTTCCACAGCTTGGCGGATTCCGGTGAATCCTTCACTGAGGCGGTCGGAAACCTGCTGCCGCAAGTCCCCCTTGGTCTGCTCCAGGCGCGAAGCCAAGTCTGCCGTGGCTGCTGAGAACTGCTGGGTCAAGGCTTGCTGCAGGCGATCAGAGCGATTAGCAAGGCCTTTGATTGCATCAGCTTGCGCCCCGCCGGAACGTAGGTACACCACCAGCCACGATAATAGGCCAGCGTTGACGGCAAGTAAGAGGCCAACGAGCAGCGGGAGAGAGGACAATCGGTAATGTCTCCGGTGTAATGGTGCTTAGCCGGAGTCTAACCGCTATCCTTTCACTAAGCAAAGCAGTTTTCTCCCGGGGTATCTGGAACGTAGCCAGTGCATCCAAGATTGGCGCTGGACGGGCCTTTTGGAGCCCATAAGCAAATGTTCTGGTCCCTCATTACCGTGATTTCGCTGCATCTGGCTGCCGGCGGAGCTCTGCCCAAGGCGGCAGCTCCGGCCGATACAGCGCCGAAAAGTTCGTGGCAGCAGGTTGCGCCCGATTCCGCCCCGGCCTACGACCTCGACGCGGAGCGGCATTTGCTCGACCTGGCCAATGCTGATCGCGCCCGCGCCGGACGCGCCCCGCTCAAAATGGATGATGGCCTGGTTCGCGCCGCCCGAGCCCACGCTGCGCAGATGGCCGAGCAGGACCAGCTTTCACATCAGTTTTCGGGCGAGCCCTCCCTACCCCAAAGAATCTCTCAGAGCTCGGCGCTTCATCTTGACCACGAGGGAGAAAACGTAGCCATGGCGCCCGACGCCGAAGGCGCGCACCAGGCCCTGATGGCCTCGCCGCCGCATCGCGATAACCTGCTCAGCCCGAATTTCAACGTCGCCGGAATCGGCGTGGTCCGAAAAGGCGACAGACTTTTTGTGGCTCAGGATTTCGGCGACAGCATGGCCACGGTTTCAATTCAAAAAGCCCAGGCGTTGGTCGAAGCCAGCGTCGAGCAACTGCGCGCGCAGGCCAACATGCCGCGACTGGTCCGCATGAGCAACAGCAATACCGAAGCCAGCGCCTGCGCCATGGCTCAGGCCGATTCGCTCAATGCCGCTGTCCCGCCCGCGGGTGCATATGTGCTGCGCTATACCAGCATGCAGCCCGAGACCCTGCCGGCAAACATTTCTAAAGTCATCGCTCAGCGCGGACTCAAAACCTACTCCGCCGGAACCTGCTACGCCCGCACGCAGAAGTATCCAAACGGCGCATACTGGGTTGTGCTGCTGTTTTACTAGGATCGTGTCTTCCCAGTTGATTCCATGGCTTTCGCCTCGGCCTGCATTCCGTCCTTGTTCGAATTCCTCCCATATGCATCTCCTGTAAGCCGATAAAGTAGAACGACTTATGTCGTATGGACGTCTTAAGTAGAATCGTGGTGGGAGGACTCATCGCGGTTATGGGTGTCGTGCGCCTCTGGAAGCATCCTTCCAACATCCTCGACTGGATCGGCAACTTTTCTATGGCCTGCTTCCTTCTTTCTTGGAGGATACGTCAGCCAAATGAATCCGTGCGCGAATACCTTGCAAACCCCCGTGCCATCCTCACCATTGTCTCGACGATCATAACGGTCGTAAGCAGTTCATGGTGGCTTGCCAGACATTTCTGATTCAGGGCGAGTGGCTATTGCTTCCGTATCTTTTTGGAACATTCCCGAGAGTCCCGCCTATTTCTCCAGCTCCGACGCAAAATTCAGAATGATCGACAGCGGGACGGGGTTCGGTTCATCCACTTTGGTGTTGACCAGGAACTTCTCCCCGCCCGCAGTCACGTCATAAGACACCACATCCATCGACGAAATCGCTTGGCGCAAGTGGGTTTGAAACAAGGCGACGGGCGTCCCGGCCTCGAAGCCGCCGCCGACCGCGACCGGCACGGCCATGATTTTGCCTTCGCCTGACAGGTAAAACATTTCCTTGCCGTCGCGCCGCCACCGGGGTTCTTCCCCGCCACCGCGTGAAACCTGCCATTTGCTGTCCGCCGCCGGGAATGCGGATACATAAACTTCCCACGTCCCGGTTTCATTGGAGGCGTAGGCGATCCACTTTCCGTCGGGCGAAAACTGCGCGTTGTGGATCATCCACTTCCCCTCGAGCACTGGTCTTTGTTTGGAGTCGGAACGCGAAAAATCCCACAGGCCGCCATTCTTCCATATCAGCATGCGGTCGCCGTCGCGTGACCAGTCCCAAGGGCCTTGCTGCATGCCAGTCGCTTCTAAAATCTGCACTTCTCCGCCCGATCCGTCCGAATTCTTTTGGAAGAGACCCCAGGAGCGCCCCTTGGCCGAGCCGTAAGCCACGCGCTTGCCATCAGGACTCCATGCCGGAAGCGCATTTAGTCCCGGGCCGAAGGTGAGCCGCAGCATGGCATCGCGCCCCACTTCGTAAATCGCGATGTCGTCATGGCGCGCGTCCCGATCCGTAAGATCAATGGCAACCCGGCGCCCGTCGGGCGAGAGCGACGGATTAGCAATCAGCCCCGGCCCGCCCACAGTTCCAACCTGCTTGCCGGAGCGGTCATACCAGCGCAACTCCGACTTGTCCGCTCCCTTTCCACTCTGCACAACCAGATTTCCGTTTCCTCCGGTGGCGAAAAGGGACAGGTCGATCTGGGTAAAATACTGGACGGCGTCGGTGATGGTGCGCGGCTCGCCGCTTAACCGGTGCGTGCGTAAATCGAAACGCTGCGCCAGCAGAGCATTGTCTCTGGCATAAAGCAAATAGCCCGGCGCGGCATAGGCTGCATTCGAACTTGTATTTACGACAAACGTTTTCTCGCCTGAATCCAGCGATCCCACAAAGATGGCATTGATCTCGAACTTCCCGCCAAAATTCGCCGCCAGATAGAGAAAGTGATGCCCGTCGGGCAGGAAGTACGGCCAGCGGTGGCTTTCCTCGCCGCGTTGCTCATCAAGTTTGGTCACCTGCACCGGAGTTCCACCCGATGGCGAGATCCGGAAGATTCCAGCGAACACGCCTGGGGTAAACAGAATTACGCCGTCTTTGTTCCACGTTCCGCCGCGGCCATTCGGAGCATCGCACAACACCTGCGGCGCTCTTCCCGAAGAAACCTCCACCGTCTTGAGTTTTCCTTGTGCGAAGAACCCAAGCGAGCGGCCATCCGGCGACCAGAACGGATGCGATGCGTCTTCGGTGCCTGCCACCGTTGTCGCAGTGCGGGTCCCCACAGGGTAAATCCAGATCATGTATTTATTAGCCTGATCGGAATACGCGACCATGGCCACGGTGCGCCCGTCAGCCGACAAGGCAACGTCATTCGCGGAATTCGGAACCGGGCTGTTGAAGTACATTGTGGGCTGGGCCTCGCGCGTACCTGTCCACCATGCCGCGGCGGCACCCATCAGTATCAGCAGCAGCACGCCCGCAGCCATCCAACCTGCTTTGCCCAGGAATCCGCGGCCAGCGAGCGCACTGGGTTGATCGTTACTCTGCCCGCCGCCTTCGGCAATCCACTTCAGTTGCAGCTTCACGTCGTGCGCAGTCTGCAAGCGCTCGTCAGGATCTTTCGCCAGGCAGCCTTGTATCACACGATCGAGGGCAGGGGGAGTTGTGGGCTGGACCACCGAAATCGGTTTTGGCTCGGCCGCTATAATCGCGGCAATCGTACTGGCCGTGGTCTTTCCGTCGAAGGCCCGCTTGCCAGTCGTCATTTCATAGAGCACTGCGCCTAGCGCAAAAATATCGGATCGGGCGTCGGAGTCTTTGCCTTCGAGTTGCTCGGGCGACATGTACTGAAAAGTTCCGACGATGGTGCCTTCTTTCGTCAGTGGCCGCGACATCGTTGCCAACGAATCAGACGACGACCCCGATCCCAGCGCCACCGCCGGCGCCTTCGCCAGTCCAAAGTCCATCAGCTTGGCGCCAGACTTGGTAAGCATCACGTTTGAAGGCTTCAGGTCGCGATGAACCACGCCGCTGCGATGAGCCTTTTCCAGCCCTTCGCAGATTTGCGTTCCAATTTTCAATACCTGGTCGAGCGGGAGCGGTCCCTTGCGCAAGCGGTCGGCGAGAGTTTCGCCTTCGAGATACTCCATCACCAGGTAGCTGATTCCGTCCTGCTGTCCCACGTCGTAGAGATGGCAAATATTGGGATGGCTCAGAGAAGAAATGGCGCGAGCTTCGCGGTCGAAGCGCTCTTTGGCTTCCGCGTTTTCAGATAAGTGCTGGGGAAGAATTTTGATCGCGACGGTGCGGTCAAGCCGCGTGTCGCGCGCGCGATAGACCTCGCCCATTCCGCCGGCGCCCGCCACTGACAGAATTTCGTGCGGCCCCAGTTTTGTGCCCGATGCCAGAGTCATGCGTGGCCAAGATTATAACCGTGGCGAGCAATTTCTCTTTCCCCGAATCCAAACGCGCTCCGCGGCAATCTATCCTTAGAATCTGAAAGGTTCAACCGACAATGGCTCACTTGTTCGATCCTCTTCGTCTGCGCGGCCTCGAGTTAAAAAACCGCATCGTGGTTTCGCCCATGTGCCAGTACTCCAGCACCGGCGGCTTCGCCAACGACTGGCACTTCGTTCACCTGGGCAGCCGAGCGGTGGGCGGAGCGGCGCTGGTGTTCACTGAAGCCGCCGCCGTCACTCCGGATGGGTGCATCACGCCTGCCGATCTCGGCATCTGGAAAGACGAACACATCGGTCCGCTACGCCGAATCTTAAGCTTCGTGGCCGCCCAGGGCGCGGTTCCGGCCATGCAACTGGCGCATGCTGGGCGCAAGGCAAGCCGGAACGAGCCGTGGAAGGGCGGCCTCGCTATCAGCGAGTCGGAAGGCGGCTGGCAGCCGATTCACGGTCCAAGCCCCATTGCATTCGATGAAGGCTGGCAGGTGCCGCACGCCCTTGATAAAGAAGAGATCGACCGCATCATTCACGCGTTCGCTGACGCCGCTCGCCGCGCTAGTGAAGCTGGTGCCCGCGTCGTCGAAATTCATGCCGCCCACGGATATCTGCTGCACTCATTCCTCTCGCCGTTGTCGAACCGTCGAACTGACGAATACGGTGGCTCGTTTGAGAACCGCACGCGGCTGGTACGCGACGCCGTTTCTGCCGTCCGAAGAATTTGGCCGGAGGAGAACCCGCTTTTCCTGCGCATCTCGGCGAGAGACTGGACCGACGGTGGCTGGACTGCCGACGATTCTGTCGAACTGGCGCGCATGGTCGCGTCGCTAGGAGTTGACGTGGTGGATTGCTCTTCCGGCGGAAACATGCCGCGCGAGCGCATTCCCCTAGGGCCGGGATACCAGGTGGAATTTGCCGAGCGCGTGAAGCGTGAAGCAGGCGTCCACACAGCGGCTGTGGGGATGATTACGGAACCTGAACAAGCAGAGCAAATCGTCAGCGCCGGGCAGGCCGATCTTATTCTTATGGCACGTGAGTTTTTGCGCCACCCTTATTGGCCCCTTTCTGCCGCGCATGTGTTGAAGCAAGATGCGGAGTGTCCGGTTCAGTATGCGCGCGCCAAGCCGAAATAACCTTTGAGATCGCGGGCCTGCTTCCTCGCCTCCCATTACAATTACACGTTAACGTCGGAAGGACCCCGTTGCTCTACCTCACTCGCAAAGCTGAATTCGCCGCGTCGCACTACTATCACAATCCGGAGCTTTCGCCGGAGGAGAACCTGCGCCTGTTCGGGAAATGCAATAACCCCAACGGCCATGGGCACAACTACGTCCTTGAAGTTACTGTGAAGGGCGAAGTCGATCCGCGCTCCGGCTTTGTGGTTGACCTCAGGCAGCTCAAGGAAACCATGCACCGCGAGGTCCTCGACGCCATGGACCACCGCTTTCTCAATAAAGAGGTCCCGGAATTTGCTACACGCATTCCCACGACGGAAAACCTGGCCATCGCCATCTGGCAGCGCCTCGCTCCCAAACTGACTGCAGCCAAACTTCATCGCGTGCGCGTGTACGAGAACCATGACCTGTTCGTAGATTTTTATGGGGGAGAATGATTTCTCAAGAAAAAATTGTCATCCCGAGCGAAGAAGATCGTGCGCGACGCGCACGACCTTCACAGTCGCTTTTTGCTTGCGCATCCACGCAGCGCGTTTCTCCGCGCTTGGGATTGGCAGGGCAATCGCAAGCCTGGTCGGAATGACATAAAAATAAGATGAAAGCTCACCTATCCCGCCGCTATCGCTTCTCAGCATCGCATCGCCTGCATAGCGATCAGATGTCGGATGAGGAGAACCGCGACATTTACGGCAAGTGCAATAACCCGCACGGCCATGGGCACAACTACGTGCTCGAAGTCACGGTCAGCGGCCAGGTGGACAAAAACGGTATGGTCTGCAACCTGGTTGACCTCGACGACTGCGTGAAGAGCGAAGTGCTGGCGCGATTCGACCTGGGGAATCTCAACATGAGGGCCGAGTTCGCGACTGCCGTCCCCACCACGGAAAACCTTTGCACCGTGATCCAGGGCCTGTTGAATCAGGAAATATTGAAGCGTAAGCTGGGCCCGGTTCATCTTGAAAGAGTGCGGCTGGAAGAGACCATGATGAATTCATTTGAGATCACGTCTTAGCCCCTTAGCTCGAACCATTCGGGGTAAGCTAAGAGCTAAAAGCTAAATGAAGCAGGCGACCGAAATCCCGACCGTGACCTCTGCGTCTTTCGAAGACCTGATGAAGGAGATTCTCGTTCGCCTGGGCGAAGACCCCGAGCGCGAGGGCCTGAAGAATACCCCCAATCGCGTGCACAAGGCGTACGAGTTCCTGACGCGCGGCTACAAAGACGATCCCGAGGCCATGTTGAAGAAGGCGCTGTTCACCGTCACCTACGACGAAATGGTGATCGTGAAAGACGTTGAAATGTTCAGCCTGTGCGAGCACCACATGCTGCCATTCTTCGGCAAAGTGCATGTCGCATATATTCCGAACGGGAAAGTAATCGGCCTGAGCAAGATCCCGCGGTTGATCGAAACTTTCTCGCGCCGCTTGCAGATTCAAGAGCGCCTGACCACGCAGATCGCCGAGACGATTCAAAAAGTAATCCGCCCGCAGGGCGTCGGCGTCGTGATCGAGGCGCGGCATCTTTGTATGATGATGCGCGGCGTCGAAAAACAGCATTCTGCCGCGGTGACCTCTTCCATGCTCGGCTGTTTCCGCGACGAGCAGGAAACCCGCCAGGAATTCCTCTCACTCATCCGCCAGCGCCCAAACGGGATCTAGCGAATTGAATCATTGAATCATCGGGGATTAAATCATTAAATCGTTTTCAGCCACTCATACAGCTTGCCTTGTGCGACCATCGCGGCAAAGAGCTGTTGAACAGATGGGATCTAAGCGATACCCAGCAGAGCAACGAGTCCAGCCCCGCAGGGGCGGCCAAGTTTAGCCCAGCGCGGAAGCGCTGGGGAAGTTTGGAAAAGATCGGACAGTCCCGGAGCGGACGACCGAAAATCCTACTCCAACGACAGCACTCCACTCCCCACGTCTGCCCCGGCTTGCGCCAGATGTTCCGGACGCCCCAGGTCTCGCCAGTAATATTCATCGGCGCGGAAAGCTCGAATCTTTTCTCCTGCGGCGGCGAGGCGAAGATAAACGTCAATGATCGAAAAAACGCCCTCTTCGCGCATCAGCGTGAGCATTCGCGGGGAGATGACATGAATCCCGCAGAAGGCCAGCGCTTGCGGATTCTCTGCCGGTCGCGCCATTTCGGTGACAGCCTCCGCGTCGCCTTTCGAAATTCTTCTGCCGCAAAGCTCGCCGTTCACGTCAAAAAACAGATGTCGTGAACCCGTCCGGTCCTGCACCGCAAGCGTGGCCAGCGCCCCGTGTTTCTTGTGCTCCCGTACCATTTCACCAAGATCGATTGTGCTTAGCACATCGACGTTATGCAGCAGAAACGGCTCGCCGCTCGAATCCCGCAGAAAGAACTCGGACGCCTTCTTCAATCCGCCGCCGGTATCGAGCAGCAGATCTTCGCGCGAGATCTCGACGTGCATTCCGAAATTCTTGTTTGCCTCGAGATAGCCGGTCAGCGCGTCCGCAAAGTGATGCGCGTTCACAATCACCTCGCGCACCCCGAACGTCCGTAGTCGCGCCAGCGTAATCTCCAGCATCGTACGGCCGTTTATCTCAACCAGCGCCTTCGGGCGGTCGCTCGTTAGGGGGCGCAAGCGTGTGCCCAATCCCCCGGCCAGAACCATGGCCTTCATCGGCCCTGCTTCTCCATTTCGGTGTGACACACTGTTACCTCAACCCCGTCCTTCCCGCGCAAGTGTTTCGCCAGTTGCTCGGCCAGATATACCGAACGGTGCTGGCCGCCCGTGCATCCAAACGAAACCATGAGATTGGCGAAGCCACGGCGCTGATACTCGCGCACGCTGCCATCCACCAGCGCAATAACGTTCGCCAGATATTGATGCACGCTCGGCTGCTGATCGAGGTATTCCGCGACCCGCGTATCTTTTCCCGTGAGCGACTTGAATCGATCTTCTCTGCCGGGATTCGGCAAGCTGCGCGCGTCGAACACGAAGCCGCCGCCATTGCCGCTTTCGTCTCGGGGCAGGCCGCCGCGATGAAAAGAAAAACTCAAGACGCGAACGGTGAGGGGCGAAGTTGCTTGCACGCTTGCCCTGCCTGACTCATCGCCGCTGGCTTGAGCAAACGTTCCTAAATGGGCCAGTTTCTCAGACCCCAGCATGGCGTGGAAAGCCGCAGTCAACGTGGGGAGAGCAATCGGCAGTTCTACATTGTGTAGCAGCCAACGCAGATTCTTCAGCGCATAAGGAACACTTTGCAGAAACAGCGGCTTGCGCTCGTAGAACCCGCGAAATCCATATGCGCCCAGCGCTTGCATCAGCCGCACATAAACATAAGGATAGTAATGCTGCAGGAACGCGTCGCGATCGAACGGCAGAAACTCTGCCAGCGCGTCGAGATAGAAGTCTAGCAACTGCTGTCGCATTGCCGGCGGCAGATCAGCCTTGGCGTCAAACAGCAGGGAAGCGACGTCGTATTGCAGCGCTCCCTTTCGGCCGCCCTGATAATCCACAAAAAACGGTGAGCCTTCCTGCATCATAATATTTCGCGACTGAAAATCGCGATACAGAAAGTAGTCGTGAGGCGCGGCCAGCAAAAACTTTGTCAGCCGCGTGAAATCTTCTTCCAGCGCCTGCTCATTGAACGGAACTTCCGCCAGCCGCAGGAAGTAGTACTTGAAATAGTTCAGATCCCAGGCAATCGACTGGCGATCGAAACTCGCCCGCGGATAACAGACTTTGTAATTCAGATCGCGCCCGGCAACCACCTGAAATCGCGGCAGCACCGCGAGCGCCTTGCGATAGGCTTCGACGGCGGGCGCGGCAATTTGGTCCCCATCTCGGTTGGCCGAAAGAAATTCGTACAGTGTCGTATCGCCGAGATCTTCTTCGAGATAAGCGCCCTGCGAAAGATCATCGGCGTAGATCTCCGGAACCGGCAAGCCGTGCTTACGGAAGTGACGCGAGAACTCGATGAACGCAACGTTCTCCTCGCGAACGTTATACAACACGCCAATGGCGCGGGCATTCTCCGCGGTCAGGCGAATAATCCGTCGCCCCGATCCGCCAAGGTCGCCCTGCAGGGGCTGAACTCTCGATGCGGGCTTGCGAAAGTGCCGGGCGAAAAGTTGATTCAGAATTTCCATTCAGACATCACCAAGATACCATCGCGCTTGCCGCGTATAGAGTTACCGCCCAGGATTCGCCTCAGCCGTCAGCAGCGCCGCCAGCCCATCAATTGCAAGCTGAGCTGCGTGAGACGAAGCTGGGGGAAGCGAGCCGACCTCGGCAATCAGCTCGCTGCGAGTGATCGCCAAAGCTTGGGCGATTGTTTTTCCGTGGGCCAATTCCGTCAATGCCGATCCACACGCTATCGAAGCTACGCAGCCCTTGGCCTGAAAGCGGATTTCTGCAATCACCCCACTTTTTATCAGCGCCGTGAGCTTAAGAACGTCTCCGCACGCAGGATTTTCCATCTGCACCGACAGCGCAGCATCGGTCAGCACTCCAGCATTGCGCGGATGCTCGAAATGGTCGAGAAGCTGCGGAGAATACACGCAGGTATTGTAGTTCGCATCGCTTGCTGTGCGCGCCTTCCCATCCTGTCATACTGTTAAACATGGGTCAGACCTCTCCGCGCCGCATTGTTTCGCTGCAGCCCAGCGTGACGGTCACCCTGCGGGAACTTGGCGCGCTGGATTTGTTGGTCGCGTGCACCAAATATTGCAGGGACGTTTGCCCCGAGATAGAAAACCGCAACATCACCATCATTGCTGATTCGTGGACAGCCCAATCCGAGCAGATTCGCAGTGTCCATCCCGATTTCGTAATCGCATCCGTCCCTTACCAGGAGAAATCGCTGATAGAAGTCTTGAAGGCTGGCGTCCCGTTCCTGGCGCTCGCACCCAAGAAGCTTGCCGATATTTACGCCGACATTGCCCTCATCGCGCGAATCGTGGGCGCAGACGAAAAAGGCGCAAGCGTAATCCGCAGCATGCAAGAGCAGATAGAAGAAGTTCGCGAGCGCACGAAAAGTCTCCCTCGACCGCGGGTCTTCTGCGAAGAGTGGGGCAAGCCGCTGATCGCCTCGCAACCGTGGGTTGCAGAACTGGTGGAAGCTGCCGGAGGCGAATTCGTCGGAGTTCCGGGCGCGCAGATCGATCCGGCCTCGGTTGCCGCCTCATTCCCTGAAATTCTGATCGCTGCCTGGTGCGGCGTCGGAGATAGGGTCCCCTTGGCGAAGATTATTAAGTCTCGCGCATGGCAGGATTTGCCGGCTGCAAAGTCGAAGCGTGTTTTCTGTATCCGCGATGAATACCTCAACACCCCTGCCCCTACGTTGATTCAGGGTCTGCGGGCGTTGGCATCCGCGATTCACCCGGAACAGTTTCCACAGGCCGACGGGCTACGATCCATAGGCGCCGATATCCCTACATAATGACGAATGAATTGCACTGCGGCCAAGCCTTTCTTTTTCCAGGCGGATCTCCCCAATGAAACGCGTTGTTGCAGGCCTGATCTGGCGCGACGGCAAAATTCTTGTCTGCCAGCGCACGCGCCATCAACCCATGCCGCTGAAGTGGGAATTCCCCGGCGGCAAAATTGAAGATGGCGAACAACCGCGCGAAGCCCTTCGTCGTGAACTGGACGAAGAACTCGGCATCGCTGCCATTGTCGGAGACGAAGTCGTCCGCATCCACCACAAATATCCCGGCGGAGGTTCAGTCGAACTGCGCTTTTTTGACGTCCGTGATTATTCCGGCGAATTGGAGAACCGGATTTTCCGCGAAATCGTCTGGGCCGATCCCAAGACTCTTCCGAGTTACGATTTCCTGGAAGCTGACCTCACGCTGGTGAGAGATTTGGCGTCCGGGAAGATTGCCTAAGCGGTGATTTTTCCAAACAACCGTTCGACCGCCTGCTTGCGATAAGCGAAAATCGTTTCCACATCGCGCCTGACCCTCAGCGCGTGCGCAATTCTTCCAGCGACTCCGAAGGGCAGCTCATACTGTACTTCGTCCAAAATTCGGGTCGTATTTCCTTCAGCGATGAACGAATGCTGGTGGCGCCAAAGTCTGTACGGGCCTCTGAGTTGTACATCAACGAATCTATGTGGCGGGCTCCATTCAACAATCTCCGTCGTCCAGCGGATCGGAAAAATGCGCCAGCGTAACGAATACTTGATCAAGGTTCCCCGCTGAACCGGCTCGGGATCGACGCTGATAATCCTAAAGTTCATCCAGGCAGGCGTAAGTTGCTGAAGATTTTCTGCCCGCGAGAAAAAGTCGAAGACTTCGTTCAGCGGCCGCGGAACCAACTGCTCTGCTCGCATAAGAAAGGGAGGCATGGCTGCAAGGATAAAGGATTAATGACCCTGCGCGCCCCGACGCGCACTCCGGTTGCGACGTTCGCATCAGACTCTGGCCTCGCGATATTGCTGACGGCCATTGTCTCAATCCTGTGCAAATTCTCGTCAACGCCACGTCAACCCCCTGCTTTCGTCCTGGCCCCCTAACTCACTCACCTGTCTGGAGATATAAACGGGGTTGTGTAGTTGACACAAGGTAGCCCGAAAGCGTACCTTTGTCGAAACCTGTTTATTCAGCAGGGATTGGTGGAGGTATTAGAGTGGACAGTTTACT
>JAYTFR010000003.1:0-4356 GCA_043734125.1 Acidobacteriota bacterium | reverse complement strand
TCCGGAGTCGAGCACCAGGTCACCATGAGTATGGGAGTTTCCGTGGCTGAAACCGATGCCAAGACCGACGTTGAAACTCTTTTGAAATGCGCCGATTCGGGCCTCTACGCGGCGAAAGCCAAAGGGCGAAACCGGGTCGAACGCTTCGCCGAAGCCGCAGAGTCGGCTTCCTTACCCCGCGCCAGGTAACTCCACCGCGCCCGGACAATCCTCGAAGTGTTAGCCTCTCCTAAAGAACAGAAAAGAGATGAAGAGACAGGCTGGACGTCTCTTGCTTCCGCCCGATGCTCTCAGACCTTTCAAGCCGCATCAAGCAATGCGCCACCGACGCGGGATTCGATCTCTGCGGCATCGCGCCCGCCGGCAACTTCCGGGAGTTAGGCGCCTTTCCTATCTGGATCCGCGAAGGCAGGCACGGAGAGATGAATTACATGGCTGCGCGCGACGATGCGGGCGAACTCAAGCGCGCGCGCCTTGCCCGCGTGGCTCCATGGGCGCGCAGCGTGATTGTATGTGCCATCAATTACAACACCGCGCACCCTTATTCGATTGACGAGCAGCAACTCACGTCCGCGTCGGTAGCTTCCAAACGCGGGTGGATTTCCCGTTATGCATGGGGACGCGAAGACTACCACGATGCCGTTCTCGGACGGCTTCGGCGCATGGAAGTCGATCTCGCACAATTTGCCGCCGCAAATCACCAGCCGCTGCAGTTACGTTCTTATGTCGACACCGGTCCCCTGATCGAGCGCGTCTACGCCAAATACGCCGGCGTCGGCTGGATCGGCAAAAATACCTGCATCATCAATCAGCAGGTCGGCTCGTGGCTTTTTCTCGGAGTGATCCTGACATCACTCGATCCTGCCGAGCATCAGAGCGCGTTCGATATGCCCGCTCCCGATCGCTGTGGAACCTGTACGCGGTGCATCGCGGCGTGCCCAACCCAGGCAATTACCTCCCCAGGAGTATTAGACGCACGGCTTTGTATCTCTTATCTGACGATCGAGAAGCGAGGCGAAATGCCCGAAGAACTGCGATCTGGGATGGGACGCCACGTCTTCGGCTGCGACATCTGTCAGGATGTTTGCCCATGGAATCGCAAGGCAAAGGTCTCTACCGCGAGCGAGTTCGAGCCTCGCGCCGGTCTGGAGAACCCTGCGCTTGATTGGCTGGCCGAGATGACGCCAGATGAATTCAGGAAAGTATTTCGCGGATCTCCAGTAAAGCGGGCCAAGCTTACCGGAATGCGACGGAACGCGGTCATCGCCATGGGAAACAGCGGCGACCAAGCATTTGCGCCGACTCTAAAAAGGATCGCCGAAGACGAGGATCCGATCGTAGCGGAGCACGCCCGCTGGGCGGCAACGAAACTTGCAGAAAAGTCGCGGTCAAGCGCCTAACTGCAGGTGTGAGTGAGCGATTTTCGTGTAGCGTGATTTTTAGTCTGGACTACTTTGGTGGACGGTTTTCGTGGACGATTTTTGATTAATAGCCGTCGATCCCGCCGCTTCCTGGAGAGAGCATGTTCCAAAAGGACTTACTGAAAGACAAGCGCATCCTGATCACGGGGGGCGGGACCGGCCTCGGCAAGGCAACCGCAAAGCGGTTTCTCGAACTAGGGGCGACGGTCTATATCTGTGGGCGGCGTGAGGACGTTTTGAAGGCGACCCATCGTGAACTGTCCGAGTTGGCGGGCGGCAGGATTCATGCCCATGCTTGCGACGTGCGGGACGCAGCGGCGGTCGAAGGGCTCATCGCCCACATCTGGGAAGACGGGGCCCTCGACATCCTCATGAACAACGCCGCCGGAAATTTTCTTGCCCGCACCGAAGACCTCTCCCTTGGAGCATTCCAATCCGTCATCGGCATCGTCCTGATGGGCACACTTCACATGACGCTCGCCTGCGGGCGGAGGTGGCTGGCCGAAAATCACAAAGCCGTAGTCCTCAATATCACAACCACCTACACCAGCACCGGTTCGGCCTACGTTGTTCCGTCGGCGGTTTCGAAGGCCGGGGTGCAGGCGCTCACCCGCAGCCTGGCGGTTGAGTGGGGAGACCGTGGCATCCGCATGAACGCCATCGCACCCGGCCCCATCAAGACCGAAGGCGCATTTTCGCGCCTGCTGCCGCGACCCGAACTAGAGGACGCCGCCAAGAAGAAGATTCCCCTGGGCCGCTTCGGAACCATGGAAGAATTCGCCGACCTGGCCGCCTTCCTCGTCAGCGACGGCTCCGGCTACATCAACGGTGAGGTCGTCACCATGGACGGCGGCGAATGGCTGCAGGGCGCGGGCGAGTTTACCGCCTTGGGGCGCGACCTGACCGAAAAAGAGTGGGTGATGATGAAACCGAAGGGGAAACGAAGTTAAGAAGGGTCTAACGAGTCTACGGCTCGCAAGAAGGAGCAAAGAGGACAGGAGACAGGAGACAGACAGGAGCAAAGTAGAAATGCGCTGTCGTCCAAAAAACGAAAGCGCCCCCAAACTCGTTAGAGTCACGGGACGCTCGTTCGAACAGCCCTCCCCCGAAGTCTGCTCAAGTGTCACTTTACGCACCAATTACTGTTCTGGGAATGGCACTAAAGTGCGATTACCATAGAACGAAATGATCACGAAATGGTCACGCCGGAAGTAACCCGCAGTCGCAAGGGAGGGCGGGGTCGGAGTTTCTCAGAGGCCACCAACCATTTCCTCCCCAGCGAATCGAGTGCGGCTAATTCTTGTCTCCTTAGCCTCATCCTCTATCTTTTGTCCACAAATCCATGCCCACCATTGACCATCTCAGTAATTGTCCCCGAAGAGTCAAGCGGAAGACAGGTCAAGAGTGAACAGTCTCCTAGGGTGTTAGGTTCTCGACCCAGTCTCGTTCGGATAGTTGAAGAAGAGCTGATTGCCGTCGGGATCATCAACCACCAGGAGCCGGTAGCCCCACGAACCCTCCTTGACCGGAACGCCCTTTGCCTCGAATTCTGCGCGCAGCGCGCCCAATTCAGCGACTTGCGTCACGGGCTCCACGTTCAGGGAAATGAACATCAGTCCCTTGCCAATCTTCTCCGGCCAGGTGTCCGCCAGGATAAGCGAGCAGCCCTGCCGGTCAACCTGTGCGACGTGCGCTCTGCCTTCCTCGTCGTAACGCCATGGGCTCGTGAAACCTAGCCGGTTAACGTAAAAGAGGATCGAGGCCTCAACATCCGCTACGTGTAAGACGGGACGTGCGAACCAGTCTGTCATAGGCTATATATCCTCCAATAAAGCTAACTCCTTCCTGGATTGCTTAACCTGTCCGTTCTGAATCTTGCCAAAGGATTGGCGAATTGCGGACTACTGGGACCAGTTCAGAATCCTTCCGTCGCTCGCCGGAAGCCGTCCTATCCCCTATTCGAAATTCGATTTGGGCACAGTTCGGGCAGGATTGCGACAAAAACAGCTGCATTCTAGCCTTTTGCAGCCGTTGCCCCCGCATGCAACGCCGCCTAACTAACTGATTTGATTGGTAGGCCCGGCAGGAGTCGAACCTGCAACCCTCGGATTAGAAATCCGATGCTCTATCCGCTTGAGCTACGGGCCCTCGTTTTAAGCAACCGCTGACATATCAGTGGTTTGACGGGGAAGTATCGATCTGCCTTCCATACCCTTCGATCGTGACGGTGTCAGTTCTGGTGTCAGTTGGGCAGTCCCGCACAGCCTCAGTATCGCATAGCCTCTGCACCGCTGACAGGCGATGCTGAGGAGCTAAATGCGAATACCTCACGGTCATTTGGATCGTACGATGACCCATTAAATCTTGAACGGTGCGAAGGTCTACTCCCGCCATTACGAGCCGGCTCGCAAAAGTGTGTCGGAGACAATGCCACGTGAAGCCTTCTAATTTCGATGCTTCTACAACTGAACTAAACCAAAATCTTGGCGAATTAAGGCGGGACCCATCTTGGTCTAGGAAAACGTATGGACTGCCGTTTTTGTACTTCTCAACGACGCGGAAAGCTGCCAGAGCGGAGTCGTTAAGAGGCACATGCCTAATGTCGCCGTTCTTGCTGGAGAGCACCGTCAGCCTGCGAGCCTCAAAGTTTATGCTCTTATTGCATCACGATTCTCGCCCCGTAGGGCCCAAGTGGGCCGTTTCGGAATTACGTGGTGTACTCTAGGGGGCATTGCACATCGAGGCCTCGCTCGTGCCAAGTGTAAGCAGCTTCCAACTGTCGCCCATTGACCTGTCGATGAGTGTAATCGCGATATTACGTTACGCGCACGCGGCAGTGGCTCCAGCCGACTATCACCGGCGGCGGCCCACGGCACGTCAACTGGACGAAGTGTTCTGGCTGGAGGAGGAACGAGTGGTGAGTGAGGACTGGGTG
>JAYTFR010000002.1:0-69437 GCA_043734125.1 Acidobacteriota bacterium | reverse complement strand
GTGACGCGTTCGTGCTTGCTGGTTCACTTCGCACGGCTCGGCACTCTCGACGAAGCCGCGGTTGTTCGGATGCGCGAACTGTCCCGGCCTGACGACGATCTTCGTGACGAACGTGCGCATGATCGCAATGTTAAGCCGAAGCTTCGCGCCCCGCGCATCCGATCCGGCGTAGAATGGATCGAAGCGCGCCCGAGAAAATGCGATCAACCTGGCGCGCCGGAGGGCCAAGGAAGGGCAGGGGCGAAACCCCGAAATTTACACAGTCGCTTACACACTTCCACAATTATAAAACGTAAGTGCCACAGGCACAGTAACTTATGAGCTGAATCAAGGGACTCAAAATCCGCCGACCTTCGGGTCTTGGGGGTTCGACTCCCCCTCCCGGCACCAGCTCAACCCACTGAGGAAAAATCTAGTTAGGCATAGGTAGGGGGAGAGGCACTAAACTGGCGGGCACCGGTTTTGATGCAACTCTGCCCGAAGTCTGCCCAAACTCGGGCGCGCCGGACTTCTCGATGGCCTCACGTTCGCGCGCCTGACTCGTTTCCAGCTTGCGCGCCGCGTCTTGCAAATCAGACTGCGCCACGATGCAGTAGCGATCAAATACGCTCCGGGTTTTGTGGCCAGAAACCGTCTGCGCCACCTTCTCGCTGATGCCAGCCCGCACCATGTTCCGGCACGCTGTCCGCCGCAGATCGTGGAAGATCAGACCCGTGTACTTCAGCTTGTTGCGGTTCCAATCCCTTCCGCAAGTCGCGCAGTGGTTTTCGGCGTCCACTGGCTCATCGCATGTCGGACAGAGGAATTTTCCAACCCTAGCAGCAACGCAGACGTTCGCCCAGACCTTGCGGAAGTCGGACACGGGCCTGCCCCTTTCCCGTGTGAACACGCGATCGTCGGGCTGCTTGCCGCGAACGCATTCCGAGAGCAAGATGCGGACGGTTTGCGTCATGGAGACTTCGCGGCCCGCGTTGTTCTTCGTCTCGCCCACGTTCAACCGGATCGAGCCTGCGAACAGATCGACTTGCCGCACGCGCAGGTTCAGCACCTCCGAGTGACGCCATCCGAAACTGTGACCGATCTCAAACATCGTTCGCAGCCACAGCCCCACACGCGCGCATTCCTTCGCCAGTGCAGCGTAACTGGCAGACTCAAGAAAACCGCTGCGCGGGTCGCTTTCCTTCAGCATCGGGAAGAACGGCACCGTTCTCACTTTCGGCGGTGTGCATTCGAGGCCGAGATGGAACGCCCGCTTCAATAGCGCGAGTTCACGATTGATCGTCCCGTTTGCTGCGCCTTTGGCTTGCCGCTGGGCGACGTAGCGGCGGATGCAGTCCGTCGTCAGATCGCTGGCCTTGCGGTGAGTGAAAAACGGCTTCAGATGCAGCTCCCAGCGCCGCTCTGAGTCGTCGATGGTTTTGGATGAGTGGATGCGGTACTCGGCGAGTAAATCCTCGATCAACTTGTCGATCTTAACGTTGACCGATGGTGTGTAGGTTTGCGTTAAGCACTCGGCGAGTCGCTTCTTCAGCAATTTTTCGGCGACCACGCGGTCAGTCGAATGGCTGCTTTCTCGGCGAGCGATGCCCCGGTCGCTGAACTTGATCCACCACGTCGAGCTGCCGTTGTGGAAGATGCTTCCAGCGCCTCTCGGTCGTTTCTCAACTTGCTGTTCCATAGTGTGAGTTTCTCCTTTGGCGAAGATTGAGCACAGACCTGATAGGAGATTGCGACGGTCACCGGAACGGCGATAATGGTGGGAGCCATGGCCTCCTCTTATCCAGGAGCTGTGGTCAGTGCGGGTCGGTGCTGATTACACCGCCTCGCACGCTTCCATTCTAGTCCCGCTTGCTCGTTTTTCATCGCAAATTCCTCGTGGTCGGTCACGCGATCTTTCCTGGCCTGTCTCACGGTGCGACTTTCGGGGACAGGCAGGCGATTGTCCTACCGAACCACCTAAATCCTTCTGAGCGTTTCTAGGCCAATCCCTGCCCTTCCTGTGGGCCTCGGAACGGGTTTTACGCAATCTATCTAACGTCTCAGCAGACAAATTTCTCCTGGCATGAATCCTGCAAACCCTCCGCACCAGGCGGATCGCTTCCTCGTTCTGATGGTCAAAGATGCACGCCCCTTCAAAATCGCCGTTTGCACGATTCTGAAAGCCGGCGCCACAAGTTTCGCAAGCAGAAAGGACCACTGACTCGACTTCTTGGCGTGCCTGAGGACGAAGGCCAGAACGCCGTCTGCAAGTTCGTAGATGTGACTGCGGCCATTCTTGCCGGGGATGATCATTGTCCCGTCCTCACGGTCGATTCTGGTTTTCAGCCGGTGCTTTGTTGCAAACCTCTCAATTCGGCTTTTCATCGTTCGCCTCACTCCAATCGTGTTTTGGTTCGTTCAATCCAATCGTCTAGATCGCGCATATCCAGCAACCACGGACTGTGCCCGTTCTCCGCGAGTTTGATAATCGGCAGTTCTCCGTGCTGTACGATCGCGCGCAAGGTGCCCGGAGAGACACTCAGGTACTGAGCAGCCGGTTTTAGCCGCAGGAGCCGTTTGGCAACGCTGCTCTCGCGCGTCATGCGGTTCCTTCCGGCTGCGTCGAAGTCTTTGAGCAATTCCTTGTGTTCCGCCGCGTGGATCCGCTTCTTCTCTGTCTCTTGCCCGCCTTTCGCGTTTTGAACTCTCGTTCTGTCGAAGTTGGAGCATCTTTTCTGCTTATACAGAGGGGGGCTCTAGGTTCTTTAAGCAGGGGAATTGCTCCACCCATAAATCGGAGGTCTTTCGCTACGGTGAATCGGCTTACGGTGACGCCATGCTTTTCGGCTAACAGTCGAACCAGTCGCCGCATCGAGGGTCGTACTCCAAGCGAGCTCAGCTCTTGTGCGATGAGAGCGCGGCGCGCGGTGATCTGGGCTGACTTGCGTTTCACTTTCGGTCGGAACCAACGCGGCAAAGCGGCCTGCTCTTCGGTCGTGATTTTCAGCATTGCGGCCAGCCTTGCATTGCTGACGTTGTAGCGAATGGCCTTCTCGGAGGAGGCGACTGCCCGTTTCACGTCGACGGGACTCAGGGCGGGGGTGAACGACTCGGCCAACTCCATGCAAGACGTAACGATTTGCTGCGGAGTCGCGCGGTTCTTGCGAAGCAGCAGGGAGTACACGTAAATCGCGGGGCGCCGCGTAAATTTCGTAAATCCTCCCCGCATTCTCCACAATGCACGGAAACCGTCGAGCGGATGACGCCAGCGCATCGCGGCTGCATTCGCTTTCGCGTGATCTTTCGCGATCCGCTCTCCTGGCAAAGACACCTTTTGAGCGCGGACACCCAGAGCGGCGGCCAGTTCGGGCAGAGTGTATGTCGTGGCGCTCGCTCGGAAGAAGCGCACGCGGGAGTTCTCCGGCGCGGCCTTGGTATTCACGGAATCGGGCACACGCATGACGCGCGCTGAGTCGGTCACGTTGTGATCTGCACCGAGAGACGCGAATCTCTCGACGAGTTCGTGAGAGATGCGCTGCGCCAGTTCGCACTTATGAACAAAGGCCGGCACTGGCTGGCTTGGATTCTTGTCGTTCACGATCTGCCACAGCGCCCAGATGCCGCGTCCAGAGAACACCACGAACGTCGGCAAAGGGATGGCCTGAGCCTCTAGTTCACGCCAGAAGGATTCGAGCAACCGCTCGACTGAAAAGTTCGAGTCCTGGTGACGGTCCAGGTCTAAGGCGACAACATTGAGCCAGCGCAACTGTTTTGTTTTGCGACTCCACAGAGGAAGTCCGAGCGCGGAAATTCTTGTCACCCAATGCTGATGGTACGTTGACGCCAGAGTGAAATAGGCATCGCGCAAGAAATGCGATTTGAGAGCCGGCCAGAGTCCTGACAATTCGGTCGCAAGACACGCACCGCACTCTTCCCAGCCATCCCCGCCGCACCGGGCGAAAGCCACAGCCGCACCTGCCCCGTAATGTAGCGCGGTGAGTGCTTCGAGCCCGCTCATCGGACTCAGCAGGGAAACTGTCTGCGGGGGCAGAGCGATTTGCTCCGCAATGCGAGCCGTGTTATGAATTAAACTACTCATCAAGTTGCTTTCTCAAGGCACCCTCACCGCCAAGTGATCCGGGTGCCTTCGTTTTTCTCCGCTCACAAACGGTCAGCTTTCGGGCTGACCCATTCCAAAAGCCTTCTCCAACGCTCGTTTTCAATGGCGCGCTGGATTCCTAATCCGCCGCAATTACATGCCCCCGGACTTTTCGGATATCTCAGACCCCCCTTCCGTTGGCCGACCGTTGCCAGGCCACTTGCTGACAAAATCCTGGATACTCTCAAGTTCAACTTCCTCGGCATTTATGGCGAGATTCCATCGCCGCCAGTCAATCAGTTCTAGAATTGCTCGTTTCACGCGGCGGCGCAGAACATCGGGTGGCAAAGCGTCAAGCTCAACGGTTTCGTCGCGATACTTCCTAAGGAAAGCCTCGGCCCGCGACGATTTCGGCAAGCCAGCTTTTTCGTGGTCGCCGTCGAAACGCTTAATGCGCATTGGTGGCAGATTGAATCTTTTGATGTCGCCCACGTTGATGGCTAGCCGCCTCATCGCGAACGGCCCGCTGCTCAGCTTCAGAACTCGCTGGCGGATGCTTTCCTCGATACAACGCCCATCAGGATCATGGTCGCCGAGATAAAAAACATGCTTCGGCTTGCTGACTCGGTGAAAGTGCGCGGCGATGTCGTGAACGCCGGTGGTTGAGTCAAAGCCTCGACCGACGCGCACCGTAATCCCTAGCTCGTCGGTGACCGGGGCAATCACGCCCGAGATGGTGTCCTTTTCCGACCAGATTTCGATCAGGACGGGCTGATCCTGCCAATAGTCTTTTCTGTAGGAGCATTTGATCGCCTCCCCATAATCTTTCGGGTCTTGCCAAACGCTGGGCCTGTACGTGGGACGGGTCTTGTCGACAATCCACTCCCAGGGAATGCGCCCCTCGCGGCGCAGATCGGTGATGATCTTGCTCACGCGCTGATAACAATATCGTGTGTTATTGTGGACCTCGCGGACCAAGGGGTCGTTGAAACTGAGCAGGCCGTAGTGCGGATAGCGAACGGTGGCTGGGTTTTGCTCTCTGAGAATGACAATGATCGCCTCTTCCAGACGTTTCGTGCTTTCGTGTTTTCCTTGTGACATCGCGTGGCCTTTCTAAACTTCTACTAGACTCAACTTAGAATTTGTCCGGCCATCGAACTTTTGCGCTTCCGAATTTCTGTCCACAAACTCACGGCTGATGCCAGTTCGCGCACCTAAATGCCGAAAATCATATCGCCGTCATTTCGGTATAGTGCTGCCGAACTCTTTTCCGCACGGTATACGAGTTCGTCGGAGGGATTGCTTCTCGGTGGTTTCAAGGAGTCCCGCGAATTGTGCCGCGCGTTGCCGAATCATCTCCAACAGCGCGCATTCAACCGCCGAGTACTCCGATTCCCGAAGTTGAAGGTGCTCGCATTCCGCGCAACTCAACCGCGCGCGGTTAAGGCCAGTCACTCGCTCGACATCAAACTGCGTCGCGTCCGCCATTCGTCGCAGCTCGCGGAGGCGGCGTCCGGAAAGAGTTTTCTGAAATCGGTGCTGCTCAGACTTCGGCGTTATTTGCATCGCGACCAATTGGAAATGAAGCCCGGGGAGATTTCAAAAACATTGTGATTGCTAGGTAGGAGCAGCAGCGGGGAGCCGCGTCAAAACTGATTAGGACTGGTGCTACCTGGTAGCAGGTGGTAGGAAAGGGCAGTAGCTCAGCAGGCCATTGGGCGAACTTACGGTTTGTAATGGCTCTCGGCTTCTTTGCTGGTTTTAAGTGCCGGGATTTGATAGATGTACTTTCCTACAGCCTTCTTGGTCCGACTATCGTTGAACAAATCAGTCCACGTGCGTTTTCCTGGTGCCTTTCTCATCCACGATTCAACCGGTTGCAACTGTTGTTGCTGGCCACGGCCTACGCGCTCAAAAATCGCATCCATCTCTCTACATATATCCCGGGCGGAAATTCCCCGCGGATGCTGCGCTCTGATTTCAGCGATCATTCGTTTTCGGGGGTCGATGTCGAGTCGAATCGGACTGAGCCTTCTCCGTCTCGTCTCCACGGGAGGTTGTTCTGCTGGGGGTCCTTCTGTATATCTGGCCTCCGCAAGGGAAGCAAGACGGCTCACGTCCAGAAGCGCTGCTGCAATGTCCGGTGGAATGAGAGTCCGGTCCGTTGCATGCCGCGCTCGCCGCAATTGCCTATCTATGTCTCCCTCAAGATGGTCGAGGGTCTGCTCCGTGATGAGCTTCTGGTCCGTCGCAGGCAGCAGCCCCATTCCGCTCCCCAACATCCCCAGAGTGTCGAAACACAGCCACGCCGGGGCGGTCTCTGATTCCGGCTCGAAAGCGGCGGCAATGATCCAGGCGCCGTATTGCCGCCCCCCCAATCGGATCCAGAACACCTCGGACACTTCGTCAATCCACTCCTCACGTTTGCTCTCGGGAACACCGTATAGGTCAGGCCACCGTCTTATAACGTTAATAATCTCCCGCTGCAATTTGATCAGTTCCCTAAGCCAGCGGTTTAGCCAGCGGTGGAACGCGTGTGGCTTCTCGTTTTCGCGAGTCCTCGGGACGGCCTGAAGTTCCGCATCGCAACTCTGCCATGCTGACGCAAAATTCAACCTGCAAGCGCCCTCAAAGCCCTCAAACTGATAGAAGAGTGCGTCCCTTTGTTTAGCATCGAGACCACGTGCCAGATCTGTCTGTGAGCCTTTCCAGCACGCCGTACACCACCACCTGGAATGCGAGAGCGGCGGGAGTCGCACTGCGGATGCTCCGCACTGCGGGCACTTTAGCTTCTCGGTGATCGGACGTCGGCTGTGCGGTTCGGATAGTTCCATTCGCCACCTTCCCATGACAAAAGAAAAATCGTAAGGCGGGCGATAGCACCACTGCCACGCAGCCGGGCCCAACATCCCCATGTAGTCGCTCATTCGCAGCTCGGGCCCGATTTTTGCTGATCCTCCGAGAAGTTGGTGCGAATACGAAAACGTCTCAGCAATCGCGATCAACTCTTCTCGCAGTTCTCCATGAGTTTACTCGGGTGCATGTGGCCCAGCTCGCAGTGGTCAAGCTAAAGGCAAAGGCTTTAGTAAACCGCGATCAATCAAGCTCCGGAAATAACCACCGACGGCCAGGGCGAATGCACGGTCGCGAATCAGAACACCCAGCTCGATATTTCTGTCCATGGCGGCCTGGGTAAGATTTGCCGAAGTTATGAACACCGCTTCATCGTCGGCCACAACAGCTTTCGCATGAAGAATGCCACCGGAACCTTCGGAGCCAAGGGCGCGCGGGTCGTAAAAAACGCTTGGACGCGACTTTCCGGGCCAGTCGGTCTTCCAGAAATGGTCTGCGAACCTCCGCACCAATTGTTCTGAAGCGGTAGTGTCGCCCCTTTTGCGTTGGATATTCAGCAACAGGGTGACACGGAGTGTCGTCTTTGTCTCCATGCGTCGAGCCAAAACCTCGAACGCCTTAGGGCCGTCGAAAAAAGCGTATGTGCTCGCCCAGATCGAGCGCTCTGCCGAGCCAAGCAACTCGTCGTAGACGCGCCTGGTATCGCGAGCGTGCAAGCCTGGGACTTCGGGGCCAGACCATACAAGATCGGGTTTCCGAGTTCTCGCCGCAGCCCGTTCAACAGTCCGAAGCCAGACGGCAGCAGCAGGCCCCGAGATCCCAAGCCGCCCGAGTTCAACCAGCGCCGCGGCGAGATCTTCCGCATCCTCTCGATTCCCCAGCACCGAGCGGAGCGAAGCGAGAGTGGGAGACGGGCCCAGAAGGCCGGACTCGAGAGCACTCACCAGGCGATCGCGAAGATGGGGCGGCAGATCGAGCAGGACGTCGCTCATGCGACGGCTCCGAAGAATGCAGCGTCAGGAAAACCGAGTACCGGCACAACAAGTGCACGGTCCAAGTAGTCATTCCGCATTTCGCAGGAAGTCTCGGCTACCAACGCGCAGCCGTGACAGGCAGCACCATGAAGCCAGCGACTCTCCAAACTCTCACCGGGCACATGGTAGGCGCAGACCGGATCGTTCGAACAGAGCGCGCTCATTCTAAGCGCGTGCGCAAGATGATCCTCGATGTGGCGTGCCTGCTGCACAAGACCGCCGAGGGTCCCTTCTGCATCGGGGCTTCCTGTGTAAAGGAGAATTCCGAAGTGTTGGGCTTCGGCATCCGCGTAGATCCGCTCTCGAATAGAACTAGCTGGATAGCCGCAGCGCATGGCGAGCGATTGGATAAGGAGATGCGAAAGCGTATGCAGCAGCACGTACGGCCCACCAGGGAACAGGCGCTTGCTCTTCCGGTCCACTTCCCAGTGTTCGTGTCCTCGCGCGAGCGCATCGAGGCGTTGCTTCACGGCGGGTCGCGCAAGCCAATTCTTCACTGCTTGCGCCCTAAGCTGGACGAACAACCCCTCACCGCGGTTCTCGACCGCCGGGAACCAGGTCGGTTCAAGGGCAATCTGTGCGCGCTCCACATCGGTCTCATATTCACCGTTGATATCCGGTGTCACCGCCTCGAAGCGCGTGAAGCCGACCAAAGCGAGAACTTCGCGCAAGCGGTGAACCTGGATCACAGATTCGATGCTGTCGCTGCGCTTTGAGTGCCGCCAAGCTCGATCCGGCAACCGGCGGGCGTGAAAATTGGGATCAATCGGCACGTCGTATAAAATCACTTAGTCAAAGCGCACCCGTGGGTCATTCTGAACCCGTTTGACCCAAGTTGAATGGTGTTACTACGAAAGCTTCTTGTGCGCCCAAAAGCACCTTGGGCAGGTTGCATATCGACTCGTAACCCCCGTTAATTTGGTTAGAAATCGGCTGTGAATGCTCCGGAGTTAACCGCCTATTTCAATCGTCGCCGCTCAATCATGCCGATTTTCGGTTAAAGAAGGATATTTGAACGGTTACCCCGTTGTTGAAGTGCTGAAGAATGGCGGCCCCGTCCATAGCTTCGACAGCAACTTCAGATTCGGGGTGCGCAAAGCGCAAATGCTCCTCGCATGTGTGCATATTCTGCGGGAATTCTGCCCGCTCTTTCCAGCCTCAGAGTCACGCCCGCGACGGAGGCCGGGCTTGCCGATCGCGTTTGGACAATGGCCGAACTTCTGCATGGCACCCTGGGACCACACAATTCCCGGTAAAGTAATTGCCGAACTGTTCGAGATTGACCAGTCCTGTACGTGGGTTTGGGGCATTATGTCTACGCTAGGTTGTCTATGCCATGAAGAAAGCCAGTGATACCGTTTTGCTGGGAAATACAGCGAATGAGGAAAGACAGCAAATTGGTGTCTCAAGAGTTGGCCCGCCAAACCAGACACAGCCTGACCTACCCTCTTGAGGCAGCTAGGCGGAAAGATCGTTTCCGTTGTTGGGGGACGCGACGCTGATTGTTTGCCGATCAAGCTTTAGTCGAATGCATTTTCTGTGCCAAGCCCAAAGCCCGGGCAATAACTGTGCTAGTCATCAGATGAGCGCAGACCCGCAGCATCAGACGCTGCTCCGGAATTGGAACCGTCACCGCGCTGGGTTTTTATTGTTGGCAATGCTGGTCTGCCAGGCGCACGGCTATTCGCAATCAGGACCGCAGCCACCCTGCGGAAAGGAACCAGTTCCGCCTTATCCTGGTCTGGATGATTCGGTCGTCGCGAAGTCGTGGAGCAGATCCGAATTCGGCCGCGACTGGAAACCGCCCGTGTGCACGGGTTGGGTTGAGGTGGGCTTTACAACCTTGGTAACGACAGTCGCGCGATTTCGTCAGACCTCGGAAATGGAACGCTTGCTTCGTCACATCGGGGCCATTTCAGAACTCACGGGCATGCGCTACTGGTCGACCACTCACAAGCAGTGGCAAGCACTAATTGTGGACGCCTACGCTTGACCGATTCGCAGCCTAGCCAACGCCGCGAAAACTTCTCTCCCGAAGAGATGAAGGAAGGCAAGGTACTCTACTATGTGCAGGTCGATAACCTTTCTGGTAAGACCACCTTCCGGATGCACATTGTGAAGGCTTCGGCAGACCGGCTCGTCCTTGATGTCGAGAACGTCAGCGCGATGCACTATCACTTCATAACTCTCTTCCCCCCGGGTGAGATGCAGTCGATCTACTTTCTGGATCGCGAAACGGAAAACGTCTGGCGATACTACAGCATCGTGCGCACAGGAAAGAATGCAAACCGGCTGATCACTGGAAATGAGTCTTCTGCGGTCAACCGCGCTGTCGCGTTCTACCGCTACCTAGTCGGAATTCCCACCGGCCAGATGAAGGTCAAGAGTGTGTAGCTCTTGCAGCTTTGCTCACTGATACGATCGCAAGTAGCTTCATGATTCGTGATTGTTCCTGAGGTTGAATTCATGAGTCGCGCTCTGTTCTCGGCGCGAGCCGGACGCCTCTGTTTGTGGTGGGGCGGTGCCGCGCTCGCACTTGGGACGTTCATCCGCATTACAAGGGAGTTGGTCGAAGGAGAGGTCGGTACCATGGACGGAACGATCCTGCTTGCTGGGGCCAAACGGCGGACCTTGATGAGAATGCCGCGTTCACATCTAAAAGCGGCGAGACCAGCGCGAAAGGCTGAGGCAGGCGTGAGGCTCGAACGTCGCATGGCGAGGGGGAGTGAGCACTCTTGAACATTCACATGATCGGCGGGACCGTATTATGTCCTCAAGGGTAAGTTTTGTTAGTGAGCTGGGCGAATTCTTGGAAGCCCGGTTCTCTGCAAGGTCCCGCTGCACGGCGCCATCGGATTCGTCGCGCCGCAAGAGATGCTGGCGGGCGACAACCCTCAGATCTCGTCGCACCACGCGACCGCAAGCTCAACGCCCCACGCTTAGCAGCGCCAATTCCGCAGCCAACAGGCTGATCAAGAATCACTCCTCCAATCACGATGCGAGGTACAATGATTTTACCCGGGTGAAACGGCAGCGGGCTCTGCAGGGATGCAACCATGCCGAGGGATAGATTGGTTGGGCTCATCGAGACGATCGCCGCATCTGCGCGAATATCCTTCCTCGCGCTCCTGCCAACCCGCATCGGATCGGTAGAGCCGCATGCCTTGAAAACCACCGCCCGAAGGACGGAATCTACACTACCGGAGTCCTTCCCCAGTTTCACGCTGAGGCGGCACATTTGCAGTTTGGCGCGCAGACTCTTGTGCATAGCAGCGCGGGGCGCGAGGAATGTAAAGACTGCCTCATGGAAGAAGGTTCTAAAATTCGCAAGATCGCGTTTGTCGGCGACCACTTACCGCGCAAGTGCGGCATTGCGACGTTCACGTCTGACCTGCTTGCCGCCGTGGCAGCTGCGCATCCCCAAAGCCAGTGTTTCTCAGTGTCGGTGAATGACATTAAAGGTGGCTACGAGTACCCGGAAGTAGTTCGCTTCGAGATTGAGGAGCAGGATTTATCGTCTTATCTATGTGCTGCGGACTTTCTCAACATCAGCGACGTGGACATCGTCTGCTTGCAGCACGAATTCGGCGTTTTCGGTGGGACGGCCGGTGGCCATATCCTGGCACTCCTGCGCGAATTGAGAATGCCCGTTGTCATTACCCTTCATACCATTTTGCGTGAGCCGAACGCTAACCAACGGCGCGTAATGCACGAGTTAGTCGCGCTCTCGACCCGGCTCGTGGTCATGGCTGAACGGGGGCGACAGATGTTGCAGGAGATTTACCAGGCATCGCCGGCCAAGATCGATCTCATCCCGCATGGCATTCCCGACGTAGGTTTTGTCGATCCGACCGATTTCAAGGACCAGTTCGGTGTGGAAGGCAAGGTGGTGCTGCTCACGTTCGGGCTGCTTTCGCCGAACAAGGGGATCGAATATGTGCTCAACGCCCTGCCGCACATTCTAGCGGAGTTTCCCGACGTTGTTTATATTGTGCTGGGCGCCACCCATCCCAACGAACTACGCGAGCATGGCGAAGCCTACCGGCTCAGCCTCGAAATCCTTGCCAAAAAGAACAAACTCGAGAAGAACGTCATCTTCTACAACCGGTTCGTAGAACTTGAAACTCTGAAGGAGTTCATCGGCGCCGCAGACTTTTACATCACGCCTTATCTCAACGAAGCGCAGATCACGTCGGGCGCGCTAGCCTATACGTTTGGTGCGGGCAAAGTGGTAATTTCAACACCGTACTGGCACGCTGCAGAATTGTTGGCGGAAGACCACGGCGTGCTGGTGCCGTTCTGCGACGCCCCGGCCATAGCCCGCGAGGTGATTGGCTTGCTGCGCGACGACACCCGCCGGCATACTATTCGCAAGAATGCTTACAAGCTGGGCCGTGAGATGGTCTGGAGCAACGTGGCGCGGCTCTATATGCGCTCGTTCGAGTTGTCACGGATCGAGGGGGCGGCGCGATCTCGAAAATCTCTCGCCACGAAGACGCTCGACCAAAAGCCGCGGGAACTGCCGGAGTTGAAGTTGAGTCATCTCTCGCGGATGACCGATTCGACCGGCCTCTTCCAACATGCCATTTTTAGCATTCCGAATTTTTCGGCAGGCTACTGTACGGATGACAACGCTCGCGCATTCATCCTCGCGGTACTGCTCAGTGAGTTGGGAGAGGACCCGGACCGCGTGCGGACCCTGGCCACAAGTTACGCTGCTTTCCTCCATCATGCGTTCGATCTCAAAACGAAACGCTTCCACAACCACCTGAGTTTCGACCGCCGCTGGCTCGATGAACAAGGGTCAGAGGATTGTCAAGGGCGAGCGCTCTGGGCGCTGGGCGTAGGCGTGGGGCGTTCGCCCTATCGGAGCTTCCAGATCATGGCTGGACAACTCTTCGCGCTGGCGTTGCCAGCTCTGACGGAGTTCACTTCGCCGCGGGCGTGGGCGTTCGGTCTTATCGGCATTCATGAATATTTGCGTCGGTTGAGCGGTGACAGCCAGGTCAACCAAACCCGTGAGATACTCATTTCCCGGCTCATGGAACTTTTCGAAAGGACCGCCCAGCCGGACTGGCGCTGGTTTGAAGAGGATGTGACTTACGATAACGCGAAGCTCGCACACGCCTTGATTCTGAGCGGACGTGCAACCGGACAACAAGCGGTGTTTGGACGAGGCCTGCAGGCCCTGCGCTGGCTGACGGAATTGCAAATCTCCGAGAAGGGTCACTTTCGATCCATTGGCACCAACGGATTTTATCGCCGCGGCGGCATGCGCGCCAACTTTGACCAGCAGCCCATCGAGGCGCAAGCAATGGTCTCAGCCTGTCTTGAAGCCTATCGCGCCACATCGGACCTCTGGTGGTACGAGCAGGCGCAACGCGCCTTCGACTGGTTCATCGGCTGGAACGATCTCGGATTGGAACTCTACTCTCCAAAAACAGGCGGCTGCTGCGATGGGTTGCACGTGGATCGGGTCAACCTGAACCAGGGGGCGGAATCAACCGTGGCCTTCTTGCTTTCGTTGGCGGAGATGCGCTTGGCGCAAAATATGCTGACGAGTTTTAAGGAACCGATCGCCGCCTAAGAGTAATCGCGGCCTCCGGTCTCGTTTCTCTGGAATAATCAGTCCATGAACGACAACTCGATTCACGTCAAACGCACGGCCACGGTCCTTAGGCCTGACCAGTCGCGCGTTCTTCTGCGGCCATTCAGTCCGGAGGATCCCCAGCGGGCCGGCAGGATTATCGCCAGGGTCATGTCGCTCCCGGAAAACCGAGTCGGCCCTCTCCTGGACGAAGTATCCGCCGAATTCTCCCAGCGACACCAGCAGATCCACAAATCCTTTCTGGAACGATTCGAACAGGTCCGCGACCTCCTGTTGACCGATGGGGAAATCTCCGAACAAAGAAAGCTGTTGATCGGCTCCTATTTCGTTTGCGAATTCTCCTTAGAGTCCGCAGCCCTGTTCAATCCCTCCATCGTTCCGTACCCTGACCAGTCTGACCTGCCTCCCGGCGCTCTGCGTTTTATCCTCAGCTTGCGCGCCACCGGGGAGGGACACATTTCCTCCATCACTTTTCGGACGGGTATCATCCACTCCGACCAGCGGATCGAGGTCCTACCCCCAACCGGCTTCCTCACCGAGCCGCGTCAAATCCCGAACCCCCGCTACGAGAAGGCGCTGTTCGAGCGGAAACTTTTTGAGCTGGGATTGACCAGCGGATTCACACGTCGGGTTATGGACAAGTTTGGGGAGTCGTTTGAATTGGAAGAACTGCGCGTCAATCTCGAAGCCGAAGTGAAGCAGTCCCGCCTGTCGGATAAGAACGCCATCCAGGGAATTTTGATGCTGGCCCGGTCCAATTACGAGGTTCAGTTCCAGCCCCAACAGGGGTTGTCTGAACGCATCCTTTTCCCCGTCACGCCCTCGCAACGCAACGGCATCGAAGACGCCCGTTTCGTCTGTTTCCGGAACGATGACGGCACCCACGTCTACTACGCCACCTTCACGGCCTTCGATGGCAAGGTGGTCTTGCCAGAACTGGTGGAGACTTCTGACTTCCTCCTCTTTCGGTTTATCACCTTGAACGGTCCGGCGGCCAAAAACAAAGGCATGGCTCTCTTCCCCCGGAAAATCAATGGCCTCTATGCCATGCTCTCCCGCCAGGACAATGAGAACATCTACCTCATGTTTTCCGACAACGTCCACTTCTGGTATGAACGCAAGGTGCTGCTTAAGCCGAGGTTCCCGTGGGAACTGATCCAGCTTGGGAACTGCGGGTCCCCCATTGAGACCGAAGCAGGCTGGCTGGTCCTCAGCCACGGTGTCGGCCCCCTGCGAACGTACTGCATCGGCGCGTTCCTCCTCGATCACGATGATCCCGGTAAAGTGATCGGCCGCCTCCGCGAACCCTTGCTCAAACCGGACCAAAAGGAGCGTAAAGGCTACGTGCCGAACGTCGTCTATACCTGTGGTGCTCTCCTCCATAACGGTGAACTGATCATTCCCTATGGCATGGCCGATCACGCCACCGGTTTCGCTACCGTTCCCCTCAATGAAGTGCTGGCTGCCATGCACTAGGAAATATCGTCGAACAGCATGACAAAGCTCGCCAAAAGAGTGGCTGTCCTGTCGCCGATAGCTTGGCGAACACCTCCCCGGCAATACGGTGCCTGGGAAACGGTAGCTAGCAACATCACCGAAGGGCTCGTCGCCCGTGGCTGGGATGTGACGTTGTTCGCTAGCGGGGATTCTGTGACCCGCGCTCACTTGCATGCCGTGCTGGAAAAGGGGTATGAAGAGGATTCCACTGTTGATTCCAAAGTAGCCGAATACCTTCACATCTCCGAAGCGTTCGAGCGCGCTGCTGAGTTTGACCTCATCCACAGCCACTACGACTTCATGGCTTTGACCTACACCCGGCTGGTCAAGACACCGGTCCTCACTACCATCCACGGATTCTCGTCAGCCAAAATCATGCCCGTCTATCAGAAGTATCGTGACGGATATTTTGTCTCCATCAGTGACTCCGATCGAGCCGCAGGGCTGAATTACCTGGCGACCGTCTACAACGGCATCGATCTCTCGTTGTACCCGCTTCAGGAACCCGGCGGGGATGACCTTATTTTCCTCGGTCGGATCCATCCGGATAAAGGTGTTCATCTGGCCATCGAGGTTGCTCGTCTGAGCGGAATACGTTTGATCATCGCTGGTATTATCCAAGATGAGGCCTATTTCCGGGAGCAGGTCAAACCCCATCTCGATGATCAAAAGATCCTTTATATCGGACCGGTGGGCGTGCCAGGCAAGAACGAATTGTTCGCCCGGGCCCGAGCTCTACTGCACCTGAACACCATCCCGGAGCGATTCGGACTTGTCCTGGTCGAAGCCAATGCCGCCGGCGTGCCCGTCATTGCGATGGACCTCGGGTCTTGCCGTGAGGTGATCAAGGACGGGCAGACCGGTTTTCTGGTGGACAACGTCACTGAAGCAGTTCGGGCCCTTGGACGAATTTCTGAAATCGATCGTCGTGCCTGCCGCAGCCGTGTCCGGCAATACTTTTCGATCGATACGATGGTGGAGGGATACGAACGGGTTTACTCGACGATTTTTGATCTGGAAGCGAAGAGACGACCATGAAGGTAGACATTGTCAGACGGTACCGCCACAATCCCATCCTCACCAAGGCCGAAATCCCCTATCCAGTGGAAACCGTTCACAACGCGGCGGTCGTGAAGCAGGAGAACGAATACATCATGCTTTTCCGCTCCCATCTCCGCACCGGACGGTCCATCATTGGTTTGGCACGCAGTCCCGACGGATTCCGCTTTACCGCCGATCCACAGCCCTTTCTGATTCCTGCGCAGGACAGCCCTTTTGCCGCCTATGAAGAGTTCGGCGTGGAGGACCCACGCGTGACCCGGCTGGAGGGGGAGTACATCATCACCTACAGCGCCTACTCCAGAAATGGAGTGCGGATCGCCCTGGCCAAGACGAAGGACTTCAGTCAGGTGGAAAGGGTCTCCCTCATCACGGAGGCGGATTATCGCAATGTGGTGATCTTTCCCGAGAAGTTTAATGGACTCTATGCCCGACTTGACCGTCCCCATTCGGAAATCGCCCCCTGGTCAATCTGGATTTCCTATTCTCCGGATCTATGCTATTGGGGCCAATCCCAGCTCATCATGAGGCCTGAACCATATCACTGGGATGAAATGAAGATCGGTCCCGGCGCGCCGCCGATCAAAACGGACCAGGGATGGCTTTCCATCTATCACGGAGTTTTCCAAACTATGGATGGATCGGTCTATCGTTTGGGGGTTGCTCTTCATGACCTCGAGAACCCGGCAAAGATCATCGGTGTGGGCGACTCGTGGATTTTGCAACCGGAAGATCCTTGGGAAATAACTGGATACGTCCACAACGTGGTCTTCACCTGTGGTGCCGTTCCAGAGTCCGATGGAACCGTGAAAATCTATTGGGGGGGCGCAGACACGGTCATGTGCGTGGGCGAAGCGAACATCTCGGATCTGGTCGCACTATGCCTGCATCACGGCAGACCGGCAAAGTAAGCATGGCATTTCAAGAGTCCTAATACCTGTCAGGCTGACAGGAGTAGTTTCTCAGCCAGTGGACAATGGTTTTCATTTGTTTGACCCTTGCGCCCGCTTCGGGCTCGTATTCAAGCTCAAACTTTCGTGCGTCACCCACGTCCAGACTCCTGAGGCGTCTACAAAGCATATCAGCCAGAGCAGGGTCTTCCACGGTACAAATGACCTGATGGCCCAACTGCCGGATGGACGACAGGACTTCGGCCAGATGCAGCGCACGATAATCATCGATGTGCTCCCGGCGGGCATATGCGACGTGGCCACGATCGTTTTCCTTCCCCCAAAATGGCGGAGCGCATTTGGGAAACGTATTACATTCCCGGCGGCAAGCCAGAAAGCCAGTCCTACAAGAGCCTGCCGAAGCATTCCAAGGTCGAATTATCGCTACTCTCTTGACATTCGACCAGACGGATCATTCTCATACTCCAAATTCAAAATAGGACAGCACCTGTTCTCACGCTTACATCCACTCGCCTAAAAAGCGAACGAAGAGTCTCTCAGTCACTGCCCGCCTATTCGCGAAAAAAGTCGATCAAGAGTTGGCAGATGCAGGCGGGTTCTTGGTGTTGGAGCCAGTGCGGGCGATGGCCAGCGCTAAGCTTTTGCGCGCGGGAAGACGGCGTAGAGGATGGAGACGTAGTGGCAAGTGCTTCCGGCCATGACGAAGAGGTGCCAGATGACGTGGTTGAAGGGGATTTTTTTTGAGGCGTAGAAGACGACGCCGAGCATGTACATCAGGCCGCCGATAACTAGCCAGAGCAAGCCGGTGGCAGGGACGCGGGCGAGGACCGGCTTGACGGCGACAACACCGACCAAGCCCATCACGACATAGAACGACGTGGACAAGATGGGGAAATGGCCAACGAACCAAAGTTTGAAGAGGATGCCTGCGAGCGCGAGTCCCCAAATGACACCGAAGAGCGACCAGCCCCACGGGCCGCGGAGGTTGACGAGCAAAAACGGCGTGTAGGTCCCGGCGATGAGCAAGTAGATGGCGCAATGATCGAAGATGAGGAGGGCTCGCTTGAGGCGCGGCGAGGGGATGCCGTGGTAGAGGGTGGAGGCGGCGTAGAGGGAGACGAGAGTGGCGCAGTAGATGGCGCAGCCCGCGATTTGCCACGGGCCGCCGTGCATCAGAGCCAGGACGAGCAGTACAACGAAGCCGATGATGCTGAAAACCAAGCCTACGCCATGAGTGATGGTGTTGGTGAGCTCTTCGATAGAAACACGGTTTGTTGGAGCCGGGGACGTAAGAATTGTTCCTGCTGACATTGTTCTCTCAGGGAGCGGTCTTCGCAACAGTTATTCGTGGGTGCTGGGTGCAGCAGAAAGCGGCAGATGGGCTGCCGCACTCCAAACTGTTCGAGAAGAGTGCCGGAAGTGCGCTCTATCGGCGGAAGAAATCGATCAGAAGTTCAGAGACGCGGGCGTGCTCTTCGTGCTGGAGCCAGTGGGAGGCGTTAGCGAATGTAAACCGGAATTTCCGATTTCAACTTTATCCTAGCGAGAAACCCTATGCCTGCCGCCCTCTGGTGTCAACCTCAGATTGCCCTGGCCGCTCGTTGAATAACCTGGAGCAGGGACAGACGGAGACTGCGCATGGGACTTTGCGACGGCGAGCCGAGAAAAGCAGAAGACGGACCTACTTGGTCCGCCTCTGCCAATTGAACTTACAAACTCTAGTTGTCGTACAGCAGCACGCCCTCGGTTTCCTGCGAGTCCAGCGGACGGTAGTACAGCTTGTTGTCCTCGAGGAAGACCTCGATGAATGCCGGCCGCGTGGCGATGGTGCCTTGGATCAGCGCCTCCGACAACGGATCTTCGATGTACTTCTGCAAGGCACGCCGCAGCGGACGCGCGGCGTAGCTGCGATCGCTGAGTGTCTGACTGAGGACCCACTTCTTGGCCTCTTCGGTTACGGTTACGGTGATTGATTTCTGCGCCAGATTCTGGTTGAGCTGATTGACCATGAGTTCGAGGATCTGGATCAGGTCGCCTTCGTTCAGCGCGTTGAATAGGATGATTTCGTCCAGGCGGTTCAGGAATTCCGGATTGAAGGTGCGCTTGACTTCGTTCTTCACGAGGTCTTCGACCTTCTCCGACACCATGTCTTCCTTCGACGACTGGAAGCCCAGGCCCTCGCGTCTCTGCAGGTGCCGGGCGCCAATGTTCGACGTCATGATGATGATGGCGTTCTTGAAGTCCACCGTGTTGCCCAAACCATCAGTGAGCTGCCCGTCTTCAAACACCTGCAAAAAGATGTTGAACACGTCCGGATGCGCCTTCTCGATTTCGTCCAGCAGGACGACCGAGTAGGGCGCGCGCTTCACGCGTTCTGTCAACTGGCCGCCCTCCTCGTAGCCCACATATCCCGGAGGCGAACCGATCAGCTTCGAGACCGAGTGCTTTTCCATGAACTCGGACATATCGAAGCGCACCAGCGACCTCTCGCCGCCGAACATGAACTGCGCCAGCGTGCGGGCCACTTCCGTCTTGCCGACGCCCGTGGGACCGAGGAAGAGGAACGAACCGATGGGCCGGTTCGGGTTCTTCAGGCCGGCACGCGAGCGGCGGATCGCACGGGCCAGGGCGTTGATGGCCTTGTCCTGCGAGATGACCCGCTTGTGCAACTCTTCTTCGATGCGCAGCAGCTTCTGCGACTCTTCTTCCTTAATCGAGGTGATGGGGACGCCAGTCCAGCGCGATACCACATCCTCGATGTCCTCCCGACCGACAACGCCGGTGGAGGATTCATGGAGGTGGTATTTTTCGCGACGGGCGCGCAGGTTCTCGCGCTCTTTGCGTTCCTCGTCCGAGTAGAAGCGCGCCTTCTCGAAGTATAGGAAAATCAAAATCTCGTGTTCGTCGTGAACGAGTCATTGCGGCGGTTCGAGTTGGGTGTCGTTGGTCGGGAGACGCTAAAGAGATCGTTCCGGGAAGGCGAAATTGCAGCTATTTCGGTTCGGTGAGCGGCGGGACGCGGAAGGTGTGTCTCCGATTCGTGGATTGTGGCAGGAATGTGTTGGAGTAGTCGGCTGAGTTCTAATTAGCAAGACGCCTTCGGCGCCAGTCGTCGCACCCATTTCATTCGTTTGCCCGTGTGGTCGAGGAGCGGATCATGTCCGAAGTCTCGTTCTATAGAGTCTGCCCAAGGGCGAGGCTTGGGGCGTGGCCTTCGCTCTTGTCTCAGAATTGCAAAGATGGCTGCCGAGGTCTGCCCGATAGCGCGCGGAGCAAACAGGCCAAAGCTCCGCACAGAGTGCTGACCGGGTTCCGGAATGTGTTGGGCCCAGCGGTCGATGAACTGTTCCAGTGAGCAGCGCACCTCGACACGGCGGCGCAGTCTTTTGTCTTTGTACCAAAACTTGACGGTTCGCTCCCCGACCCAGGTTATACGATGCTGCGCGATGGGAGGCCGCCTTAGGTACCTTCCAGCGTATTGCAGGAAATGCGATTTGTCCTCGAACGATTGAATCCTGATGCTCCACCAGCATTTCTCCAGATGAGCGAGCAGGTCTTCCATCTGGTCAGCGGTTAGTTCTGTCCGAAGCTGACCGGCTCGTAGGGCTGCGCGGAGAAGCGCGATCACGGCCTTCCGCCAAGCATCCATCAGCGCGTCGCGCTCGTAGAAAATTCGAGGAACCCAGATGTTGGACGACCCGTGCAGTCCTCCCGCGGTGACCATTGTGTGGACATGGGGGTTGAACTCTAATTTCCCGTTGAAGGTGTGGAGAATGCCAATAACGCCAACCCTCAAACCATACTTCGCACTCACCCGCGCCTGGATGACCCCCGCAGCTAGAGCTGACAGAGCTTTGGACAACGGCGGGTTAGCGGGGAAAAAGGGCCAAAGTAGATCCGGCATTGTGAATGTAATCCCCTTATAAAACACGTCTGGCAACGCAACCCACCGCTCGCGCAGCCACTGTACGGTAGCGCGGTAGCCACAACTCGGGCAGGCTCGCGATTTGCAGGTGTGATAGACGATAAGCTCCTGGTTCTCCGAAGAGTAGACCTCGGCGCCCAACTCTGCAGTGCGACACTGCTGCGCTTTGCGGAAAGCCTGGCGAACTGCGGCACGCATCTCATCTCGGTCCCAATACAATTGCGCCTGAGATGAAATCTTCTTGAGCGGATGGTGGTATTTCATGTCAGTTTCAACTCGTTTTGAGAATGCGGCCCGGCGAGCAGATCTCGACCCATAAGAACGACCGTGCGTTTATGCCGACCGACTCGTATCGCAACGGATCCAGGCCGTCGCGTCTCCTGGCGCTGTAAGGCGTCTAGTACCGAGACAATGTCGGGCCTAATCTTTTCCTCTTTGTGCCGAGTGATAGTCCGACGGATCACCTTGTTCGTTGCGCGTTCTTCGCTGTAATTGGTGAATTGCTCCAACTGCTCTGCCTTGGCCAACTTGCAGAATTGGATCGCACGGTTGATTCTTAGGGTACCGTCTGTCAAGGCTTCTATCAGTTGCGGCCGCGCGACCTCTAGGACGGTTTTAACGTTGCTGACGTAACGGGGGCATACCCCCGCGACGCGGGCAATCTCTTGGCGCACATCAATATGTTGAACTTCCGGCAAATTTGCCGAACCCTTGTACCTACCCCCTTCGCGCATGTTGTCGAGCGCCCTCTGCTGAAGATTGGGCTCCAGTGCCAGTGCCAAACGAATGCGGACGAAAGCGTTCCAGCCGCACCGGGTTTGGTGGTAGGCCAGCATGAACTGGAGGGACTCGTCCGCGCTGAGAGGATATTCGATGCAGTTGATTTCGTGCCCGCCGTCGAAAGCCACCGACCGCCAGCGCCCAAAGCCAGCGAGAATCGTCCCATTCGTCGTGGTCAGAACCGGGGTTCGGTTACGGACTGGTTCGTCAGCCGCGCGGCGTCGTTGAACTCGTCTATTACGCTGGTCCATCCGAGTTCACCCAACGCCGGATGCAGCCGCAGTTCTCCTGGGGAGCGGACCACCGGACGCCCCTGAGGAGCCGCACCCCACTGAAAGTAACTATGGGCGACGACGCTCCCAATGGAGTGCTCGCTTGCTACGCTCCCGCCTTTGGCGACTTCTGAAGTGTTCATACCCAAATGGGCGAAAATTCGGCAAGTCAAAAGAGTTTTCGGCGAGAACTCCCCTAAGGTATTGAGGGATCGGCAAAAATAAAATTGAAAGATTTGTGATAACGGGTGGGGAAAACTCGGCTAAGTGCGAAAAGAAGGACTGCCGCAGGCTTTGAAACACGGTTGATGCCCCACGCCCTCAACAAGCGGGATGGTGTCGGCCGACATGTAGAAGTGCTCCCGAAGTACCTTCCGTATCTCTCGAATTCGCTTGCCACCTTTCATGTTTCCGGTCCTGCCATCTGCCAAACCAAACTCGGGTAGTTGCGCACTGGCGTCGCAACCACCGATATTGAAGAACAGCGAGGGCCTTTTTGACATAGCATTTTCTCTGCCCAAACTCTGACCATTGGCCCCTCACAAGACCGAACCGTTCCTAACAGGTTGCCACGCAGAGTTGAACGCAACTCTTTGTAAGATAAAGAAAATGGATTGTTTGGAAAAGGAACGGGTTGGACTCAAAATCCGCCGACCTTCGGGTCTTGGGGGTTCAACTCCCCCTCCCGGCACCACGTAAACCGCCTTTTGAATCCATACGAACTGGCGCTAGTTCGCCGCACGAGATGCGGCGGACCGTGTCGAAATACCATCGTTGTGCCCAGAATTTGTAGTACTCCTACCTTGCTCGGCCTGTTTTTCCAGCAGCTCTTGCTCGGCCTTTTTCTCACCGGACGTCGATTCCAACTCGCCCAATGAAGGCGCCCGCGTTATAGAACTGCGAGCATATGTCGAGTTCTGAGGCCAGACGTCTGTTTTTTCCTTGTCCTGGTTCTTAAGAGGATGCGCTTCGCGCGGCCATCCGGCACTTCTTCTAACTGAAGGCGCGACGCTCCTTGAGGGCTTCTTTCAGGGATTGCCCGGCGTGCTCAATGTGCAGGCGGAGGAGTCTGCAAGCCCCTGGAATGTCGCGCTGGCGGCAGAACTCTAGAATCTGGTGGTGTTCCTCGTTGGCGCGAGCGATGCCGTGGGTCAAGTACAACTGGAGGCGAGTGTAACGTTCGCCGCTGTTGTTTACGTTGCGAATGATGCTCAGGAAATGGGGACGCTCGGCGCGCGAGTAAAGCAGCGAATGAAACTGCCAGTTCAATCGGCCCCAGGAAAAAAGGTGATCTTCGTGTTGCAGCTCGGTTTCGTAGCGGCGAAGAACCACTCCGGCTTCTTCAAGGTCGTTTTCAGTCAGACGCGGAATCGAATGTTTCAGAATTTCCGGCTCCAGCAAAGCACGGATGGTGAACAACTCCTCGACGTCGGTGGGAGACAGCGCGGGTACGATCGCCCCGCGGTTGGGCACGATGGAAATCAGTCCTTCGGCATCGAGCTGGCGCAAGGCCTCTCGAACCGGGATGCGGCTAACCTGATACTGCATGGCGATGGCATCCTGGCGAAGCTGTGCACCTTCGGGAATCGTGCCGCGAATGATTTCTTCGCGCAGCTTGTCGGCGACTGCGGAAGTGAGTGACTGGCGCTGAATGGCCGATTCGGACGGTCTGGGAAGATTCATGGTTTCGGAGTGCGATCCCTGGATGAAGTCCTTCCAGAGGCACTGAAATCGCGAGTGTACAGACGCATCATAACGTTAGCTCCGCCGGCACGCAATAAGCGATCTGAAGGATGAAGTCCATGACAAAGCTATTCTTCCGCCGTGTTCGCCGCGGACCGCATGGACGCCGGAGTGTATCGTCTGATGAGCCAATAGACCGGGACGCCCGTGAGAACGATCACCAGCCCCGGCCAGGTGGTTGCGGGGCGAAAAGCAAACAGCACCGCCAGAATCGTGGTTGCGGTGAAGACGTAAGCCCCAGGGACGAAGGGGTATCCCTTGGTTCGGTATGGACGGGGCGCATCCGGGCGAGTTTTGCGCAGCCGGAAGACGGCTGCTACCGTAAGCACATAAAAAATCAGCGCGGCGGAAATAACATAGTCGAGCAAATCGCTATAGAGATTTCCCCACCCTCCGGTTGCGGGAACGTAGACTCGCGGCAGCACCAGAAGCATAGCCCAGAGGCCTTGGATGCACAGAGCCCAAGCTGGAACTCTGGCGGCATTGAGTGTCCCGGCGAAGCGGAAGAAGAGTCCCTGGCGAGCCATAGTGTAGTAGGCGCGGGGACCGGTGAGGATGAGAGCGTTGATGGTGCCGAAGGTCGAGATCATAATGGCGGCCGCCATGAGCGACGTGCCCACGCCCGGGAAGATGGCCTGCAGAGTCGCGGTGCCCACTCGGTCGGAAGGCGCGTGTTGGATTGCTGCCAGCGGCAAGGTAAACAAATAGGCGAGATTAGCGAGAAGATACAGCGTGATGACGGCAATTGTGCCGATTACCATCGCGCGGGTGACGTTCTTCTCGGGTTGTCGAACCTCTCCGGCGGCAAATGCGATGTTGTGCCACGAATCGGCGGAGAACAGAGATCCAGTCTGGCTAATGCAAAGGGCTACAAACAGGCCAAAGGCCGTGGTGGCGTTAAGAGAAGGGCTCAGAGGGATTACCCCGCGAGCGTGCCAGAGATTGCCGAAGTTGGCATGCAGCGCGGACCAATTTCTGCCCACAAAAAGTCCGGCGGCAATCAGGGCCAGAAGCGCCGCGCTTTTGGTGACGGTGAAAACGTTTTGAACCCATTTGCCGTAGCGGAGTCCACGGGTGTTGGTGAGCGTAAGCAAGAGGATCACGGCGAGCGCCAGCAGTTGCGCAGTAGAAAGCGAAATGGCGTAGTGCGTGGACATCCGAAGTGGACGAACCAGATAATTTTCTTCGGAGACCATGGGCCACAGCACGCCGCTGAAGCGTGCGCAGGCGACGGCGACGGCGGCGATGGTTCCCGTCTGAATCACGGTGAACAGCGTCCAGCCGTAGAGGAATCCCCAGAGCGGGGAATAGGCCTCGCGAAGGTAGACGTACATTCCACCCGCTTGGGGCATCATTCCAGACAATTCCCCAAAGCAGAGCGCCCCCGCAATGGTCAGGGCGCCTCCGATGACCCATGCCACCAGGAGCCAGCCCGGGCTGCCAATTTCCCGAGCCATATCGGCCGACACGATAAAGATGCCGGAGCCGATCATGACCCCGACAACCAGCATGGTCGAATCGAACAGACCAAGGCCGCGATGGAATTCTCCGTCGTCACCGAAATCTTCGGGGAGAGGTACGGTTGTCTGTGGCATAGGGAAAGGGGCTCCGTTCAGTGAAAAATTGTAATTAGCCTTGACTGGTGGATATTGTATACATAATATGGTCGCACGGAAGAAGACCTGTTCGCATTGCCTGGCTTTCCACGCGGACAATAGAGTAAGTCGATGGCACTATTGCGCTTCTAACGTTTTCTACGACTGTGCCGTACGTAAAATCGAGCCTATCTTGCGACGAGGGCGAAAGGGGGCGTAGGCGTGAGCAGACCGGAAGTTCGTCGGGTGAAAGTGATCGATTCACATACTGGCGGCGAACCAACGCGGCTGGTGGTCAGCGGGGGACCGGATCTGGGGCGCGGCCCACTGGCTGGACGACTATCGCTTTTTCGTGATGAGTACGATTCTTTCCGTTCCGCAGTTGTAAATGAGCCCAGGGGCTCGGACGTTATGGTAGGTGCGTTGTTGTGTGAACCAACCGAACCAGGTTGCAACGCAGGAGTCATCTTCTTTAATAACGTCGGGTACCTCGGGATGTGTGGCCACGGAACCATCGGCCTGATCGCTTCTCTGGCACACATGGGCGACATCGCGACTGGGCAGCACCGCATTGAGACGCCAGTGGGTGTGGTAACCGCGACACTGCATGAGAACGGCGACGTCAGTGTGAACAACGTTGCCAGCTACCGCGAGGCTGCCAAAGTCTCTATTGAAGTGCCAGGTTTCGGATCCGTGCGCGGCGACATTGCCTGGGGAGGGAATTGGTTCTTTCTGGTTGAGGATCACCAGTTCGAACTGAGGTTGCGGAACGTCGAGGTGTTGACGGATTTCACTTGGGCGGTTCGCTCAGCCCTGAATGCAGCCGGGATTACCGGCTCTGATGGCCATGAGATCGATCACATCGAGTTGTTTGGTCCTTCAAAGCTGCCCGGGGTGAACAGCAAGAATTTTGTATTGTGCCCAGGAAAAGCGTACGACCGCTCGCCTTGCGGCACTGGGACAAGCGCCAAGCTGGCCTGCCTTTTCGCCGATGGCAAGTTGCGCGAAGGGGAAGTGTGGCGGCAGGAGAGCATTGTCGGCAGTGTGTTCGAGGGGAGAGTGAACGTCCGCGAGGGCCGCATTTATCCAAGCATCACGGGGTCGGCATTCGTCAATGCGGAAGCGGAGCTGTTGTTGGACCCGCGCGATCCGTTTTGTAACGGCATTCGAGCATGAGTGCGAGGACCTACGACGTCGCGATTGTTGGCGCAGGAATTGTTGGTGCTGCCTGCGCGCTGGAGTGTGCGCGGCGGAAGATGCGCGTGGCGGTGGTGGATGGTGACATGGTTGGCGGAGGAGCCACCGCGGCAGGGATGGGACACATCGTCGTAATGGACGACTCGGACGCGCAGTTTTCGTTAACCCGCTATTCGCAGCAATTGTGGCGGGAACTGCGACCCGAACTTCCTGACGATGTGGAGTACGTCGAGTGCGGAACGATCTGGGTTGCGGCCGATGACGAGGAGATGGCGGAGGTACGCCGCAAGCATGGGTATTACGCGCAGCGGGGTGTGCCGGTGCAAATCCTGAGCCCGGAAGAGTTGGAAAAGCTCGAGCCCAACCTGCGAACGGGAATGGCTGGCGGGCTGCGCGTCGCAGAGGATGGCGTATTGTATCCCCCTTGCGCAGCTAGGTTCTTGCTGGAGAGAGCGCAGTCGCACGGAGCCAAGCTGTACTCAGGTTCGCAGGTCTTGGAAATAGGAAAGGGCCGGGTGCGCTGTGCCGACGGCACGGATTTTTTTGCGGGCATCGTCGTGAACGCCGCCGGAGTTTGGGCGCCGGAACTGACGCGAGGCATAAGCGTAAAAAAGCGCAAAGGGCATCTGGTGATAACGGACCGCTATCCGAATTTTGTGCAACATCAACTGATCGAACTGGGGTACTTGAAGAGCGCGCATTCTGTGGGTGCAGACTCTGTCGCGTTCAATGTGCAACCGCGCCGCACGGGACAGGTTCTGATCGGGTCGTCGCGACAGTACGGAGCCGAGCACAAGGAAGTGGACCACGAAATACTCGCGCGCATGGTGGAGCGTGCCCAGCACTACATGCCAGCACTAGCTCAGGCCTCGGCGCTTCGCGTGTGGACGGGTTTTCGCGCAGCCACGCCAGACAAGCTGCCCCTGATTGGGCCGTGGGCGGAAGACTCTACCGTGTACCTGGCTACCGGGCACGAGGGGCTTGGCATCACGACATCGCTGGCGAGCGGACGGCTGCTGGCGGATCAGTTGGTGGGAGTGAAGTCAGACATCACACGGGAACCTTATTTGCCTTCGAGGGTGGCATGCCTGGAGCACGCGCATGCCTGAGCAGATTTCAGTTTTGGTGAATGGCACACGCATAACGGTCGCGTCGGGAGCGAGCGTGGCTGTGGCCATGATGATGGCGGGCGCAAGTTGTCGGACGTCGGTCACTGGAGAGCCACGCGGTCCGCTCTGCGGGATGGGAATTTGCTTCGAATGCCGAGCTGAGATTGACGGCATACCGCACCGCCGAAGCTGTCAGATCGCATGCGTCCCGGGGATGAGTATTAAGACCAATGGCTAGCCGAGGAAAACAATTCGACGTGCTGATAGTCGGAGGAGGCCCCGCCGGAATTGCGGCCTCGGTTTCCGCGGCGCAAGCCCGCAAACGCGTGGCCATTGTCGACGACAACCCCGCTTTCGGAGGGCAGATTTGGCGCGCCGAGACAGCGAAGTCAGGCACCGAGGCCGCCGCGTGGATCGCAAAGTTGGAAACATCCGAAGTTGAAATGTTTCCCGGCACGCGTGTTTTTGATGCACCTGCGCCGGCGGTGTTGAGGGCGGAGTCCGCGGAAGGCTCGTGCGAATTCGAATACGGGAAGCTGATTCTTGCTACCGGTGCCCGAGAGCGTTTCTTGCCTTTCCCAGGCTGGACGCTTCCTAACGTCGTGGGCGCCGGCGCGCTGCAAGCACTGGTCAAATCGGGCCTCCCGATCCGAGTCAAGCGGGTGGTGGTGGCGGGCACGGGCCCGTTGTTGCTGGCGGTCGCGGCGTGTCTGCGAAAACAAGGCGCAGTTGTTGCGGCCATATGCGAGCAGGCGTCGCGGGCGTCGCTGTCCAAATTCGCACTTAGCCTTTTAGTCCATCCGGGGAAGATTTTCCAGGCGTTTGAACTTCGCAAGCATCTAGCCGGCGTTCGTTTGATTACGGGGGCATGGCCTACCGCCGCCGCAGGAAGCCACGGAGTGGAATCGGTGACCGTTGCGCATGACGGAATGCAGGAACAGATTGCTTGCGATTACCTGGCCTGCGGTTTTCATTTAGTGCCCAACACGGAACTCGCGTCGCTGCTCGGATGCCGTTTAGACAGCGGTTTTGTGCAAGTGGACCTGATGCAGAGCACGTCGGTTGCGAATGTTTACTGCGCGGGAGAGCCGACGGGGATCGGCGGAGTGGAATTGGCGCTGCTGGAAGGGCAGATCGCGGGCCTTGCCGCGATCGGACGAGACATGGCAGCGAGGGATCTTTGGAAGGCCCGCGGGCGCCTTCGCAGTTTTGCGCGGAGGCTGGAGAAGGCCTTCGAGCTTCGGCCTGAACTAAAACGCATCGTGACGGAAGAGACGATCGTCTGCCGCTGCGAAGACGTCAGCTTCGGGCAGATCAGGCGACATGGTGCCTGGCGCGCGGCAAAGCTTCAATCCCGCTGCGGTATGGGACCGTGCCAGGGCCGGGTTTGTGGGCCAGCAATAGAGTTTCTGCTGGATTGGGCACCGGACTCAGTCCGTCCGCCGATCTTTCCAACAAAGTTAGAGAATCTGACGTTTCTTTCGCGCGAACAGAGTACGCAGTTCGCGTCAGCTAAGTGAGGACAACAATGAACTGGAATGGCGTAATGCCGGCGATTACGAGCTGTTTTGATCGGAGCCTGGAGGTGGACTATGGGTTCATGGAGGATCACTGTCGCTGGCTTCTGGCCAACGGTTGCACAGGAATTGTGTGCCTTGGGTCGTTAGGCGAGGGTGCGACGCTGTCCTTTGACGAAAAGATCAAGATCCTATGCGCTTGTGTGAAGGCCGTGGGTCGGCGCGCGCCTGTGGTGGCGTCCATCTCTGCGCTCTCGACCAGCGAAGGGGTGGCACTAGCGAAAGCGGCTGCCGATGCCGGTTGTGACGGGCTGATGGTTTTGCCACCGTACGTTTATCAGGGTGACTGGAGAGAAATGAGGCAGCACGTCGGCGCGATTTTGGAGGCTACGCCTCTGGGCTGCATGCTTTACAACAATCCCGTTGCTTACGGTACCGACTTTCTTCCCGAGCAAATTCAGGAACTGGCAGCAGAATACGAGAATCTGGAATCAGTCAAAGAGTCCAGCACCGACGCCAGGCGAGTTGCCGCCATCCGCGCGCTCATAGGAAATCGCCTGGAGATTTCAGTTGGAGTGGATGACGCGATTTTGGAGGGCATGAGTGTTGGAGCGACGGGTTGGATTGCCGGATTAGCCAATGCGCTGCCCCGCGAATCGGTTGAGTTGTTCAATCTTGCCCGGAATTGCAAGCATGAGAAAGCTTTCGAGATCTACCGCTGGTTTCTTCCGCTGCTGAGAATGGACACCGTCCCTGAGTTCGTTCAGCTCATCAAGCTGGTGCAGGCTGAGGTCGGCATGGGAAATGCCCGAGTCCGTCCACCCCGGCTGGAATTGACCGGCGAAAAGCTGAACCACGTGCAGGCGACAATTCGAGAAGCATTGCAGTCGCGCCCGGAGTTGGCCGCCGGACGGGTGGTGCCGGCGAAATAGATTCGAGTCCCATCACCGAAACTGATGATGGCAGAAGGAGCGTCGTACTCGATGCTGCCTGACAACACCAAAGCGAACACTGCAAACCGGAACGAAGATTCTCAGGAGAAGACGCGTGGACACCAAGACTCTGGCGAGGTGGTTGGCGGCATTTTCCCTCGGGTTATTTTCCCTCACGGCGTTTGGACAAGACAAGATTGCGTTGACGCCCCCGATGGGATGGAACAGCTGGAACCATTTTGCCGAGCGTGTGGACGACGCCACCATTCGAGCCACCGCGGATGCGCTGGTTTCAACCGGCCTGCGGGATGCCGGATACCTGTACCTGAACATTGACGACACCTGGGAAGGGGAGCGAGATTCCCAGGGCGTTATTCATCCGAACAAGAAATTTCCCGACATGAAAGCCCTGGCTGACTACGTCCACGGCAAGGGGCTGAAGCTTGGAATCTATTCCTCGCCCGGCCCGAAAACCTGTGCGGAGTATGAAGGCAGCCTTGGCCACGAGGAACAGGACGCGCAAACCTATGCGCAGTGGGGCATTGACTATCTGAAGTATGACTGGTGTCAGCCGCCGCCGGCGAGTGTCGACGCAATGAAGGCCGGGTACGCCAAAATGCACGAGGCATTGAGGCAGACGGGGCGCCCGATCGTGCTCAGCCTCTGCCAGTACGGCTGGAACAAGGTGTGGGAGTGGGGACCCTCAGTTGGCGGGAACCTGTGGCGCACCACCGGCGACATCACCGACCGCTACAGTTCAATGGCGGAGATTGGCTTCAATCAAAACGGCCTCGAAAAATTTGCCGCGCCTGGGCACTGGAACGATCCTGACATGCTGGAAGTTGGAAACGGCGGCATGAACGAGGACGAATATCGCACGCACTTCAGCTTATGGGCAATGCTGGCCGCGCCCTTGATTGCCGGCAACGATCTGACGCGCATGACACCCTACACAGTTGAGATCCTGACGAATCGCGAAGTTATAGCAGTGGATCAGGATCAACTGGGCAAGCAGGGATTCCGTGTGACCCAGGAAGGGCCGTTTGAAGTGTGGATGAAACCGATGGCCGACGGCAGCAAGGTGGTCGGCCTTTTCAATCGCCAACGCACCCAGGAGCAGATCGCGGTGAACTTTAATCAAATTGGGCTCCGCGGTGAAGCTGTCGTGCGCGATCTATGGCTGAAGCAGGATGTGGCCACGTTCAAAGATGCCTATGCCGCCTACGTGCCGCCGCACGGAGTCGTGCTGGTCAGAATCAAACAGAAGTAGGTTTCACTGTCGATCCGAACAAGTTCGTTCCGATGAGGAGATGAGATGGCGTCTAGGCCACTGCGCTTGATATTCGCGGTTTCCGCCGCGCTCCAGTTGCTTCCGTTGGCCCGTGCGCAGGGTGCCGCTGCCGACTATGAACGGGCGCGCAGCTTCCTCCAAGGCAATTTGCAGCATTCGGTTTACATCGCCGATGTGAATTCGCACTGGATCGGGAAGTCTCACCGTTTCTGGTACCGAAAAGCCGGGCCCAAGGGCAGTGAGTTCATTGTTGTGGATGCCGAGCGCAATACTTCTGGGCCGGCTTTTGATCACGCAAAGCTGGCCTCTGCTCTGGCGGAGTCGACGAAGCGAGAGGTGAGCGCCGCCGAATTGCCTTTCGACGCAATAGAGCTCCCCGATGATGAAAAATCCGTCACCTTTAACCTGGAAACCTCGCGCTGGACATGCGTATTCAACGACTACAAGTGCACCAGCAATCCTGCGCCGAAGCCTGAAGAGACGCAATCTCCTGATAAGAAGTGGACCGCATACCTAAAAGACCACAACCTCTACGTGCGAAATCTCTCAACCGGCACGTCGGTGCAGCTCACGCAGGATGGAGTGAGCGGTTGGGACTACGCGACACCTCTGCCCGCGCTCCGCTTGCTGGTCGAGCAAAAAACGGAAGATGTGAAGCAGCCAGCAGGAGTTTTTTGGTCTCCTGATTCCAGCAAGCTGATTACGTATCGCATCGATTCCCGCAACGCGGGCCGTTTCACCAGCCTGCAGTTCGTACCCGACGATCAACTCAGACCGAAGGCTTACAGCGTGGTTTATCCGCTGCCGGGCGAAGTGCTGCCGAAGGCTCAGCCTGTCATTTTCGATTTGCGCATGGAGAAGCGGATCGACGTCAAAACCGCACCGCTCGAACTTCCTTTTCAGGATTCCCCCGGCTTCGAATGGTCGCCTGACGGAAAGACGATTCGTTACGACTATGACGAGCGTGGCAACAAGGTCAAAGAAATTCGTCTGGTCGATCCTGAAACCGGCGAGCAGAAAGTCCTGCTGCGGGAATCCTCGGAGCAGTATGTTGACCCGGGGGAGACGTTTTACAGGTATGACAATGTGACGGGAGAAGTGATCATCGCCTCGGAGCGCGACGGCTGGAACCACCTTTATCTCTACGACAAAAATGGCAAACTTGAGAACCAGATTACGCAGGGTTCCTGGGTGGTGCGGCAAATCGTGAACGTGGATGAGAAGGACCGACGCGTCTACTTCCTGGCGGGAGGCCGTGAGAAGGAGGAAGATCCTTACCAGACGCATCTGTACGTCGCTGGATTCGACGGCAAAGGCTTGACGCTGCTCACGCCGGAAAACGCCCATCATTCCGCGGACCTCTCGCCGGACGGGGCATTTTTTGTCGATAACTACTCGCGCCCTGATTCGCCTGCCGTGTCTGTCCTGCGACGCACCAAAGACGGGTCGGAAGTCCGTGTCCTGGAGAAGACCGACGTTGCGGCGCTTCAGGCGAAAGGGTGGAAGCCCCCCGAGCCCTTTCGGGGCAAGGCCGCAGATGGCACTACCGATCTGTATGGGTTGATCTGGCGGCCGTCGACTTTCGATCCTACAAAGAAGTATCCGATTGTTGAGCAGGTCTACACCGGGCCGCAGGACTTCTTTGTTCCCAAGACATTCGGCGGCACGCTATGGCTGCAGCCAGTAGCCGAGCTTGGGTTTGTCGTGGTCATGATTGATGGTCGCGGCACCACCGGCCGTTCGCGAGCGTTCCACCAGTTCTCCTACAGAAATCTCGGCGGAGCGTTTGAAGACCATGTGGCGATGATCAAGCAAATGGCCGCGCGATTCCCTTATATGGACATTGCTCGCGTTGGGATTTTTGGGACTTCGGCCGGAGGATATGGCGCGGCGCACGCGATGCTGGTGTTTCCGGATTTCTACAAAGTTTGCGTGTCCATCTCCGGCGACCACGATGCGCGGCTCGACAAGGCATGGTGGAACGAGCTTTATCAGGGCTATCCCATGCAGGACGATTACGCTGCGCAATCAAATGTCACCATGGCCGACAAGCTGAAGGGACACTTGCTTCTTGTACACGGGGATATTGATGACAACGTGCATCCGGTCGAAACCATGCGGTTCGCCGACGCATTGATGAAGGCGAACAAGAATTTTGACATGCTCTTCGTACCTAACATGTATCACGGCGAAAGCGGACCGCATGCCGCTTACCTGATTCGGCGTCGCTGGGATTATTTCGTGCAATACCTGCTCGGCGTCACACCGCCGAAAGACTTCGTCGTTACCGAGCAAGACATATCGGGCACGCGTCCGCGAAGAAGATAGAGGCCGGGCTCATCTTATGACAGCACTGTATAACCGTCGCGAAGCGATGAAGACGATTGCGGCAGCCTCTGCCGCCGTTGTTCTTCCCCGCGTCGTGCTGGCTGAATCTACAGCTTTGGAAGTCGCCGGCCAACGGGTCCAGCTGCAGATCACTTCTGTCAGCCCGCATACGGTTCGCCTGACGCTGAGTCCATTTCGCGCAGGTCAGACTGTTGTGATTCCTGACGACGGGTCTCTCGTTCATCCGGGTCCGGGTGCTCCCGTCAAAACCCTTCGACTAGGCCGCACTACGTCCGTGAAATGCGGCGACCTGACGGTGGACGTGCGCGTTGATCCTCCTGCCGTCGCCGTTGCGGATGCCACAGGCACCGAAATCCAGCTTATAAAAATCGACCAGAAAACTGGCGCAGTCACGTTCAGGACCGGAAACTCTCCGCTGCTCGGGTTGGGCGAAGGCGGCCCGCAATTCGACCGGCGCGGTTCCGTCGATGAAATGAAAAGCGGGCAGGGCGGCTACAAACTGGCGACACATGGCGGCCGGGTTCCCATACCGTGGCTGATCAGTACCTCAGGCTGGGCGATGTTTATCCATCAGCCCTTCGGGACATTCGATTTCACCGGACCTGAAAGCAGATTCGAGGCCGCCAATCGCGAAGCGGCGCTTCTGTTGGATCTATTTCTGGTCGCATCACACGAACCTGCGATAGTGATGGCTGAATACGCACGTTTGACCGGTCACGCAGAACTCCCGCCGCTGTGGAGTTTGGGATACCAGCAATCACATCGCACGCTGGCGAGCAGGGAAGAAGTGCTTGCGGAAGCGAAAATATTCCGGGAGAAGAAACTTCCCTGCGATGCTCTGATCTATTTAGGGACGGGATTTTGCCCATCGGGCTGGAACACTGAGAACGGGTCATTCCTCTGGAACGAAAAAGTTTTTCCGGATCCAAAAGACGTGATTGCGAAACTGCACGACGACCATTTTAAAGTCGTGCTGCACTCCGTCATTACGACGGATGTGCTTCGCGGAGCCGTTCACGACCGCGACCAATGTCCTGCTGCCTCTTCCAAGTCGGAAGAGGCGAGCTGCAATTGGGACGCGCATCGCAAGGATTTTTCCCTGGGAGTCGATGGTTGGTGGCCGGACGAAGGCGATCCGTTGGACATCGCCTCGCGCCTGGTTAGGAACCGCATGTACTGGGAGGGCCCGCAACTTGATCGTCCGAATGAGCGGCCCTATGCGTTGCATCGCAATGGATACGCCGGGATGCAACGGTACGGATCGTTCCTGTGGTCGGGCGATGTGTATTCGACGTGGGAGACGCTGAAGACGCAGGTCCCAATCGCCATCAACACCGGCCTGAGCGGCATTCCCTATTGGGGGACGGACATCGGCGGCTTTGTCCCCACGAAGGAGTTCACCGCGGAGCTTTACCTCCGCTGGTTCCAGTTTGGAGCCTTCTGCACGCTGTTCCGCTCCCACGGGCGCAACTGGAAGCTGCGCCTGCCATGGGGCTGGAACACTGGAGACCCAGGACCGATTGAAATCAAGAATTACGACGGCGCAGCAATTCCCGACGCCAGCCAACTGCACAATGCACAGGTGGAGACAATCTGCAGGAAGTATCTGGAACTGCGCTATCGCATGCTGCCGTACCTCTACAGCGCGGTGCGCGAGTGTACGCGGACGGGACTCCCGGTAATGCGCGCTCTCTGGCTCCACTATCCGGAGGACCCGAAGGCGGTTGCGCGGTTCGACGAGTATCTATGGGGCCGAGATATTTTGGTTGCACCCGTCGTCGAACCTGGCGCTTCTTTGCGAAGCGTCTACCTCCCGCGTGGTGGCTGGTATGACTTTTGGACAAACGAGAAGCTCGATGGGGGCAGGGAAGTTACACGCGAAGCAGATCTCGAAACAATGCCGCTGTACGTCCGATCGGGAGCCATTCTGCCGCTCGGGCCGGTGAAACAGTATGTGGAAGAGAAATCTAACGAGCCGCTTACGGTAGTGGCTTATCCCGGTGCTGACGGGCATTTCTTCCTGTACGAAGACGACGGCCGCAGCTTCAACTACCGTCGCGGCGAGTGGACGGGGATCGAGATGTCGTGGAATGACGCCGCACGATCGCTGCGCCTTCAACTTGCCAGCGGCTCAAAAATGCCGCCGATCAGTCGGCCCCTGGTAGTCAAAGTCGGCGACAAACAGCGACAGCTTGAGTTTCACGGACGCCCGCTCGACGTCCGTTTCTAGGACCCGCGACCTCTAGTCAAGGAGTACACAGGTGCGAAAAGCCATCTTCTTTCTTCCGGCCCTGTTCTGTTTTCTGATTCTTTCAGCATCGGCGCAGCAATTCGGTAACGACCAATTTGAGCTGCAGGTTTCCGGTTCGGGCCTGAGTAGCCTGAAGCATACGCGGGACGTTTTCGATACCGACTACATCCTAGCGGGCAGAACCCTCGGCGATGTTGTCGTGCGTTATCGAGCGCCGGGAGGAGTATGGAAAAACGTTGATAGCGGGACGGGTGCTTTAAAGAGCACTTCCGGCTCGGAAGTCACATATCAGATCGGTCGCGCGATTCCTACCATTGCGACGGAGAGCCAATCCAATACATCCATCGGCCCGTGGGGCACGAACGCGCTTAACGATCAAATCGAACCCAAGAGCTCGCGCGATCAAAATATCCCCTTCTTTGCTTGGGGCGATCGCCACGGAACGGAGGAGTGGGTCGAGTACAACTTTCTCCACGCGACGCAGGTATCGTCAGTCGAGGTTTACTGGGCGATTGGCTCGCACGACGATTACAAATGGGATTTGCCCGCCTCGTGGAAAATTCAATATCGCGATGGCGACCAGTGGAAGGACGTTCGCGCGTCGAATGCTTTCGGAATCGCTGCCGATGGTTTCAATCACGTGAACTTTGAGCCGGTTACCACTGAGCATCTTCGACTGGTGGCGCAACTGCCGAAAGAGGCAACGTCTGCAATCTACGAGTGGCGCGTAAATACTGACCAGGGCAAGCAAGTGGATCCTGTGACGGAGATTGCGCCGACGGGGGCCTTTCGGATGGAAGGGAAGTCGCTCATCTGGACGATTGAAGTTCGCAACCAAACTTCGGAGCCGATCGACATTGGGGACCTTGGCCTAGTGCTCCCCTTCAACACTGACTACGTCTCCGACAAAACGGAGACATACACCAAGCGCGTGATTCGCCACAGCTTCATCGGCGGTGACGGTTCGTACATTTTCTTGATGCGCTGCAATGGGATTGGCCCGTACCTCGTGGTGGTTCCGGAGAAAGGAACGCACCTGGAGTACTTCGATCAGGAAGATGACCGCAACTACACGGCATACGTTCACTCCGCGGGGCGGGCCGAGGAGCTGTCAGCAAAAGGCGGCACATGGCGGTTGCCGAATACCAAAGCCATGCTGGCGCCGAAGGGGAGGCCGGGAGATTCGCTGAAGTACAGCTTCAAGTTTCGCTGGGGCAGCGACTACGCCGCGGTGCGCGATGTGCTCTACGAAGAAGGTGGATTCGACGTGAACGTCGTTCCCGGCATGACGGTGCCAACCGATCTGCCGACCATGTTTTCGCTGCGTACGAAAAACCGAATTACCGAAATCGTCGCCGAGCATCCAAACGCCACCTCGATCAAGCTAATCGACAACGATGGCATAGACACCTACATCTACTCAATGAAGTTCTCTAAGCTCGGCGAGAATATGCTCAAGGTGAAGTACGGAAACGGACAATACCTGCCGCTGGATTTCTTCGTCACCGAACCGCTGGAGACCCTCATCAAGAAGCGTGCCCGCTTCCTGATGACGCATGAGCAGTGGAACGATTCCAAGCTCTGGTACAACAGTCTCTATTCGCAATGGGACATGAAGCATCAGAAGCTGCGCAGCCCAGATGACCTCGACGGGCTGCAGTCTTACGCGGTGGCGAGCGACGACCCGGCTCTTGGCAAGGCGCCGTACCTGGCGGCGAAGAACGTGTTCTTCCCCGATCAAGGCGAGATCACCTCGGTTGAGAACTATATTCAACACTTTGTTTGGGGCGGACTGCAGCAAACGGAGAAAGAGCCATATCCATATGGCATTTATGGCATTCCGAACTGGAAGGTGAATCGCGAAAGCCCGCAAGATAACGAGCGTGGCAAAAAACATCTGTGGCGCATCTACGACTACCCGCACATCATTTTGCTTTACTACAACATGTATCTGATAGCAAAGCACTATCCCGGCATGGTGCACGACCTTGACGCCTCCGGGTATCTGCAACGCGCTTACGGAACGGCGATAGCGTTTTTCACGGTCCCTATGGAGATTGTGAAGTGGTCGGCCTACGAAACTGGGACCTACAACGAATTGGTCATTCCGGATTTGATCAATGCCCTCGAACAGAATGGCCGCAAGCAGGAAGCGGATAAGCTACGAGCGCATTGGGAAGCTAAGGCGGAATTTTTCATCAACAAGAAGCCTGACCTGTTTCAGTCGGAGTATCCGTTCGATTCCACGGGATTTGAATCGACGCATGCGGTAGCCAGATATGCGGTCGCGAGATTGCAGGATTCGTCAGCGGCGGAATTTCGCAAAGCCGTGACGCCGGCCGACGCCGGTGAATTTCTGGAAGAGCAGATACGCCTGAACATTGCGGCGCGGGGATGGGAACCGGCCTATTACTGGCTGGGTAGCGACTATCGCTCCAGCGGCAACACGGCGTACACCCTCAGCTATATGGCGCAGATGGGAGGCTGGGCAGTCGAGGATTATGCGATCAACTTCGCGAAGGATCCTGTCCCTTATCTGCGCCTGGGTTATCAGTCGTACCTCAGTTCGTGGGCGCTGATGAACTCGGGGACAGAGGAATCGAATTACGGCTACTGGTTTCCGGGAAAAGAAAATGATGGCGGAGCCGGCGGCGGGTTCGAACCTAGACCCTGGGGACGCGCTTGGCTTGGCAACAAGGAAATGGGACGCGGGTCGTGGTGGTACTCGGGCGAGATTGATCTCGGCTTTAGCGGCGCGGTGCGAACTGCGGCAACAGTTGTCAGCGACGATCCAATTTTCGGCCTCTACGCATACGGCGGGGAACTGAAGCAGACTGGCAATTCAATTCAGGTTATCCCGCGAGATGGCCTGCGTGATCGATTCGACGTTGTGCGGGGCGGCATCCGCTTCCAAATGCGACTCGACCGCGACGGGTTCGCAAGAGAAAGGCCGGTGGTTTTCAGCAATTCGCTGGATCGAATTGAGTTCACACTGGAGAATCGGTCGGGTGACTCGCACCAAACCACGCTGACTTTGAGCGGTCTGCCGCAAGGCATTTACGATGTCAAACTGAACAGAGAAAAATTGCTGAACTTCGCCAGCATCGGCGACGAGCATAAGTTGAATCTGGCTGTCGCAGCCGGCAAGGCCGCAGCCGTAAGCATTGAGCGACACTGAAACTTCCCCGATCGGGTGCCTGCGCACAACAGAGAGCGACCAGTGCGTGGCGCTCTGCCCGCTTGCCGGGCAGGGTCAGGCCTTGCCCCAACCTTTATTCGCGACTTGGCCTACGCCTTCGCGAAGCGTTACCAACTGGTCTGCCGCGAGGCTTTTGTGAACTTCGTGCAGCCCGCTGGGCCAGTACACTTCTACGTCAACTGAGTTCACGCCGCCCAAGCCAAAGTGCAATCGAGGATCGTTGCACGAATAGTAGCTGGATTGGCTGAGCACGGCCTGTGCCTGCTTCTTGCCGCCGTAATGTGCGATTACGCGGGCACCGATCGCGCTGCGATTGGATTTCACTCCCTCTAGCTTCACTTTGATCCAATGCTGCTTGGGATCGACATCGTTGCGCAACAGCGATGGACGCTCGTTCATGTTCATGATCAGAACGTCCATGTCGCCGTCATTATCGAAGTCGCCGAAGGCGCACCCGCGGCCGCAATGCGGCGTTGTGATTCCGGGTCCTCCCTGCGTTGGTAGCTCTTCGAACGTGCCATCACCCAGATTCCGAAACAGCACCCGCGGAGTTTTGTAGGGATACTGCGGAAGGGCACGCTCGACTTCGGGATAGACATTTCCGGTCACAACCAGCACGTCGGGAAATCCGTCGTTGTCGAAATCAATCAGCCCCGTGCCCCAACTGGTATAGCGCGTTTCCACGCCGACTTTAACCAGTCGGGTGACGTCATCGAAGTTTCCTTTCCCATCATTGCGATAAAAGCCGGGAGTGTCGCCGATGAAGTGCGTCTTGAAAAGGTCGAGGTGGCCATCGAGATTGTAGTCGCCGATACCCACGCCCATTCCCGCCTGCTCCATCCCGTCCTCGCTAAGCGCAACGCCACGCATCACCCCTTCCTCACGGAAGGTTCCATCATGATTGTTCATGAACAGAAGGCTGGGAGTGGAGTCACAGGCCACGAAGATATCGATCCATCCGTCTTCGTCGAAGTCCGCGGTCACTACCGTCATGCCGTAGCTTTCGGTGGCTTCGGCAATACCGGCCTTCTTGGTGACGTCGGTAAATGTCCCGTCCCCGTTGTTGTGGTACAGCAAGTGTCTTCCGGTCGGCAATCCTCGCGGTCCGCAGTTGACCGGCACGCCTTTCCAGTTGCAGGTTGAGTTCGCGCCGGGGACGGGGGCGTGGGCTAAATCGAAGCGAATGTAGTTGGAAACGAAGAGATCGAGGTGGCCGTCCCGGTCGTAGTCGAGGAAAGCGCACCCCGCCCCCCAGCGTGGCGGGCCTTCATTTAAAAGTCCTGCCTGCTTGGTGACGTCCGTGAATGTGCCGTCCCCGTTATTGCGATACAAGCGGTTCTCCCCGAAGTTGGTGCAGAAGATGTCGTCGAAGCCGTCATTGTTGTAGTCGGCGATGCAAACACCGTTTGCCCAACCGACCGCCCTCAAACCCGTTTTTTCGGTGACGTCGGTGAAGGTGCCGTTGCGGTTGTTTTTGTACAGGCGGTTGCTGGCTTCGGGAGGGGCGCCTTCCAGTCGCGTGCCCGAAAGCAGGAAGATGTCCATCCAACCGTCGTTGTCGTAATCGATGAAGGCGCAGCCGCAGCCGTTGGCTTCCAGGATATATTTCTTGCTCTCCACGCCGCCATAAACGACGGGCAAGTGCAGACCTGCGGTTTCCGCTACGTCCACAAAATTTGTATTGAATGGCCTTCCCGATGGCGGAGGGGCAACTTGCGCTTTTACATCGCGCGGCGAAATGCCCTGGGCGAACGTTCGCTGAGCAGCGGCACAAAGCGAAAACAAGACAAACGAACGACGGGTGATTGACATGAGAGCCGGCTAGTTCCTTGGGATTTCGTCGCCAACAGAAGTGTAAACCGGAAAAAAGATTAAGACCGGTGCTACTCCGACGGAGTCCCGGAGTTAATGACGAGTTTATACCGGTTGTTCTCGACTTCCTGTTTAGTCGCCTCCTGGCGAGCTGCGGCAAGGCGCTTCAGCAGTTCCGGGATCTCATCCTTGTCGCCGGTCTTGCGCAACGCCACGATAAGCCGGTACAGCGCGGTCTGGTCATGAGGGTTTTGTCGCAGCGCCGCACGGCACTCGGCGATGGCGGCGTTCGTTTGTCCGGCCTGCAGATAGAAATTAGCGAGAACGTCGTGGGCATTCGCCAGGCTGGGCTGCAGCCGCACGGCTTGCTTGGCTGACTGCATTCCGTGCGCAAACTCTGGACTGCCCGGAGCAGGCGCTGTCTGCTGAATGATTGCGGCCTCCAGATAATGGAGGAAGGCGTCATTCGGATTCTTGGCCAGTTTCGATCGCACGACGGCCAATGCTTGCGCGGGATCGTCCTGATGCTTCTCTTCCGCGACGAGGCCCTGAGCAATGCCGGCCGCTGAGTGGTTAGGATCCAGTTGTTCAGCCTTGCCAAAATCCGCCTCCGCTTTCTCGAAGTCACCGAGTTGCACGTAGAGAACACCGCGAGCCATGTAGAGAGAAGCCGCGTCAGGTTGAAGCTTGAGCCCTGAGTTCAGCATTTCGACGCCGGCTTGAAATGACTGGTGGGTAAAGGCGATGTTGGCGAAGTCCACATACAAAGGCACGCCCCGTGGATCTTTGACAATGGCATCACGCAAAACCTTCACGGCTTGGGGAGTGTTGCCGTCGGCCTCGAATGCAGAAGCCGCCAACTCTAAGGTGGGGACATCCCGGTCGTTGGAGTCGAGGAGCGGCTGCAGCGTGGCGAGTGCTTCGTGCGCCTGTCCAGCCGCAACCTGCACCGCAGCCAGTCCCCGGCGGGCGTGGGGATCGTCAGGGTGCGACGCCAAAAGGTTTTGGAAAACAGAGATAGCTTTGTCGGGTTGTTTCAACCGAAGCAGGCAAGCGCCATACTCTTGCATTGCCCCGGGCTGGGTGTTGATCAGTTGTTTGCTGTTTTCGAATTCGGGTACGGCTTCTGCGCAGTTCCCCTCTTTGTAGGCGAGAGCACCGAGCATGGCGTGACTGGTTTGGTCGCCGGGGCGCAACTGTGCGATTCGCCGAAGAAGCACGACCGCTTCCTTGTCGCCAGCCTCGTACTGAATTTGTGCAGCGCCCTCCAATGCGGGAAGGTAGTTCGGAGAAATCTTAAGCGCGCGATGGTAAGCGTCCAGAGCCTGCTTCGTTTGCTTCTCCCCGGTAAGCCCGATTGCTTTGAGCGTCCATAACTGGGGATTGTTCGGAGACGCAGCGAGAGCCTGGTCAGCCAGATGTATGGCCTGCGCGAAACTGCCGCCGCGCAAAGCGGATGTGATTTGGGCGGCCCGATCGGATGGGGCCTGGCCGTGGGCGCCCAGACTTCCACCCAGCAAACCGATCAAAGCAAATTCTTTCAGCAGGTTCATCGCGTCATCATTATCCCCGATACGGGGCACCGAGAGAGATGACGCGGATCAGGTCAACACCTGGGCATTGCGGCAAAGCGAAGTCCCCTTCCGCGAACGCTGCCCGGTTAGGTGACCCTGGCTAACCCTCCACGCTCATGTATAGCCGATAGCTTTCATCCATGATTTTCGCGAACGGCCGCAGAAAGAGAATGCCGGAGTCCGTGCGGACACTCCAGTCGTCTGAAGATTGGGAAACCTTTACCGCTGCCAGCATCTGCGCCCTGGTGAGGCGCGAGGGAACATTGCCAACCGCAAATAACGCCAGCGGACCGCTCACTAACGCAACGTTATTCGGATCCTGATCATCAATGGCCTCCAGACGCAGCGGCATTTCGAATTCGACTTCCACACGATCTCCGTCCTTCCAGGAGCGCTGCAAGGCCAGGAACTTGCCCGGCTCGACCGCCCCATCGGAGCGCCGGCCATTCACGGACACATTGGTCTTCGCGCCGGCCCAGGCTGGAATGCGCACGTAAACCGTGAAGGTTTCAGGTTTCGGCATGGAGAGTGCCAACTGCGTGGTTGGCGCATGCGGATACGCTGTCGTTTGTGTCAGTGTGCACGGAGTGTTGTTTTGCGACCAGGAAACGCGCGACGGAACGAAAAGGTTTACATAAACACCATCGTCGGCTCGGTAGTAGGAACTGATGCCGTAGTCGGCCGCGAGTTGGGGAAACGTGCCCGAGCAGCAAGGCCATTTGTCTCTATAATGCACTTTCCGTGCCGAATTGTTGTAGTCGGAGTAGTAGAAGCTGGTCCCGTCAGACATCACCGTAAAGGCGCCCGCAATGGTGTTGTAGAGTATCCGCTCCATGCTGTCGCCATAGCGGGAGTCGCGACTTGTACGCAGCAAGTAGCGAGTAATTTTGAAATGTCCGTAAGCGCCGCAGGGAGTCTCGAAGCTGGCATGGGTCGTGCCCAAACTGGCATCCAGTAAGCCTTTGCCCGGAACTACAAAAGCTTCATCCGGTCCCCATCCGCCGGTGGCGAAGCTCTGTTCATGAATAAATTGCAGTCCATTTCGAGCTGCGCGCAAGTACTTTTCGTCTCCCAGAACAAGATAGGACTGCATTGCGGAACTGAGTGCGTTCACGTGACTGTAAGCGTGTTCACCCGGCAGCACGTTCTGGCCATCGGCCAAGGGACCGAAATAGTCCTGCTCGATAAAGCGAACCGCAAGATCGCGATAATCCTTCCTGCCACTGCGCCGATAGGCGAGGAAGAAGTTCTCCGGCAGAGTGTAGGTCTCGTCCCATGTATCTGCCACCATGGCATGGGTGCGTGCGCGCTGTTGGTCGCGGCTCAAAGCTTTGTCGGGTAAGTAGGGGAGTGCAGCCTGCGTGGCGCGCCAGTGAACGTCCAGAGCGTCCGGGCATTTCGCGAATTCATGCGCGTCGATCAATCCGCAACTTGTTTTGTCGTAGGTGTAAGCGGGAAGGTGGTATCCGCGATAAAACTTCCCCGAAGGCTCCACGGTTTCGCCGAATGCGCGTACCAGCCGGTGCACTTTCTCCTGGGTGGCTAGAGAACCCGTCACCGCGTATGCGCGCGCAAGGCCCGACAAATATTGTCCGAAGCTGTGGCCGGGGATAAAGGCGTGAAAACGCTCCGGCGGACTGAAGTCGTCGCCGTTGTCGTACCATCCGCCCATGTCTGGGCCCGGTGCCGGCATACCCTGCCGCTCGCGGAAGGGCTTGAGCATGGCGTCTTCATCAAGGTGCAGGAATACTTCATGATTGCGATCAAACTGCTCGCGGAGTAGCCCGGGCAGCAACTGCACCTGCCCGTAGTCGAACACAGAAAGCGGGGGCACTACCGCAATGGAGGCCGAGTTGCTTGCGGACCATGCTGTCCGAGTACGGCTCACCAAAGCCGAACCGACTGCAGCAGCTCCGGCGAGCTGCACGAATGTGCGGCGGGAAGTCTTTTTCATGAAGTCCTCAATGCCTTATCTAGTGGGAACCATACGAGAAATGCTGCGACTCTGCATGGTACATCTGTTCCATCCCCGTACTTGCGGTGCCTTTCACCGCGAAGAAGGACCGGGTCAGCCCGAAACGGAAATGATTCCTTGCTTCATGGCAACCGAAGCAGCTTCCGTGCGGTCGCTGACGTCGAGCTTCTGAGTGATGTTGTTGATGTGGTTTCGGACGGTATTCTTGCTGATGCCGAATGCCTGACCTATTTCTTTATTCGTCAGGCCCTTGCTCAGCAGTTCAAGAACTTCGAGCTCACGCGCACTGAGGCTGGAACGGTGAGTTCGTTCAGCAAGCCGGGCTGCAATGGCTGGCGGAAAATACCGTTTCCCTCCGTGCACTGCGATAATTGCAGCGACGATCTCGTCGCGAGACATCTCCTTCAGCAAGTAGCCCCTGGCGCCAGCCTCGACGGCGCGAAAGATCTCCTCCTCGAATTCGAAACTCGACAATATGAGCACCCGTGGCGACGACGGTTGCCGCGCCAGAATGCGCAGGGCATCAATGCCGCTCATCGTAGGCATTCTAAGATCCAGCAAGACTACGTCGACGGGCCGGCTGGCGAGAATGGCAAATGCTTCCTCCGCGCTCGCAGCCACCCCCGAAAGTTCGATGCCTTTCTGTTTCCCGAGCATGCTGCTCAGGCCTGCTCTGACCACGGGATGGTCATCAACGATGAGCAACCGTATCGGCTTCTTTTCGCTTTCCTTGTCCATGGAATCCACGCTCCCTGACAAACTTCCAGACCGAGCTTAAGTCAATGAAGGTTGCCGGCAAAGGCACAATCGCTTGTACCGTGGTGCCGGCACCAATCGTACTGCGAATTTGCAGATCTGCGGAGATTCTATCTGCGCGGTTTCTCATGCCCCGGATTCCAAATCCGAGAGACTGAGAGTCAGGCAAAAAACCGCGGCCGTTGTCTTCGACCTTTAACTCCAGAAAACGGGATCCATAGGTGAGGGTAATCGCCAGAATGGTCGGGTTGGAGTGGCGGACCGCATTTGCCAGCGCTTCCTGGCCGATGCGGAAGAAAGTATCTGACGTGCGAATCGGTATCCGTCCTGGCTCACCTGAACTCGTCGCGACCACGCGGATGTTACCTCCGGCGACCATGCTCTGTGCGCTCTGTTCGAGCGCTCGGACCAACCCGACTGCCTCAAGAAGCTCCGGCCGGAGCGCAGCTATATTGCGCTTCGCTTCCTCGTGACTGCGACGAACCAGGGTTGACGCAACTTCGATTTCCTGCCGGATCGCTTGGCGATCATCGATCTCGTCACGAATAGCCTGCAACTGGAATCCGATCCCCGCGAAACTCTGCGCCAGGGTGTCGTGCATCTCCTGTGCAAGCCGATGGCGCTCGTCCAGCACCGCCGCGAATCGCGACCTCTCAATGTAATTCTGCAGGGCCTGGGCGACCAGTATCACCATGAGGAAGGCGATGACGGTGACAACGATGTTCCGTGTATTCCACCAAGGGGGACCCTGCAGCACTTCCGCATCGTTCACCGAGGGCAACAAAACTGCGAACGGGGTCAGGTCGTGAGTGAACTCCGAACTCACTACACAGATGCCGCGAAAACGCAGACGGCTTTTCTCTTTGATTCCAAGCAATGGCCCGATGGCGCTTCTAGCATTCGCGATCACTTGAAACGACTGATTATCTTCGTCGATGTCCAGAACCATCGTGCCGTCCCCGCGCTGCTCTTTTTGCGTCAAACGGCCCTCCACTTCTATGTACTGGCCATCGAAGGCCCCGGTTGCCGCCTGCGACGCGTTGATGGTCATGGGATGCAGCGGTGCATGGGACCACAAGCTGTGCACCTCGGCGTTCCTCATAATCGCGCTGAACTCGTGAGGCTCGGCATCGCCTTTCGCCTCAACTTGGTCGCCGATCTGAGGCGGCGTTTTCGCGTGGAAGCTCTGAATCTGCACCCCTCCGGTGGAATCTTGGACGAACAACATGGGGGAGGTGAGCGTCACCACGCCGTGAATGGTCACAGGAGTAGGTTTATCAGGAGCCAGAGCTAGAAGGTTCGAAATCGGAACGCCGCCGGAATCCGTCCGGTGCTCGCGCATGTCGAGATAAAGAGGCTCGAAATATTGTGCGCTGGCATCGTTCGTGGGATCGCCAATAGGGCCTACCTTAGTGACCGGGTTTGCAACCGCGATCGCTGCCTTGCCCACGATGCTTTGCAAGTCCTCGGCGGTGGCTGCCCGCACTCGAACGTTTCGCCACAGGCCCCCAGTCTGATACGACTTCAAGCCAAAACGCCCGGACTTGATGCAATCAGGAATACGAACGGAGTCGACGGTTACTTCCCCCGCAGGCGAGGTCGTGCTGGCTGCAATATCGCAATCGTACGCAAGCAGCTTAAGGTGATACCACTGTTGGGCGACAACCCGGGGCACCACCCGGTTCTCCTGATACTCGATCCACCCAAAGCCGGCGTGTCCCAGAATCAAGGTGTTGTCCAAATCGCGCAGGCCCGCGTAATAGCCGTTGTAAGCATCTACGCCAACCTCCTCGTTGTTGGCTCGGATGATGAGGCCTGCATCTCCGTATTGCCCGAGCAGCTGAACATCTGCTTCGATCAAATAATCCGTGAAGTGGGGATCGCCATTCATCAGCTTTGCGCCACGCTCGTCGGAGTTGTTCAACATGGCGCCATCCACAAATTGCCACGCCCCTCCGAACGGCTGCCAGTCGTCACGCCGCTCTAGGTTGCTGCTCTGAGGAAAAGGGCTTACGCGCCACCATGGCCATCGCACCACCATGCCGACAGCAAATAAGGCAGTGAGCACGGACGCAGCCAGCAGCAGGAACTTCCACGAGCGGAACTTCCGGTTCATTCCTTCGCCCACCAGTTCGCAGCCAGTTGGCTGTAGATTTCAGGCGAATCCAGGTTCTCGCGAGTCATCAGGAGCGGCGGAAGCACGGTGACGCCTGCGGCAGCCTGGCCATTCATCTTCTGGAGCATGAGATTCATGGCGGTATGCCCCATGTCGTAAGTTCTTTGCATGATGATCGAATCGATGCCACCGGTTCGAATCGGAGGAATCAGATCTTGGTCAAAGCCAATGATCTTGACAATGCCCGCCTTGCCGGATTCCACCAAGGCGTAGTATGCACCGCGTGTTGAACTGGTGGATAGCGCAACAATCGCATCCGGTGATTCGCCCTGGTTCAAGAGATCCTCTGTGGTCTGTTGTTCCTGTGGAACGCTATAGTAGCCAAGCCTCCGAGCTACGACATGGATGTCGGGAAATTCCTGAGCCAGCGTATGCTCAAACGACCTTTCTCTTACAGTGATGCCCGTGAGCTGTGGATTCACTCCGAGAATCGCAACCGAACCCTTGCCCTTCAGGATCGCGCCCAGGCGCCGGGCCGCCATTTGGCCGCCTGCGTCGTCGTCGTTCAGAACGTAAGACAACTTCGCGGACGGTGCAATTCCCAGATTCGTTCCCACTACAACAACCGGAATCCCGCGCATCATGATCCTTCTGACTGGAGTACGTAAGGGAAGAGCCTCGTCGGGGGTAAGAATGACTCCAGACAGGCTGCGGCTCATGACTTTGCTCAGAAGCGCGATTTGCCCTTCGACGTCATCCTCGCGGGGTGGCGCATTCCAGTAAACTTCTACCCCGTTTGCTTGGGCCAGATGTGTTACTCCGGCGTGCTCAGGTTCCCAGAGTACGGTTCCGCAAGACCGGGGTATGACAGCGATCAGCCTGGGGCTGCGGCGGCATGCAGGGGAGCAAACGAGTACCAGAACGAGGGCAAGCCACAGGGCGACGCTTTCTCGGATGCAGTGAGCGGACATGGTGGATAGGCTGTCTCGGGCTGTTTTCGGATTCGAGAGTACCTCTGACCACCTAGTAGGTTCATAGTACATCTGTCCCATGCGCGGGAAGCGCAAAATCGCTTAGGCTGATGCTATCCGCGTTTACAAGCGAAAGTGCTATTCCAATAGTCGACGCCAGTAAACGTTTACCATAAAACCCACTACCACGGTTCCTAGGAGCGCACATGGTTCTAAGACGAGCTTTCTTGATTATGGTCGCAGTTCTCGCGACTTCCCCCGCTTGGGCCCAATTCACCAGCAACGTTCAAGGTGTGGTCCAGGATCCGTCCGGCGCTGTGGTGCCGAAGGCCACCGTTACTCTTACTAATCAGGGTACACAGGCGGCCCGCACAACTACGACCGAGGCAGACGGAAATTTTCGGTTTGTAAGCTTGGCGCCAGGAAGCTACAAACTCGCGGTCGAAGCTCCAGGCTATGGCCGGTCCGAATCAACAGTGACGCTGCTGACCGAGCAGAACCTGAACGTTCCTATCACCTTGAAGGTGGGAACGGTGACTGAGGCAGTCAATGTGACATCGGCAAGTCCGGTGGTTGACACCGCAGACAGCCGTACTCAGCTAACGCTTGAGAACCAGGAAGTGGCGCAGCTGCCCGTCGTTGGCCGTAACTTGGTCACACTGGTGACCCTCGCGCCAGGCGTCTCCGGCTTGGGAACAAGCGCGTCGGGAAGCCCCGCGTCCGGCGTGGACAATTTTTCCACCGAAACTCAGGTGGACGCCAGCGCCAACGGCCAGGGCCAGAATAACAACCAGTACGTTGTCGACGGATTGGACGTCACCAGTGGAATTCGTCAGGGCGTTTTAAACCTGACGCCGCAACCGGAAGCGGTGCAGGAAACCAGCATTCAGGTAAACACGTTCAGCAGCGAATACAGTCGCGCCGCCGGACTGCAAACCATCTTTACCACCAAATCCGGCACGAACCAGTTCCATGGTTCAGCAGAGGACTATTTCTATAACCAAAAAATGTTTGCCAACCAGCACTTCGTAAGTTCCAAGCAATCGCCGTACAAATCCTTCCACGACAATAATATGGATTTCGCCCTCGGCGGGCCGATCTTCCCCCACCACAATAGCTTCTTCTACTTTGCAGTTGAGCCGCTGCGGTCGTCCCAGAGCGCGGGTGGATCGGTTAATTTCGTTGATCCCCAGTTCACAGCCTTTGCGCAGGCTAACTACCCGAACACAGTAGGGACAAAAGTGATGACCAACTACGTGCCTTCGGGTTTGGGCGGTGTCGCCGTGTCTCAGACCGCGCAACAAGTCTTTGGTTCTGGAGCGGGGGGATGCGGGACGACGGCGGGGCAAAATGGAGTGCCTTGCAGCATGCCGATGATCGATTCCGGGTTTTTCGGGGCAGTCGCGGTCCGAAACGGCACCCAATACTTTGCCCGGATTGACCAGGGTTTCAGGAGGGATCGGGTGTACGCCAGTATGTTCCGGACTCTTTTACAAAACGGCGCAGCGTCGCCGATAACCCAATTTTCCGCGTTAAACAATACGTGGCAAGTAGCGGGTCAGATATCGTGGACGCACGAGTTCTCGCCCAGCACACTCAACGAGTTCACCGCTGGACAGAGCAGAGTTGAAGGCGTATTGGGCTCGGGAGCCAAGGATTACACGGTTCCCGACATAAGTGTGAATGGCGGCATAGGCTACGGAGCGGGGTTTGCCCAAGGAGACTTCATCCAGCACAACTACCACTGGCGCGACGTCCTGACGCACGTGCGGGGAGCGCACACTTTGAAGTTTGGTTACGAAGGCTGGTACGGCGACGATGTCGAGCCGTTCCAGGGACCATGGTCAACTCCGAAATTCTCGTTTAACAATTTGTTGGAGTTGGCGCAGGACAATCCCGTGAACGAGAACGGTGTCATGTACAACCCCGCAACCGGAACCCAACAGCTATGGAACTGGGACGCGGCTGCGAGGACCTTCGGGCTCTTTGTCGAAGATACCTGGAGGGCGAAGAAAAATCTGACACTGACCTTAGGCTTGCGCTACGACGACAGTGGCAACCCCTGGTCGAAGAGCGCGTCAACCGTCTTTGGAAACTTTTACCGTGGCACCGGTTCCAACGAGCAACAGCAAGTGGCGAGCGGCGCTGCCCGAGCGACTCACAATGCTTTGCTTTCTTCGGTCAATTACTTGTTCAGTCCCCGTGCGGGTTTCGCCTGGGACCCAACGGGTAAGGGGGACTGGGTGGTTCGTGGCGGGGCCGGGGTCTACAACAACTGGCTGACCTCCGCTAACGTCCAGGAAGAATTCCGCGGCAACCCCCCCGGGTTGGTTTTACCGAACTTTGTGCGGGGCGGGACGCCCACGTCCCAAGCTCCCATCTTCGTTCTCGGAACCGGCAACAAGCCGCCCTTTGGCTTCGTCTTCCCGACTTTCACGGGCGGGCTGAATGCCCAAGGAGGACAGGTGGGCATCAGCGACGCGATTGGCGGCGTCAACCCACACCTGAAGTCTCCGAAGTCGGACATCTGGTCTCTATCCGTGCAACGGAAGCTCGGAAGTGTCTTCGCGGCCACCGTCGGTTACTCGGGATCACACTCATACAATATTGTCGGCAATGGCAACTCGGTTGGGAACGTCTCCTACGGAGTGGACATCAATTCATTTCCAGGGGACTTGATCGGCCAGATGAACAACAGCCCCACCGCGGTCGCTAATCCAAGCCCGATCCGGCTCAATCCAAGTTTCGGCCCCATTTCCTACGCCGATAACGACCGCCATGCCAATTACGAGAGCGTGTACTTTGATCTGAGGGGGCGCTTTTCGCGTGGGTTTGTCGATGCTTCCTACACCCGGGCCAGTTCAAAGGATGATGGGCTCGCCTACCCCAATTCTGCTGGATTGAACCCCCAGCAATATTACGGCCCCTCAGTCACCGATGTGCCAAACCGATTCTCGCTTAGCTTCAACTACTCGTTGAAAGGATTGAACGGCGGGAACGGGGCAGTGGGGCATCTGACGGGGGGATGGGGAATCAGCGGCATAAGCATCTTCCAGTCAGGCTATCCCCTAACCGCAGCGAATTTCAATGGCTTTGTGGCAGTATGCCAGTCGGGCGCCCTCAGTAACGGGGCCGGCTGCTCAGCCTCGGATCCTGCCGTTGCTTACGCTCCAGGAAGTGGGGACTACAACGGAGACGGCGACAATCTTGATTACCCGGACGTGGTCAGTTACAGCCAGTCCACGAATAACAGATCCTGGCTCACGGGGGCGATTCCCACGAGCGATTTCGCCGTTCCAACTTTTGGTCAGGAGGGGAATCAGAAGGCGCAAAGGTTCCGCGGGCCCAACTTTTATGAGACCGATATCAACTTCTACAAAGACACGCATATTACGGAGCGGGTCAATTTCCAACTGCGGTTTGAGTTTTTCAACATCTTCAACCGTGCGAACTACACAAACGTAGATACCAACCTTCCGGACGGAAGCTTTGGTCAAGCCAGGAACTCACACCAACCAAGGTTCTGGCAGGTTGGCGGCAAGTTCTCGTTCTGAGCTCCCGAATGCTCAAGCGGCCCGTTCTCTTCGGAGGGCGGGCCGCTTTGTTATTTTAAAATAAGCTCGCTGGTCCTAACCCGCGAAGCACTGATTTCCAATGACAGCATCTCCCTTTCGTTCGGCTGTTTCTGCTTTGATACCGGTTGCTTTGCTGTTCTTGTTTTATTCACGCGCAGCCGCTCAGGATATTGCGAGTGCAGACCGGATTGCGTCCGCCCTGCGTGATCGCGATTATGTGCAGGCGTTGCAACTGCTCGGTCCCGCGCTCCGGCAATCCCCCAATGACGCCCAGCTTTTGACCATGCAGGGCGTTGCCTATGAGCGTCAGGGAAACAGGAAAGAAGCTCTCACTTCCTTTACGCGCGCGCTCAAGATTGCGCCCAGTACCATCCCCGCATTGCAGGGCGCCGCCCAGATTGAATTTGACGCTGGCAGTTCGCGGGCTATTCCGCTGCTACAGCGCCTCCTTCGTTTGCGTCCCGAGGACACCACTACGCACGGCATGCTCGCCGTTCTCGAATTCCAGCAGGACCGCTGCAGCGATGCAGTGCCGCACTTTGAAAGAGCAGCGGAGTTATTTCAGACCCAGGTGGACGCCCTCCACGCCTATGCGCTTTGCCTGGTCAAAGTTAAGCAACTGGGCAAAGCAGCGAGCGTATTAAAGCACACGGCGGAATTGAAGCAGGGTGATCCCCAGGAACTTCGGCTGCTGGCCAGCGTTGAATTAATGGCCCACCAGCCGGAAGCGGCGCTGGACGCGCTCCAGCCCTTGCTCTCGGCGGACGTGCATGATGTCGAAACCCTGGAACTTGCTTCGTCAGCTTTCGAAGGCGTGCATGACACGGAGAAAGCAGTCAATGCGATCCAGCAGGCGATTCTTCTGCAGCCCGCGAATTCGGATCTCTACGTCGATTTCGCCAATCTCTCGGCTTCACATCAATCTTTTCAAGTCGGTATCAATGTTGTGAGCGACGGTATCGCCGTGCAGCCCAAGTCAGCGTCTATCTACTTCGCGCGCGGCATGCTCTACTCGCAACTGTCAGACTACGAAAAGGCGCAGGCGGATTTTGAGTCGGCCTATCGCCTGGATCCGAACCAGTCCCTGACGACTGCGGCTCGAAGTATGTTGTCGGTGCAACAGAGCGATCTTGCGGGCGCGCTGGCGACGATTGTGAAAAAGCTTGCTCAGAAACCTGACGATGCCGTGTTGCTGTATTTGCAAGCAGACATCCTCACCCAACAGGGAGCAGCGCCCGGTTCCCCAAAGTTTCAAACGGCCCTCCGCTCGGCCAGAAGGTCTGCGGCATTGAATCCTGGGCTGGCTCCCGCCCACTCGGTTTTGGCGAGGCTCTATTTGCAAACCGGAGACTATCAGCATGCGATCAGTGAATGCCGGAAGGCTCTGGAACTGAATCCGAAAGATCAGACCTCCCTCTACCGCTTGATTCAGGCGGCCCGTAAGACCGAACAAAAAGACGAGATTCCCGTCCTGCTGAAACGCCTTGCCCAACTCCGCGAAGAGGCGACGAAAGAAGAAAAAGAGCTATCTCGTTACAAATTGGTCGAAGGAACCTCGCCCCGTCCCTGAGGATGGATCCCACGAGCACGCTAGCTCATCGCAACCGTGCGACAAGATCTTCACGTATAGGAAAAACAAAAATCAATTTCTCTAACGGACGTCGTCCAAGCGACGGTCAGGACGGTCATGGATCGGAAAATTAGAGCCGCAGGAGTACTCTACAACGAGTAAGACTCGGCAATCTCTTCGGACTGAATCAGCATCCGGTCGGCCGATGATGCCAGAACCATCCCAACTCCGCGGCTCAGATCCGGGCTAAACCGGTACCTGCTTTGGAGTGCTCAGCCATTATTGCGAGGCTGGTGAAAGCCTCGGCGGACGGTGTTCTTGGCAAGTCGGATTTGCGAAAAATTGCGGTGTCAGGAGGGAGACTATGGAACGTCATTTCAGTCAAGCACTCCTGGTTTGCTTGCTTCTCTGCAGCTTGTGCACTGCTTCCAACCGCGCGCAACAAAAATCGCAGGCACTAATCGTCAAAATCGACAGCGGATTGGTTCAGGGCGTCTCTTCTCCCGATCATCCCCAGCTGGCTTATTTTCGAGGAATTCCTTATGCCGCTCCGCCGGTTGGTGAGCTGCGCTGGAAGCCTCCTCAGCGGCCGGCGCCGTGGCATGCGATCCGCAGGGCCGACCAACTGAGTGCGGCTTGTCCGCAACCCGATTTCCTATACCGGGGTCGCCAGAGGACTGTGACCGCGGTCGGCGGCGATGCGTCGCTGGTGAAACCTGTAGGCAAGACTAGCGAAGATTGTTTGTATCTGAACGTAATCACTACCGGCCTGCACAACAAGAAGCCCGAGCCGGTCATGCTTTGGATTCACGGCGGCGGTGGCGTCATGGGTCGCGGAGAAGACGACGGCGCCACCCTGGTGCCCAAGGGCGTGGTCGTTGTCACAATTAATTACCGCTTGGGTGTGTTCGGATGGCTTTCGCATCCGTCGCTGACTGCGGAGTCGCCGCATCAGTCTTCGGGCAACTATGGTTTGCTGGACCAGATCGCGGCTTTACAGTGGGTGCGCCGGAACATCGCGAAATTCGGCGGCGATCCGGCGAATGTCACGATTTTTGGTCATTCGTCAGGCGGCGAGTATGTAGCTTGTTTATTGCTCTCTCCGCTGGCCCGCGGACTCTTCCAGCGCGCCATCATGCAGAGCGGCGTGCCGCTCGATCTCCATCCCAGCGTGCACCATCACGGGGGAGGGGTTGACTCAGCCGAGGCGTTGGGCGTGGGGCTCGCGCACAAGCTCGCCGCCGGAGACGGCCCCGAGGCCATCAAAAAGCTGCGCTTGGCCTCAACCGATGCTGTGTTCAAAGCTGCCGATGACGGATTTGATGTGGTGGTCGACGGATGGGTCATTCCCGACCAGCCGCTGGTCATGTTCGCTCATCACCAGCAGGCGGACGTGCCCGTCATCGTGGGCAGTACTGAGCGCGAGTTCAGCAATCTGATCGGCCCAACAGAGAGAACTCCTGAGATGTTTCGCGATTGGGTGAAGAAGTCGTACGCGCCCATCGCCGACGATGTCTTGCGAATGTATACCACCCCAACTCCGGCGGATGCGCGCGAGGCCTTTATCCGTGCGGGAACTGATCTCGGAATGATCGCGCCCTCCCGCTGGACCGCACGCGCCATGGAGGGTATGAAGAGCAAGGCTTATCTTTACAATGTGACGTGGAGTTTCCCCAACCCCGGAGGCCAGCAGTTAGGAGCATTCCACGGGATCGATCCCCTGTTGATGTTCGACTCTCCGCCAATACCCAAAGATGCCGCCGGTGAAGCATTGGCCGTAGCCATGTGCAATTACTGGGTGCAGTTTGCCAAGACCGGAGACCCAAACCTGCCCGGACTCCCGAAGTGGGTGGCCTATGATTCCGCCGCGGCATCCTATTTGGAGCTCGGTGCACAAATTAGGCTCGGCACTCATCTGCATCAAGATGCGTTTGAGCTGCTTGATCGGTTGTATGCAACGCACCTCAATGGGATATCACCGTAGCTCCTCGCAAGAGCGCCATCAGCCCCGCCCTGCGAAGATTGCCAGTCGCCGCAATTGATCATGTCGCGTGGCGGGTGTTCTAAACCGCGAACCAGACTCTTCCCCAGGTGGCCGAGTCGCAGACATCGCATGTCCCGCCGCGCGCATCACAGTTATCTATCCCGCGTGCGATAAATTCTGCGCGGACGGTCGCTAAGGTCCGAGGAGGGTACGTGCTGTTTCCACGCGGGACGAATTGGCTCATTTTAATTTTTCTGGCATGCGCGTCCATCGTGATTGCGTCGTCTGCGGCGCACGCTCAGAATCCTTCTCCGCCTTATCCGCGGCCGCCATACCCCCGGCCGCAACGTTATCCGCAGCGACGCCCGCAACGGTATCCGGAAAAATCGCGGTCGGAAGACACGAGATTTACGTTTTCACCTTTCGTGGGAGCTCGATTCGGCGGCCACATTGCCATCAATACGCCCTCAGTCGACTACCTGTCCATCCACAGCTCGGTCAATTACGGATTCAATGCAGGCGCGGGCATTCTTCCGCACTTGTTCGGCGAGTTCATGTTTAACCGGCAGACCACGGGATTGAGCGCACACCATTCATCGGACGGCAGCATGGTGACGCTCACCAACAACGCTCATCTGGATCTTTACCAGTTCAGCTTGCTCTACGAATTTCCGACGGCGAACTCGCAACTGCTTCCATTCGTCGTCGCCGGCATCGGAGACGAACATTTTGACTCCCACGGAATTTTGTCGTTCACTGATCGTTTCGCCTATAACCTTGGCGGCGGTGTGAAGTATCTGCTCACTCCGCAGATTGCTTTGCGCGCGGAAATGCGTTGGTCTCCTTCACGCACTACGTCCTCCAGTACTACGTACTGTGATCCATCGCTCGGCTGTTTCACGACTCCGGTCACCAACCACGCCCAACAGGGACAGGCCAATATCGGCGTGGAATTCAGGTTTTGAGGAACGCGCCGGTCGGGCGCAAGTGTGATGCCCCGATCGAGTGTTGCTAGTTCGGCGGAATACACGCCATTTGCTCTCTGCAACTTCCCAGCCCTCTCGGCCTAACTTGGCGCCCAGCCATCCCCACCATATCCATTGTTGTCAATGGTTTACCGTATTCCTACAGACAGTAAAGAATAAGCCTTGACAGATGATTAGTGTTATAGTTAACTATAACAGTAGATTCAAGGCGAGCCTGAGTGCCTCACGCCGCCACTAAAAGGAGATCCAAAATGAAATACACACAAGTTTTCACCCTGGGATTGCTGGCGCTATCCCTCCCGCTGTCGGCGGCGGCGCAATCAGACGCACCGAAGCCAGTCGCACAGAATATGGATATGTCCACAGAGCAACCCCCACCGACCGAGGCGCAAAAATCTTTCGACGCCCTGAAGACCTTGGCGGGTGAATGGGAAGGCCCAGTGACGGTACCGGAAATGCCCGGGATGGCTGACGGAAAGCCCATGCGCGTTTCAATGCGCGTTACCTCAAGAGGCCACGTAATCGTGCACGAATTGCAGGAAGCCAACACGCCGCTGGATGCCACCAAATACGACCATCCAGTGACCATGCTTTACGTGGACGGCGAGAAACTGGACTTGGTCCATTACTGCGATGCGGGGAATCGCCCGCACATGATCGGGAAAATATCTCCCGACGGCAAGACCCTGGACTTCACGTTGGTTGACGTTTCCGGAAGCCTGAAACGAGGCCACATGGAACACGCCGTATTCACTTTCATCGATGCCAACCATCACACCGAAGACTGGACGTATGCAATGCCGGGTGACAAGCTGATGCACGCGCACTTCACCGTGCACCGGGAAAACTAATCCCTGGTCTTTAATACGTACGATTTCCAAAGGAAACCCTGATGGACCGTGAGTGGAACGACAGTCAGCCGATTTACCGCCAGCTTCGCGACCGCGTGGCCGCGATGATTCTCGACGGCGTGCTCAAGGAGGGCGACGCACTGCCTTCCGTGCGCACGGTCGCTGCGGAGTATCGGGTCAATCCGCTCACGGTACTAAAGGGCTATCAGCAATTGGTGGACGAGGGATTGGTTGAGAGCAGACGAGGGCTGGGAATGTTTATCAACGCGGGAGCGCACAATCTGTTGCGGCAGGGCGAACGTCAGAAGTTTCTAGGGGAAGAATGGCCCAGAGTTTACGCGACCATTCAGCGACTCGGTTTGACGCCGGAAGAACTGCTGGAGGCTGCAAAACAGCCGTCAACGGACGATCCAAAGGCCACTGCTGCAGAGGAGAAGAAAGAATCATGACCGTCATAGAAGCACGCGGATTGCGCAAGGTCTTCGGCACGGCGGTCGCCTTGGACGGCATCAACTTGCGCGTTGAAGAGGGCCGCATTCTCGGACTCATCGGCCCCAACGGAGCAGGGAAGACCACCGCGCTCAACGCAATTCTGGGGCTCACTCCGTATCAGGGAGAACTCAGCGTTCTGGGACGCGATCCCTGGGCCGCGCGCGACCAACTAATGCTGGATGTCTGCTTCATTTCCGACGTAGCCGTGCTGCCGCGATGGATGCGGGTTTCGCAGGCGCTCGACTACCTGAGCGGCGTGCATCCGCGCTTCGATCGCGTGAAGGCAGAAGGTTTTCTTGCGAAGACCAGCATCGGCCGCCGCAGCAAGGTGAGGGAATTGTCGAAGGGCATGGTGACCCAGTTGCACCTTGCACTGGTAATGTCCATTGACGCGAAATTGCTGGTGCTCGACGAGCCAACGCTTGGCCTCGACATCATATTTCGAAAACAGTTCTACGACTCTCTCCTGAACGACTACTTCGATCGCAGCCGCACCATCGTGGTGACGACGCATCAGGTGGAAGAGGTCCAGCACGTCCTCACCGATCTCATGTTCATCAACCGCGGGTGCATCGTGCTCGATTGCAGCATGGAAGAACTCGAGGCGCGCTATGTGGAAGTGACGATCAATCCCGAGCGTGTTGCCGCAGCCAGGGCGCTCAAACCGATCCATGAACGCCAGATGCTCGGCCGAAGCATTCTGCTGTTCGACGCCGGCGCTCGTCCGCAACTCGCCGGGGAACTTGCCAGCCTGGGTGAAGTGCGCACGCCCACCATTGCTGACTTGTTCGTTGCCGTGATCGGCAACCAAAGCGGCCAAGCACAAGGAGCAGCTTAATGAACACCATGAATGCCCACCCGAACACAGTGCCTCAGTCTCCCCTCGCCCCGCAGGGAATCACGCGCCCCGCTATCTCAGCAACTCAGACGTTGTACTGGTCGGTGCGACGCGAGGTTTGGGAAAATCGTTCGCTCTATATCGTGCCGCTCGCCGTTGCCGTGGTCACGGTGTTCGGCTTCCTGATCGCCACCATCGGCCGCGCCTTGGCGGTGCCGGACCTCGCCCAGAGGCGCGCCGTACTCGAAGAGCCTTACAACTTTGCTGCGCTTCTAATCATGGGCACAACTTTCGTCGTTGCCGTGTTTTATTGTCTTGACGCGCTGCACGGGGAACGTCGCGATCGCAGCATCCTGTTCTGGAAGTCGCTGCCGGTTTCCGATTTCAACGTTGTGCTCTCGAAGGCCTGCATCCCCCTGGTGGTGCTCCCGCTTCTGACCTTCGCAATCATTCTGGCCACGCAATGGATCATGCTTCTGCTCAGCAGTGCCGTAATGCTGGCCAGCGGCCTGAGCCCCGCGACCCTATGGACGCGGCTATCGGTGCTCGATGTGTCGTTGCTGCTCTACCACCTTTTAGCGGTGCATGGGCTTTACTTTGCGCCCGTTTACGCCTGGCTGCTGCTGGTCTCGGCGTGGGCTCGGCGCGCGGCATTTGTCTGGGCCGCCTTGCCGCTGGTCGCAATCGGTGTGGTCGAGAGAATTGCCTTTCATTCGTCGCATTTCGCTGCCATGTTGGGCAGTCGCCTCGCCGGCGGCGATAAAGTTGTGCCTTTCCCGATGCCAGGCAGCACGTCGATGTCCATGCCCATGGATCACCAACTGACACTTCTGGCTTTGGCTAGATTTCTCGTGAGCCCGGGACTGTGGGCGGGGTTGCTGATTGCCGGCGCGTTCCTGGCTTTGGCGATGCGATTGCGCCGGTATCAAGGGCCCATCTAAATCGCACCACGCGGCATCGAATTCTCACTGCTCAGTCAGCCTGGCTCCCCGCGGGCGCAATCTGCGGACCAACAACGCGTTGTCCGCGAGCCCCGCGCAGTCGGTCCATGTACAGGTAAACCACGGGGGTCGTGAATAGCGTCAAGGCCTGGCTCAAAATCAGGCCGCCGACGATCGTGATGCCCAGCGGCTGGCGCAACTCGGAACCAACTCCGGTTCCGAGCGCGAGCGGCAGGCCGCCGAGCAGAGCTGCCATGGTTGTCATCAGAATCGGACGGAAGCGCAACATGCAGGCTTCAAAAATGGCGTCTTGCGCAGACTTGCCCTCCCGGCGTTCCGCATCGAGGGCGAAATCAATCATCATAATTGCGTTTTTCTTTACGATCCCGATCAGCAGAATGATGCCGATCATTCCCATCACGTTGAGCTCGTTGTGCGTGATGAGCAAAGCCAGAAGCGCGCCCACGCCCGCCGAGGGAATCGTCGAGAGAATCGTGATGGGGTGAATGTAGCTCTCGTACAAAATCCCGAGCACGATGTAAACCGTGAGCAGAGCAGTAAGAATTAGTAACGGTTGATTGGCCAGCGCCTGCTGAAAAGCCGCCGCGGCACCCTGGAAGCTGCCATGGATGGTCGCCGGCATTCGAATTTCGAGCTTGGCGGCATTGATGGCATCGGTCGCCTGCCCCAGTGAGATGCCAGGCGCAAGATTGAAAGAAATGGTGGTGGAAGGAAACTGGCCCTGATGATTTACCGCCAGCGATGTGTTCGCGGGGCCGAAATGGGCAATCGACGAAAGCGGAATCATTTGCCCGTTCGAAGAGTGCACGTAAACCGATTGCAGCGCAGCCGGGCTATTCTGGTATTGCGGATCAACTTCCATCACCACGTGGTACTGATTCAGCTGGCGGTAGATAGTTGAAACCTGCCGCTGCCCGAAGGCGTCATAAAGAGCATTATCGATGTCTTGCGGTGTGACTCCCAGTCGCGACGCGGTGTCGCGGTCAATCGTTACCGCGGCATCCAGGCCGCGATCCTGCTGATCGGTATTCACGTCGCGTAGCTCTTTCAATGTCCGCAACTTCTGCAGCAGGCGCGGTGCCCAGTCCCCCAAGTCCTTCAGGCCTTCGCCTTGTACGGTGTACTGGTATTGCGCCTGGCTCTGACGGCCGCCAATGGTGAGGTCCTGCGCCGACTGCATGAACAGCGTGGCACCCGGCACAGCAACTAGCTTGCGGCGCATCTCGCCGATGACCCGGTCGGCGGTCACCGTCCGCTCTGGCCCCTTGGGCTTAAGAGTGATGAACATCCGACCCTGGTTCTTGGCAGTGTTGCCGCCGGCAAAACCCACAATGGTCTGTACATTTTTGTCCAGCATCACGACGTGCACGAACTGCTGCATTTTTTCTTTCATCGCGCCGAAGGAAACGTCCTGGTCCGCCTGCACGGTGCCCATCAGGCGCCCGGTGTCCTGCTGCGGGAAAAATCCCTTGGGCACTTGGGCGTAAAGATAAACCGTAAGCCCAGCCGTGCCGATGGTGACCAGCAGGGTTGCGAACTGATAACGCAAAACTACTGTCAGGCACCTGCGGTATACCTCCAGCACACCGTCAAAAACACGTTGCGAGAATCGGTAAATCCGTCCGTGCTTGTCTTCTTCTGGGCGGTGCAGAATCTGCGCGCACATCATCGGCGTGGTAGTGAGTGAAATCAGGAGCGACACTGCGATGGCCGCACTTAGCACCACGGCGAACTCGCGGAACAGCCGGCCGACTATTCCGCCCATCATCAGAATAGGGATGAAGACCGCGACCAGCGATGTGCTCATCGAGAGTACGGTGAATCCAATTTCTCGCGCGCCACGGAATGCGGCTGCAACCGGCGCCATGCCGGCTTCCAGGTGCCGGGTGATGTTTTCCAGAACGACGATCGCATCGTCCACAACAAAGCCCGTGGAAATAGCCAGCGCCATAAGCGACAGGTTATCCAGGCTGTAACCGAAGGCGTACATCACGGCCAGGGTGCCGATCAGCGACAGCGGCACGGCGATGCTGGGAATGAGCGTTGCTCTCACGGTGCGCAGAAATACAAAGACCACTAGGATGACCAGCGCGACCGAAATCAAAATCGTGATTTCAATGTCGTGCACCGAGGCGCGGATCGTCGTGGTGCGGTCCATGACCACATCAATATGAATCGCGGGCGAAATGGACGCAGAGAGTTCCGGCAACAGGGCATAGACCCTGTCCACGGTGTCGATAATATTCGCGCCGGGCTGGCGGAAAACAATGATGAGCACTGCCGCCTTGCCCTGCGCGTTGGGATCACTGGAACTCTGTGCCGCCAAGCCGATCACGCGGGTATCTTCGACCGAATCTTGCACCGTAGCCACGTCGCCCAGCCTTACGGAAGCGCCATTTTTGGTAGCCACGATCAGTGGTTGGTACTGGCTCGCTAGTTTGATCTGATCGTTGGAAGTGATCGCCCATGCGTTAATCGCATTGGCAACTTCGCCCTTCGGCCGGTTGGCGTTGGCTGCTGCAAGCCCCGTTCGCACCGTGTCGAGGCCAAGGCCCAGCTTGTTCAGCAGATTCGGATTCACCTCCGCGCGGACCGCGGGCCTTGCTGCTCCGCCGACAAATGCCTGGCCTACGCCGCTCACCTGCGCCAGCTTCTGCGAAAGTACAGAATCGGCGGCATCGTACATTTGCGGCAGGGTTATGGTGTCGGATGTGAGCGACAGAATCAGTATGGGAGCGTCCGCCGGATTCACTTTGCGATACGAAGGGTTGCCGGGCATGTATGACGGCAGTTGACTGCGCGCGGCATTGATCGCGGCTTGTACGTCGCGCCCGGCGGCATCAATGTTACGGTCCAAATCAAATTGCAAAGTGATGGAGGTCGAGCCGGTCTGGCTCGTAGAAGTCATTTGATTCACGCCGGCGATTCGCCCGAACTGGCGCTCCAGCGGAGTCGCCACGGCCGACGCCATCGTTTCAGGGCTGGCGCCAGGCAGCGATGCGCCAATGCTGATGACGGGAAATTCCACCTGCGGCAAGGGCGCAACCGGAAGAAACCTGAACGCCAAAATACCCGAAAGCAGAAGTCCCAGCGTCAGCAGGGAGGTCCCAACCGGACGTTTTATGAATGGAGACGATACGCTCACTTAGTCTCCCGTCGCCGGCTCTTCGACGAAGTGCCGGAATCCAAAACGCGCGAACCGGCTGGATAAACGGTCAAACCAGATATAGACCACCGGCGTCGTGTAAAGCGTGAGTAGTTGGCTTACTAGCAGTCCGCCGACAATGGTGATCCCCAGCGGATGGCGCAATTCAGAACCCGTGCCCCGGCCAAGCGCCAGCGGCAGTGCTCCAAACAACGCGGCCATGGTCGTCATCATGATTGGACGAAAACGCAGCAGGCAAGCCTGGTAAATGGCTTCTTCGGGCGCCTTGTGCTCCTCGCGTTCAGCTTCGAGCGCGAAATCAATCATCATGATTGCATTCTTTTTTACGATGCCGATCAAAAGGATGATTCCGATCAGGCTCACCACGCCGAGATCGTTTCCGGTGATCAGCAAGGCAAGCAGCGCGCCAACGCCGGCGGAAGGCAGTGTCGAGAGAATGGTGATTGGATGGATGTAGCTCTCATAGAGGACGCCGAGCACGATGTAAACCGTGACGATGGCGGCAAGAATCAGCAGCGGCTCGCTCGAAAGCGAGTTGCGAAACGCGGCCGCCGTGCCTTGAAAGCTGGTGTGAATGCTGGGCGGCAGGCCGATCGCCTGCTCTGCGGCGTCAATGGCCTTGGTGGCTTCGCCGAGCGAAACTCCGGGTGGTAGATCGAACGACAGCGTCACCACGGGAAATTGGCCCTGATGGTTGATGGCCAGCGTGGCATTGCTCTGGTCAATGTGACTGAACGAGGAGAGCGGCACCTGCGTTCCATTCGCCGCTTTCACATAAAGAGTATTGAGCGAAGTCGGGTCCTGCTGAAACCGCGGATCAACTTCCAAAACCACGTGATACTGGTTCAGCTGCGTGTAAATAGTGGAAACCTGGCGCTGTCCGAAAGCGTCATACAGCGTGTTGTCGATGGCGGTTGGCGTAACCCCCAGGCGCGATGCCGTGTCGCGGTCAATCACCAGGTCAGCCTGCAGGCCTCCGGTTTGCTGGTCGCTGGCCACGTCGAGCAACACCGGCGACGCCCGCAGTTGTTCCAGAAGCTTTTGCGACCATGTCGCCAGTTCCCCCGCGTCCGTGTCTTCCATCGAATACTGATATTGCGAGCGGCTTACGCGGTCCGCAACGCTCAGGTCCTGCACCGGCTGCATGTATAAGGTGATTCCTTGCACTTGCTGCGCCAGCTTCGGCTGCAGGCGGCGAATAATGTCGGTCGCAGACGATCTGCGGTCCCCGCGCGGCTTCAAGTTGACTTGAATGCGCCCGGTATTGATCGTGGGATTGGTGCCGTCCACGCCGATGAACGACGACAGGCTGGCCACATCCGCGTCCTGCAGAATCACGTGCGCCAGTTGCTGTTGACGATCCGACATCGCAGGGAAAGAAATGTTCTGCGGCGCATCAGAGATCCCCAGAATCACGCCGGTGTCCTGCGTAGGAAAAAATCCCTTCGGCACAACGATGTACAAAAGAACGGTGAACACCAGGGTTCCGGCCGTAACCAGAAGCGTCGCCGTCTGGTGCTGCAGAACCCACTTCAGGGTGCGCCCATAAAACCTGATCACGCGCTCGTAAATGTCCTCAGACCATACGTAGAATCGACTGTGCTTCGTTTGCTGCTTGCTCTTGAGAAGCTTCGCGCTCATCATGGGCGTCAGCGTCAGTGAGACGACGGCCGAAACCAGAATGGTGACCGCGAGCGTGACGGCAAATTCGCGGAACAGCCGGCCCACGACGTCGCCCATGAAGAGCAGGGGAATCAGCACGGCAATCAGCGAAACCGTCAACGAGACGATGGTGAAGCCGATTTGTCCGGCGCCCTTGAGCGCCGCATCCAGCGGTGACTCCCCAGCTTCCAGGTATCGGTCAATGTTTTCGATCATCACGATCGCGTCGTCGACCACAAATCCGGTGGAGATGGTTAGGGCCATCAGCGTCAGATTGTTCAAGCTGTAGGCCAGCAAATACATGATCCCAAATGTCCCGACGATGGAGAGCGGCACCGCAAAGCTTGGAATGATGGTCGCGCGCACATTCCGCAAGAAAAGAAAAATGACCATGACCACCAGTCCGATGGTCAGGGTGAGTTCAAACTCAACGTCTGTCACCGAGGCGCGGATAGTTTGAGTGCGGTCGGTGAGGGGAATAACCGTCACGGCAGCAGGTAGCGATTTCTTAAGGCCATCAAGCAGTTTCTCGACACGATCGACCACGCTGATGATGTTCGCCCCCGGCTGCCGCTGAATGTTAACGATGACCGCCGGAGAAAGCGTGTTTCCCTGGCCCATCCACGCCGCTTGCCGAACGTTCTCCACCCCGTCGGCCACGTTGGCGACGTCGGCTAGCCTGACCGGCGCGCCATTGCGGTAGGCGATGACGATAGGTTTGTATTCCGCTCCAGCCATCAACTGGTCATTAGCGTCAATGGTGAAGGACTGCCGCGGCCCATCCAGCGTGCCCTTCGCCTGATCAACGTTCGCGGTCGCCAGCGCGGTCCGCACATCTTCAAGTCCAATGCCGTAGGAAGCCAAAGCGGAAGGGTTCGCCTGAATGCGCACGGCTGGTTTCTGTCCGCCACTGATCGAAACCAGTCCGACTCCACTGACCTGCGAAATCTTCTGCGCCAGTTGGGTGTCGGCGAGGTCTTCGATTTTCGAGAGCGGAAGCGTCGCCGAAGTCAGCGCCAGCGTAAGAATGGGAGCGTCCGCGGGATTAACCTTGCTGTAAATCGGCGGATTCGGCAGGCCCGGCGGAAGGTAGGTTCCGGCTGAATTGATGGCCGCCTGCACCTGCTGCTCGGCGATGTCGATATTCTGATCGAGATTGAACTGCAACGTAATGACCGAGCTGCCGAGCGAACTCGACGACGTCATCTGGCTCAGTCCCGGCACCTGACCGAACTGCCGTTCGAGCGGTGCAGTCACCGACGATCCCATCACCGTGGGGTCCGCGCCGGGATAAAACGTCATCACCTGAATCGTCGGATAATCCACTTCCGGCAAAGCGGAGACAGGCAATTGCTCGTATGCGACGATCCCCACTAGCAGCACGCCGAACATCAAGAGCGATGTGGCTACCGGGCGGAGAATAAAGAGACGCGACGGATTCATTTGGAGCGAGTCCCCGGCTTGCGCCGACCGGCGTCCTGCGGGCCTGATTGCGACTGCGAGCCGGGTTTGGCATTTTGCGTTGCCCCATCGGGAGTCGCCGCCTGGGCATGCGGATCAACGTGGCTGGTGTTCTGCAATTTGTCCTGGCCATCGGTGACCACCGTCTCGCCCGGCGAAACGCCGCTCGTTATCTGCGCGAGATTGCCAGCGGTGATGGCGACGGCGATGTTTCGTGCTTCGACTGTCTTGTCCTGCTTGACTACATAAGCGTACGTACCCTGCGGTCCCTGCTGAACCGCTGCCCCGGGAATGACAGTCGCGTTCCGAATGGTTTCGAGCAGCAGGTGAACATTCACAAACTGGTTCGGCCACAGCACATTGTCTTCGTTTGCAAAAACTGCCTTCAGCTTGCCGGTGCCGGTCGTCTGGTCAATTTGATTGTCGATAGTCAAAAGTTTTCCCGACGCCAGCTTGGTGGAATCGTCGCGGCTGTAGGCATCCACTGGCAGAGTTGTTTTCCCCATGTGGCGTGACACCGTTGCCAACTGATCTTCAGGCAAAGTGAAGACGGCCGTGATCGGCTGCAACTGCGTGATCACCAGCAAAGGGTTGGCGTCGGTAGCATGGACCATGTTCCCCGGATCCACCAGCCGCAAGCCGATGCGTCCGCTTTGGGGAGCGGTGATGTGGCAGTAAGACAGATTCAGCTTGGCGTTATCCACCAATGCCTGATCGTTACGGGTAGTTCCTTCCAGTTGGTCCACGGTGGATTTCTGTGTGTCCACCTGCTGCTGAGAGACCGCCCCCGAATTCTGGAACAGATCTTTGTAGCGCTGGTAATTCAACTTCGCGTCGTTTAACGAAGCCCGATCTTTAAATAAGGTAGCTTGGGCTTGCGCCATTTGAACCTGGTAAGGCCGCGGGTCAATCAGCGCCAGCAAGTCGCCCTTGTTAACGTGTTCGCCCTCGCGGAACTTCACCTCCAGAAGTTGGCCGTCAACGCGGCTTTTTACATCGACGGTGTAATACGCCTGCACCGAACCCAATCCGCTGAGGTACACCGGAAAATCCTGTTGCGCGACCGGGGCCACCGTCACCGGAATCGTCTGCGGCACATTCGCGCGCGCTGAAGAGGGAGCGGATGCGCCATTGCATCCCGCCAACACCAGCATCAAAGCGGCCGCGACCGGAATTGAGAAACCTGCGAAGCGCCGCATTAGTCTGTTCCGCCTTCTTTTCATAAGGTGAGCTGCCATGATCCGGGGACGAAAACCGTCTATCGTACCGCGCGACTTCTCTTGGATGTTTGGACAAGTCATTCGTCCTCAACTATTTACAAAATTTTACGCAGAGGCAGGCCTTTCCCCAAAAATGCAAAGGTTTGGCGATTCATGAATAGGCAGATGCGCGCCGTGCCGTCCGGCAATCTCAGGGTCGCGCCGCGCCCGTCAGTTCCCGAATAAGCGTGGCTTCCTGCTCCCGATAGGGCTTTCCATCTGTCTGAAATACCTCATGAAACCAGACAGGGGGCTGCGTGGTGACGTAAGGGTGCTCCCAGGAATCCCACGGCAGGTAAGTTTGCGTTTTGCCCGCAACCAGACCCCAATTGATCGCGCCGACGTGGTGTTTCTTGGCGATGGGAAGGATCGCCTCAAATGTGCTGCCCATTGGACGAGCCATGTACTCCGTGCACAGGATCGGCCGGTGGTAGCTCTCTAGCAAGGCGACGTGCATTTCAAAATCCGCAGGCCCGCTGTAATTGTGGAACGACAGAATGTCTGATTGCTCCAGCTGCACCCGTCCAATCGGATCGAGTTTCTCAGGCGAAGACCAGTCGCCTTCCCACAGGCCGCTGGTCAGCGGCTGCGACGGCTGCGCGGACCGCGCCCACGCGAACACCTTCGGCAACAGATCCAACACTCGCTCCCGCTTGTTCTTGAGTTCCACCTTCCCGTAGGCGCCGTCGTTGGTGTTCGAGGGCTCGTTCCACACATCCCACGCAAGCACCCGCGGATCGTTGGCAAATGCTCCGACCACACCTTCCACGTACGCCTTAAGGCGCGGCTCCTGCGCGGGATCGCTCAATGCCTTCGCGCCCGGACTCTGCACCCATCCCGAGTTGTGCACGCCCGGAACCGGCGCATGCTGCGGTCCGAGTTTCGGATTGGGATCCCAGCAGGAATCGAATAGAACCAAGACTGGCCGGATATGATGTTTGGCCGCGATGGCCAGGAAATCGTCCATCCTTTTCTTATAGCCCGCTGAGTCCTGCTGCCACACCAGGTCATCCAGAAAGACCCGCATGGTATTCATGCCGAGGCCCTCGGCCCAGCCTAATTCTTTGTCGATCTCTTTGGGATCGAAGGTGTCGGCCTGCCACATCTCCAACTCGTTGATGGCGGTCGCAGGAATAAAATTGCTGCCCACCAGCCACGGCTGGTGCTGATACCACTCGTTAGCCTTGGCGCCGGTCCATCGGGATGTGGGAGTCTGCGGGTTAGGGAAAGCAAGCAGGATTGCAAGAACGATCCAAAGACTTCGGGGCATGGGGAATACCTCAGGGAAAGAATTGTAGCGAAATCAACGAATGAGTGGGAGAGGAAGTTGAGTAATCAAGGATACAGTCCACCGAGCACACCCCCCGCAGGCTTACCTTTGTTAGAATTCCTGCCGTGAAACGGCGAACATTGCTCCGAGCGCTTCCGGCGGCCACATTGCTTCCAGCAACATTTTGGGCCGCCGCTCAACAAAAGGATTCCAACGGCGCGGAACCCACCACAGCGGTCTATGAACTTCGCGTCTACCACGCAGCTCCAGGGAAACTGAGCGACCTGTTGTCACGCTTCCGCGAACACACCATAAGAATCTTTGACCGCCACGGAATGAAAAGCATTGCTTATTGGACGCCCCTCGACGAACCGGAGAAGACCAGCACCCTTATTTATATTCTTGAGCATCCCAGCCGTGAAGCCGCCGCTGCCAACTGGAAATCCTTCCAGGATGACCCGGAGTGGAAGAGTGTGCGCGACAAGTCCGAGGTGAACGGAAAACTCGTGGAAAAAGTTGATTCGACTTTCCTGGCCCTGACCGACTTCTCCCCTCATCCTTCTCGTTAGGCAGCTCGCGTTATCTATCGCGACGCCGCCTAATTCAAAAAGCGAATGAGCATTGGAGATCCTGACCCTGAACACCAAGCCAAGCGCGGTGGAAGTGAAGGACCCCTGGTCAAGGTATGGCGGAGAGGGTGGGATTTGAACGCTACCGCCCTGTTGAAAACACGTAACTTGCACAAAACACAACCGCACGATACCGAGACAAACGCAGGAAACGCGGGGGGTTATCACACCGTTTAGCACGGCCCGGTTTTCCGAAGCCGTATTTGGAAATTCACAGCCCATCTCGTGGGATGATCACCTCGAAGCGGCAAGACTGTAGCCGCCGCTTCCGCCTCACCGAGGCGATTCAAGCTGACGAAGGAGCTGTAAATGACAACCTCAAAAAAAG
>JAYTFR010000001.1:0-6771 GCA_043734125.1 Acidobacteriota bacterium | reverse complement strand
GATATCGCGCAACCGGCATAGATCTTTGTGTGTTCCGCGATCAAGATGGCGGAACTGGTTAGTGTGTGGAAGTGATCTTAGAACAGGAATTTCAGCGCTAGCTGGATCAGGCGTGGACTTACGTCCTGTTGAATCTGCCCAAAGTTTGGCGATTCGATATCGCTGACCGGCAATCGGAAATTTGTGTGGTTCAAAATGTTGAATAACTCCCCTCGGAGTTGAAGCTCTTTTGATTCCGTCAGCCGGATGTTTTTGAAGGCTGAGAAATCCCAGTTGACGTATCGCGGGCCCAGCACCGCATTGCGTCCCTCATTGCCAAACTGCTCAACCGGAGAGTTCGGGTCTTGGGTGAGCCGCTGAAATGTGCTCACGTTGAACCACTCCGCAGTCGAACGCGGTCCAGAATTCGGATTGCCGATCACGTTCGGACGGTTGCTGGAGAATCCAGAAATTTCGGGTGCCTGGCCTTGCAGCGAGACGTCGTTTGAGTCGAACACGGTGAAAGGAGTGCCGCTCATCGCGGTGAAAATTCCGTTCAACTGCCAGTTACCGAGGGCGTATCCATACCAAGTGTGGGATGTTTGCAAGAACGGAAGGCTCCATTGATAACTAAGTACGAAGCGATGACGAGAGTCGAACATGGAAGGTCCGCGTTCCGCCGCGAGGTTAAATGGATTCTGAGCCAGATCGTTTTCTCCCGCCACAGGTTGCGATGCTGACCCGGTTATGTTGAACGAGGAAACATCATCGATGGAATGCGACCACGTGTAGGAAGCCAGGAAGGAAAGGCCGTGGCTGAAGCGCTTGCGAAGGCTAGCTTGCAGGGCGTTGTAACTCGAGTTCGCGATGCCTGCGATCTCTCCCACTGAACCGTAGACGCAATTGTTCGGCTGCGCCAGGGTGCATCCGGAGTGAAGCCGGCGCTGGTTGACATTATTTTCGGTAGAGATGGGACACGGAGTTGATGCCGAGCACCCGGGGCTTGTCGTGTCTACGCCGGGGTAGTAGACCGCCGGGTTGCCTTCAACGAAGCGCGGTAGCCGCACTCCGGTCGTACCCACGTAGCCTACCTGCAGCAGCCAATCATTCCCGAGTGAGCGTTGGATATTCAAGTTCCAATCCTGCGCATAGGGCAAATGTAAATTGCGAGAGACCACGAGTAATGTCATCGGCTCCGGGAAGGGAACTCCGAATGGATTCGGCGTGTGAAACGGATTGGAAAATGAGTTGATGGGAAAACCTAACTGAAGGGTTTTTAGATAGGGAGGCGCGCTGATGGGGTCCTGGAGCGGGCCGCCCTGGCCTGTGTAGTAAGGCTCATAGAAAATTCCGTAGGCAGCGCTGATCACAGTTTTCGAATCGCCCCTGGGGTCCCAGGCAAACCCCACTCTCGGAGCAAACGCTGTTTTCTGCGTCGGAATCAGGCCGGCGGGCACGCCCCGGTCGCCTGGATAAAGAAGTCCCGCGGGTGCGTCTGGCATTACGGTTGACTGCGCGCCGGGCGCAAAAAGATTTACCCGGTTTTTATTCTCAGTAGCGGAGAAGGGTAGTTCGTAACGAAGACCAATGTTCAACGTCAGGTTGGAAGTAACTTTGTAGGTGTCCTGCGCATATAAATCTAGAGCGCGATCGCGAATCTCACGGCCAAAGTCTCCTCCGCCCTGCAGGAAGACCACCGGGTTGCCCGACAGAAAGTTCGCAAAGCCGTCGTTGTAGAGAAACTGCGCGAATGAAGGAATGCCGGCGAAGACGAAGAAGCCATTGGTCGCGATGCCTTGCATGGCGTTGATCTGGTCTCGCCTGTAGCCTCCGCCGAATTTAAAATCGTGCTGACGAAGAACCCAGCTTAAAGAACCGGACACGTCAAACGTATTCTGAAAAGTATTTCGGGGGCCGGTGATGGGATCGCCCACAGATGCGTAGCCGCCGATTTGAACGAAAGGCGGTCCCGCTGCTTCAGGCAACGACGGCTGGTAGGTAAAGCCCAAGCTCGCCGGCGATTGGTGGTTCAGATGCTCATCCAGCAAAAACTTGTTTCGAAGAAATGAGAATCGTGCGACTCCAATGCGGGTTGGAGAAAAGACGTGCGTTGACTGTGCCACAAAATTTTGCGCGCGATCATATTCCCCCACCGGAAAGCCCGGAACGTTCGCACCCTGCGGCGACAGCGGGTCGGTGGTGGGACCGCTGCTATACATGTAGCGAAAATTGAGTGTGTCGGAGTGCGCGACGTTCTGGTCGATTCGCAATCCAAACTGGTCGTTGTTTTCGCTCAGGCTTTGCGTACCGATAAATCCATTGAGACCATTGTTCGCCGCGGGAAAGAAAGGCAGAAGATTATTCGCCACCGGATCGATGGGAGTGAAAAGCGTCATCTGGTTAAAAGGCACGGCTTGACCGAAGAAAGTCAATTGTCCTACGGGGTTGCCGCAGTTGCCGTTGGAATCGAAATTGCTTCCTGATGCGGTGCATAATTCGCCGAAGTTGCCTTGCCTCTCTGCCGCTGATGGGACGGTGGCGGGCACGCTCTCACCTTGCCGATTGCGAAAACCCTCGTAATAAGCGAAGAAAAAAGTTTTGTCTCTGACGATGGGTCCACCGAAAGTGGCACCGAACTGGTTTTGTTTTAACGGTTGCACATTGTGAGTGAAGTAGTCGGAGGAATCCAGCAGATCATTGCGGAGGAATTCCCAGAGAGCGCCGTGAAATGCGTTGGACCCGGATCGAGTAACAATGTTGGTTGTAGAGCCGGTGTTCCGGCCGAACTCGGCGTTCGCATTGTGCGTAAGAATTCTGAATTCGCCGATGGCGTCGACGGGTGGCTTCAGAACAAAACCTCCATCGACGGAGCTCGCATTGCCGGCGCCGTCTATGAGGAAATTGTTGGACTCAGGTCGCTGGCCATTGACGGCATATGCCTGATTGGCGCGGGCGGGTCCGCCTGCTTCCCGCAGTCCGGGCGTTAAGGGCACGACGCCGGGTTGAAGCGTTCCCAGTTGCGAGAAGTTGCGGCCATCGAGCGGCAAATCGAGGATTTCATGCTGCATCACAGTCTGCCCGAGGCTGCTGACCGTGCTTTGCACGAGCGTTGCGTCCGCGTTCACCTTGATTTCCTGCGCTTCAGAACCGACTTGCAGGCGCAGGTTGATGGTTGCGGTTTCGTTGACCTCCAAAGAAATTCCCGCCTGTAGATATTTCTGAAATCCTTTGGCCGCGACCTCCAACGAATAATGGCCAACCGGCAATTCAACCAGCAAAAAGGCTCCGCTGCGATTGGTGACCACGTCCCGGGTCAATCCGGTTTCTAGATGCCGGGCGGTGACCGCCGCGGATTGCACGACCGCGCCGCTCGGATCAATGACGCTCCCCTGAATGTTGCCGCTAATTTGCTGGGCTGTGCACGGCTCGGTTGTGAATATTAACATTGCTACTAACAACGCTGCCGAAGCAATTAGCGAAACGCGGATCAGAGTCTGGAGGCAGTCCATGTGTTTTTGCAAGGTCCTTTTATATTCTTCGTCTGTTCTTCATCGCGCCGCAGAATCCCGCTGCACCGTGGATGCGCGACGAAGCTTGATTTTTATTTAAGAGCGAATCCGAAGTCGGACGATTATGAGGAGGCTGTTAGCGAGGGTCAATAGTAGTAAAAAGCTATTTGCCGCAGGTGGCGAATGCTCTTGGCCGTTCAAGTTGTTGGCTGAGTGTAGATCCGGCTGATTTTTCTGTGCAGCGTCCCATACGTTGAAGAACGGAGGCGTTACCGCTACTATGTGCGTCCCGGGAAGAGCGAAATGCATGGCGTGCGCCGGCAAGTCGGCAAAAATTCAGGCCCATGATTTCGAAACGCAAATGTCTCGTCGAATCCCACGGCTAATGGAAAGGTGCTCTCTCCGTCAGAGCACCTTTCCATCATTAAAAGAAAAATGGCAAAGTGAACTGCAGTGCGCTCTCACAACCGCGGCACAAAGTCATAGCCTCGCACTACGTCAATCAAATCAAAAAGCACTCCACCAATGGGACCGCTGAATCCACTAAAGCCGCCAGGATTCGGAGAAACGCTTTCCGGCGGAGCATTCAGCGTCATGGTGCTCGCGGTAATGCTAAATAGCCTATTCGTTAGCGGCGCAACGCCAGGATCCAAACTGACGTCAGCAATCGGAACGTCTATGGTTATCCTTCCAAGCGGCCCCAACACTACCGAACATGCCCCCGGCGCAGTGATCTGCTTCGTGCCCGGATAAGTTAATGTAACTCCTCCTCCCAGCAGCAGAGCGGCGTTTTCACCGGACCAGCAGGTTCCGTTCGACTCAAAGTAGACCATCGGATTCTTGCCGCCATTTTTGCACGATGTTGCCGTTGAGGAACAATTGGGATCGGCAGGGATCAGCCATTGCGTCAACCAGACGGCGACCGAATCTGGCGCGGGCGGTGTCAGGGTCAAATTGTTAATTTTCATTGTCACCCTATAGCAAGGTGTGCCTGCCGGATGACAATTCGTAGGAGATGGTTGCGCAAAAGTAGATTGCAAAATGTCGAGGTTTGAGATGTTTGGACCACTAATTCCATCAGTCTCTCGTTTCCCGTCGCCGGAGGGATCGTTCGCATCCCCGAGAAGGATAGAATTTCCTGTTATTGTTTTCGAGGCATAAACACCGCTTCCGCCATTCTGTTTGACATACATGCCGTGAGGAGCAAAGGCAGCGTCCGCATTGTTCGAATCCGCATACGCGACTTGCGCCTCGCCCTGGCGCCCAATGCGCAATTGGAGGAAGTCTCCGAGGGTTCGGTCTCCACACTGACCACCTATAACCGTTTGTATGCTGCCTTTGTGAACATAATGCTCACTTGCAAGAACTGGCGCCGAAAATGTTGGCGTTGCCGCATGGCCATTAAGCGTCTGCAGCACATACAAGCTCCAGGCACCATTCACCGAATCGGGACCACCGTTCAGGCATTTGTTTGGACCTCCTGTCGTCGTATCAACCGGTGCACTCGTTCCATAAAAGGCTACATCCACTCGCCCATCATCGCCGGCAGCAGGCCACGCAAAAACGTTATTCAGAAGACCTGTGGCGAGCGTGATTGGTTGAGACCAGTGAGCGCCTTCGTCAGTCGAGTAGGAATATGCGAGCGAAGTATTTCCAATTTGGCCGCTCGAGTTCACCGGGGCCTGCTCCCAGACTGCATACAGGTTTCCCGCCTTATCAATCGTCATCGTCGGGAAATTCCCACCGGTCTTCACCGTGCCCGGAGCGCCTAATGTTGCGACCGGCAAATCAACACAATTCAGGCCACTGGGGTCGCTCACATTCGGTACCGGCGCGCCAAACGCGACCGGGAAGCAACGCCCCATGGCAATCTTCGAAAACGTCGCATCATCGTGAATCACGTACACGTGTTTTACGGGAGTGGAAAGAGTTGCTGGCGGCCCACCTGCTACTAGAGGTTGACCGGTCGTGGTTGCTACCGGGCTCACTTCATTATTGCCCATGATTCCTTCATCACAACTTGATGGCCGTGAGACCTTATTCCCGGGACCAAACTCGATGCCAGCTGTCGCAGCACCTGCTGGCGTCGGCGATCGATACATCGCAAGCACATTATTTACTTGGCCTGAAACTGGGCACGTTACCGCTCCTGGCCCGATTTCATCATTGGAAAGGTAAATATTATGTCCGGCTCCGGTCCCAACCCCCGTACCCGTCGAGGGATCTCCATCAACTGCGTACCACTGTCGATCGACAGCCGTGTCCGGTACACCCGCATTGCTGCAAACGAACGTTGCACCATGATCGCCGGATCGGGCAGTACTGAAGTTGGCGAGCGTGAGATCGTTGAAGTACAAGTTTCCGACGGTATCCACCGCTAGTTCAGTGTCTCCACCACCGGCGCAGGAGTTGGGCTTGCCTTGCTTAGCGGTTCCTGCGACCACCCATTTAAAAGTCTTACCTCCGTCCTCCGAATGCCAGATCCAGCTGGTATCCGATGAGAGAGATCCAGGAACGCTCGTATACACACGATTCGCATTCGTCGGGTCAAGCCGTAAATCCTGTTCGTATCCGACTCCTTGAATACCGCTAATCGTCGGTTGTCCAAATGTCGGGGCGGTGGACTGTGCTTCAGCAAGTGTCCAACTAAAAAGAAACAATGCCATGTAAGCGATAGAAAAAGAGACAGCCACCCTCGACGACAGAAATTTTCGGCTCATACATTCTCCGAACTCCGTGATTTTGACCAAAATTCAAGCAATACAGCTTTTTACATCGCAGAACCGAAGGTCAATACAGGAATTAGTGTAGAGGGGCTAAGCGGACTATTTGAATCAACGATATACATGCCCGTCGCACGCAAGTCGGATGGCCGGGTGCGAAGTGATGCCGCAAACAAGTGTCGAATAGATAACGTCGACGGCCTACGGTCTTTGTAGAGAGTTCTTAGCCGATACGTCGTGATCGGTCTATCTGATTCCTTGAAGGATGGAGCATTACTGGAGCGGATAACCTGCTTCCCCTGGCTTATGGCCGTCCACCCGAACAATCTTCATGCCCGGCTTGACGTCCTGAATATTCATTAGAGCGATAGCGCCCGGATACAACGCAATCGCTTCCTTTTGCATGCCATTCGAAAACACAGCAATGGGTTCCGCCTGGGCGTCACCACGGAAGACCCTTCCCGTCCAATATTGCTTGAACTCACTCTCCGACATGTTCAACATCTTTAATAACACCTCTCGCTCGCGCGCTCCTGGGGCTCGAACCAACAGTTTAATGG